>CACYQT010000164.1 GCA_902776645.1 uncultured bacterium | reverse complement strand
TAGCCAGGCCCCCAGAAGTTGTGGCTGAGAAGGGCGATGTTCAGGATCCGCGTGTCGCCGTCGTTCCGCTTGTAGTACCAATAGAGCGGGAACACGACATTATGCTGTGAATATCCTTTGACATTGCTCTGCCACAGGATGGGGAAAATCCAGTTGTTGTAGCCGAATTTCGGACTCGACTGGAAGCCGGCGATCGGCCAAAGAACGTATGTGTGGTTGGAGAAGGTCCGTGGATATTTGTTCTGGAAGCTGAGAATCTGGTTGACCTTCTGCTCGGGCGTGACGGTACGGGTGTAGATCGGCCAGAGGATGTGTTTTCTGTAGGCCCCTTTGCTCGTATATATCTTGTAATAATACAGCGGCCATAGGGGGACGGTTTTCGTCGGCCCATGTGGTCCGAACGGATGGGCGGGATCTTCGAAAATGGAACTTTGCTCAGCATGGGACGCCAAAGTCGCCATGGCGAGAATGGCCAGACAAAAATGGAGAAGATGCTTTTTCACTGTCACACAAGGCGGCGTCGGAAACGCCGATTCTGCAGATGAGTTATTATGATGATGTTATTGGACTTGTGGCGTCTTGATCTCGCCTGCTTCCGGAATGAATTTCTCTCCGGATTTCGGAAGCATGCGTTCAAGATTTTCCGCGAGTTCGGGGGAGATGCGGTCGTGGATGACGCGTTTCGCCATGTCGAGCGATGTTTTGCGCATCTGGTCCCATGGCGGAAGCGCGCGGCGTTTTTCCGTGCCTTCCACGAACTTGGCGTATTTCGCATACAGTTTCTGGGCGATTTCCAGATATCCCTCGGCTTGTTCCTGGTCGTCGATGGCGAGATGGTAGTAGGCGTTGATGAGATAGCTCTGGACGGTCTTCTGGGCTTCGCTGTGGGAGGCGGACTCCATGTCCGACGCGACGGATTTCAGCACGAAATCCTCCAGATCCGGAGCGAAACGCGATTTGGCGCCGACGCCGTAGTGCGGCAGCGTGCGGGCCATTTTGATGTATTCCGTCGCCTTCTTCTTCTCGCCGAAGAGGAACAGCGTGACGATGGCGTTTTCAAGGAAGTTGCCGTAGGCGCCTTTGACCGTGTATTCGTTGAAGCCTTCCATGGCCTCTTTGTAGCAGGCGTTCGCGGCGTCGACCAGACTGACGTTCGGCGTCATTTCCAGGAACTTGATGTCCGAATACATGTTGTCCGGATCGGCGTTTTTCACGTAGACGAGACGTCCGCTTTCAAAGGCGGCCTGCAGCGACTGGAAGATCATGCGGTCGCAGGACAGTTTCTTGAAATAGCGTTCGTTGTCGCGTTCCGTGGACCATTTGTCCTTGCCGCGCTCCGCCCAGTAGATGGCATGGGCTTCCGGAAGCCGCCAGTCCAGATTGCCGTATTTCTTGTTGATGGTGACAAGCCATTGCGGTTCGAGGCGGTATTTGCGGATGATCCATCTGGAGCGCAGGCAAAGCTCCACTTGGTCCGCGATGCCGATTTCCTCCAGTTCCTTTTTGAATTCAACCGGATAGAGGACGGCATGCGTGCGGAAGGAGTCTTCCAGATCGTTGAACGTCGCGTAGGAGTATTTGGCGCAGGCTTTCTTGAGGGCGTTGAAGTCTTTGTCGCCGATGGCGGCGCGGAGCTTGGCCTCGTTGGTGGGCGCCTTGTCGATTAGGTCCCATTTGCCGTAGTAGCTGCCGAAGAGGCGGATCATCTCCTTGGCGAATTCGGTCTTGTAGAAGCGGTTGGCGTCGTCGAGGTCCTGCCCCATCTTGTGCTGGTAGATCCAGCCGAGCTGGCGGAAGAGCTCCGGATCGCCCGGGTTGTACTCAAGTGCTTCGTCACGAATGAGTTCGATGCCGCGTTTGACCCAACGCCAGCGATCTTCGAAGCCCGTGAAGGTCACGGAGACGTTGTAGGCCATGTTCCATGCCAGGAAGGCGTGCGACGTCGTGTAGCGCGGCTGGAGCTTGACGATCCAGTCGGCCAGCTGGACCATTTCGAAATAGTTGCCTTCGTCCTGCATTTTGGACGAACGGAGCCACAGATAGTCCGCGACGAGGCCGCGGAAACCGCCCAGCGCGGAGTAGACGACCGACGCGACCGACGTGACCGCGATCACCGTCCACTGGTCGACGCCGAAGAGCGCCTGCCCGATCTTGATCGCGGCGAGCATCACGAGGCCGGTGGTGATCACGTTGAACACGATGCCGAGGTAGAGCGCCCTGAACCCGCGCAGGAACGCCGCCGCCCTGCCCGAATAGCGCAGCTCGTAGAACTCGATGTCGCTCTTCGCGCCGGAACGCACCCACAGCCGGGAATAGACGAACACCGT
>CACYQT010000163.1 GCA_902776645.1 uncultured bacterium | reverse complement strand
GATGTTGCAGAGTACACCCAACAGGAACAGGCTGAGAAGACTGGAATATTTTGACATGGCGTTTACATTAATGCCGTTTGTGAAAAATAACATGGAAACAAGGGGAAAAAACATGCCATATCCACAATTTGACCGACATTCGCTGAAAATCAAGCCATTGTCAGAACGATATAATAAGGTATATATAGAAAAGGACTATGTGCGGCCCGACACGCCGGTGCCCGATGACTGCGGCATCGACGAGGCGCTGATGGACGAAGTCGTCGGACGGATTCGGCAAGCCCGCGCGAACGGCCGTCCCGTCATGATGGCGTTTGGCGCGCATTCCATCAAGAACGGCCTCGGCCCGCTGATGGTTGATTTGATGGAACGCGGGTGGTTGACGCATCTTGCGACGAACGGCGCGGGAATCATCCACGACTGGGAGTTCGCCTATCAGGGGCAGTCCAGCGAAGACGTTCGTGCGAACGTGAAGCAGGGCCAGTTCGGCATCTGGCAGGAGACAGGCTACTACATCAATCTCGCGATTGTCGTCGGCGCGTATGAAGGGCTTGGCTACGGCGAATCCGTCGGCTCGATGATCGAGCATGAAGGACTGATGATTCCCGACGAGGAGGCTCTGGCGGAAGAGATCAGGCGGTGCGCGGCGGATGATCCGGGCAGGGCGGCTGGCGCGGCGGATTTTTTGAAGACGATCCAGACGTTCGGTCTGAAGCCTGGCTGGATGTCCATCCCCCATCCATACAAAAAATATAGCGCGCAGGCGAACGCCTATCGTCTGCATGTGCCGTTCACAAGCCATCCGATGTTCGGCCATGACATCATCTACACGCATCCGATGAACTGCGGGGCGGCCATCGGGCGGGCGGCGGAACGTGATTTCCTGACGTTCGCGGAGCAGGTCCGTCATCTGGAGGGGGGAGTCTATCTCTCCGTCGGCTCCGCCGTCATGTCGCCGATGATTTTCGAAAAATCGCTGTCGATGTCGCAGAACATGGAAATACAGGCGGGGCGGCACATCGACAACCACTACATGCTGGTGGTCGATCTGGCGAAAAGCAGCTGGGACTGGAGCAAGGATGGCGAACCGCCCATGGACAATCCCGCCTACTATCTCCGCTACTGCAAGACGTTCAACCGCATGGGCGGCGTCATGCGCTACCTGTCGGCGGACAACCGCCATTTTCTGTTGAAACTTTCCCAAAAATTACAATAATAAAGAGCTGACATGGACAGAGTGACATTGGGGCGAACTGGCTTGAACGTATGCAAGAACGGCTTCGGCGCCTTGCCGATCCAGCGAATCAGCTGCGAGGAAGCCGCGAAACTGATTGTCAAAGCCTATCAAAATGGCGTCGACCTGTTCGACACGGCCAATTTCTATACGGACAGCGAGAAGAAAATCGGCATCGCCATGCCTCAGATGAAGCGGGAGAAAATCGTCATCACGACGAAGACCGGCGCATCAACGCCGGATGTCTTCTGGCAGCATCTGGACAATTCGCTGCGCATGATGAAGACCGACTACATTGACATCTATCAGTTCCACAACCCGAAAGTTTGTCCGTTGCCAAATGACGGCAGCGGATTGTATGAATGCATGCTTGAAGCCAGAAAGCAGGGCAAGATCCGCTTCATCGGCTTGACGAACCATCGTCTGGACACGGCGACCACCTGTATTAAGTCTGGGCTTTACGACAGCTTGCAGTTTCCGTTCAACTATCTTTCAGGCGAGCCGGAACTGAAGCTGGTCGAAGGTTGCAAGCAGGCGGGCATGGGCTTCATCGCCATGAAGGCGCTGTCTGGCGGTCTGATCAAAAACAGTCGCGCGGCGTATGCGTTCATGCGGGAATATCCGACCGTCCTGCCGATTTGGGGCGTCCAACGGGAAAGCGAACTGGATGAATTCCTAAGCTATAACGACAATCCGCCGTCCCTAGACGCGGAACTGCAGGCGGTCATCGACGCCGACCGGAAGGAACTGACCGGTGAATTCTGCCGTGGCTGCGGGTATTGCATGCCATGCCCCGCCGGAATCGAAATCAACAATTGCGCCCGCATGTCGTTGCTTCTGAGGCGTTCGCCGTCCGCAGGCCATCTCACGCCCGCAGGGCAGGCGAAGATGGCCAAGATCAAGGAGTGCAAGCATTGCGGAAAGTGCAAGTCCAAGTGCCCGTATGGGCTGGATACGCCGGAGTTGCTTCGCCGTAATCTGGAGGACTACGAGCAGTTCCTGGCTGAATACCAGAAGACGCATCCCGCTCCATGATTCGCAGAAGAACATGCGCAGTCATAAAAAATCGCGTGATGGATTTGCAATCTGAAAAAACGTGGTATATTAATTGATGTAACATTCAAACACACCCTTATGTCGTGAATGTCATTCGCGGCACGGAAGATTGTCGCCGTAAGGCGGGATCCGAAATGTCGGTTGCAAAAAACGATATGATGGGAAAAATCGCCACGATTGCTTGCAAAAGCATGAAAGCGGTGTAAAGTAATGGATGTGACAAAACACGGCGGTTCGTCCGCCGGCTCTTTGGAAACCGAGCAGCGCAATATGAGCGAACATGATTTTTTTAGATGGAATGGTTCCCCCGCGAGTCGTCGCGGGGGCTCCTCCCCGAGAAAAATCCTTTAACTAATCAATTATTGAATCGACAG
>CACYQT010000162.1 GCA_902776645.1 uncultured bacterium | reverse complement strand
CATGTGACGCTGTATTACCAAGGCCATCTCATCGACGAAACATCCAAATACTATCGCAACGGCGAAGGCAAAGCCGTCTGCATGAAGAACATCTGGGGCAGCCCCTACGTTGAGTTCTACAACAAGTCGCATCGAAGCTCCTTCCTGATGCACTTCTCCCGCAAGATGTTCGCGTTGGCCTGCCCGTCCGCCGCTCCATGGCGCGATCTGATGCTCCGCCGTGAAGACTGGCTCGCCGCTCTCGGTCCGGATGGATGCCTATCTGACCAACTTGGCGGACAGCCCCCCTGCCCGTGTTTTGACGAACATCACGACCATGCGAAGAACAATCCCGCCCTTGCCCACACGAACGGCCGCCGTCGCATGCTCAACTCCCTGCAGGCCCATTCCAAGCAGATCGGAAAGAATTTCGCCTTCCTCTCCGAACACGTCAACGACTTGTATTCGTGCTATTTAGATGCTGTCCACGGCCTCATGGTCAATCCCGGCCCGCAGGGCGCGTTGGCGGCCGCGTCAACAGACGCCGACACCGTCCGCATCCTCAACTATCCCGCCCTGTTCCGCTACAGTTTCCCTGAAACGATCATCACAATCCGCAATCCTGCGCCGCATATCGGTGATCGAATGGCCAACTTCGCCCTCACCTACGGATTCCGCCCCGAAATGGAGCTCCGCTATCAGGCCGATTGCGACGACGTTCTGAATGACACGTATAAGACAAGCCGCCTCTATGCGTTGAAAATCAATGAACTGCGCAAAAAGTACGCCGACCAGCTGCTAAGAGGCGAATTCCGTGACACCGACGAATTGACGGCTGTTCCGCAAGGCCTCACCGCCACATCGTTTGTCAACGGCGACACAATGGCCGCCGTCCTCTGGAACGACACGAACGACGCCATCGAACTCAAATCCTTCGCGGTGAACGCGCAATGGAAACTGAAGGAGGCTTCTTCCATCGCCAAAACCACCGCAAAACTGCCCGCAGCCATCGCGTCAGGACAGATATTGGTGGTGTTGTTTGCTAAATGAAAATGTTTCTAGAATTCTAGCAGTCTAGCCTCCTAGAATTCCAACATTTTCCACAAGACAATTTTATCCTTAAAACTTGATTTTATTTTTTGTCATGTATTATATTAAAACAATATTTTTGTTACAAGACGTTTTTAATTTCAAGTAAAGCTGATTATGAAAAAAATAATCCTATTTTTCATCTGCCTGGCCGCCCTGCTTCACGCGGAGACGCCGATCGCCGTGCCCAATCTGGATTTCGAGCAGCAGCTTTCCCAATGGGATAATCGCAACAATATGGCGACTGTCATCAAAGAAGCCGCACACACGGGCGAGTTCGGCCTCCGTATCCATGACGAATCAGACAGGCACGGCTCCGACATCTTTTCATCTCCCTTCACTGTCACGCCAGGCGTCGGCTACAGGCTTGATTTCTGGGCGCGAAAATTGGACGCAACTTCCGCAGGAACAAGCGTTTATATTCGTCTTTACGGCAAAGACGGCAAGATGCTTCCAAAGGAAAAGACCAGAGGCGAAATCGTCGTCATGATGGAAGACTCCCTTCAATGGACGAAAAACGCCCTCTATTTCATTCCCGTCCATGACGCCGCCACCGCCCGCGTCTGGATCCATTCGTCTGGAGCCAATATCACAGACGACGCCATCGACGATCTGCAACTCTTTGAACTGACGGTAGAAGAGACGAAGAAGATCCCCCGCCTCTCCCGCACAGGCTTCCCGCCGCCAGCCCCCGCCCGCGTCAATGAAATCTACGAAATGTTGTCGGACAAGCCGCAGGGCCTCGGCTATCCCGTCTCCCGCCGCGACAAATGGGACCATCTGCCCAATCCGAACGGAATAGACAGAATCATCAAACGTGCGGAAGAATATATGCTCCATGAGCCGCCCGAACTGAAGGATGAAGAGTATCTTTTGTATAACAAGACCGGCGACCGCAAGACCTACGAACGCCCCTATTTCCAGCGGAAATCGCGGCTGCACACGTTCGCCGTCGCGGAGGCTCTTGAAAACAAAGGACGTTTCATGCCCGCTCTCGAACGCGAAATCAACGCCATCCTGAACGAAAAGAGCTGGGTGCTGCCCGCCCATGATTCAGGCTTGACGAACTTCAACCAGACGCGTTTCTACGCGGATCTCTTCGCCTCCGAACGCGCGTCCGACCTCTCCACCATTGACTGGTGGTATCAAGACCGTCTCAAGCCTGAAATGCGCGCCGCCATCCGCCGCGAAGTCTTCCGCCGCGCCGTCGATCCCTACATCAATTCCATCCGCACGGGCGACACGTTCGGACATGGCTGGATGTACGGCAACGGCAACTGGACGGCCGTCTGCACAGGCAACATGGTCAACTGCATTCTCACCATCGTCGAAGACCGGATGACGCGTGCGGAAGTCCTTGCGGCGACGGAATTTTCGGACAAGACGTTCCTCTCCGGCTTCACGCCGGACGGCTACTGCAACGAAGGCCTCGGCTACTGGGGCTACGGCTTCGGCCACTATCTCGCCATGGGTGAACACATCCTCCAGGCCACGAACGGCAAGATGAACATCTTCGAAGGCTATGACAACATCGCCAACGTCGCTGCCTTCGCGAAGAACATCCAGATACAGGACGGCATCGCCCCCGCCTTCGCGGACTGCGGCGTCAACGCCCGCCCCGTTCCCGCGCATCTGGTCATAATCCAACGCCATTGGCCGCAATCGCTTCACAAGCAGGTCAAGCCTGAAACCTTGCTCGACTGCGGCTTGCCGTTCATGCCGCTTGTCGCCTTCAGCGATGAATCCGAATATCTGAAGAAACTGCCGGAGGACGCCCCCTATCCGATCCGCTCCGCATTTCCGGATTCCGGCATCTACATCTTCCGCCATACGGACGCGGACGGAAAGGTCTTCGGCGCGGCCATCAAAGGCGGACACAACGGCGAACTCCACAACCACAACGACGTCGGCTCCTTCATGATCGCCTGGAACAACGACCGCCTGATCGTCGATC
>CACYQT010000161.1 GCA_902776645.1 uncultured bacterium | reverse complement strand
GCCTTTTCCGTCAGCGCCTTGGAGATTTTGGCCATGAACGCGGGCCAGTTGCCAGTGGACGTCTGGATGGACGGGAGGAAGGCTGTGGACGGCGGGAGGCCGCCCTCCTTGGCGATCATGGGCTGGTTTATGGCTCTCCATTTCCAGATGTTGCGGCCGTTTTCCGTCTTGACGAATTCCACGATGTTGTTCTGGTGGGCGTCTTTGTCAGGCGCGAGGAAACCGTTCTGATAGACGGCGGATTGGAGATTGATATGCGTTGGGGCGGAGATGGTTACCTGCCGCATCCGGATGGGATTGCTGCCTTTGAAATTGACGGCGAATGCGAAGAAATGCTGGTTCTTGCAGACGGTCGTGATCTGGTAGTCGATGAGGCTGCCGATTTCAACGCCGGGCAATGAGGCGACCAGCGTCTTGCCTGCCGGATAGCGCGGAGCGGAAGCGACCCATCCTTCGTCCATAAGATTGATTTCCTGCTCGGAGATTTCCTTGATGACAGGCTTGCCGTCTTTTTCCTTTGAGGGCGTCGTCACACGGGCGTAATTGATTTTGATATCCTGCCAGACGGGATTGTAGGAGATCTTGAGCTCGGAGTTGCTCTTCTTGCCGTTGTAGGTGAGGATTTCCTTCGTGACGGTTTCGGTCATCGTCCAGTTGTATTCGTCCGACAATTCAATCGCAATGTCCTGCTTGTGGATATGGATGTCGGCCTCTTCCGATTTGGCGAGGGCGGCGGGTTGCGGCGTGCATTTGAAGATGGCCATCTTGCGGTCGTTGACTTCAATGGCTTTCAAATGGCCTTTCAACTGGGCGTACTGTTCAGGGGAGAACTGGACGGCGTCGATGGCGAAGTACTTGTCCAGTTTGAGTGTCCTGTCCTGTTGGTTGAAGGCAAGCTTCTTCGTCCAGAAGAACGGCGCCTCGTTGATGTCCTTGAATTCGGGAAGAGCGGCGGGATTGCCCCATTCGGGGGCGATCTTGATGGTGAAATGTTCTTCGACGCCGCATGCTATGTCCGTAAGCAACGGATACTTGCGCTTTTCAAGACCGGTGGCGCGGAGGATGAAGTTGATGATGCCCAAGGAGTATCCGAACTGCGGGATGTCCAGCATGGCGTTGTCGCCGTTGTGGACGAAGAGGTTGGCATCCGTGCTGATGGCGAGCGTCGCTTTCAGGATGTCTTTCGTGTCCAGCATGTTTTTGGGCGTGATTTCGAACGTCTTGAGCGTTGCGCCCGGAGCGACATGTTTGACGACGCGTTCGAAGAACTGGCGCTGCTGTTGCGGCGTGTAGCTGGCGAACGTGCCGCGGTATGCGTTGTCGTTGATGCCGTCGAACGTGATTTGCGCGGTGGCTTCGAAGGAGCCGTCGCGTTTGATTTCACCGTTGGCGTCGATGTACAGCATGTTTTCCTTCGCGGGGGAGAAGGGGCTTGTGCGCAGCGTGTCGCCTTCGGGGCGTGCGACCAGGATGCTCTTGTTGGCGAGATAGGCGGGGAAGAGCTGCTGCGTGTTTTCATCCGTGGAGTCCATGAGGAGATAGGAACCGTCGTCGTTGAGGACGGCGGTGACGGCATGGTTGAAATATGGCTGCGGCACTTCGGCGTCTTTCAACGGGCCGACGCTGATGAGCACGGGGAAGGCTTCCAGCCCGGCTTCGCGGAGCATGGCGACGAGCAGGGCGGCCTTGTCGCGGCAGACGCCATGGCGGTTGTTGAAGGTGAGTTCGACGTCATGCGGTTCATAGCCGGGGGCTTCCTTCTCGATGGTGATGCCCATGTAGCGGATCTCCTGCGAGACGAAACGGAAGACGGCGCGGATCTTCTCGTCGCGCGTCTTGGCGTCCTTTGTCAGTTCCGCGATTTTGGCTTTCATGGCGTCGGAGGCCTTCATGTGGGGCTGGCAGAGGTTCCAATACCATTTGGAGACGTCGTTCCATGTGGGGATGGTGGAGACGAGCAGGCGTTGGACGACCGTGTACATGGCGGGCATGCGCGGTTCGGGGAAGGCCTGCGGGACGTTGGCGGCGGTCCATTTGTAGCTGATGCGGTCGCCGAGATCCTTTTCCGTGTATGTGACGGTCTTTTCGACGCGGTCCTTCACGATGCGGTTCGCCAGCGGGAGGGATTTCGGACCGTTGATTTCGATGACATAGCGGATGATTGGCTGGGAGGATTCGTAGGTGTGGTAGTCACTGAAGGTGTTCGGAACACGTGGTTTGGTGATCTCATGGCGAGTGATGAAATGAAGAACGTCTCCGATTTCCAGATCCGGAACGGTGGTCGTGACGACTTTTTCGTTGGGATCGTAGATGTTGGATGACATCTGGGAACGGTCCACCATGACTTTCGACTGCTTCTCCACGTCGATGGCGATGGAGCGGCCGTCCGGCTTGTAGATTTTCGCGGAGAGGACCTTGGCGTTCCCGTAGCTTTCGTTGTAGTACAGCGAAATGGTGCGGTTGTTGTTCTTTCCGGTCTCCGTCAGGATTTTGAACGCCTGGTCGTCAATGGTGACGGCCGTGCCGTCCGCCTGGTAGGTGGTGAGGATGTAGTCATCCACGAGCGCGTCATCCGCGTCCGGATACTTTTCCTTAGTAACGGTTTGCGCCATTTTGAGCATTTCCTGCACATTCAGGAACTCTGTTTTTTCCTGTGCATGGAGGATGGCGGAGCAGGCGGCGATGAGCAGTATGAGAATATAGATATTTTTGCGCATGGTAGTGGTTGATTTTTGGTAAAATGGCGGCTGTGATTGGAAACGGATTGTCGTCAAAGCGGTTTACTTTTTCTTGGGCTGCGTCTGGGCTTTGGGCTGTGGTTGTGCTTTTGGCTGTGACTGGGCTTTGGCTTTCGCCGCGTCCAATTGCTTGCGGGCTTCCAGCAGCTGTTCAGCCAGTTTGCGGCTTTGCGGCATGAGAACCTTCAGCTGGAGATCTTTGTTGGCAAGATCGTCTTTGACGGCCTTGAGAGCATCTTTGGCGGTCTTGAGCTCATCCTCCAGTTTCTTGAGCTCCTGCGGGTTGGCTGAATTCGCGGCCAATTGACGTGTGACCAGCAGCTTGGCCTGTATGTCCGCCAGTTGCTTTTTGGCGTTTTCCAGCTGTTCTTTCTGGGCGAGATTGGCGGCCGCGAGGCTTTCGGCCCGCTTGAGGTATTTCTGGCCGCGTTCGGTTTCCGCCTTGACACGTTCGGTTTCCGCCTTGATTTGATCCGAAAGGAGCTTGGCTTCGGCTTTTGTCGCCTCAAGCTCCTGCTTTGTCTTTTCCGCTTCCTTCTGCAATTCGTCGTTCCGCTGGCTCAACGCCTCGATCATGCTGTTGAGCTCCGCCTTCT
>CACYQT010000160.1 GCA_902776645.1 uncultured bacterium | reverse complement strand
GTAGTACTCTCCAACAAATGTTTGAATCTTTTCCATTAACTCCGGATCTCTGCTTCTCATAATGATTGACACCTCTTTTCTTTCTATCGTGAACAACCTGTTACGAGATATATTATATACGAACATGCGTTCGTTTTCAAGAACATATTTTCGCGTTTTTGATAGGTGAGGGAATACTCATACACCTGCGTAGAATTCCTAGGAAAACCGTAAAATCTTGATGCTCTACTCGGGAAACAAAAAAGCCATGTTCATCTTGTCTCTTAAGACAAAACAAATATGGCTTAACAATGAGTTATATCACTATCTCAGACAGTCAATCCATTCTACAAGTTCCTCTTCAGTCTTGATGACCTTGCCTCCAAGAAGACTTCCACCTTTTACATAGGGCTGTAGTTTTTCAATGGTTTTACCGATCTCGCTGCCGCCGGAGGAGGACGCAAAGGCCCGCGAAGCCCTGAAGCCTCTTCTGGAAGGCTGGGCGAGCGGCGCGGAAAAGAAAGGACTGCCCGGAAACGAGGCGGTCGCGTTCCTGCGCGAACAGATCGCGGCGGCTCAGAAGGCCGCGAAGGAAAAGGAGAATTGACCATGTGGGAAAGCTATCGTAGAATCGTGTCCGGTCTTGTGAGGGCGATGGCCGCCGTCGCCGGAGCCGGAATCGCCGTCATGATCGTGGCGACATGCCTGGACGTCGTCCTGCGCCGTTTCGGCCATCCGCTGGTGGGCGTCGTCGATGTCGTGCAGATCGCTGCCTGCCTGAGCGGCGCATGCGCGCTGCCGTACACGACGGCCGTGAAGGGCCATGTCGCCGTCGAATATTTCTTCCAGAAGTTTCCACGCGGCATCCGCATCTGGGTCGACGCGTTTTCGCGCGGTGTGGCGATGCTGATGTTCCTCTATCTGTCCTATCGAAGCTGGATATACGGCAAGTATCTGCTGCGCAAGGGAATCGGGACGCTGACGCTGCGGATCCCCCTGTTCTGGGTGCTGTGGGTCATGTCGTTCACGTTCATCGTGGTGGTTCTTGTGAAAATCTACAATCTGGCCCATCCCGGAAAGGAGATGATGCACTCATGAGCTTGACATTGCTTGGTATATTAGGTTGTTTTGTGCTGCTGATCCTTCTGGGCCTCAGCATGCCGGTCGGTTTCGCGTTGGCGGTCGTCGGCTGCGGCGGCTACGCAATGGCCATCGGCGATCTCGCGGGTGCGGGCCATCTGCTGCTGAGCTCCTGCTACGAGACGTTCTCCAAATACGATTTGAGCGTCATCCCGCTGTTCATCTTCATGGGACAGATCACGTATCACGCGGGTATCAGCCGCCGCCTCTATGACGCAGCTTACCATTGGCTTAGCTGGTTGCCCGGCGGACTCGCGATGGCGACGGTCGGGGCCTGCACGGCGTTCGGCGCGATCTGCGGGTCCGGGCCTGCGACGGCGGCGACGATGTCGGCCGTCGCGCTTCCGGAAATGCGCCGCCGCGGCTACGACATGAAGCTCGCGTCCGGCACGGTGGCGGCGGGCGGCAGTCTCGGCATGCTGATTCCGCCGAGCGTCGTCTTCATCGTGTACGGCATCATGACGAAGGTCTCCCCCGCCAAATTGTTCATGTCCGGCGTCCTGCCGGGCCTGCTGATCACGCTGCTGTTCTGCCTCTACATCGGCATCGCCTGTCACATCAACCCGAAGCTCGGGCCCGCCGGCGAACCAACGACGATGGCGGCGAAGTTCAAGTCGCTGCTGGGCATCATCGAGACGATCATCCTGTTCACCGTCGTCATGGGCGGCATGTTCCTCGGCTGGTTCACGCCGACGGAAGCCGCGGCCATCGGCGCGGGCGCCGGTATCATCGTCGCGTTGTGCCGCGGCGCGCTGACATGGACCATCCTGCGGAAGGCGTTTCTTGAGACGATGCGCACGTCCTGCATGGTTCTGATCATCATCGCGGGGGCGTCCATGTTCGGCCGCTTCCTTGGCGTGACGAATCTTCCGTCCACGCTGGCCCGCACGCTGGCGGAGGCGCAGATGCCGCAGGCCGTCACGTTGTCCGTCATCATTCTCGGCTTCATCATCGCCAGTTGCTTCATCGACGCGCTGGCCCTCGTCATGCTGACGATTCCGATTCTTCTGCCCGTCGTGCAGAAGTTCACGTTCGGCGGCGGCGGCGAACAGACGATGATCTGGTTCGGCACGCTGGTCGTTCTCGTCACGCAGATCGGCGTCATCACGCCGCCTGTCGGCGTCAACGTCTATGTCGTCGGCGGTATCGCGCGCGACATCCCGTTGCAGAAGATCTTCCGCGGCGCGATGCCGTTCTTCCTGCTGATCGTCATCGCGATGCTGTTTTTGATTTTCTTCCCGCAACTGGCGCTGTGGCTTCCGCATCTGATGCAGAAACTGGCGTAGAATGTCTCGGAAAATCGCTGATTTGACAGGGAAAACAGTTGTAAAAAGAAAAAGGACGAGACAAATTATAATAATGTCTTGTTTTCGGGAGAAAGAAAACCATAGGAGACGAACATGCAGGAACAGCCGATACGCATTTTGTATTGCACGGATTTCTCGGAGAACGCAAGCCGTGCGTTTGCGTACGCCTTGGAGGCGGCGGCGCTGCGGAAAGGCAGCGAATTGCATCTCATCCATGTGATTCCGGAGCCGGACGCGCAGTTCTGGAAGAGCTATATCTATGACGCGGAAGGAGATGTGGACGAAAAGGCGAAAAAGGACATCGATGAGAAAATCGACCGTGATTTCCGCCCGCGGATTCCGGAAGGGCTCGTCTTCAAGACGGCTTTCCGCATCGGCAAGAGCCATTCGGAGATTCTGAAATACGCGGAGGAGATCGGAGCGGGGCTGATCGTCCTTGGACGGCAGGGGACGGGCGCGCTGACGTCGCTGTTCTTCGGTTCCGTCGCGGAGAAGGTCGTGAAGAAGGCGAGCTGCCCTGTGCTGGTCATTCCGCCGGACAAATAACGGCGGGAAAATCCAATCGGGCGAGTTTTTGAAACGTTACCATCATAACGGAAGTTTCTAGCGTTTAGTTAAACATAAAAAAGGAAAGACAATGGCTGAAGAAACATTAGAAGATCAATTGAAAGCGTTGATTGTGGAACGTCTGTTTCTGGACATCGATCCTTCGGAAATCGATACCGAGACGGAACTGTCCGAATACGGCGTGGATTCCTTCCTGCTGCTTGAACTGGTCGTTGCGATGGAAGAGATGTTTGAAGTGAAATTCGAACAGAGCGACATCAAGGTCATATGCCACCGGTATTTCAATGATTTGCTTGATGAATGGTTCTGCACGCTGAATATCAAGGACAGTTCACTGTGCTGCTATAAGACCA
>CACYQT010000159.1 GCA_902776645.1 uncultured bacterium | reverse complement strand
CAAACACCATGCTATTTTAAAGGACACTTTTTCATAAAAACACCAAATAAAGGAGCATCAACATGTTCAACAAACCGACGGATACTTTGACATTGGCGAATGGCGTGAAAATCCCCTGCCTGGGCTACGGCACATGGCAGACACCCGCCGGCGGCGTGGCCTGCGAAGGTGTGAAGACGGCTTTGAAGTGCGGCTACCGCCATATCGATACGGCGAACGCATACGGCAACGAAGAGGATGTCGGCAAAGGCATCAAGGAGTCGGGCGTGCCGCGTGAGGAGATTTTCCTGACGACAAAGCATTGGATTACGGAGCGCGGCTACACGAAGACGATCGCCACCGTCGAAGATTCATTGAAGAATCTGGGCGTCGATTATCTGGATTTGTATCTTGTTCATTGGCCGTGCGTTGCGAAATCCAATCCGAAATGGAAGGAAATCAACGCGGCGACGTGGCGCGGCTTCGAGAAAATGTACAAGGACGGCAAGATCCGCGCCATCGGCGTGTCGAACTACCTGCCTGAACAGCTGAACGCGTTGTTCGAAACGGCTGAAATCAAGCCGATGGTGAACCAGATTGAGTTCCATCCGGGCTACTACCAGCCGGAGCTTGTCCGTTGGTGCAAGGCGCACAACATGGTTGTCGAGGCGTGGTCGCCGTTGGGCTGCGGCGCCGTCCTGTCCGATCCGACATTGGCGAAAATCGCCGCCAAATACGGCAAGAGCGTCGCGCAGGTCTGCATCCGCTTCGCCCTGCAGTACGGTGTCGTGCCGATGCCGAAATCGACCCATGCGGACCGCATTGCCGACAACATGAAGGTCTTCGATTTCGATCTGTCCGACGATGACATGACGGACATCATGACGATGCCGCCTGTCGGCTACAGCACGTATCATCCGACGGAAGCCCCCGCCGATACGCTGTTCGGCGGCGGTTATGATATTGATTGAGCTAAAAGCTTAAAGCTGAAAGCTTAAAGTGAAAAGAAAGACGCCTGGCTCAGGCGTCTTTCTTTTTTTACTAGAATGCTAGAAATCTAGAATGCTAGAAGTCTAGATGCTTTTCTTACGCAAAGACAAGACGTTGACGAGATTCAGCAGATAGGCGATGACCAGCATGGTCACGACGCCTGTGTAGCCGAAGCCGAGCTTCTGGGAGACGAAAATGGCGGCCTGGTTGCCGGCCAGTCCCGCGAAGCCCCATGCGGACAAAACGGCGCCGTGGATTTTCGAGATGTTGTTCATGCCGTAATGGTCGGACAGAATCGCGGGAATGACGGAGAAGCCAGCACCGTAGCAGGCGTTGATGACGAGCAGGGCGAAGCCGATGACCGGCGGCCAGAAGCTGCAGAGCATGACGCCGGCGGAGATGCCGAGAATGAACAGCAGGATGTTGATGCGGCGGGCGAGACGGTCGGACCACCATGCGAAGATGAAGCGGCCGCCGCCGTTCATGAGGCCGGAGAGGGCGATGAATGTCGTGATGGCGCCTTCGGAATAGCCGACGATGTCGTTTTTCATCATCTGCTTGGCGAGCGGAATCAGGCAGAGGCCGGCGGAGATGTTGAGGAACATGAACAGCCACGATTGGATGAAATACGAATCCTTCAGCAGCGTCGCGTAGCGGAAATCGCTCTGGCCGTTTGCGACGGCGGCGGCTTGCTGTTCAAGCACAGGTTTTTTCAACAGGAAGGCGGCGATGACCATCGGGACAAGATAGAAGAGGGCGAAAACGGAGAAAACGTTTGTCACGCCGTAGGTTATGAAGCCGCGGATGCCCCAGAAGCCATGGAACAGAATGGTCGAAAGCGTCGAACCGAGACCGAAGGAGATGATGGGAATGGCGGCGGCGATGGCCTTGTTCTTCGGAAACCACAGCATCATCGTCTTGACGGGCGAAATATAGATGACGCCCGTGCCTGTCCCGAGCAGGAAGCCATATCCCAAATAAATGAGAATCAACGACTTCATGCTGATGCCAAGACTGGTGACAAGCAAGCCTGAAAGGAACAGGACAGTGCCGATGACGGTCGATAATTTGATGTTCTTCTCGACGATTTTTCCGAAAAACGCGGCGCCCATGCCCAGGAAGAAAATGCCCAGCGAGAAGGCGAACTGGACATGCTCCTGCTTTTCGCCGATGTAGTTGGCGATTTCAGAGGAGAAGTTCGTGAAGGCGTAGATCTGCCCGACGGAGACGGCGAGCAGAAACGCGGGAATCACCGAACGGAAAATACGTTTTGCACCACAGAGTTGATCAGCCATGTTGATTGCTTCCTTATGTAAGGTGTCTATTTCCATGAAATCATGAACACGGGGGCGGTGAGACCGGCCGTCATGCCATCCTTTCGGATGGTTGTCTGAACGACTTTCCCTGACTTAAGCAACGATTCCAGAACAAGATAGCCCAAAAGCGCCATCTGCGGGATGCCGCCTTGCGGGAATTTGCACGTTTCGGCGACAACGCTGAATGGAACAGGCTCCTTTGCGGCTTGTAGCATGGCCGTGACATCCTGCAACGCTTTTGCAAAAACGGCAGGCGTGATAGGGCAGACGCAAATGGCCGGATCGATGGCGTTGAGAATGGACAGACCGTCAACGGAAATTTCATGGCATGCGTTGGCGGGCAGGACATCGACGCCGATGAAATCCTGTTCAGGGAAGGCCAACGGCGTTGTGGAGATGAAACATTCAGTTTGGGTACGGGCGAGCGTCATGGGCTGGTTGACACGGCCGACGAAAATTCGGCCTGGATGGTCGCGATGGATGGCGACGCCGACGTCTTCGCAGGGCCAGCGGCGCAGCAGTTCGCGCATGGCTTCGAGCGGTTGTAGACCGCTATACAGAAGTTCCTCCAGCAGATGGCATTGCACTTCCGAATAGTGGACGGACGTGCCGTCCGGAAGGCGCGGATAGCCTTTGATTTCATCCTTTGTGCAAGAGGAAAGTTTATGGCCTTTTTTCTTCAGATCCATGGCGGCCGGGGGAAAATCCGTCGTTTTCTCAAAGGAGCCGATGATGCCGTTTTCGACGAAGGCGACCTTGCCGTCGCAGCTGACGAACGGGTAGGCCCATTCGCGGTCGCCGCCGGAGGGCGTGCGGGAATGGATGATGCCTGTCGTGCCCGGCAGACGGAGCGCGTCCGTTTCGCGGATGAGCGTTTCGACGTCGCCGACGACTTTGGCGTGATAGACGCGGCCGTTGTCAATGGTGGCGATTCCCGTGTAGTAGCCGCCCCAGTAGCCTTCTTCCCGTCGCATCATGTCGATGAGAATCGGCGCCGCCTGGCGGTTGCCCGTATAACCTGCGATATTGCACATTGATCTGCCCTTATGGTTAAGTGAGAATTTTATCCCTATGAGCTAATTTCAAAAACGTGGTAGCAAGGCCGTCTCGGCCTTGTCAAGGGCGGGACGCCCTTGCTACCTCCTATTTTGAAAATTTCTCCCTTTATATAATAAAATATGGATATT
>CACYQT010000158.1 GCA_902776645.1 uncultured bacterium | reverse complement strand
ATCATGATGGGCAGCAACGGCTCCATTAAACTCACGGATATTTGCATTGCCAAAATGCTCAGCCAGAACCTTGAAGAATTGAATCAAGCAGAAGGCATGATCGCCCCGCCACCATCGTACACCTCTCCAGAACAACTGCAGAATCCAATGGAGAATGATTCCCGTTCAGATATCTATTCCCTTGGCGCGACCTTATACCATGCTCTCTGTGGACGGCGCCCCTTCGACGGACTCTCCCCTGAAGCCGTCGCCGCCGACATTCTCAACAACCCGCCACCGCCGCTTCTTGAACAAACACGCAATTTGAAACCTGAATACGCCACGATCGTCGAATGGATCATGGACAAAGATCCGTCCAAACGGCCGCAAACCTATGAAGATCTTATTGCCATGCTCAAAGCCGTCATCGAATGCGAACGCGTCCGCTCCCCAAAAACGATGAACGCGCTCCATTCGCTCATGGTCAAGCATCATCTGATGCAAAAACCATGGCTTGACAAGAACGTCGTGATGCCGATCGTCAAGAAAGCCCTTCCGCCGGCCATCGCCGTCGTCGTTCTCATCATTTTGGCTTTGCTGTTTGTCAATTATCAATCCGCCCTCAAACGGAAAGTAGGTCTTTCAGAAGATCCATTGGCGGCGCAAACGACTGATAATTCACTAGAAAACAATGAACCTTCTTCTGACGAAGCCGCCAAGCAGGCCGTCATCCGCAAAGGCCAGGCCGACATCATGAAGACCGCTGCCGCGATGTTGAAGGATGTACCGCCGCATGTCGAATACAAGGACTTCCTTGATGCGGCCCGAGCGGGAAACGCCGCGAAACTGATGGAGACGAACATCCGCCTCGAACCGGACGCGGACATACAGGATGAAAACGGCGATTCCGCCGCCATTCTCGCCGCAAAGGCAGGCAGCCTCGCATGCCTCCGGTATCTTGTCAATGAAGAATTCGACGTCTACTCCAACAACAAGCAGCAGGAGAACATCCTGAACGTCTCCATCCCCAAGGCGACCAATCCGGACATCGTGGATTTCATCATCAAATCCACGACAAACACCGGCATCCTCACATCCCTTGGCGATCCCAACAAAAACGGCGACACCGCCCTCCATCTCGCGGCCGCCAATAAATCCGTCGATTTCATGCCGCTTTTCCTGAAGCATCTTGATACGATTCCTGTCAACGCAACGAATAAAGACGGGCTGACAGCGTTGGATGTCGCCGTCAAAAACAACAATATTCCAGCCGCGCAAGCCCTTCTGAAAGGCCGGGCCAAAATCACGGAGCAGACGCGCAAGCTCGCGTCCGCCGAGATGCAGGAAATTCTGAAACCGTTTGAAATCAAGGAATAAAACAGAATCAACTCTTTTTAGGGAAAATCATGAAACTCCTTCCTTTTAAAAACGTCGCCATCACCGGCGGCTTCTGGCAGAAACGCCAGACGGTCAACCGCGAAAACACGCTGCCCATCGAATACCGCCAATGCAAAGACACGGGGCGTATCGACGCATGGAAACTTGAATGGAAGCCCGGCATGCCGAATCCGCCGCATATCTTCTGGGACTCCGATGTGGCAAAACTGATCGAGGCGGTCGGTTATTCCCTTGCGCAATTTCCGGATCCCAAAATGGAAGCCCTCATGGACGAACTGATCGACTGGATGGAAAAGGCGCAGCAGCCGGACGGCTATCTGAACACGCATTTCATCAGCGTCGAACCGGAAAAACGCTGGACCAATCTCCGCGACTGGCATGAACTTTATTGCGCAGGCCACTTGATGGAAGCCGCCGTCGCATATTATCGCGGCACAGGCAAACGGAAAATGCTCGACATCCTCTGCCGTTACGCCGACTACATCGCAACCGTCTTCGGCCCCGCCCCCGACCAGAAACACGGCTATCCGGGCCATGAGGAAATCGAGCTCGCCCTCGTCAAACTTGCGGAAGCGACTGGAAACAAGAAATATCTGAATCTTGCGGAATATTTCATCAACGAACGCGGCAAGAAGCCGCATTATTACGACATCGAACGGGAGCAACGCGGAGACACATCGCCCTACCGACTGGGCGGCCCGGACATCCTTCCTTACGCCTACAACCAGTCGCATCTTCCTGTCCGCGAACAGAAAACGGCGGAAGGCCATTCCGTCCGGGCCTGCTATCTCTACGCAGGCATGGCAAGCGTCGCACGCGAAACTGGAGACCAGTCTCTTATCGACGCATGCAAGACGTTGTGGGACAACATCACCACAAAACGAATGTACATCCATGGCGGCATCGGCTCCTCCCGTTTCGGTGAACGGTTCTCCTTCGACTACGACCTCCCGAATGAAGAGGCCTACGCCGAAACCTGCGCCGCCATCGCCCTCGCCTTCTTCGCGCACAACATGCTGCGTCTCGAAGCGGACTCCCGTTACGCGGATGTCCTCGAAAGAAGCCTCTACAACGGCATCATCAGCGGCATCTCGTTGGACGGCAAACAGTTCTTCTACGACAACATCCTCGCCTCCCATCCGCTATACCATAAATACAGCGGCCAGAAATCACCGCGGCGTCAGGACTGGTTCGGCTGCGCATGCTGCCCGCCCAACATCGCGAGACTGACCGCCTCCCTGTCGGATTATCTCTATACGCAATCCGACGACACGCTCTGGATCCATCTGTTCGCCGAAGCCAAAGCCACCACGACGCTGGCGGGGCAAACGGTCACTCTCGAAACAAAAACAGATTATCCATGGGATGAAAACATTTCCTGCAAGTTGACAACGGAACGCGAAGGCGACTTCACCATCGCCATCCGCCTTCCCGCATGGTGCCGCAACCCGCAGATCGAAGTCAACGAACAGCCTATCGCCCTCGCGGATATCACGGATCGCGGCTACGCCTATATCAAACGGACATGGAAAACCAATGACAAGATCGACATCTTCCTGCCGATGCCGGTCGAACGCGTCTATGCCCATCCGTCCGTACGGCAGGATGACGGGAAAGTCGCCTTGCAGCGCGGCCCCGTGCTCTACTGCATTGAGGAATGCGACAACGGTCCGGATCTCGCTGCGTTGCGCCTTCCGCCAATCGCCGAATTCTCCCTCAAGGATGCCCCGCCGGAAATCGGTGGCGTTCCAATGCTCGTGGCCCCCGCAATCCGCCGTGACACCACCGGTTGGGAAAACAAGCTCTACTCCACGGAACCGCCCAAATACACGGCGACCACATTGACGGCCGTGCCCTATTATCTCTGGGCGAATCGCGCTCCAGGCGAAATGACCGTCTGGATCAACGAATAAAACAGAACTAAAGCAAAAAAGAAGGGCGCTTCCAATCGGAAGACGCCCTTTTTTATTAGCCACACGGCATGGCTACGGACGGGCCCCGCCCCGCGCGCAGCCACAAAAAAAAGGCCCCCAGCCTCTGCAAGAGGCTGGGGGCCTGGAGAAGAAGACCGGCGGCGCGCTGCTCTCCCACGCTCCTGGGCGTAGTACCATCGCCGCGGGGGCCCTTAACGTCCGTGTTCG
>CACYQT010000157.1 GCA_902776645.1 uncultured bacterium | reverse complement strand
CAAGAAATCAAAGAGATGTTGAACTCATTGAACATCTTGATTCTTCCCTAGCATTTGGTATTGTTATAGTTGATGATTTTCATCGGCTAAATGACATTCAACAAAAAAAGCTTGCAGATTTGTTAAAGTATTTGGCAGATATAAGGGATGAAGAAAGGAAGCTAATTATCATTGGTATAAATCAGGTTGGACAAGAATTAATTCAGTTTGGTATTGATTTGGCAACTCGTATAGAAATTCTTGAATTTGAAAAAAATCCCGATGATAAAATTGAAGAATTAATAAACAAAGGTGAACAAGCATTAAATGTCAAAATTTCATGTAAAAAAGATATAATTAAAGCTGCGCGTGGGAGCTTCTATATCACTCAAGAGCTGTGTCTTCGAGCATGTTTATTATCTTCAATATCATCTTCTGAAGCTACACCTCAAAATGTGTCTATATCAGGCAAAGAAGTTATCAAATCTGTTTATGATATAATGCACAATAAGTTTCACACAATTATCGAAAAATTTGCTATTGGAACACGTTTCAGAAGAGAGGGACGAGCACCTTATTTTCATATTTTAAAATGGTTTGGCGAAGAGCGATTATTTGAGTTAAACCTGCCACAAATGATGAATAAACATCCAGAACAAAAAGCAGGTGTCACACAAGTTTTTACCAAAGGATATCTTGCAAATTTAATATCATCTTCTAATGAATATAAAAATTTGTTTTTTCTTACTGGAGATTTGCTTATTATACAAGATCCACAATTATTATTTTATTTATCAAATATAAATTGGGACGAATTAAGAACTAAATTAGGATATCTTCCATTTGAAGAAGAAAAAGATTATGATTATGCCTTGTCCTTCGCTGGAGAAAATCGAGATATTGCAGAAGCAATAAAAACTGCACTTTTAGAAAACGAAATCAGCGTGTTTTATGATAATGATCATGCATCCGAAATATTAGCAGAAGACGTTGAGAAATATCTAGAACCAATTTATGCTTCGCGTGCACAATACATCATTTGTATATTAAGTGAAAAGTACCCAAGAAAAGTGTGGACTGTTTTTGAAAGCCAAAAGTACAAAAATAAAATTGCCCATAGCGAAGTAATTCCCATTGTTATTCCACCTTTTCAGCTAAATACTACCGACCCATTATTTACACGTGGGAGAATTGATTTTTCAACATCATGTCCACGAAGTGAAGAAATCAACAGAATCGTTGAGTTATTGTTAGGTAAATTGCGATCATCGCGACAAAAATAAAAAATCTAACAATCAAAAATCTTTTCACCTTGAAATTCGACAAGAAAACGCAGAGTTGGTTCTTCGGCTGATTGCCATAACTAAAGGAAGTGCCACAGGAGGTGTCATTGTTTGACACCTCCTATGACACCTCCTATGTTTTCACGATGCAAATGATTGGTTAAACGATCGTTATCCAATCACTGCCCGATGTTCATTTTTTCAAGAACTCCAGAAAACTCTCCGCCGTGTATTTCATGATGGCGTTTTCATGGCCGATGCCCGGTACGACGACAAGATCCACCTTGCCGCCGTTCTCCTTCAGAACGGCCTCCAGACGGGTCGAATACGACATGGGAACCCCTTGATCCTTGTCGCCGTGATAGATACGAATTGGGAACTGCGCCAAAATCTTGCCGTAGTTCAGCGGCGACGCCGCCTGCAAGGCCGCTTCGTCCGGATACAGGCCGTTGATGACCGGAGCGAATGCCGCATTGCGTTTCGCCATGTCAGCCAGATCAATCGCCCCGAAGAAATCAACGATCTTCGACACGCGTTCGGGATGGCGAACCGCGAACATCAATGCGCCCAGACCGCCCATGGAATAGCCGAACACGGGCATTTTTTGTGGAATGGCGAAGCCCGCATCCTTCTCCAGATGCTCCAATGATTTGAGCGCCGTAGTCGTCGCATCGACGCTTCCCCATGAATTCCCGCCGCAGAACGGAATGATGATCATGTAGCCTTCCGCCAACACTTTGCGACGGAAATCCACCGCATCCGGCGAATCCACATTCGCGAACACGGGCGTGTTGCCACGGCCACTGAACGTCAACGCGACCTTGCCCGATTTCGGATCATAGTTCGGAGCGAAAATGACGCGACATTCGCAGTCGTTGAAGAAATAGCGGCGATTGACTTCAAATTCGTTCTCCACAAGGTTTTCCACGTTGATTTTTCCATCGCCTTCTTCCGGAAGATTCCACCGTGTCCAGAGGATGGACGCCTTGCTCTGATTTGCAAGATACTGGTAATAAATAGTCAAGATGGAGCCATCCGACAGTTCGACGGAGGCGGGATAGCCCAGATCGCCGTTCGGCCCGTCGTCGCGGATAATGATGTCCGTCTTCCACGTCTTGCCGTTGTCGTTTGAAATCATGCAACGTTGTCCAAACGGCGCCTGGCGGTAGCCATAGACGCAGATGATCGCTCCGGAAGAATGGCGCAACAGATGCGGCGGCGCGCCATGCGCACCGACATCTTCCATGACGGACCATGTCTTGCCGCCATCGGTTGAACGCGTAACCATCGTGCGAAAAGGCTGTTCCACACGGACGACGCCCAGCAGGCTTCCATCCGGCAGTTCGATGGCATGCGGCTCATGGCACATTTCGCAAAGCACGCCTTCCGGCCGCGGCACATTGCCGAGCATCTCCCAATTGCGGCCTTCGTCCGTTGAACGCGCCGCGCAGATTTCCGTGTCGCCGCGCATCGTCCACATGACGCCTTCGCCAGTCATGAGCCATCGCTTGCCGAAATACAGCCATGAACCATCCTTCAAAACGATGAATCCATGCGGCGTGTTGACGGGAGCGCGACGCGGCTCGCCCCAATATTCGCCGTCTTCGCTGACGCGCACCCACGAATCCAGTTCGCGTTTAAGCAGTTCCGGCGTCCATGTCTCGAAGACGTCCGCCATCGGCTTCACCCAGTTCTTCCATGTGCCGTCCGGATTCTTCTGATTCCGCCAAATTTGCCACGTATTGGACGTAAACCACGTCACAGCAAGGCGTTTTCCGCCAAGATTCACGATGCCCGCGTCGCGATCGTCCAACGGCGTGTTGTTGATGACTTTCGGATAGCTCCACGTCTTGCCGTCGTCGCGGCTTTTGCAGATGGTGGTCCGCCCCCATGGGCAGACATGGCCTTGACGCAGGCCGGATGCTACGACGCAAAGCGTTCCGTCCTCCTGCTTTGTGATGCTCGGCCAGCCAAAATATCCAAACGGATCATCTGGAAGGCTGCAGACAACGCCATGGACGGCGTTGCGGACTCGTTGCGGCGCGTCGTCCGCCATGCAGACGCCTATCGCCAAAGATGCGCTCATGATAATAGGTAATGCTTTCATATGGTTAGTGGTGGGAGGGCTGCGCTCCTGCGCGGCCGATGGTTAGTGGTTAGTGGTGGGAGGGCTGCGCTCCTGCGCGGCCGATGGTTAGTGGTGGGAGGGCTGCGCTCCTGCGCGGCCGATGGTTAGTGGCTAGCGGTTAATTGTTAATTGTAATTTGTTAATTATGAATTGTTAAT
>CACYQT010000156.1 GCA_902776645.1 uncultured bacterium | reverse complement strand
CGTTTCTGCAACTGGCTCCGCAGGAGCCACTTCCGTTGCGGCTGGCTGGTCGAAGACCAGTTCAAGCTGTTTTTCAGCGGCAGGCTGTTCAACAACCGGTTCGGGCTGTTTTTCGACGACCGGTTCCGCTACGGGAACAGGCGGTGCAGGCGGAACGGGCGGAACAGGCGGAACAGGCGGAACGGGCGGAACAGGCGGAACAGGCGGAACAGGCGGCGGTTCGACGGATGGAACCGCGGGAGCTTCCGCGGCGGCTTCCTGCGCGGCGGGAGCCGCGGGTTCGGCCGTTTCATGGGCGGTGCTGTACCATGGTTCGGACGACTGCCTGTCGCGCTTGTTGCGGTTGTTGCGATTGCGCTGATGCTTCTTGGAACCGTCATGCCGCTTGGGCTCCTGCTGTCCCGCAACATATTCGGCCGCAGGTTCTTCCGTCTTTTCTTCAATGGCAGGCTTTTCCTCTTGCGGTGTTGCTTCGACGGGCGGTTCCGCCGCCGTGGCAGGCTGTTCAACTGGCGCCGCGACACCGCCTTTGACGGTCTTGTTGATGATGTCGTCGACATCGACACCGCAGAAGACGGCGGCGGTCATCAGATCGGCTTCGGGCGGCGTCAATTCGGACAGCGCCTCGTCTTTGATGCGCAACGCGAGTTCCAACGCGATGGTCAGGGCGCTGGAGGCGTTGGCGACAAACTGCTTGCGTGCGACAACGTCACCGGAGACCTTCACTTCCGTCGGCGAAAGCATGGAGTCGAGTTCGACGACGCCTTGCCAGCCGAGTTTCGCGAGAATCCACAGCGTCTGGACGGTTTCCTTCAGATTGGCCGTGCCGAACAGCGGCGGCAGCGGGCGGTCCGCCAGTTTCTGCGTTCCGGAGCCGATTTTGACGCAGGCCAGACCGCCGCAGGCGGCGAGATTGGCGATGGTCGCGGGGGCGGCGCTCCAGCCGGACTGCTCCAGCTGGTAGGTGCTCGGGCAGATGCCCCAAAACTCTGGCGTGCGGAGATTTCCGTGGATCAACGCCAACGCGTCGCCGACGTTGTTGACATAGCCGTATTGGAACGGGACGGACTTGCGCGGGGCCAGGCAGGCGCCCATGTAGTTTTCGAATTTTTCGCCTTTGATGACGTCTTCGATATGGTTGAGGCCGTTCGTGAGATTCTGCAGCGCCTCAAGCCAGTTGATGGTGAAGGGGGAGTCGAAACCTTCCGCATCCGCGTCGAACACGAACACGGCGGCGTTGAAGAAATGGCCGATCTGGATCGCGCGGTCGATTTTCTTGATGGCGAGTTCGCGGATGGCGGCGTCTTTGTTCGTGAGGGCGCCGTAGGTGAAGCAGTCGTGGGCGGCGAGATCGCAGGAGACGGAGAAGACCTCCACGCCGACGGCGTCCAATTTCGCCTTCACGTCCGCCAGGTGCTTCCAGAACTGGGAGTTCGGATCTTTGTAGAAATCAGCGGCTTGCGGTGTCCATGGCAACGCCACGTCATCGTCGTAGAAGGACGTGGTTTCGGCAAGATTCTGCGAAACGGCCCAGGCGACAAGTTCCGCGTTCTGGAAGGGATTCAACTGATGGCGACCCATCCCCTTGACGGTGCGGAACGGAAGGCAGCGACTCGTGACTGGACCGATGCTGAAAGGAGCGACTTTTGACATAACAATTTTGATATTGGTGGATTCGGTAAAATGCAACAGGCCGTTGGACATCAGCGGCTGAAAAAACATATACTATAAGCGTTTATAGTGCAATTGCCTAATGGTGGCGCATGAAAAACATTCCAACCACGTGTTTTTTAGAGGACGGTGACGCAGCCGTCATAGGCGAATTCGACGGGATAGGGGAGGTGCGCCGTCATGTCGAGGGCCTTCTGACGGCCTTCCTCCGTCTGCCACGGATTGTGGATATGGTAGAATTTCAGCTTGCCGCAACGGAGCTTCTCCAACGTCGGAATGGCTTTTTCCAGCGGATAATGGGTGATTTCGGAAAAGACGAGATCGCAGCCCTGCGCGGCGTCCAGCGGAAAGTCTTCGAACGTGTGTGAAAGATCGCCCGTGAAGAGCACTTTCCTGCCTTCTGCTTCGACTTTCAGCGCGTAGGAGGCGGCGGACGGTTCGTTGGGAATGTTGATGTGGCGCGTCCGCGTGGCGGTGACGCGGATGAAACCGTCGTCATAGCCGTTCTGCTCGTCATAGGCCCGCATGGCGATTTCGGTTTGTGAGAAGCGGGCGTGGTTGGCCTGCAACCAGTTGTTCATCAACGGGATGGCGGCTGCTTCAGGGAAGTTGACGGTCAGCGAAACATCCGGAAAACGGCCGCGGTACTTCTTGGCCTGCTCGCAGATGACGGGCAGGCTGCCCGTGTGGTCGATGTGCATGTGGGTGATGAAGACCGCGGAGACGCGTGACGCGCACAGTCCGTTGCGGACGAGCAGGGCGTTGGCGGGCTCCCCTGCGTCGATCAGATAATAGCGGCCCTGCGTTTCCAGAAGCGTCGAACTGCAGAAATGCTCCAGCGTGGGATCGCCGTGGCTCGTGCCGAAATTCGTGATTATCATGGTTGGAAGTCAATGGATGATAAATGGCAATAAGCGCAATCCGCACAACCGTTTCCGGCATGCGGGCTGCGCTTTTGGTTGAATGTGTTACAGTTGTTCGGCGTTCTTCTCGCGGAGGGCGACGACGACCTTGCGGACGTCCTGTGCACGGTCCTTCGGCAGGATGAGAAGCGAATCGCCGGAAACGACGACGATCATGTCCTTCAGACCGACGGCGCCGACGGCTAAGTTCTTCTGGCCTGCGGCGTTGTAGACGATGCAGTCCTGGCAGTCGATGAGAATCGGATCGCCGACTTCGACATTGCCGTTGAGGTCTTTCGGAATCGTTCGATCAAGAGCGTCCCATGCGCCGACATCGTCCCACACGAACTTGCCCGGAATGACCATGACATGGGCGGCCTTTTCCATGAGGGCGTAGTCGATGGAGATGTTCGGCAGCGCGTTGAAAATCTGCCCCGCGCGGGTGGAATCCTGTTCCATGAGAGCGTCCGTCAAATCTTCCAGCGTCTGGGCCATGACGGGATTCGCCTTGCCGAATTCGTTCTGGAAGGTGGACAACCGCCAGAAGAACATGCCGGAATTCCACAGGAAGTTGCCTGACGCGATGTATTTGGCGGCATTTTCAGGCGTCGGTTTTTCACGGAAGGAGGCGACTTTGTAGCAGGGTGTATCCGTATCCTGCTTCTTGTTGTCCTCCGAGATTTCGATGTAGCCGTAGCCAGTTTCGGGGCGGACCGGCTGGATGCCGATCGTCACCAACGCATTGTTCTTTTCAGCGGCTTCGAGGGCGGCTTCGACGGTATCGACAAACGGCTTCGTGTCCGGAATGCGATGGTCCGCCGTCAGGACGCCGACGGTAAGTTCCTCAGGCGAAAGGTTATAGCGTGCAAGAATGGTGGCGGCGGCGAAGATCAGGCAGCCGGCCGTGTTGCGTTTGCAGGGCTCCGCGATGACGTTTTCCGGCGGAATGCCGAGATCGGCGTCTTGAATGGCCTTCTGCAGATTCTGTCCAGTTGCGAT
>CACYQT010000155.1 GCA_902776645.1 uncultured bacterium | reverse complement strand
CATTACCATACGTCTCCGGAGGCTCCAGTTTTTCTCGCTTACGAGCCCGGCATGGATGTGTTCGGGCTGTTGCGGGAGGCGATGGCCTTGCTGCCGCCGGAAGAGCGTTGGAACGTCACGTACAACACGTATTTCACGAGTCTTCCGGCAGGCGCGACATGCGTTTGGCGCTGCTGCGTCGCGGATTCGGAGGCGTTGCGGGAGGGGCGGCGCAATCCGAAGGCGACCGTGATGGATTTGACGAAACCGCTGCCGGAGCCGTCGGCGGAAAACGACTATGTCCGCCGTGCCCGCGCAGGCGAAGGCCCTGCGGTCGCCGTGCCGCCGCCGGAGCCCGCCAAGCCGAAATTCAAGCTGTTGGTCCCACGGGAGATCAACCAGCTGAACATGAAGCCGCGCAAACTGTAAATAAACGACAATCACCACTAAAATATATCAACGGAGCGAAAACATGACTCCAGAACAACAACTGGTACAGCAAATCATCCAGGTCATCAATTCCAACCAATTGGAAGGCAACGTCCTGTTGATGGACTATTCGGAGCAGTTCGCGGAGATGTGCCGTCTGGCGAACGAACGGCTCATGCGATGCAACGACTATTTGGACAAAGGCATGCGTTCCGAGGCCATCTACGAGGCGCATACGCAGCCGGATCTTCTGCAACTGGCGGAACTGCTGTCGTCCGATGAATTGAAGCGGTGGCGCAATGTCTGCGTCGATTTGGAACTGACGCCGTTCCAGCCGTTGAACGAGCAGGTCATCGAGCGTCTGAAGAAAGAGGAGGGGCATGAGGAGAATCTGTCGCCGTTGCTGAAGGAGTACCGCCGCTATGTCTATCAGAGCGACCATGAGAACTGCATCCGCGTGCTGCGTGAAATCCGTGAGAAGGATCCGACGAATCCTGCCTGGAAGACGAATCTGGAGCCGTTGGAGACGGCGACGCTGGATGCGTGGGTGCAGCAGGCGGAGTCCGCTCTGGCGGCCATGGATTTGCAGCGTTTGAAAGTGATTTTCAACGAGTTGAACCATCCGTTCCGCGTCGTTCCCGCTCCGGAGTCGTTGATGAAACGCCTGCGTGTGGCGTTGATGTCCGAACGTTCGGGAGATTTGAAGGAGGACGGCGAAAAACTGCTCGGCAAGCTTCGCAAGGCGATGGCGGCTGAGGATTCGGACGAAATCGAAGCGCAAATCAAGAAGTGCGAAGATCTTGCGACGGACGAGGCGTTTTTGAACAAGCCGGCCAATTGGGAGGCGACGTTGAAGGAGGCGAAGGAGCTTCTGGAGACGCTTGCCCGACGCCGCGCAAAACAGGCGGATTTCAACAAGGCGCTGTCTGGCTTGCGCGACACGCTGGAAGGCGGCCGCGCGTCGGAGATGGAGCTTCGTCATGAATGGGAGCGTGTGCAGGCGTGGGAGATGCCGATTCCGGACTTGCTTCGGAAGCAGGTGGAGGAGACGCTGGACGCGAAGCGTGAGGCCCGTATTCGCCGCACGAAACTGATTGCGTACGCCACGATGGCCGGCGTCGCCTGCATCGTGGCGCTGGTTCTGTTCACAATCTGGACGCAGAACCGCCGCCACCGCCGCAACACGCAGCTGGAGGAGATGCAGGCGTTGTTCGAAGGTAGCAAAATCGACGAACTGGAAAAATACATGGATCAGGTGAGGGAGAATGATTCGTCGTTCTTCAAGTCTCCTGAAGTCAGTAGCTTGTATGACAAGATGCAGCAGAACAAGGAGAAGTACAACCAGATGGCGGCGACGTTCAAGAATCGCCGCGATGATCTGGAGACGATCCGCAAAGGCGGTTATCATGCTGAAAATGAACGGATTGAGCGGTTGCTGAGGGAAGGGCGGGAGAACGCGACGTCCAGCGGCGACATGGATTGGCTTCGTTCGTGGCGGAACGGCTGGGAGGCATGGGCGCAGCGTCAGGCGAGCGCCGCGGACGGTCAGTTGGAACGCGCCGTCCAGCAGATCGACACGGCTCTTCTGAGCATGAAGGAAATCGCATTGGATGAAGAACGCGAGAAACTTGCGAGCTTGAAGGAGGCGTGGGACAAGGCTCAGGCCTATGAAATTCGCGCCAGCGAAGATGTCCGCAAGCAGTTCGTGGCCGTCAAGGAGAAGTTGGATGCGCGAATTTTGGATTTCAACAAACGCGACGGCGATGCGAAAGCGGCCGCCACGGCGAAGGAAGCCGCGGACAAGGCGATGACGGACAAATTGGCCGCTTTGCGGCGGGACATCCCGCGTGCGTTGCCGGATTTCACGCGTTATGAACAGCTTCTGAAGGAATTCGTGGCCATAGGTGAAGGCCAGCCGGAATTTTCCGATTACCAAATCATCGTGAAGCAGTTCAGCATCTATCCGAAAGTCAGCCTGCTCTCGAAATTCAATCTGCCGTCGCTTGTTCCGGGCAGTGATGGGGAAAAGCGTCTTCAGGCGTTGATGCAAGGCGACGCCGTCAGCGACGATTCCGTCTGGAAGACGGATTTGGAGCGCGCCAGCGAATTGATCAACGCGACACGCAGCCTGCGCCGCAAGCTGATGGGATTGCTGAGCGGCAATCAGAACGAACTGCAGATCTACATCATGAAATACCGCCGGAAAGGCGAAAACCGCTGGCAGACGCTGTATTCGCCCGAACCGATCATGTCCAAGACGACGGATGGCGTAACACAGTATTGGGGAACGATTTATTGGTCTGAAAACGGCAACGAGCAGCCGCGTCTCGTCCATACGGGAAAGGTGTTTCCAGACAAGCTGACGACGACGGACTATGAATTTGAGAAGCGTTCGCGGGAGGAGGACAATCTCGCTCCGCATACGCGTTTCCTGCGCAAGCTGATCGCGGAGGCGAATGAGGCATCCGATCTGGATGTCCATCTGCTGAAAGGCTTGATGGAGCTGCGTGGCTCGCTGGAAATCGACATGGTGCCGTCCGCATGGTTGGCGAAGCGTCTCGTTTATTTCCTCAATGAAAACTGTCAGGAGGAACTGCCGGAAAGCGCGGCGTGGGTGGATGTCGTAAAGGCTGTCAACACGGATGTTCCGTGGATGAATCGCGACCATCCCGCCACGAAGGAGGCGGCCCGCCAGATTGCGGAGATGTGGGTGAATCTGCCGGATTTCACGCCGTACATCAAGCGTCTGGAAGCGAACCGCGCGATGCTCTGTCTTGCGCTAAGCGCTGGCGTGCAATGCGTTGGTTCGTTGCAACGAGACGCGCATGGCGCATTGCAGATGATTTCGAGCGGCAAGGCCGGTGGCGAACTGTGGATTCTGCGGGCGTCCGCTTCGCAGACGGTGCCGTTCTTCTTGGTTTTGAGCGCCGACGGCAAGACATTGGATCCCGACATCATGAGGCAGGACTGCTTTGCGGGACAGCCTGTGTTCTCCCCGATGCGCGGGCATGAGGCGAAGGAAGTCCTTCTCCGCCAAAATCTTCCGGAAAATGTGAAGGAAAAGATGGAATGGCCGCATTCGTGGCCGGAAAATGTCGAATAACGGTGTGGAACACCGTGGAATGTAATGCAACTGTTTGAAGGATAAGCTGATGTCGAAATCTCCATTGTTGAATGA
>CACYQT010000154.1 GCA_902776645.1 uncultured bacterium | reverse complement strand
CGATGTAATGCCCTTTGCGAGAGCCGCTTCGAACTTTTCATCGAATTCCGACCAGTCGAAGACGGCTGGATTGTCCGGCTGCCGCCATGCTTCGAACTGCCATGTCGGCCAACTTTGAAGCCATCCGTTAGCGAGTGCGACGGAATGACTTGCGGCCGGCAGGAATGTCTTCACGGAGCCATCTTCGAACGAAACGGCGGCTTGAAGTTCGGCGGTGTCCGTATTGACGACGGTGAACGTGACCGAGAGAATGTTTTCGAAGGCGATCTGCTCTTTCGGGAAGTCGATGACCGTTGTTTTTCCAGCGGGAAGCGCGCGATGTGGCAGGTTGGCGGACGGTTTGTCACGTAACGTGATAATGCCTTGAAGTTCAGCAGGTTGCTTGGGCGTGACGGTGACCGTCAGTTTCTGGGCGTTGGTCCAGTTCAGCGTCGGCAACGAGATAAGTTTCGGAGCGGAGACGCATGTGTAGGGCGTGATGCGATGTTCGAGCAGATTGTCCAGATAGGCGGCCCGATCCTGCTGAACACGCCAATTCGGATTCATGCCGAACGCGCTGATAATGCTGGACTTGCGTGGAATCGTGAAATTGCGGACGCGGACTTCGACGGGCACTTTCGTGGGGCTGCCGTTCATGGCCATGACGGTGACGGAGCCTTTATAGAGGGCGGCGGGCTGGTCGTCCGGAACGCGCACGTCCAGCCAGACGGTTTCGAAAGAACCGGCGGCGATGTCGAACGGCGCAAGATCCATCAGCGGATCGGGCCACAGGCCGACGTGTTCGACCTTGTAGACAGGCTTGTTCGTATTGATGTAGCCGACGCGGCGTAGCCGCAAGGCGCTGGCGGGCAGTGTCTTGCCGTCGTCGGTTTTCAGATCGCCGTCGAGTTTCGCCTCTGTGAGGAGCAACGGGAAGTCGTTGGCGAAGAGGACGATCTGCGCGGCGTCCATTTCGTGGCGGGCGGCGTCCAGACGGACGGTGCCGCCGATTTCGCCGTTGAACGGACTGTGTTTCAGCAGTTTGACGAGCGACGTTTCGACGCCGTAGGGGATTTCACTGGCTGAATGATTTTTCGCCATGAAATCCGATTTGATCTTGATATTGCGTGTTTTAGCGACAAGGGTGGCGATGGCGTTTGGGAATGGCGACTGCTTGTCCGGCGGAATCTGCGCAAGCAGTTCTTTAAGCGTTTTGAGTTCGGCGGAAAGCGCTGTCGCTTCTGATGACGACAGTCCTTCGAGATTGGTTTGGGCGGTATGGAGCATCTGTTCCAACGGATTGACGGGAATCGGCAGCAACGCACGGAAGATGCTGCGGCCGTTGTGTTTGCTTTCCAGATACAACTTGTTGTTCTGGACCAGCGAATAGGTGAACGAGCCGTCTTTCGGCAGGGCTTTGCCGTCCAGTGTGGTGGCAATGCCCTCGTTGGACGACCAGGAAAAATTGACGATGCCGCGATCGGCCTGCGTCAACCACCATGAAAAGTTTTTCGGATACGGTTCGTTGGAGAAGCGGATGACGCCGAAGGCGGAGGGATTATGGAAACCGCCGACGGACGGCGACCATGTGCTCAGTTCGGGGACGGTCGTGCGCGAACGGCAGACGTTGACGCGCCATTCGTCACCGTCCTTCGGAACGCCGCCGAGGGCGTCGAATGGAACAGAAACAGTTGCGGTCCAATGATCTGTGGCGGTTTTACAAACCGCCGTGATGGCGTCTGCGTTCCATGAGACATCACGCGTCAATTCGTCAAAAATTGTTTCTTTGGAGTTGACAACGACATGGGCATAATCCTTCCAGCCGTTGGGCTGGATGAAAAGTTCGACGCAGTCGTCGCTCCAGGCTTGGCTGTCACGTGTTTTGGCGTTGGCGGCGAGCTTGTCCATCTTCGACTCGAAACAGATGACGTTGAAGATGATGGAAGTTGCGTCACGGCCGATGGATGCGATTGTGGCGGCGGCCGGCATGGCGTCGCCTGCGATGGCGGGCAGACGGCCGAGTGAAACGTTTCCGTTCGGGGGGACGACGGCCATGGGGATCCATGCGTGGACGGCGATGCAGGACAGAAGCAGAAGAAGAATGAACTTTTTCATTTTTAAATCCTATTATTGTTAAGGAAACCACAGAAGACACAGAATATACAGATGATTCAGGAAACGGTCAAGCCGTAGCCAAATTATTGATTAAGAACCACGAATGGACACTGATGGACACGAACATTGCCTCGCCGCCATTTATAGTGGTTAGTGGTTAGTGGTTAGTGGTCAGTTATTTGTAGTGCATTTGCTTTCAGCTTTTAGCATTTGGCTTTTAGCTCCGCGAAGACGGAATGGCTCCAGCGGTTCGGCGGTTGTCATCGCTGCGCGGAGGCGGGAATGACATCGTGCGGAAGCTCTATACCTTGGAGAAAATCCTTAATCTCCGAAGTGGCTGATGTGGAACTTCTTGGCGCCGCAGACGGGGAACTCCTGGTCGCCCCACGGCTGATACCATCTGGCGTAGCCTTTGAGGCGGTTCTCTGGATCGTAAACGCCGTATTCGAGGGCGTCCACGGCGGGATCGAGACCGCGGCCGGACTCGAAGTTGATGCTGCCGATTTCAACGGCGCATGGGCCTTTGTCGTGTCCGAACAGCTTCGTGGTGGTCGTCGTGATGATCCGCTTGTTATGCTGGGCGGTGATGTGGTTGATGACGGTCAGATGGGACGAGTCATGGAACGTGACGCCTTCCTCGCAGTTGTGGATGTAGAGATAATCCGCGATGACGTGTTCGCTGAGGACGAAGCCGTAGCGGAAGCCCTGCGCGGCGACGCTGCGCAGCGTGTTGTGGTCGTTCTGGTCGCCCGACATCATGAGGCCGACGGTGTGGCAGGGATTGGGCTGCAACTGTTTACCGAGATACGTGTCGCCGACGTTGTCGTCCAGGCAGAACTGCGAATCCGCCACGTGGGCACGGGAGACGTTCTGCAGGTTGACGGCGCTCTGCGTGGGATACATGCGGTCGTGGTCGAGATGAACGCGGAATTCGAGATTGGCGATGGAGAAGGATGCCAGGCTGAAATGTCCTTTGCATGAATCGCCTTCGGGGGCGGCGAGAATGGAATAGGGGCGTTCCGTCGGATCATGGACTTCGGGGGCCTGCCAGTCTGAGAAAAGGAACGTGTTGTCGTTGCGCATCGTGCCGAATTTCGTGGGGCTGTAGATCTTGTCGCAGTCCGCGCGGCGGACGATGTAGGCGTTAAGGAGGCGGCAGGGCATTTCGCCTTCGAGGAAGATGTTGTGGGAGCCTGGCTGGATGACGATCTGTGCGCGGACAGGACGTCCGCCATATGTCTCGACGGCCGGCGACGCGATGCGGTAGCCGTTGGGGCTGAAGGGGAAGAGAATGCGACCGCCGCCGCGTTTCGCGCAGAAGTCGATGGCGCTTTGAATGGCCTGCGTATCGTCGGTGACGCCGTCCGCCTTGGCGCCGAAATCCATGACGTTGAATCCGAAAGATGACATGTTATCCTCCATTTTTAGGATCATTGAAATCAAATCATCATACAATAGCCTGATGCCGTCAAACCGCAACCGAACTATTGAACAGGAACCACGAAAAGACACGAAAGAACACGAAAATTTTTTGATTTAGGGCACCACAGAATACACGGAATAAACAGAAATGCCTCGCAGACGTCGGCCATAGTGCTGATGGTTTTGAACTGGCATGACATGATGGATTGCTGAAGATCAAGATGGCCTCCGTTTGCTCGGCGGTTGTCATCGCTTC
>CACYQT010000153.1 GCA_902776645.1 uncultured bacterium | reverse complement strand
AAATTCGGCCTTCCGGTGTTTCACGGAAGGCCGAGTCTGTTTTAAGCTATGCTACAAGCAGTTGGGGTCGATTACCAGCGGCGGGGGCCATAATGGACGGGGCCATAGTGGCGGGGGCCGAAGTGGCGGGGGCCGTAGTGAGGCACGACAACCGGGCGCGGCGGCGCGACGATGACTGGAGCTGTCACGACCGGGGCAGGCGTTACGACAACTGGCGCGGGCTGTGTCACGACAACGGGCTGCGTCACGACCGGAGCAGGCGTCACGACGACCGGAGCGGGCTGGGTGACAACCGGTGCAGGTTGGGTCACGACGACCGGGGCGGGCTGGGTGACAACCGGAGCTGGCTGCGTCACGACGACTGGAGCAGGCTGTGTGACGACCGCAGGCTGTGTGACAACCGCAGGTTGCGGATTGACGACGACAGTCGCTGGCGGCTTGACGGCTTCCGCGACATTGGCGACGGTGTTCACGATGTCAAGAACCGTGTAGAGGCCGCTGTGGTGGAAGGCACCGTGGTGATGGTGATGGGGCTGAGCTTGGACGGTGTAGCCCGTCAGCAGGATGGCGGCGATGGCCAGACCGAAGATGGTGTTGCGTGTGTTTTTCATGGTGTTCTCCTTTTTCGTAGGTTGGTTTGTTTGTTGACTTGCTTGTGTTTTCCGTCTTCACCAAACCAATATCACGATTTTTTATTTTTTTCTAGTTTTTTTCATTTTCTTTGATTTTGGTTTGTGTGGCGCCTTGCGGCTTCATCAAACCAATATGGGAAAGATTCCCTTTTTTCTAAAAAATGTTGTTTTTTTCTCAAATTGACGTTTATTAAGCCATCTTCTTTTTCTTATAATATATAAGACAAGGCTTTTTCTTCAATATCAGTCGTTCAGGATGAAGCAGCAGGCGGTATCCTCCGGAACGAAGGAGACGCCATTTTTGTCCACTGCGAAGACTTTCATCTGGACGGAGAGGATTTTGCTGATGCTGAACGGCTTGTCGAACGGGAAGTAGGGGAGTTGGGTCACTTCTTTGTCGGGAGCCGATTCAATCTCTTTCCGTGGTGCGAAGGTGACGTCGAAAAGACCTGGTGTGGACTGTTTTAGGCGGAAGTAGGGCGACGACGGCTTGGCGGAATTGTCGACACGCAGGCGTGTCCGCGCGTTGATCTGGATGCGCGCTGGCGGCTGGCCGTTCTGGTCCGTCACTTTGATCTGCAACGTCGGGACAGGACGGTCTTTGTCCACAAGCATGGAAGCGGGAATGAGTTGGACATGCAGACGGTTTTTCGGATTCGTGTTCAGATTCGGACGGAAAAGCGCGGCGTTGAGGGCGGCAATCGTGGGGCGTTCGAGGCCGCAGGCCGTGTCGCGGTCGTAGATGGGATGCGTCTTGCCGGAATGCGTCACACGCCAATGGACGGTTGCGACGTCGCCAAGATCGTAACCGAGCAGGAACACGGCGCCACTGTTGTCACTATTGGAATCCCATTTGACGATGACGGGGCGGTTCTGCGCATCGAAAGCCACGCCATGGGCGGATTGTGCATCCACAGCGAAGACTTTCGTTCCATTATGTTCGACATATTTGGGATAGAACGATTTGACGACGTCCAGATTGGCCGAACCGAGCATGCGTAGCGGTATAGGCGATTCAAACTCTGTCGTCAACGGCTGTGAGAAATCGCCAATGGGTATGAGGTTGGCCACAAATTGTTTCTGAATTTGCGGATTGCTTGTGTAGGCGGAACGCGAGATAATGATGTTCATGCCTTCGGAACGAAATTGGGCGATAAGAGCGGCTTCATCTGCGGTCAGTTCACGTTTGGTGTCCAACAGGATGGCGTGTAGCGACTGCCAGGCAATGCGGCGTTTGCCGTTTTCATCAATGAATTCACGCGTGTCCATGCTGGTGCGGACATCGTCGCCGACGTATGCGTAGCCGCGCGCGGCCTTGTCCATGACATAATTCCGCATGACGTTCGCGTTCTCTTTGTCTGTAAGTACAAGAATACGAGGCATGTTTGCCTCCTTCACACAAAGATCGCGCAGGTTGAGCGCGGCGTCTTCAAGCAGCTTTAGGCCGCGTTCATGAGCCTCGTATGTGTAGGCGATCATGACGGTCAGCAGATGGTCGGGAGAAGCGGGATTGACGATGGTCTGGAAGGACGGCTCCTTGGTGTCCATCGGAGGCGGTTGGATGCCTGGGAAGGCGATCTTCTGATGCGCGCCAAAAGGTGAAGTTGGTGTAACATACGCGATGTAAATATGATGAGCATTTGATTTATCCAAATCGGCAAGCGGTCCTCTGAAATCGCGTTTGACGGCTTTCTTGCCGATGGCGTTCAGATTGTCGTAGAAAGCGTTGCTGATTCTGGAAACGTCACCAGAAAGGACGATGTCGCCGGGCTTGCGGCACATGACATAGAGCGGCGAATGGAAGGCCTGCATGGAGCGGTAGCAGTCGTCGGGCACGACGACGTCGGCGTTGAGCAACGGCACATGGTCGGAGGTATGTCCGCCGCCGAACGACGAATGCTTCAGCCTGTTTTTGAAGGCCTCTTCGCGAGACTGGTTGGTCAGATCTTCGAAGGGGGCGATGACCCAGTTGAGCGTGAATTCGGCGGAGCCGATGATTCCGGGCGTGTTCGTCATGGCGCGCCAATACTTTTCAAGGTAATAGGCGGCTCCGCGCAGCGTGATGCCGCCGATACCGCCCGTGGCCCACGAATATTTCGGGCCGTTCCATTCCGTGATGGCGATGGGGCGGTTGGCGAGTGTCGCTTCGGCGGCGAGCTCCGCAAGATCACGCGGCGCTTCATCGAGATTGCCGCTATAGCGGCCAGTATATTGGTTGATGCCTGAAATGTCTTCATGCGGCAACGGTTCGACTTTATTGAAGGAGGCGGCGCGGACGTACATGACGGGAACCGTGTCGCACTGGTTGTCAACTAATTGCTGCGCAATGATATCCAGTGGCTGGAAGGCTGTTCCGGGGAAGGCGGCGTTGATGGAGGCGCCCCATGAATCCAATTCGACTTCGTTGCCGACTTGGTGGACGTATGAATTGGCGCGGGCGGAAAGCGGAATGATCTGCTCCAAATCATAGGCGTATTTGCGGAGCAGGCTGTCGATGTCGCCGAAATTGCGGAGCGATTTGTAGGACGGCGCGAAGGATGAGAGCCGTCCGATGCCGTACTGTTCGCTGTTTTCCCAATGGTGGGCGTTTTTCGGCATGCCGTAGTTCCGTTGTCCTTCCACCCAAAGGTCTTGCAGAAGGCGGACGGTCTCCGTCGGGCATTGTTCAAGGCTGTTTTCAGCTTGAGAATAGACGGCCGTGCGGAAGAAGGACGGCTGGCCGTTGTAAGCGTAGAACCAGTCTGGACGGTTGCGGTTGCCGACGTGGCGCAACAGCGTGTTGGCGCCGCTCTGCAAGATTTGCGCCGTGCGGAAACCGATGTCGCGACGGTCGTAAGCGACGATCTTTTTTCCTTCATAGGCGAGAAGCAGAAGCGGGAAAGTGTTGGGAATGAACGGCGACCACATCGGGATGCTCAATGGGATGTCCATTTTGGCCGCTTTATCCAACTCTTTGGGAACGGAATAGGCGAAAATCGGGCGGGATGGGTTGTCGGAAAGGAGATAGGCGTGGAAACGGTCGGCTTTGACATCCGCGTCCAACGTCACCGTCAGTTGGAATTTGTTTTTGACGATGGCGGTTTTCATTTTGAAAACATACGGATTCAGAACGACTTCCGGTGTCGTCGGAACTTTGGCTTTCTGGAAGTTCTGTCTGCGCGGCAACGGCGGGACGGGCTGCGCGAAGGAGGCCAGAT
>CACYQT010000152.1 GCA_902776645.1 uncultured bacterium | reverse complement strand
CCGAAGCTGTTGCCCCACACGGCATGGCGCCATTTGTTGTCCACATAGGCTTTTGAATCGAGCCAGCCATGGGCGAGCAGGTTGATGGCTGACTGGAAGCCGTGCTTGTATGTCGGCACGGATGGAAGCGGATTCTGCGCGATGTACTGTTTGACGGCGGGAATGACGCTGCCGCCTTTGCCAGCGCTGATGACCTGCGTCATGGCATGGACGGTGTCCGCCTTCCAGACGAGCGGCTGATAGACGTTCAAGTCGTTTTCGATGCGGCCTTCACGGACGCTCGGCGACCAGAGCGCGAAGAGGCTGGCGCCCGATTTGAACTGCCTGTCCGGCGTGTCGAAGATGGCGGCCGGATAGTCGTAGTAGTTCCAGGAGAGGGACATCCACGTCTTGGAAGGGCTGACGATGGCCATCATCGGGAAGCAGAGCTTCTTGTGGTGGACGAGCAGGCGGTTCGCCTTGTCTCCGCGGACGTCGAGTTCGTTGGAGGACGGTTCGTCCTGGAGATATTCGATGCCCGGCAGCGTGGCCTGGATTTTGCGTTCGCCGAAAGAGCCCAGTCCGGGGAAGAGCGTAATCCACGGGAAATGACCGACTTCGCGATCCTGATTGACCATGGCGCTGGTGGTGATTTCGATGGCGTTGTCTGACAACGGCTTGAATTTGCGGATGATGATCCATTTGCCGCCTTTCGGATCCGTCAGTTTCAAAACGGCTTTCAGCTCATGGGCGTCCACCGTCACTTTGGCGGGAGCCCCCTTCAGGGAGACGGCCTGCCCGTTGTCGTCCGCCAGAATGGCGATTTCCGGATTGGAATGGCCGCATGCGAGGCGTTCACCCGCGTATTCGACGACAAATGCGTCCCAAACGGCCGGATCATGGCGGATAACGAGTTTGCCGGAGGCGATTTTCGGCGCGTCTTGCGCGACGTTGATGGACGTGGCGGGCTTCGCTTCGAAATTATACAGCGTGGGGATTGGCGTGAGCTTGACGGATGCGATCGTGATGCCGCCGCCGCGATTTGTGGGGTCGATGCGCAGACGCGCGCCATCCGGCTGCTTGGGGATCATGACGCGTTCCGTCTGCCATTTGTCGTCATTGTTGGACTTGACGCTGACGGCGTCCTCCGCACGGAAACCGCGCCCGTAGAAGATTTCGACGCTCGTGGCGCCATGACCTTTGAAGGTGATGGCCAGATACATCTGGCTGAAATTGCCCTGCGGCCAGTTGGGGAGCGCGGGGCCTTCAATCCACGGATCCTCCTTGTCCGGATTGCAGACGACCACCAGGCCCTCCGCGGACGGTTTGACGGACTCTACGCTGCCGTTGCCGATGTAGCCGTTCGTTTTGCCGTTTTTAAAATCCAGAAGCGTGATGGTCTCCGCGGCGGTTGCGGAAAGCAGGCAAGTCGTCATCAAAGCCAGAATAAAGCGTGTCATGTGTCCTCCAGGAATGCGATATCTGTCAAACGTATAAACATTAATGTAAAGACACTAACTTATCCCGTTGTTGATAAAGTTCAAATTACAAACACGCGATAAGAGACAAAAAGATGACAGAATGAGCGATTGGCGGCATCAACGGGCCGTTGGATAGAAGGCGTAGTTCCTGTAATCGACGCATTCGAGAACGACGCCGTCCGCTTGGACATCCCGTGTGATGTCCAAAAGCTTTTGGGCGATTTCACGGGCGGGAAGATTCGTCGCCTTGACGTATTCCGGAATGCCTTTGTGGGTGAAATTGTAGGCTTGCACAGGAAAGAAGACTTGGCATTTCCCGTGGCATATCTCCATGATTTCACGATATTTGGCATGTGTGCTCCCAAATGGGTCCTTCCGATCCCAGTTGACGGCCATGACGACGAGGCCATCGATAAGTCCTTCATTGACAAAGCGTTTCCAATCGATGCCACGCGTCATGAGCGCTTCGTCATAGTTGTTTCTGTCCTGCGCGAGAGAAACTCCCAGCAGAAGACGGACTTTGTGAGGCTGTGCGTCCAGTTTGGCGCGCATCTGCTTGAAGTAGCTGTGGACGGTTTCAGCGATGAAGGCGCACCATTTCGGATCGCCGGCATTTTTCGGCGGCGTGTGGAAGGTTTCTTCCCATCGTTTCAATTCCGGAGCGACGTATTCGTAGGCGGGCGACCAGCCGCCGCTGCGCCATGTATCGATGAAAACGGTTTCAGCTCCGCGTTCAAGCAGTTCATCCAGAATACGTAACTTGTGGGCGACGACTTCCGGATAGGCGAGGCTTGTTCGGCCGGACCACGGCGTGCCGCTGCCGTCGACGCCCCAGTATTGCGGATGTTCGAGATTCCATGCGCCGAATGTCCAGCCCATCCAATGCGTCTCCTCAAACGGCCAATGGACGCCCGGCTTGAGGCCGCGTGATTTGGCGACGGCGAGCATGTGGCGGATGATGTCCGGCTCCGCTTCGTTGTAGCGGACCCAGCCGTGGATTTCGCTTTCGTTCTGAATGGAACGACGTTTGTCTATTGGCGCCAATGTTTTAGGGAAGGCTTCCTCTTTGCTTTGATAGCGCATGACGGAGCCGGAGCAGGGCCGCCAGAGAATGGTCGTCGGTTTCGTCTGGTCAACGACATGGTCGAGAATCTTTTCGCAGCCTTCTGCGGTTTCCGTATCGAAGAGGAATTTGGATTTATCGAATGGATTGCGAACTCCCGCGAAGTCGTAATGATCGACTAGTGCCATGATTTCCAACGGCTTGGAAACTTGCTGGGCGATAACGGCGTTGCAGGTTAGCAGGGCGGAGAGAATGCCAGTTGTGACAGGATGTTTCGTCATGTGCAAGAGTTTGGTGGATCGTGTCTAACGGTCGTTTTCAGCGGAGGATTTCATCAAGATGGAGCGGGCGCGGCATGTTGTCCGGATAACCAAGGCCGCATTCGATGGAGGAGACAGTGCCGTGGAGATGGAACGCTCCGCCGTCTCCGCCGATGACGAGCTTGGAGGCCTGTTTGAGGGTGAGCGACGGGGCGAAATGAGCCGTCAACGGCGGCTGATCGTCGATGTAAAACTGCATGGAACCGTCTGTTTCATGGATCCCGACGACGTGGTATTCTTGGTTCAGTTTGATTTTTCCCGCTGAGGTTAAGCCAAGATATTGGCCATTTGGTGAACGGGAAGCGAAGGCGAGCTTTCCGTCCGCTGTGAGATGGAATTGCCAGACGAGATAGAAGCCTGGATAGAAGCAACCGCAGATGACTTGCGGATCTTTGGTGAATTCGCGGACTGTGAAAGTGGCTTTCAGATAGAACGTCTCGTCGCCGAAGTCTAGACGCGGCGGCTGATTGAAAATATAAGTTCCGTCTTTGACGGAAGTTGCGGAAATGCGATGGCCGTCCGCATCGACAATGGCAGGTTGCTCTGGATTTGTCAGATCAAGCTTTTGGGCGAGGCTTGCCGAGGCGGCTGCATGTTGCGCAGGGGGGAGCGGGTTGGCGGTAAGCGATGTCAGACCAATTTTATAAATTCTATATAGACCGGTGGAATTGTTTTCAAAGATGATCGCTTTGCCGTCCGCTGTCCAGACTGGATTTTTGGAATTTCCAGGGCCTGTATCAAGGCGTATAAAGCGTTTGGCGCGAGGCTCGAAGATATAGATTCCCCAGCCTGGATCGCCATTTTTATAGCCTGTGCAGGCGATGAATTGGCCATCCGGCGACCATTTGGGGGAATAGCAGCTCATCTTGGCTGGTGTGAGCGGGGCGTTTTTATAGATGTCGCTTGTTTTGGCGATGTAAAGTCGCCAGTTGCCGTAGGTCCCGCGCAATTGCGCCCAGCATATGTATTTGCCGTCAGCAGAAAAAGATGGAGAGGCGATGGCGTTGAACTGGCTGCCGCCTTCCTGCAGATATTCTTCTATGGGGCATCCAAGGGTGTTCAAATCAATCGTCGCCAGATGGGAGCCGTCTCCGATTTTTTCACGGCAACGGGAGGTGGCGAACCAAAGGGTATGGCCGTCTGGAGCGACGGTTGGCGTGAAATCGTGATAACGGTCTATCGTTAAGCGAATTGCCTCGCCTTCCTGTGGATCATAACGGTAAAGATTGCAACCATCCTGTGAATTCGATTCGATGGCTTGGGCGGAGGTTTGTTTGGGATTGATGACGGCGTAGATGAGCTTGCCGTCCGGCGTCCAAGTGGGATGGATGGCATGGCCAAGCGGCGTGATGGCGTTGATGATGACGCCGCTTTTGCTGA
>CACYQT010000151.1 GCA_902776645.1 uncultured bacterium | reverse complement strand
TGTTCATTTTCAGTCCATGAGTGGTTGCGACGATGACTTCATCCTTATATCGCGGATCGGATCGGAACTGCCACAAGCCGTTGAGGCAGACGGTCTCGCGCATGCCGGAATCCGTCTTCCACGCCTTTTCGTAGCCCCACTCCGTATAGGCGCCTTCCGGCAACGGCGGCGTGAAGGCGGCGGCGACCATGACGATGGACAAAAAAGAAATCAAAGTGAATTTTTTGTTCATGTGGTAGATGACCTTGTGTGAAAAAGACTTAGATAAGACTTGAAACACCGTTTGGAGAACTAGTGGAATCCTAGATAAAAATCAGTTGTTGTTGACTTCCGCTTCCACTTTCTTCAGCAGTTCGGGGATCTGAAGCTGCTGCGGGCATTTCTTGAGGCAGGATTCGCATTCGACGCAGGAATCCACGCGGGCGTCGTCCGGAATGCCGTTGTAGCCGTTCTTGAACTGCCATTTGTTGTGGTTGAGCTTGAACTGGTTGTAGAGGCCGAAGATGGTGGAGATTTCGACGCCGGCAGGGCATGGCATGCAGTAGCGGCAGCCCGTGCAGGGAATGGCGCCCGCCTTGCGGTAGGCCTGGACGGCTTCGTCGAGAACTTTGCGTTCATCGTCGGTAAGCGGCTTGAATTCGGAGAACGTCTTGATGTTCTCTTCAAGATGCTCCATTTTCGACATGCCGGAGAGGATGACGAGGACGTTTGGCAGGGAGGCGACGAAACGGAACGCCCATGCGGCGGTCGTCAGGTTCGGATTGGCCTTCTTGAGAATGTCGTTCGCATCCTGTGAAAGCGTCGCAAGCGCGCCGCCGCGAAGCGGTTCCATGATGACGACGGGAATGTTGCGCTCCGTGAGGATCTCATACTGCTCACGGGAATGGTAGAGCTCCCAGTCGAGAATGTTCAGCTGGATCTGCGCGAAATCCCACGGGTAGGCGGAGGCGATTTTCTTGAGAACTTCGAACTTGTCATGGAAGGAGAATCCTATCTTGCGGACTTTGCCTTCGGCCTTTTTCTTCTGGAGGAAGTCCCAGACGTGCAGCTTGGTGGCCGTCTTCCAGACATTTGCGTTCATGTTATGGAAAAGGTAGAAGTCGAAGTAGTCGGTCTTGCAACGTTCCAGCTGCTCGTTGAAGATGCGTTCCACGTCCGCTTCCGTCTTGCAGAGACCGACAGGCATCTTGCTCGTCAGATAGTAGGAGTCGCGCGGGAACTTCGAGAGAATGTCGCCGCAGAATTTTTCAGACTGGCCTTTATGGTAGAAATAGGCGGTGTCGAAGTAGTTGATGCCGGCCTCAAGTGCGCGTTTGACAAGGGCTTCGGCCTTCTCATAGTCGATCTTGTCATCGATGGTCGGAAGCCGCATCGTGCCGTAGCCGAGCAGCGGGACGGAGATATCCGTGTTCCGCAGCGTGCGGCGGACGACCTGCGGGCCGTTGCTGATGGACGACACTTTGTTGAGCTTCGGGGCTTCCTGCGCGACAACGGATGTCACCTGCGTGGCGGCGGCGGTGGCGATGGCGGTCTTGAGGAAATCACGTCTGTTCATTCTGTTTCAACTCCTTCTTGTTGTGCTATTGGTGATACAGTGATGGTCTTTTTGGGGCAGATGGCCTGGCATGCGCCGCAGCCGATGCAGAGATTTTTCGTCATCTTCGGAGCGCCTGTCTTGCGGAGCGTAATGGCCTTCGTCGGGCAGACTTCCGCGCATTTGCCGCAGGGCTCGCCATCCTGGAAGACTTTGCAGTTCTTGTAGTTGATGGCGGCCTGGGCGATGCGGAGCTTCTGCTTTTCCGCAAGCGGGACGGGACGGATGGCGCCAGTCGGGCAGATCTGCGAACAGCGGTTGCAGTCGAAGCCGCATTTGCTGTTTGTGAGATCGAGACGGACAAAACCGTAGCCAGACGGCGACGGCTTGATGATCTTGGACGGGCAGTTGTGGACGCAAAGCAAGCAGGCCGTGCATTTCGTGGCGAAACGTGCCACATCGCCCGCTCCAGGCGGAAGGATGAACTGCGGAGCGGCCGCCGTTTCCTCTTCGGATTCAGTGGCTTCCGCTGTCTTCGCGTCAAGAAGCGCCTTCAGGAAATGCTTTCCTGCGACGGCGCTGACGCCGAGGCCGACCAATCCCACGGGAATGGCCAGAAGCAGTTCGCGTTTCGAGAGATCGGTCGTTTGTTTTTCCACCGGTTGTTCAGTCGTTTCTGCAACAGATTGTTCCGACGGTTGTTCCGTTGTTTTCGTCGCAACAACGGGACGGCCGAAATCAATGGCGCCCATCGGGCAGGCGGCGATGCAGTTCATGCAACGGACGCAGCGTGCGTTGTCGATGTCATGATGGTCGATATCGATGCATCCCGCGTTGCAGGCTCTGACGCAACGGCCGCATTTGATGCATTTTTCCGTGATCGACAGCTTGAACAGACCGATTCTGGAAACGATGCCAAGCGTTGTTCCGACGGGGCAGAGGGCGTTGCAGAAGAGGCGTTTGCGCCAAATCGCGGCACCGATGATGATGATGACCGGCAGGATGGCGCCAATTCCATATGACGACAGGATGCATCCTGACGGACAGCTGCTTTCGGCCGTGTCCGTTGTCGTGGCGGCGGCGCTTTGTTCCTCCGAACTGTCGTCGTCATCTTCTTCTGCGGCGGTTTCATCGGCTTTTTCAACGACGGCTGGCTTCGGCTGATTCCATGCGGCGAATGGACGGCCGAAATTCGAATACGGATCCAGAATCTTGAAGCCAAGCGTCCAGCCGATGGCCAATAGGCCGATGACGATACCCAAAGCAATAGCCCGCGGGAAGGCGAGATGCGGCGGCAACGGCTTGCCTTTCCGCCTGAAAATGAACGCGGCGATATCCTGCGCAATGCCCAGCGGGCAGACGACGGAGCAATAGAAACGACCGAAAAGGAACGTGATGAGCAGGATGACGATGCATGTCGCCAACGCGCCAGTGGAGAACGCGGCGATGGTTTTCATCAGCGACGGCGCGGCCTGGATTTTCAGCAGGGCGGTGGCCTGCGGCATCAGTCCGGCAAACGCCAAGCATATGAGAATGAACACGATAGCCGCGACGGCTATGCGGATTCGTCTAGGGGTGTTGTTCTTTTTTTTCATGGTTCAGAAGGATGGCGGGGCAAGAAGGGAAAACGGATAGCAGGGGATGTTCCGTAGGATGAAGAAGAGGATGAATACGGTGGCGACCGTGTACGCGAACGGCTTGTTGGTTTGGAGCTTCGGATATCTCCAGACGAGCCCTGCGCAAACGGCTCCTGGCAGTAGGATCGCGTTGTACCGCAAGGCTTTGAGAGGATGGCCGTGCAACAGGGCGTGGACGGCCCGCGTGCCGCCGCAGCCCGGGCAGTGCATGCCCGTCATTTGATGGAAGGGGCATTTCGGCATGAACCGCTGGACCGTGTTTCCGGGCTCCATGGCGTAAACGGCCGCCAGCGCAGCGATCATCAGGATCACAGCGGAGATGAAAAGCAGCAGTTTTTTGCGGGAGAACGTCATGGGAGATTTTGGAAACGCAATGTCCAGGCGGTTATTCGGTATCAATGTCTATCTGCTCAATTTCCTCCTCCGTGGTTGTGGTTTCGTCCACTGGAATCATGCTGAAGGCTATGGCGGAAAGGACGGAAAGCGAGATGGCGATGATCGTGATGATTTTGGACAGCTTGGCGTGCTTTTGCGCGCTTTCAAGATCGCCGCTCTTGAACTCGCCAGTTGCGATGGCGGAGAGGATGACGGAGACGATGGACAGCGGATTGCAGCAGAAAATCAAAGTCAGGATCGCCCAGACAAGGCCGGAACTGAAATTGCCATTGGACGTTGGGGCCTGAGGCGGCGTAAATGGCTGATAGACAGGCTGTTCTTTGATTGGCGGATTCGCCATGGGCGGAACCTGCGACATGTTGATCGGCTGCGCCATGGGCGGCTGCTGCGGCTGCTGCGGCTGATACGGCTTGCGGACGCCGGAGACAGGCTGGTTGTCGATATCCAGATTGGGCGGCAATTTGGATCCGGCGGGCTTGAAGGGCTTCGGGCGGAACGGCTGCGGTTTGGGAGGTTGAGGTTCTTCCGGGTGTTCCTTCGGTGGCTGCTGCGAGGCTTCAGCCGCTGGCGCGGGCGGCGGTGGCGGCTGCTGCGCAGGCGGCGGTGGCGTGACCGCTTGCGGTGCGGCGGCGGTGCCGCAAAAGACGGTGTTGGCGGCGGGGCTGCAGGCGACTGCGGCGTCGATGGAATCGGCGGCGGGGCAGCGAAGGATGGCGTCGGTGGTGGAGCCGCAGGCGACTGCGGCGTCGATGGAATCGGCGGCGGAGCAGAAGACAGCGGAGACGAATACGTCAAACCGCTCGGCTTTGGCAACGGCGTGGATTCCGGCATGGACGATGTTGGAAATTGCGGCGGCTGAGCCGATTGCGCAGAAGCTTCGACGGGCGTGCCGCAACCGCGGCAGACTTTGTCGCTTGCCGCAAGGATAAGACCGCATTTTTTACAAATTGGCATATGTTAGTGGTTAGTGGTTGGTGGTTGGGAGGGCTGCGCACCTGCGCGGCCGTTACGGTTTCGTGGCGGGGATGAGCTTGAACCAGTCAAGATTCAGACCGCCGCCTTTGTCGTTGATGAATTCGATGACATGGCCGCCCTTTTTCAGATCAAGAAGCAGAGGTTTCCGATCGGCGGCCGGATAGAGTTCCTTGAAGTCGTTCTTGGTAGTGCTCCAGCCGCCCGTGTACGGGAAGAGACAGGAGCCGACATCCTTCCCATCGACTTTCACGATGCGGCTGACGCCGTCGACAATGGCGCAACACGCCTTGAACTGAAGGAGATACGCGCCATCCTGCGGGACGGTGACGTCCCATGCGAGGCGATGACCGTCCTTGTCCCAAAGCTTAAGCGTCGTGCCGTCTGAACCGATTTTGGGGTCTGCGACGACTTTAGCCGCGTCCGCCGGAGCTGTCTCCTCCTTGAAGTCCTCCGCCTGGACAAGGATGGCCTTGTCCATAACTGGCTTGTACGGCGTGACATCCGGCGCTTTGTAGAAATTGAACAGATCCGCTGGCAGTTCCGTCGCCTTGATCGTCCATGTGATGAATCCTTTCTGGACAGGCTTGTCCAACGTGGCGGAGAGTCGATACGGTCCGACACGGTCGAACTGGAGGATCAGCCGTTCCGTCTTGGCGCTGAAAGTCTCGCTGGCGGCGATGTTGACGTCCAGGCAGGCTTCCGGGCTGCCGTAGATGAAATGGCGTTCGGGCTTGTATTCCTTCACGGTGCTTCGGCTGATGAGCGCCGTGCTGAAGTCTTTCGGCTCCGTGTATTCGACAGCGTCCGTCACGGTGATGGTCTTGTTCGGGCGGTTGAAGACGAACGTGCGGATGAGCGATTTGAGCTCGGGCACGGCGTAGGCGGAGGTCATGTCCATGACGACGGTGTCCTGTTCATCCGTGAAATCCGTCTTGAGGATGACGCCCTTCGCGCTTTTGCCTGTCCGTTGCAGTTTGCCTGCGACAACCGGCACGCAATGGCCGAAGGAATTCAGCAGGCTGAACGTGTAACGCTCCTTCCCAAATGACTGGCGCGAATAGATTTCCGAGCCTGGATCGACGATGAGACGGTCGTTGTTCCAAGCGACCATGAAGGAACCGACGTCGTTGTGGTTATGGTGTTCGGCATTGTGGCCGCCTTTGATGGCCGCGCCGAAGACCTTTCCGTCCGCATCCGTAT
>CACYQT010000150.1 GCA_902776645.1 uncultured bacterium | reverse complement strand
CTCCCTACGCGAATTACGCCCATGACATCGCCATCAACCGTCCGGACTATCTCGTGTTCATCCCGAAACAGCCGATGGACATCGCCAAACGGGACATCTCCAAGCCGGGCGACACCTACAACGACCACTTCCAAGTCATCTACAAGCCTCAGAACCAGATGCTTTTCGCCTTCTGGACACAGGCTTCTAAGGAAGCGGACACGGATCAGCACATCGCCTTCGCGAAAAGCGCGGACAAAGGCCGTACATGGACGGATCCCGTCATTCTGGCAGGCTCACACAATAAGAAAAATCCGGGCCTTCTCGCCAGCTGGCAGCAGCCCATGATCTCCAAAAGCGGCCGCATCTACTGCCTGTGGAACCAGCAGACCACCAGCGCGGGGCCGCATTGCGGACAGATGTTCGGCGCTTTCTCAGACGACGACGGTGAAACATGGTCCGCCCCGAAGATGGTTCCCATGACCGTCCGCATGGACAATGATCCCGCCGATCCGCTCATCCCGCCCAGCTGGTGCAACTGGCAGCGCCCCTTGCGTTTAGGACAGGACGGCCGCTATTTCGTCGGCGTCTCCCGCCATGGCAAGGCCCCCTATGATGAAAAGTTCGGTTGCAAGATCGACTTCCTGCAATATGACAACATCGACGACGATCCGCCTGTCGAAAAGATCCATCTGACGCATTTTTCGACGAATCGCGCCGCATTGACCGCCCCGAAGCTCAACGACTACGAACCGGCGGCCGAAGAGGCCGCCATCGTCAAGCTGCCCGACGGCAGGCTTTTCGCCATGATGCGCAGCAGTTGCGGCTCGCCGCTATGGTCGCAGAGCCGCGACGGCGGCGCTACATGGGATCCCGTGAAGCAGTTGAAAGACCGCCACGGCAATCCCTACAAGCATCCGCGTTCGCCCTGTCCGCTCTATGACTGGAAAGGCTGCGAAGCCGCCAGCGGCATGTATTTCGCGTTGGTGCACAACACGTTCGATCCGTCGTTGCCCAACGCCTACCAGCCGCGCGGCCCGCTGTATCTCATTGCGGGCCATTTCGATCCAGATGCGGAACAGCCCATCCAATTCGCGGAGCCGAAGCTTTTCGCCCCCCGCAAAGGCGGCAATTCCTTCTACACAAGCTACACGGTCATCGACGGCAAAGGCATCCTCTGGTTCCCCGACAAGAAGTTCTATCTGCTTGGCCGCGAAATCGATGAATCGTGGTTCAAGTGAACAGGACGAAGAAGCAACCCGCTCATGAAACGGCATCATTCTCTTGATGCCGTTTCTAAAAGCGTCACGGTATAATGACAGATGGCGCGGAGGAATTCAAGCTGCGAATGCGAATGGAAGTTTTCCTTTTCCTCTTGAAATGGATTGTTCTTTCTTCCCCAGGTAGTAATGAGAAGAAATTGTCGTCAAAAAAGCAATTGCCGTCTAGTTCAACCGCATGAATATAGCAATTGGCACGCAATGTGACGAAATCATCGCCATGTTCGATGACTTGTGGCTGTTCACCGGGGAAACGGCAATCCTGGGGACGGCTTTCGAAGAACCATGTACGATCGCTGAAGCCTTCTCCGCTGATTTCCGCCATCAAAATCGCTTCTTCCGTCTGTTGCGGAATTTCCGTCTCCAAAACAACTTGGCTGGTATTTGCCTCCAGCTGGAATTGATTGGTCCTCTCCCAGAGAGGTTCACCTCGCATGAACGGCTGGATGAACATCCGGGCCTGTCCCTCTGCTTTGTATTGCCCATCGCAACAAACGTGAAGACAATATTTTCCATCTTTTTTACTGATTGAGGCGATGACTGGCTGGCATGAACGGCGCATGGCGTACCAAGCGGCTTTCGGACGTGCATAATAGTCGATTATCGCCCAGCCGTTGGCTGGCCAGCAGTCGTTGAGCATCCAATAGATCAGACCAGACGAAAACCATTTTTCACGGCGGTACTGCTCCATCGTCAAGCGAATCCATTCATATTGGACATATTGACGCTTCAGGACACGGTCTTCCGCGCAAATTCCTACACCAAAAAGCTTTTCGGCAATCGCGCACAAATAGTCGTAAATCTGGAATTCACGGAAAACACTCGACGGATTATTCTTCGTATGGAAACGAAGCATGGCGTCATCGTCACCATAAATATCCTGCTCCGTCATAAAACGACGAAGCGACGACGGCGTGTCAAAGCCCATGATGGGCTCCTCCGCACAGAAACGCGACAGATATTTTTCAAAATATGGACGATAGTCCGCCATGTCGTTGAAACGGATGTATGAGAACCATTCACCGATGTAATTCGTATTATGCGTCGTGCCCCTTGTAATGGAGCCATATGGTCTTCCACCGTAAGGACTTGACGGCAGGAACGGGCGGTTTGGATCCATTGTCTCCAACACGGGGCCAATGGCCCGCAGGGCGGAACGGCGGCCTCCGTAGTCCAACATGTCTTCGTCGCCATTCATGCCGTTTTCATTGTCGCCCGTCCACCACATCAAGCATGGATGGTTGCGAAGTTTTTTACAAGCCCAGACCGCCTCCTTCCGTAATTGCGCCAAAAAAGCCTCGTCTTCTTCGGGATAACGTCCGCAGGCCATCAGAAAATCCTGTGTAACCAACAGGCCAAGTTTGTCGCAAGTATCATAAAAAACGTCATGTTCGAAAATGCCGCCCCCCCAGACGCGGATCATGTTGACATGAGCGTCGCGGGCGAGCGTCAGGATTCTTTCAATTTTCTCCGGTGTCTCTTCTGACGGGAACGGTTCACAGGGGACCCAGTTGGCGCCTTTGCAGAAAATCGGCATGTTGTTGACCAGCAATGTAAATGACGAGAATTCATCATCGTTGTTGCGATCCCAGAAGGCGTTCTTCCCGGAAACGTGCGGACCTTTTTTGATGGTGAGACATTTATTGAACGATTCCGTTCCACGTCTGTCCTTCTGTTGCACAATGCGGAAAGTGCGGATACCGACATTCATTGTTTTTTCATGCAAAACGGTTCCGTCTTCCGTTTCCACCTGCGCACAAAGCACATAGAGCGGCTGATCGCCATATCCGTTCGGCCACCACAGGCGGGGGTTCTCCACATCGATCCATTCCGTGAGACCGTCCTCCACGATTCTGCGGCGTTTGCTGAAGACGCAATCGCCTTGTGGCGAAGTCAATGACAGGCGGCAGAAACAATCTGAACCGCCGCCATCAAAGTCAACGTGGCATCGAAGAAGCGCGCCGAAAGCATCCAAAGCCCGCACTTCGTGATGCAAGTCCTTGATTTCACGCCTCTCAACCACATGCAGGCAGACATCGCCCCACGCCCCCATGGTCACAAAACGATCCACCCAGTCCCATGAATATGTACATTGAATGCGACGCGTATAAAGCCTTTCGGATGTGAAGGCTGCCGGACGGGGCGGCAGACCGTTTGTTTCGGCAATCGGAGACTTGAAGACAAGTCTAAGTGTGTTTTTTCCCTTTCTAAGGCCTTCCGCTGGAATAGAATGGGAAATGAACATGTTGTCAGTCCGCCCGATTTCAAGTCCATTCAGGTAGATTTGACAATATGTGTCCAGGCCGTCGAACTCAAGACGCGCATCTTGAAATGCCTCATCAATGGAAAACTCTTTTTCATATACCCAGTTCCATCTTTCTATCCAACGGCATTCCAAGGCATTGTCACGCCAGAAAGGATCTTTTATAGTGCCATTTCGTAATAAGTCCGCATGGACGCAACCTGGTATGCGCCCATCAAAATCAATCGTTTTTCCTTCAGGGGAAATCCCCTGCCCGTTCCAGATGCCATTCAATGAGAGTTTCATGATGACTAACTTATGATTCCAAGGTTGATTCTTTCTTCTCTTTACTTACAATGCTTTATATTCTTTTAGGCATTTCAAATCAGATTGAAGTATTTGATTGCATTGTCATGCGCGATCTTCCGGAAGGCGTCTTCCGGAAGGCTGCCATCGTCACGGAGCTTCAGAAGAAGCTCCATCATCGTGAACCGATGGCCGAAGCCGCAAATGTCCGTTCCGAAAAACAGACGGTCCTGGAATTCCGTCAGAAAACGCGCGGCATACGCATGGTCGCAATTCAGAACCATATACGCGTCAGATAGTTCCGCCATGAGATTCGGGAAACGCCTGAACAATGAATGGACGACGCATTCACCCGTCAAAGGCCCTTCCGGAGCGAAATAATGCGTCTGCCCGCCGTTTGCTTTCATGACGGGCTTGCGTTGCGCAGGCGTCTTGAAGCCGCCGAGCTCCCCCCAGAAAATCGGGCCATGCGCGATGTATTTCAAGTCCGGAAATCTCGCCAGCGTGTATTCAAGCTGCGGCAGGCCAGGCTCGTCTTGCAAACCGAAATCACCGCCGACGATCAACGATCCGTCCGTCGTGACCGGCAGACCGACCTTTTCCGCGCAGGCGAAGAGATTTTGCACCATGGGATCCAGCATCGGCAGATTGGGCATGATTTCACCGACGCCCTTGCATCCCAAGTCCTTATAATATTGGAGAATCTTGTCCAACGGAGCCTGGACCGAATTGGAAATCGCCCGCGGATCGATATTGCAGAACGCCGCCAGACGATCAGGATGCGCGGCGACCATGTCCAGAATATCTTCATTCGCCTGCGGCAGATAGACTTCCGGATTGACGACCGGCATGAGAATGCCTTTTTCGATACCCGCATCGTCATATCGTTTCAGAAGTTCATCGACGGTGCAGAATTTGACGACGAACGGCACGGGGCGTCTGAAAGCATGGGCATGGCTGTCGATGAACATGATGATTTCCTTTATGTAGCGACGGCGTCACGCAAGGTAGCGACGGCGTCCCGCCGTCGGCGTTTTTCCCACGCAATTCCGTCTTATTCATTTGAAAACGATTTGTTTTTTGTCAAAATATAACCAATCAAGCCTCCAGTTCAAATGCCCTCCTGCCTTGGCTTTCACGGAAAAAACGCCCATGAACATGTCTGTTGGTTGTAAAAACGTCTTTTTCCTCTATATTAAAACAGTTGTCGCCTGGGTAGCTCAGTGGATAGAGCAGTGGTTTCCTAAACCATTGGTCGCGGGTTCAATTCCCGCCCCGGGTATACGCAAAGCCCGTAACTGCAAAATGTTACGGGCTTTTCTTTTTTCAGGGACTAAAGCGACTCAAGGGACGAAAAGGACAAAAACAATGGCGTTTTACTTCCCAACGGGTTGCAGCATTCGGATGGCCGCCGCCCCCAGACGCCCGACCGTGATTTTGTGCATGACGCATTCGCCAACGCCGCGGGCCACGATGTTGCCCAAATTGCCTCCCAGCAAACCGCCGACGCTTGAACCGGCCTTCGCCATGAATCCCTCCATCGGAGAATTCTTCACATTGTCGATGAATGTGTCAAGACCTTTGTCCAGTGCCTCGACGCCGGCTTTTGAAAAATCCTGCCAGAAGCCTGTGGCATAGACGTGAATGACCATTCTCGCCATCAGCAGCAAGTTCTTGTCCCATGTCGGCCTGAGATTGTACAACAGGAAAAGATCTTTCAGCATGGTGACGCAGGTCGCCAAAACGATGATTTGATCCAATGCCACGAACGGCGAGGCGGTCGCGGCGGCGGCGGCTTTCCATGAATAACGGCCAATGATGTCTTTGGCAAGCGAATCGACTTTGTTCTGGTATTCATCAACATATTTGGAAATCCATTCCCTGTCCGTGCAATGATAGCCAAGCAATGATTCCTTGGCCGCCCTGATTTCCATAAGCTTGTTTCCGCCGCAAGCCATGAACAGCTTGTCTTGATCCTTGCTGTCCTCTTTCAATAGCTCCACAAGCTTTTGGCGGGCTTCCCCTTCCCGCTGGATGCAAAGTTTGCGCAGATTCTCACGCCCACGCAACTCCTGCAGCGCCTTGCCGGATATCTGGGTAAAGGCTCTCAGATGCCCCATCAAAACTATAAGTTTATAGAGCACAAAGAGCAAGATGCCGCTGAACACTGCCATGGGAATGGAAAACAGGATGATCTCCCATAAGGCCATTGTCCGCACGGTCTGGTAGAAAACGGCGATGTTTTTGGTGATGGAACAACCAAGCAACGCCACCGCAAGCAGAAGCAACGGCATCAGGAAGCGTTGCAGTTTGTCGAAAAACGATGCGTCACAGGCGGCTTCCTGCGGCATGTCCTCTTCCGGCGGAACATCGTTTTCGGACTCCGGCGGCGGATTGTACGGGATGGGCGGCGGCGGTTCGCGGAAACCTGTCCGTGGATCGCTTTCACGGCGCATGGAATCGATTGCCGATGATTCCATCGGGTGTTTCTCCACCATTGAAATAGTTGGCTCTTTTTTCGGATAATCCTGTGGTTCTTCACCTTGGACATTCTCCGACGGGATGGGACGCTTGTTGATCATGGCCGCTCCAAATTATTCTTTGCCGTCGCCTGTGATGAAATTCAGAATGGCGTCGATGCCAGTCTGCCTTGGGGGGTTGGCGTTGATCACGCTGGGAAGCATGTCCATTGTGAGACGCGCATATTCGGCTCCGTCCCAGTCATCCGGCCATTCCGCCGGCAGCGGCGGACATCGCAGCACTTCTTCAGACTTCCTCAACGTTCCGTTTTCATCTTCCTTCAAGACGCTGACAATGGCTTGGTTACGCGCTTCGCCCTGCCCTTCTTTCGTGGAAGTCCAGGCGGTGCATGTGAAGTATCCGAACGTTATCTTTTCCGTGACGAAACGTTTGACGAGATCCTCCAGCAAGTTCCTCAGATGCTGAAGGTTGACGCGATAGACAAGATCGGATTTGGTGGCGACAAACGCGATTCTCGGAAGATTTCCGCCGAGACGGTTCAACAGATCTCCCCAGAATCCAGGCGTGATTTTCGTGAAGAAATGCTCCAGTTCCTCCTTTGTCTTCAGAAAAGCCCCCGGCGACAGGGCCAAGATGCCCAGAACATCGATGCAGATGATGAAATGGTCGCAAGAGCCTATCTGTGAAAACAAAGGTTTGATGATGGTTTTCTTGTACAGATTGAAATTCCTCCAACAGGATAAGTACCGATCTTCGGCGCTTTCCTCCCATTCCGGCGGCAGTGGAAAGAAATCGCAGGCAGCGTCGCCATGCCGCCAGATGCTGCGTTTCTCCAGCCATGCATCATCATCGATGTCCGCCATTTTTTCCAATCTGCCGTCGTTGAAGAACAACGTGGAGGGCGATATCTGCGGTATGTAGTTGCGCAGCAGCTCCCGCATGCCTTTTTTATATTCGCGGGCAAGCTCCTCCTTTCTTGCCTGCGGATGATTCAAAAGCTCCACATACGCCTGCATGCAAGTGGAGAGCGTGTCCGATTCACGCCATGACTGAATCATGGCCGCCGACCATTCCGCATAGTCGTGGCATTGCCAGATGAGAAGATCCGCCATGCGCTCCCCCGGAATATCCACAAACGTCAGATCGCGCGGGAAGAGCGTATGCGGCTTGTACGAACATGCCGCGACGGAATACTCGCTGGTGGTCTTGGCGGGCCATTTGTTGCTGTTCTTGCATTTGCGTTTGCTGCCGGCATAATCGAAGGCATGCGGATCGTCCAGTTTATGGATTTTGACATCCGTCGGAGGCTCATGCGTGGCTCCAAGCCGTAGCTTTCCTTCCTCCAGATTCCAGAGAAGGGACGTCAGGAAGACCGTCTTGCCGCTGCTGGCGTCTCCGAGAATGCCGATTTTATGCGTGCCGATGAAATTGAACATGCTTCTTACCTTAGTCTTAGATTATGTCTTCCATAATATACATCATATTGAAAATGTCGCATGAAAAGTCATCGTCTTTCCTGTAAAATCATAGTAAGTCATAGTAAATCATATAAAGTCATCTAAAGTCATAATAGATAGCGAAATAAATATTTTTAATGGCATTTATTGACTTCTGCCATTGGCGTGCTATGTTGTGTCGTTGCCAGAAGGCCTCAAGGCCGGGAGAAAGGACGGTACAACAATGGAACATACGGCTATGGAACAAGATACGAATTTGCAATTCAGCTCGTTGGGGCACAATCTGCTGAGCGGGCGGAACGACCCGGACGGGGACCCGCTCATCAAGAGGATATTCAGCAACCGGGAGGTCCTCGCCTGGCTGCTCGTGCATTTCATCGACGAATACAGGGGATGCACCGTGCGGGAGGTCATGGAGAAATACCTTCCGAAAGCGCGCCTGGACATCGGCAGGATACCCGTCCACCCTGGGGAGGCCCCGCCGGAGAACGTCCCGACTAGCAACGTGGAGGACAGGCAGCTGGCGGAGCGGACCACCATGTTCGACGTCCTGCTCATGCTGCCCTCCCCGGGCCGCCCGGGCCGGTCGATCGGCGTGGTCATCGACATCGAAGTGCAGAAAAAAAACGATCCGGGCTATCCAATTGAAT
>CACYQT010000149.1 GCA_902776645.1 uncultured bacterium | reverse complement strand
CGTCTGGCGGAGCGCTTCATAGAGGGCGATGGATACGGAGTTTGCGAGATTGTGGCTACGGGCGTGCTCGCCGGGCATCGGCAGCGTGAAAAGCCGTTCGCGGTAGCGTTCGTAGAATGGCGGCGGGAGGCCGTGGCCTTCGTTGCCGAAGATGAGCCAGTCGCCTTCTTCGAACGTGAAATCGTAGAGGCTTTTCGTCGTTTTCGTGCTGCAGAACACCATGTGGTCCAGACTGGGATTGTTTTTCGTCAGAAAATCATCCCAGTCTTCGTAGATTGATAGATTCAAATATGGCCAGTAGTCGAGTCCCGCGCGGCGGAGATGCGCTTCGTCCAGCAGAAAACCGAGTGGCTTGATGAGATGGAGGGCGGCGTCCGTGCAGACGCAGAGCCGCCCGATGGTTCCCGTGTTCTGCGGAATCTCCGGCCGTACGAGCACGATGTTGTAGCAAGGCTTCTTGTTCACTTCCATCATCGGTCAGATCCGGTAGGATTTGCGGAAGTTCTCATCGTAGAGCAACTTGAGGAAGATGCCGCCGACGACGGAACGGGCCTGGAAACCGACCTTCTTGGCGTTGGTGGTTTCATACCAGTCGGTCAGCGGGATGCGGTCGGGCGTCTCCTGGAGAAACTTCATGACGGGGGCGAGAATGGCGGCGAAATCGTCGTCGTTGCGCGTCAACGTGGCGGACCAGAGGATCCAGTCGATCTTCGTGTAGGTGCGGCGGTTGTCAAGCGGGAGGCCGTATTCGCCTTGGATCTTGCGATAGTGGGCGAGTTCGCGTTTGGCGACATCTTCGGAGAAGAGATTGAGGCCGAGCAGCTTGTCCCACACGAGATTGTACTTCTGGCTCCATGTTCCGGGCTGGTCGAAAGCGAGGCGGTATGCGCCGTTGTCGTCGAGGGCGTCCTTCTGCCAACGGTTGGCGGCGTCCTTCGCGGCGGCAAGGTATTTTTCGGCGATATCGTTCTTGCCGAGGACTTTGGCGATCTGCGCGTAGGCTCCGAGACCCATGATCGCTTTGATGGAAAGATTCGTGTTGTGGGCGAGATGGCCCGCGAAATCGTCCGTGCAGAGCTGGTTTTCCGGATCATAGCCTTTGGCGAGGAGGTATTCCGCCCATTTCGTGAACGTGTTCCAGTATTTGGAGGCGAACTCGACGTCGTTTTCGAATTTGACGAGGGCGCCTGCGAGGATGAGCATGTTGCCGCTTTCTTCAACAGGCATCTGGTTCACTTCGTTCTTTTCGCCGCCGCCGTAGACCTGCCCGTTGGCCAGCGGATACGTGCCGAGATCGTGCGGCGCGAAATTGTACGGCCAGCGTTTGAGTTCCGCGTAGTTGAGGATCGGAATCAGCATGCCTTTCAGAAGCGCGGGCTGGACAAGCAGATAGAGCGGCGCGGATGGATAGGTCACGTCAACCGTGCAGATGCAGCCGTTGGAGAAGTTCTCCTTGGAGAAGAAGTAGGGGGTGCCGTCCGTCGCGGCGACGAGCTTGTGGGCGGCGATGGACTGGCGGTAGGCGATGGAGCAGAGGGCGGCGTAGTCGCTGCCGCCGACCTTTTTCGCGTCTCCAAGCAGCTTCTTGTCAAAGGCTTTGCATTCCGCGGCGATCTGCGGAAGCTCCGCTTCCGCGGCATTGAGCATGGCGGAGAAGGCGAGGCCGTCGCGCCGCCAGTAGGCGACGAGTTTCTGGTTGAGATATTCGACGCTGAAGATGTCGTCATATGCGGCGACGACATGGAAGTTCGCGGATGCGTTGGCGGCGACCTTCAGCGTCGTGGCGGCCGCGGCGGCGATGATACGCGGACGGCGGTACGGATTGCAGGATTCGAGACGGTCGTCCGCAGGAAGTTTGCCATTGTCGCGGAAGGAGTTGCGCATCTCGTCACGGCCGCCGAGGGCGGAGATGAATTCCGTGGTTTTCGGGAGGCCGAGATAGAAGTAGCCCCATTCGATGCGGAGGTTGTCGCCGACGCGGCCGAGCATGTTCGGGCGGGCGGACGTGAAGCCGAGCAGATCCATGGTGGCGATCTGGTAGCGGCCGCCGAGCGTGGGATCCTGCGCGTCGTTCACGCAGATTTCGCTGCCGAAATCGATGTAGGCCTGGACGTCATGCGCCTTGCCGTCGATGGAAGCGACGTTGTAGCAGATATATGTGACGGGGCGTGACAGAATGTCAAGCTTCTGCGGGAGGGCGGGCGTCAGGAAAGTGAGCGTCAATTTGACGCCGTCCGCCTCGAATGTGTAGATGGTACGGGTGGGGAGGACGGTGACGGAGGTCTGCGGCAACTTGTCAAACCCACGCGGGTTGCCGAGATAGCAGTAGGGTTTGCCGTCGATGCGGACGATGCCGCAGATTTCATGGTTGGCGCCAGTCCAGTGCTTTGTCCATGAATCGTTTAGGTTGTCTGACGGAGACCAGATGGAGAAGTACGGGTCATGGGCGATAAGCGGATAGGACGGATAACGCATGATGAATTCCTTTTTTGTCAAAAACTAGAACCACTAATGGACACGGATGGACACGAATTGCCTCGCCGCCGTCGGCATTGATGCTGATGATTTTTAGTGAAAACGGCATTGAGGAACAATGATGATCTTGCATGGCCTCCGGCGGCTCGGCGGTTTCGATTCGCTTCGCGCGGAGGATCCACGCAGAAAAGGCTATTTTACATTATGATTAATATAACGTGGAATAACGGAAAGGGGAATAAAAAAGCCTGAAAGTTTGTGAAAACTTTCAGGCTTTTGTTGAACCGAATGTCGGTTACGACTTATCTATCCCAACGGAGGTAGGGTTCGCAATCCTTGTTGCCCCACTTGAAGGGGAAGACGGACATCGTGTCGCTGCGGTTGGGGGTCTTGTAGGTCTGGACATGGCCGTCCAGATGGAGGACGTTGCACATCTGGCTGTGGCGGACGGTGGGATAGCCCCAGCCAGTATCCGTGCGGTTGGAGATGCTGGGCTGAATGCGCCAGAAGCCGTAGTCGCGCGGATTGCCGGTATTTTCATGGGCATCCAGTTCGATGAAAATCATCTTCTGGGAGGGGGCGGTCATCTGCTGCGCTGGATAGGATTTGGCGCGCTGCATGATCTGGGCGTTGCAGCCGTAGGAGCAGTCGTTGTTCCAATTGGGGCGGTCCGCGGCGCCGGGGCAGAAGAGGCACTTGGAATCAAGATATCCGCCGGAGCAACGGCCGGTGTTGCGCGTCCAGCCTTCAAGATTGGCGTAGGCGATCTGCATCATGACTTCGTTCCAGTAGGGGTGCTGGAGGGAGGTGCCGTTTGGCCATTTGTCGCCAGGGGCGCCATTGTCCATGGGGGGCAGAAAGCCTTGGTAGTCGCTGATGTACATGTTGGAGCCAGTGCCAAGTTGCTTCATGTTGTTGATGCAGCTGATGGCACGGGCCTTTTCGCGGGCTTTGGCGAGGGCGGGGAGCAGCATGGCGGCCAGAATCGCGATGATGGCGATGACGACCAACAGCTCAATTAGCGTGAAATGACGTGATTTTTTCATGTTGGAATCTCCTTTTTCTTTTATCATATCCATAAAAATTAAACATATTCATATTATTTTAATGTAATAGATTAATTTCAATTAATCAAATCAGACAAAGGAGATTTTAGCCGTAAAAAGAGTATATTGGTGTTTTTTATATGCTGTTTAAGACAAAAAGAGGGCTGCCGCATGCCATGAAAGGTGTTGCGGCAGCCCTCGAAGAGCCGTTATGTTGTGGCTAACTTACTTGTCCCAGCGGAGATAGGGCTCGCAGGAGGTGTCGCCCCACTTGAAGGGGAAGACGGACATCGTATCGCTGCGGTTCGGCGTCTTGTAGGCCTGGACATGGCCGTCCAGATGGGTGACGTTGCACATCTGGTCATGGCGGACGGTGGGATAGCCCCAACCAGTGTCCGTACGGTTGGAAAGGCTTGGCGTGTAGCGCCAGAAGCCGTAGGCAAGCGGATTGCCGCCGCTGTCATGCGCGTCCAAATCAACGAACATGATCTTCTGGGAGGGGGCGGTCATCTGCTGTGCGGGATATGAGACCTTGCGGCCCATGATATTCCAGTTGCAGCCGTAGGAGCAGTTGTTGTTCCAGTTGGCGTGAGGTGACGCGCCCGGGCAGAAGAGCGTCTTGGAATCCAGATAGCCGCCTGCGCAGGAGCCAGTGTTGCGCGTCCATCCTTCGAGAGCTGCGTAGCAGATCTGCATCATGACTTCATTCCAGAACGGATGCTGGAGGGAGGTGCCGTTGGGCCATTTGTCGCCAGGAGCGCCGTTGTCTCCGGGCGGCGGGAAGCCTTGGTGGTCGCCCATGTACATGGCCAGACTCGTGCCGAGCTGCTTCATGTTGCTGGTGCAGTTGATGGCGTAGGCCTTGTTGCGTGCTTTCGCGAGGGCGGGGAGGAGCATGGCGGCGAGAATCGCGATGATGGCGATGACGACCAGCAACTCGATCAGCGTGAAATGACGGTCTTTTTTCATGTTCTTTTTCCCTTGTGGTTGATGGTTTGACTGGTTGGATCAATTCAGATGACAAAAAACTTAAATTATAGTTAATTTATCTGTTTTTTGGAAAAGTCAAATTAAAACAACCGTTTCCATGTGATTTTTTTATTATATATTGATGGGATTCAATATATATTCACGAATATCGATTCATGAAGCACCCTCGCCACTGTGCGAAAGGTCATTTCGCGGCCTGTGCGGCGACGCGTTGGGCGATGGAGCGCAGGAACTTGGCGTCTTCCGGCGTGACATCCTTCGGTTGCCAGGCGAGGTCGTCGA
>CACYQT010000148.1 GCA_902776645.1 uncultured bacterium | reverse complement strand
CCGATCGACCTTGGCTACAACATCTATTTCCTGCATGTCAACGAGATAGACGGCGGCGGCATCCCGGAGCTCACGCCGGAGCTGCGCAAGACGATCAAAGAGAAGCTCTTCAAGCTCGAGGAGAAGAAGAAATACGACGCCTTCATCAAAGAGCTTACGATGAAATATCCGGTCAAACGGATGAACGGGCTGAAATACTGACATGTGGTCCGATACGCATTTCCATCTTGATCCGGAGGACAATCCACAGGAAATCTTCGCCGCCGCGAAGGCCGCGGGCGTCAGTCTGCTTATCGTCCAGGGGACATCGTTGGACGACTGCCAGCGGACCGTCGATCTGGCGGATCCGGGCAACGGCGTCTACGTGACGGCCGGTCTCCATCCGCATGTCGCCAATACGTTTACGGATCTGGAACCGTTTCGCAAGTGGCATCAGACGGAAGGTTGCGTCGCCGTCGGCGAAATCGGTCTGGACTACTATTACGACTTGTCGCCCCATGACGACCAGAAGCGTGTTTTCGAAATCTTTCTGCGTTTCGCCGTCGAACTCGGCAAGCCGCCCGTCATCCACTGCCGCAGCGCTTTTGACGACTGCTACGACATCGTCAAAAACACGCTTCCATCTGGCTATCCCTTTCTGATCCACTCCTTTGCGGATACAAGTACGGAAGCCCGCAAATGGCTGGATCTCGGCGCCATGCTGTCCTTCAACGGCATGTCCACGTTCCGAAAATCCGACAACGTCCGCGAAGCTCTCGCCATCACGCCGCCGGACAGGATCCTGCTGGAGACGGACTCCCCATATCTGGCCCCCGTCCCCTATCGCGGCAAGCGGAACACGCCGGCCTTCATTCCCGTCATCGGAAACTATGTCGCGGAACAGAAAGGACTTGCGCCAGAAGAGCTTGCGCAGATCACGATGGACAACGCTAAACGCTTTTTCCATATTAACTCATAATTTTTTCACGGAGGTCATATGGCTCAATTGACGGTTGCAGGTTTTGGTGAAGTCATGCTGCGGCTTTGCCCCGCGGGAAAGAAGCGCTTCGCGCAAGTCCTTCCCGGACAATTGGAAGCGACGTATGGCGGCGGCGAAGCCAACGTCTGCGCGTCATTGGCCATGCTTGGCGTCAACTCGCGCTATCTCACGGCCTTGCCGGACAATCCGATCGCGCAGGCCTTCGCCCGCCAGCTGGCCGGCATCGGCGTCGACACCTCCAAAATCCTTTTCTCGAAGACAGGCCGCATGGGCGTCTACTATGCGGAGCACGGCTCCAACATGCGCGGCTCCAACGTCCTGTACGACCGCGATTATTCGACGATCTCCCTTCTCGGGCCGGACGCCTATGATTTCAACGCCATGCTGGACGGTGTCGATGTCCTTCATCTGACGGGTATTACGCCCGCCCTCAGTGAAAACGCCTTCAAAACAACGCTCGCTCTCGCGCAGGCGGCCGTCGCGAAAAACATCACCGTTTCATTGGACTTGAACTACCGCAAGAAGCTGTGGAACTGGCGGCCGGGCACGGCGAAAAACAATCTCGCCAATGAATGCATGGAGCAGATCGCCAAATACGCCGCCATCATCGTCGGCAACGAAGAGGACGCCGCGGATGTGTTCGGCATCCACGCCTCCAACACGTCCGTCGAATCCGGCAAGCTGAACATCGACGGCTACCGCGAAGTCGCCGCCAAACTGCTTGAGAAATTCCCGCAGGCGAAATGCATCGGCATCACGCTCCGCGAAAGCGTCTCCGCCGACCACAACAACTGGGGCGGAATGGTTTTCGACTGCACGGCTAAGCAGGCCTACTTCGCCCCGCTGGATGCCGACGGCAACTACGCCCCCTATGAAATCCATGACATCGTCGACCGCTTTGGCGGCGGCGACTCCTTCTGCGCGGGGCTTCTCTACTCCCTCTGCCACGACTACAGCCCGGCGGACTCCATCCGCTTCGCCGTTGCGGCCTCCGCCCTTAAGCACACGATTCCAGGCGATTACAATTACTCCACGGCGGACGAAGTCCTTTCGCTCATGAAAGGCAACGCCTCCGGCCGCGTGAAACGCTAACCAATTGCTTGTATCCCTTGAATCGCTCGTGTCCATTGAATCCCTTGAATCGCTTGTATCCCTTGAATCCCTAAAATACTACCTGCCATGAACTTCCAAGACCTCATGAAAGACTGCCCCTGCATCACGATCCTCCGTGGTGTCGAACCGCAGGAAATCAACGACATCGCCGACGCCATCTGCGACGGCGGCATCAAGCTGCTTGAAATCACGCTCAATTCGCCTGTCGGACCGCTAGACAGTATCGCGAAGGCCGTCGAACATACGAAAGGCCGCATGATGATCGGAGCGGGAACGGTTCTGACGGTCTCGGACGTCCGCAACGTCCATGCCGCCGGCGGACAGTTCATCATTTCGCCGAACACGGATCCGGACGTCATCCACGAAACCGTCAAGCTCGGCATGATTTCCATTCCGGGCTTCTTCACGGCGACGGAGGCTTTCACCGCCATGAAGGCGGGTGCCGACTATCTGAAGCTGTTTCCCGCGGGAATCGTCGGGCCGGGCTACGTAAAGGATTTGAAAGCAGTTGTTTCCAAGCCGATCATCGCCGTCGGCGGCGTCAACGCGGACAATATTCCCGCGTTCATGCAGGTCTGCGCGGGCGTCGGCATCGGTTCCGCCGTCTACAAGAAAGGCCGCACGCCGGACGAAATCCGCAAGGCGGCCGCCCTGCTCGTCAATTCCTTCAAGACCATCTGCTGATTTTCCATGAAACAGATACAAGCCAAGATTCTGTCCAACAGACAACTGCAAGGCGACTACTTCCAGCTGGACATGTGCGCCCCTGAAATCGCGCAAGAGGCTCTGCCAGGGCAATTTGTGCACGTCCAGATTCCGGATTTGGAACATCGCGTCCTGCGGCGGCCGTTCAGCATCTACGACACGGATCCCGCCACGGGACGCCTCAGCCTTGTCTACAAGACGGTCGGCGAAGGCACGCGGAAGCTTTGCACGATTCCGTCCGACGGATCATTGAATGTCATCGGCCCCAACGGCAAAGGCTTCACCATTCCCGTCGACGGTCAGAAGGCGATTCTCGTGGCGGGAGGTTTCGGTTGCGCGGCGACGTTCCTTCTCGCCAAACTCGCTACCTTCAAACCGATTGTCTTAATCGGCGGCCGTTCGAAAATCGACATTTTGCTGCAAAAGGAATACACGGCTCTCGGCTGCGATCTGCGCATCTCCACGGATGACGGCTCGCTCGGCCATCATGGCCTCGTCACGGATCTTCTACGCGAGGCACTTGCGGAATTTCCGAATGCAGCCGTCGCCGCCTGCGGCCCGAATCCGATGCTGAAAGCCGTCGCCGCCATCGCGCCGACGGCTGAAATCAGCCTGGACCAGCCCATGTGCTGCGGCGTCGGCGCATGCTTCGCATGCGTCGTGAAGCTGAAGGCCGACACGCCGGACGGTTGGCGCTACGCCCGCTCCTGCATGGAAGGCCCCGTCTTCAACGCAACGCAAGTGTGGTGGTAGCGACGGCGTCCCCGCCGTCGATCGCGCATGAGCACAAATTTCTCAATACAATTAGCGGCCTAGCCCCTTTTGGGGCTAGGCCGCTTCATGCATTTCGCACAACCACCAACGGCGAGACGCCGTCGCTACTTACTCCTGCAGCACAAGCACTTGGTACGGTTTGACGTCGATCGTCCCTTCGATCTTGTGGGCAGTGATCAATTCCACGGCGGGCTTGTCCAGCGTGTAGCGGCCAGGCTTGCCTTGATATTCCACGACCACCACGCCGGTCATGCCATGGCCTTCGCGACGCGCCACCATCAGATTGCGGCTGTCGCCCACATGACCGGTCGATATTCCCGCCGCGTCCAACGCCAACGGCAGGATGTTGCCGCGCATGACGTCCGCCGACGGAATCGTCCCCAGCAGGAAGACCACGCCTTTTCCGATCTTCTTCTTGAAGGCGACCGCCTTCCCAACCAACGCGCTGTGAGGTGCTTCCGCAACCGTCGCCAGTGTGTCGGCGTCCTTTTCGTACAGTTCGTACCACAGGCGGCTCGTGAACGGCCGGCCGGAGGCCCACTGGCATTTGATTTCGCCGTTCAGATCCGGAACGGCATACGCCCAGCGGACGCCGAGGAATTCCTCCAACATGCCGAACGGACGGTCTTTGTAACGTGCGCCGTCGATGTTGCGGTTGTCCGTCATCGGGCCGACGACCCACACGCCGCCGTTTTCCACCCACTGGCGGATCCGTTCGCCGAGCCCTTCGTTCTCCAGCGACGTCACAAACGGCGTGAACAGGACTTTATACTGGCTGAAATCCTGCGCCGCCTCCAGCATGTCCGGCCGCAGGCCGCGCTGCACGATCGGTTCGTAGACGTTCTGGATGACGCTGTCCTGATAGCGGAAGCCCTGCACGATTCCCTGCGTCTCGAAGAAATTCCACGACAGCGACGGATAATGCACGGCGATCGGCGTCGTGACTTTCGTGCGATTCAGGAAGTAACCCGCTCGTACGTAGTCCTTTGCGATCTTCTTCACTTCATTGTAAATGTGCATCGGCCGTCCGCAGGCGTCCAGAACGGATCCATGCATGATCTCATGGCCGCCCCAATGCGTGCGCCACAGCCAGTACATGTTCGCTTCGCCGCCCAGCGCGATCGGCAGCCAGGAGTTCGCGTAGCAGAAGCCCTCCGGCTTGACCGACTGCGGGATGTTGGCGGAGCCGTTCCAGCAGGTGGACGTCTCCGTGTTCCAGAACGGACGGTCCTTTATGTTGCGCAGGAAATCGAACCACATGGAGCAATGGCTCAGATTGTCCGGATTGTTGTAGTGGTTGAACTGCACGATGTCCAGTTTCTTGTTCAGATGCAGATAGTTCATGCCGTTCACGGGCATGACGTCCGTGCCGACGGGAACCTTCACGTATTTCTTGAGGATCTCCGCCTGCATTTGACCCACGCGTCGCGCGGCGTCGGGATTTCATCGAAGAAATTGTACTCCTGGCTGAAAATCGTCAGATTCCACGCCTTGTTCAAGGCGTCCACCGTGCCGTATTTCGCCTTCAGACGCTGTTTGAACTTCTCCGCGCAGACAGTGCACATGCAACCGTTGCCGAAGGAGTAGATTTCGTTGTCGATCTGCCAGCCGATGACGTTTTCGTCATTCGCGAATTCCTGCGCCATCTTCTCGACGATCCGGCCGCTGTATTCGCGATAATGTTCGTTGTTCGAGCAGCAGTGGCGGCGGCCGCCATGCTGTGTGCGGCGTCCATGTTCCTGCTCCATAAGGACATCGGGATATTTGCGGCTGAGCCAGACAGGCGGCGTCGCCGTCGGCGTGCCCAAGACCGTGGCGATTCCGTATTTCGCCAGCGTGTCGACGACATGGTGCAGCCAGTCGAACGTGAAGACGCCTTCCGTGTTCTCCATGCGGCTCCACGCAAATTCCGCGATGCGAGCGACTTGGATGCCGATCGCCTTCATCTTCGCGGCATCCTTCTCGATTTCCTCCACAGGCCAGTCTTCCGGATAGTAGGCGCAGCCCAAATACGGCGGTTTGATGTTGATCATAGGTGAAAATCCTTTTATTTTTCTTTTTATTATCCTTTAGCTTGAATCCCTTGAATCCCTTTTATCTCTTCGTTTGTACTTTCATCGGCTCAAGGCCGCGATGCGCTTTCCGCGCTCCAACGCCTTCGTGACGAACACTTCGTACGACCAATCCGCGTAGGAGGCATGCGTGTTCTTTCCGGGCTTGCTGTCGCGCGTCAGTTCCATCGTGTAGATGCCGTCGAAGTTGTATTTGTCCAGACGGTCGACAACGCCTTGCCAATCCGCAATGCCGTCGAACGGAAGCAGATGCGAATCGTCCAGCCACGTCATGTTGTTGCGGTCCGCCATGCCGAGGTTGTCGTTGATATGCGTCGCCACGAGCTTGTCGCCGAAACGCGCCATCACGTCTTCGCTGTAGTTGTAGCACATCTCATGGCCCGTATCCCAGCAGAAGCCGCAGGCCGGAGACGATTTGAACTCGTCCATGACCGCCTGCAGATATTCGATCCCCTCCGTGTTTTCGAACGCGATGACGACGCCGTTCTCTTCACCCGCCTTCACAAGGCGTTCGAACCGCTTCAGCCCCAAGGCGTTCGGCGAATGGCGGTCCATGCCGATGATGACATGGGCGACCATGATCTTCACGCCGACCTTCGCGCAATCCTTCACGCAGCGGATGAGCATGTCCGTGTAGTCTTCGCCGCCCTGCCCTTCGTCCTCCCACATCAGATGGGCCTTCGTGAACGGCGCATGGACGGACTGGACCGAATACGGGAAGAGGGCCGAACTCGGCGGGCAGTTCGCCATCGACAACTTCTCCGTCAAGGCGTATGTGGTCGCCAAGAAATCCGAGCCCTCTGAGAAGGCAGATAACCCGATGACCGTGAAGGGCAAGAGGGTCACGGCCAGCGCGTCGAAGAAGTCGACCTTCAAGAAGGCGCAGGCCTTCAAGGTCAGCGACGCGGAGGGGAAGGTGACCTTCAAGAAGGCCAAGGGCAACGACAAGATAACCGTGGGCAAGGCCGGCAAGGTTACCGTGAAGAAGGGCCTGAAGGCTGGCAAGACCTACAAGGTGAAGGTGAAGGTGACCGCCGCGGGCAACGCGAACTACAAGAAGGCCACGAAGGCCGCTACGGTCAAGGTGAAGGTAAAGTAAACCAT
>CACYQT010000147.1 GCA_902776645.1 uncultured bacterium | reverse complement strand
TCAGAAGCCACAGTTTGACATTGTAAGTTAATCCTGTGATGCCTGTTTGCCATACCTTATTTAAATATTCCCCCGCGATTTCAACGGTAATTTCACCAATTGTCTTCAGGTCTGGATGCTTTGCAGCAAGCCATTTCAGGAACGAACCGACAACACAGGATTTATTAACGCCATCGGAATCACTATCATAATTCGGATGTGTCTGCAACCGTTCCCAGAATCCTTCAATGGGAATCTGGCAAGTATAGCCATGTGCCACGGCGATACTTTCAAGCAATTAAGTTTTGATTTTCAACGCATCGACTTCAAGTGTCTGTGCTGTCAATGCTGTAATTAATTTCTCCGCGTCTTTTCGCTTGCTGACGCGATGCCCTTCGGCATCCTTCAACGTGACGGTTTGCTTTTTACCTAAAGCATTGGTATATTTATAGCGAAAACAACCATCTTTCAAATACAAAGTTCCTGTTCCGTTGCCTCTTCTGTGCATTCGACACCTCCAAACTGTTGACGTTTAGTTGACGGTCAACAAAGTTCGTGCCGATTTTGCGCCGATTCCAGCCCATGCGGGTGTAGCATAGTGGTAATGCTCCAGCCGCTGAAAGCAGTGGATTTGAATACAAAACAAGCCCAGTCCCGTGACTGGGACTGGGCTTGAGAAAGTTTGGAGCGGGTGAAGGGAATCGAACCCTCCTAGCCAGCTTGGGAAGCTGGAGCATTACCACTATGCTACACCCGCATGAATGATGTGCAATAAAATAATGCGGCTTTCGATTTACGCAAGCCATCGCAATCGCTTTTCATAAAAAAATCATCTGTCCCAGCAGTCCCAGTAGTCCCATTTTTCCCACTAACCACCGGCCGCGCAGGAGCGCGGCCCTCCCAGCCACTACCCACTAACCACTAACCACTAGCCACTATGAAGCTGAACATCTTCCAATTCCTTGACAAAAGCCCCTCCGCCTTCCACGCCGCCGCCAACGCCTGCCAGATGCTCCAAGACGCAGGATACGAACAACTTGACGAAACAAGCCACTGGCAACTGAAATCAGGCAAGGGCTATTTCGTCACACGCAACCAATCCTCCGTCGTCGCCTTCCAATATCATGGAAAAACGACGGGCGGCTTCCGTCTCGTCACAGGCCACACGGACAGCCCCGCGCCGAAGCTGAAACTCGCAGGAGCTTCATTCTCAAACGGTTCCGTTCGCGTTCCCATCCAGATCTACGGCGGCGACATCCATACGTCATGGCAGGACCGTCCACTCGGCGTGGCCGGCCGCATCGCGTTTCTTGACGCGAAAAAACAGGCGAAGACCGCCCTTGTCAACATCAACCGCCCCGTCGCCGTCATCCCGAATCTTGCAATCCATCTGAACCACGGCGTCAACAACGGCCTCGCGCTCAACCCGCAGTCGCAGATGGCGGCCCTCTTCGCCGGCAAATCCGTCGATGATCTCGTGGCGGAACTTGCCAAAGCCGCCAAGCAGAAGATCGACACGATTCTGGACGCGGAGCTGTTCCTCTACGACATCCAGCCCGCGACCGTCGTCGGTTTGGACAATTCGCTCATCAGCTCGCCGCGGCTGGACAATCTGACGTCCTGCCATGCGGCCGTCTGTGGCCTGATCGCCGCCAAGCCAGCCAAAGGCATCACGCCCGTCATCTTCCTGGCGGACAATGAAGAGATCGGCAGCCGCACGCCGCAAGGCGCCAATTCCACCTACCTTCACACCGTCATGGATCGCATCACACTCGCCGCAAAGGGCACGCAGGAAGACACTTACCGCGCCATGGCGGCATCCGCCATGCTCTCCATCGACTCCGCCCACGCCGTCCATCCGAACTTTGCGGACAAGCATGATTCCGCCTACGCGCCCAAGATGAACCAAGGCATCGTCGTCAAGCATAACGCGGATTTCAAATACGCCACGACGTCCGAGACGGCCTCCCGTTTCCGCGCCCTCTGCATGAAGCACGGCATCAAGCTGCAGGATTTCGTCAACCGCTCCGACATGCCATGCGGCTCCACCATCGGCCCGACCTGCTCCGCCGAACTCGGCGTGCCCGGCCTCGACATCGGCTCCGCCCTCTGGGCCATGCACAGCTGCCGCGAAATCGGCGGCCTGAAAGACCACGACGACCTTATCAAAGCGGCAAACGCATTCCTTTCGGAATAATTGATAATTAATAATTTACAATTAACAATTAGCAATGATAGACATGGAAGTGTTAGAACATCATACCTGAAAGATACATGATCGCATGCCATGGACAAATCGAAAGATCAACTGCCCCTGGCTACCCAACCTTCCAGTCAATGACATGAACTTTTCTCACAGAAAAAAATACCCCAGATGGAAATTCCAGCTGGGGTAAGAAATTGTAAATTGTTAATTGTAAATTGTTAATTTACATCGCGGCGGGCGTCGTCACCAGCAGGCGGAGTTCGTCGTCAATCGCCAGCAACAGCTTCTGGCTGGACTCCTTGTCGCCCATGGAGCCGATGCGGATCTTCATGCGGACGCCGCCTTCCTTCAGTTCGACGATCGTGACCTTCACTTCAATGCCATCGACGTCCTGGTACTTATAGAAGCTCAAGTTGCCGCTGAAGGTCTGTTCACGTTTCACCAAGCGGGCACGCGCGCAAGCGTTGCGGACGGCTTTGTCCAGCAGGAACATCGTCGAATCAAAATCCGCACGATACGTTCCCCAGCTGTACTGCTCGTTTGTGACATTCGCACTGGTCGGTTGTTCGTTGCGTCGTGCGCAGGAGACGCTGAACTGGCACAAACCAATCATAGCGGCCAAAACCAACACGTTTCTCATCATTTTCATGGTTTCATTCCTTCTCTTAATTTATGTGATAGTCATCTGAATTGAATCCAGTCATTCAAATCCTATAAAATTAACCCATATTCTGAAAAAAACAAACTATTCGCAAGAATCAGATGAAATTTACGCAGATATTTTCCATTATATTAGACATCGACAAAAGGCGGATTAGTTTATAGAACCATTAAGCGACATGGGCGGCCGGACGCGCCGCCCTCCCCCACCACAACATTCAAATTCGACATGACAGCCATGACACAGACCGACACCTGGACAGAAAATATCGAACTGGCGCGGAAACTCTCCGAAAAGCGCTCTGAAATCAACTACTTCGAAGACAAGGTCCCGTCATACCAACTGCCGCCGCTCATGAAGGACGACGACGGACGGACCATCACGACCACCGCCCAATGGGCAGAAAAGCGCGCCAAGCTGCTGGATCTTTTCCGCAACGAACTATACGGCTATTCGCCCGAACGGCCGAAGGACGAATGGTTCGAAATCGCCAAAATCGACCGGCAGGCCATGGATGGCGCCGCCACGCTCAAGCTCGTCAACATCCATCTCGGAGCCCAGCCGGAAGCGCCAATCATCCATCTTAACCTGTTCATTCCCAACAATCGGACGAAGCCAGCCCCCGCCTTCCTGCTCATTTGCAACCGCGACCGCGAAAACATCGATCCGACGCGCAAGATCAAATCGGACTTCTGGCCGGCGGAGCAAATCGTCGCGCGAGGCTACGCCGCCGCGTCGTTCTTCAACGGAGACGTCGCCCCGGACAAATACGACGGCTTCACCACCGGTATCCACGCCTATCTGCAGAATCCCGCCGCGCGGAAATTCAACTCATGGGGCACCATCGCCGCATGGGCATGGGGCGGATCCCGCGTCATGGACTATTTCGAGACCGATCCGGACATCGACGAAAAGCATTGCGCCGTGACCGGCCATTCGCGCGGCGGCAAGACCGCCCTTTGGTGCGGCGCGCAGGACGAACGGTGGGCGCTCACCATCTCCAATTGCTCCGGCTGTTCAGGAGCCGCCATCGCCAGACGCCGCTTCGGCGAATCGCTGAAGGTCATCCAGAACGCCTTCAAGCATTGGTTCTGCGGCAATTACCGAAAATACATCGATCGCGAAGACGAGCTGCCGTTCGACCAGCATGAACTCGTCGCGCTCGTCGCGCCGCGAGCCGTCTACGTCACCAGCGCGGACGAAGACCTCTGGGCGGACCAACGCGGCGAATGGCTCGCGATCCATGAAGCCGAACCAGTCTGGAAACTCTTTGGACGCAAAGGACTTCCGTCCGACATCATGCCGCCGTTGGACAAGCCGCTCATCGGCGACGGCATGGGATACCACATCCGCACGGGCGAACACAACTACAAGGTCTTCGACTGGAACGCCCACATGGATCTCGCGGACCGCGAATTCAACCGCTAATACCATCTATAACCATATCAAACACAAACATTCCGCATGACACACTTCCATTTTGACGACAATACGCTCAGCGACGCGGAGAAATTCCAGGAGCTCCTGATATTCGCCAATGGCTGCGCCAAACTCCTCCATTCGGACGCTCAAAAGCTTCAAAGCTACCATGATCTCCTTGAAGACGAAGTCGAAGACCTCCCTTCGGCGGCGGATTTTCTCGGCAAAAGCACGAGCGCCCTTGCAACTCTCGTGAAATCAATTGATTATCTTGGCAATCAAACGGATGTCAAAATCGACCAAGAGGACATCAATCTCGTCGCCACGCTCAAAGGCGTCGTCGAACGCTGCCGGAAGATTTTGGAGGACGGACGGTCGATCACCTTCGCACCGCAAAGCCAGTTCGCCCTCCACGGCAACGTCTACCAACTGCAGAACGCCTTTCTGGACGCCATCCAGTCCATCGTCCAAGCCTCCGCCCCCAACACGGCCACCAACGTCGAATTGGAGCAGAAGCACTTCGAGCTGAACGAATTGCGCAAACTCAACATCTCCCTTCCGGCGGACGACTACATCATGGTCTCCATCCATGCCGCGGCGATGACGGACAAGGCCGTCCTCCCGTTCGACACGCAGGTCTATGTCGTCGGCGTCGCCAGACTGCACGACGGCGACGCCGTCATCGCTCCGGATGGCGCGATCCGTCTCTTCTTCCCTGTGCAGACCGTCAAAAACAACACGCAAACGCCGCAGGAGATCTGGAAAGGCACGGAGACCACCCTGCTCGTCGACGACGAAGACATGATCTGGGATGTCATCTCCAGCATGCTCA
>CACYQT010000146.1 GCA_902776645.1 uncultured bacterium | reverse complement strand
TGTCTTCATCCTGTCATCCGAAAAATGCACGATCTACAACCGCGAAGACAGGTGCCTGAATGTCCAAATCACGGCGGACGCCCCATTTACGACAAAATCAGAGCGGATCGTCTGCCAATTCGGAGCCCTCGGGCCCAACCGGATAGGCGTTTTCATGGACAAACCAGTCCGGAAAGGCGCCATCACCATGACGCTTTCGGCGGGAAACGCCCCGCCTGAACTGGCCAAATACTTCTATCAGGCTCCCGACGTCTCCGCCTACAAACCACAGCTCGACAAGGCCATCGTCATTCAGGCGGAATATTTTACGAAAGAAACGCTTGTCAACAAGGATGCCAACAAGGTCGCGGCCGTCACCAAAGTCGGTTCGGACGGCCTCGCCCTCATGTACTGGGATTCAGACGGACACAGCCTCGCATGGAACGTCACCGTCCCGCAGGACGGCGCCTATCTCCTTCAGCTCAAAGCCTGCTGCGATATTTTTGAAGGCGTCCGGCGAATTGTCAAAGTCGATGGCAAGGATCACGGCTCCTTCCAGTTCCCCAGAACTGGCGGCTGGAGCGGCATGACCAATGATTTCAAGGAAATCTATCCTGTCATAGGCGACAAGCCTGTCCTGCTCATGCTGACATCCGGCGAACACACCATCGAATTCATCAATGACAAAGGCGGCGGCCTCAATCTGGACCGTTTCAAGCTCGTTCCCGCGACGAAGCCGTAAACAACGTCATCATCGCCGCCTCAGTTGGGAGCCCTCCAAATCCTCCGGTATAACGATGCTGGCGATACAAGATACACACAAGACGGAGCGTTGGATCATCATAGTCGCGCCCTTATCGGGCGCCATTTATATGGTTTGCTTTCCGTGGGCTGCGCGTCCGTTGGACGCTGGCCCACGGCTATGGAAAGTCACGCCCTGATCGGGCGGATTCGCCGCGACGCGGCGGTGAAACTTACGCCCTACGGGCGGAACGCCGCGAAGCGGCGGTTGAAATCGCCCGATAAGGGCGGGATTCATCATAGCCGCGGGCAAGCACCCGAAGGGTGCGCAGCCCGCGGAAAACGATGATAATCAATGGCGCCCGATAAGGGCGCGACTGAAACACCGTAAACACAGATAAAGTCGCGCCCTTATCGGGCGCCATCAATATTGAATTACAATCCGTGGGCTGCGCGTCCGTTGGACGCTGGCCCACGGCTATGGAAATCACGCCCTTATCGGGCGGATGTCACTCCCGGCGGGCGGATTGCCGCAGATCGGCTGATGAAATCGCACAATTAGGGCGGGACTCTCCGTACAGGCATCAAGGCAGCGGTCGACTGCATCGTGTCGCCTTTTTCCAGACTGGTCTATTGCGGTTGACTGGCTTGCATTTGACTGAACACATGATACACTATATAAAAGAGCAGTATCATCGTTTGCAAGTTCCTCCGACGGCCGTTTCAATTCCGTTTCGCCGTTGTCCCAAAAGCCTCGCAAACTTTTATCATAAATAACGGAAAACGCAGGTATGACCTATTCAATCATCGGAATTCTAGCCATCATCGTTCTGATTATCACCAATCGGGACGCATTGTGGATAACAGGCGGAGCGAAAGCAACCTATATCCAACGGATATACAGGGGGTTCCTGCTTTCCGTCGCAAGCTATTATATCACGGACGCGCTATGGGGCATTCTGGACGCCCATCATCTGACGACGCTTCTGTTCATCGATACGACATTGTATTTCGCGGCGATGGCGACGGCCGTGCTGCTTTGGACGCAGTATGTCATCGCCTATCTGGAAAGCGGCACGTCATTCGATTCCATGCTTCGTTATGCAGGATGGTCATTTTTCGGTTTCGAAATCATTGTCATCGTCCTCAATATCTTCCTTCCCGTCATGTTCTGGTTCGATGAAAACGGCGGCTATCATGCGGCGAGCATGCGTCATGTCACGCTTGGCGTGCAGATTCTGATGTTTCTGCTGACATCGTTCTACACGTTTCGCATCACGTTGAGAACCGAAGGGAAGATCCGACGCAGGAATCTTACCATCGGATTGTTCGGAGTCGCGATGACCGCGCTGATCATCCTCCAGATCATCTATCCGCTATGGCCTTTCTACGCAATGGGATACATGGTCGGGACCTGTTTGCTGCACAGTTTTGTCATGGAGGATGAAAAGGAAGAATACCGCCATGAACTGGAGGAGTCTTTGCGTCGCGAGCAGATTCAGAGGCAGGAACTGTCCGAAAGCAGAACGGCCCTGCAGGAGGCGCTTGCGACGGCGGAACATGCCAACAAGGCGAAGACGGCTTTCCTCTCCAACATGAGCCATGAAATCCGCACGCCCATGAACGCCATCATCGGCCTGAACAACATCGCCTTAAATGATCCGACCGCAAGCGACAAGGTGAAGGTCTATCTGGAGAAAATCGGCGGCTCCGCGCAGCATCTGCTGGGCATCATCAACGACATCCTGGACATGAGCCGCATCGATTCCGGCCGCATGACGGTCAAAAGCGAAGAGTTCTCCTTCGCCAAGGCCCTGGAACAGGTCAACAGCATGATCAGCGGGCAATGCAAGCATAAGGGCATCACGTATGATTGCCATCTCACTGGGCACATCGACGATTATTACATCGGCGACGCCATGAAGCTCAAGCAGGTCCTGATCAACATCTTGGGCAACGCCGTCAAATTCACGCCCGAAGGCGGCACGGTCACCTTCGTGATCGAGGAAGGACCGAGATTCGACGGGAAGGCGATCCTGAAAATGATCATCAGCGACACCGGCATCGGCATGAGCAAGGAATTTCTGCCTCATGTCTTTGAAGCCTTCAGCCAGGAGGATTCGTCATCCACCAGCAAGTACGGCAGCACAGGTCTGGGCATGCCCATCACCAAAAGCATCGTGGAGCTGATGAACGGAAATATCTCCGTCGACAGCGAAAAAGGGAAAGGCACGACGTTCACCGTGACCGTCACCCTCGGGGAATCCAGTAAACAGGACGTCGAGGTTGAAGGCGACGATCAGAAACACCGCAACATGAGCGTCCTCGTCATAGACGATGACCAAATCGCGTTGGAACATGCGGAAATCATTCTCGGACAGGTCGGTATCAGTTGCGAAACGGCGGAATCCGGCTGGGAGGGCATTGACAAGATCAGAATCCGGCATGCCCGCGGAGAAGATTACAATCTCATACTGATCGACTGGAGAATGCCGGAGATGGACGGCATCGAGACGACACGCCAGATACGCTCCGTGGTCGGACAGGACACCCCTATCATCATCCTCACGTCCTTCAACTGGGATGATATCGCCGACGAGGCACTGGAGGCCGGCGTGGACACGTTTGTGCCCAAGCCGTTGTTCGCCGGCAGCGTTCTGGATGAGTTCAAGGAAGCGCTCCGCAAAAAGAACGAAACGCTGCTCAAGAAGACGGTGGATCTCAAAGGACGGCGTGTTCTGCTGGCGGAGGACAACGCCATCAATGCGGAAATCATCATGATGGTCTTGGACATGCGCGAAATGGAGGCGGATCTTGCGGAAAACGGCCAGAAGGCCGTCGATCTGTTCGCCCAAAGCAAACCAGACTATTATTCGGCCATTCTCATGGACATGCGCATGCCGGTGATGGACGGTCTGGAAGCCACGAGAACCATCCGCGCGATGGATCGTGAAGATGCCAGGACAATTCCCATAATCGCCTTGACCGCAAATGCTTTTGACGAAGATGTCCAGCGTAGCATGCAGGCTGGCCTGAACGCACATCTGAGCAAGCCTGTTGAACCGGAAGTATTATACAAGACAATGGAAAAACTGATCAAAGAAAATTGATTTTTTCATAATCTTGATGAAAATAACAGGGGCTAATGCCCCATTATATTTCAAGAAGAAAGGCAAGTTTGAATTAATAAACAACTTTCATTTGCATAATATCTTTGTATATCAATGCCATTCCTTTTTCAGAATGGCATATTGATAGGTGTTTTCATAGAGAGGCGTTCCGTCTGGATTATTGACGAATGAGACAAATTCCTTGAACAATCCTTCCTGCCGCATGCCAAGTTTTTCGCAAAGCCGTTGGCATGGAATGTTATAGTCTTCCGTATAAGTATAAATCCGTCTTGCGCCTTTTTCCCTGAACAGATAGTCGAAAAAAGCGTGTGCGGCTTCATAGCCGTAGCCTTTTCCATGATATGCTTCATTCAGCATCCAGCATGGGCTGAACGTGTCTTGGGGTGCGTTATCTTCATCTGGCGCAGTCGTTTCTGGAGCGGCATCGATTTCTCCAATCACCTTTCCGCTCTCCTTCAGCACAATGGCGAAATACAGATCTGTATCATCAGCTCTGCGTCTGGCCTCCTCCTTCGCTTCCGCCAACTAATCCAGTTTCATGCAGGCGAAGCAGTTCACCGCTGGCTTTTTCAAATATTCAAACATGTCCGCCGCATCCTTTTCTTCAAACGGGCGCAGGATTAGTCGTTCAGTTTCAATGATCATTTGCTATTCTCCCTTCATTCTCAAATCTATGATCCTCTTCAGCTTTGATGGCACAAAATCACTTTCGTATCACGCCTGTGGAATTCTGCTGTACAATATCATCTTTCCATGCTTCCGGATGTTCGTATTTGAGATTTAGATTGGTGAAAGTCACGTCGTGGACGTTGTTTATCACAAACGCCCCATCCATTCCTTCAATCATACAGAACTTTCTCGTGTTTTCCGGTATTTCAAGTTTGCCTTCGACATTCAGGTGGATGTTCGTGAAATGGATATCATGGATGGAACCGATGCCGTTGCCGCGAAGCATGGAGGGATGCCGCACACGCCCATCCACATTTTCAATGACAATGTCATGAATGGATTTTGAACACAGCGTTTCCTTCACGAATTTATAATCCAATCGAAGGAACGCAAGTTGTTCGACGTCAACATGGAAGTTGCGAAATGCAATATCATGGATTTCAACACCTTCAGACTTGTCGCTATACTTCGAGTTGATGTGGATAGCCATATGGCTGTCATAGGTGGAGATGTTGCTGAACTGGCAGTGGCGGATTTCCCCGCTACCGACGCCGACGCGGATGGCATGGGCATAGTCACTGTGGAAGAGGCAGTTGGAGACGGTCACCCATTCACATGGCGTCGGATTTTTCAACTTGCTTGTACACGCCCGCAGCGTGAAAGCATCATCCCCCGTGCTGATGTTGCAGTTGGTGACCACGACTTTGCGGCAGCAGTCAATGTCTATGCCATCGTCCTCCATCACATACGGGCTGTTTTGAATGACGATTCCCTGCACGGTCACATTTTCACAGCC
>CACYQT010000145.1 GCA_902776645.1 uncultured bacterium | reverse complement strand
CCCGTGATCTTCGCGACGACGTTGTTGCGGAAGAAATCGATGGCGTTGTCGATGCGGTTGCGGAAGCGGTTCGGTTCGGGATAGCCGTCATGGAATGTGTGGGCAAGATGCTTGGGCAGGATGAAGAAGGCTTCGAGGAGGCTGATGCTCAGGACGATGATGAGCACGGTCGGAATCTGGATGAGAATCTTGCCGATGTTGCCTTTCAGGAACATCAACGGAGCGAATACGCAAATCGTTGTGGCGAAACTGGAAATGACGCCGGAAGCCACTTCCTTCGTGCCGTCGACGGCCGCCTGGATGGACGTTTTGCCACGGTGCAGATGGACGGCGATGTTGTCTGAGATGACGATGGCGTCGTCCATGAGCAGACCGATGGCGATGAGCAGGGCGAACGTGGAGATCATGTTCAGGGAGATGCCCATGCAATGCATGACGAAGAGGCCGCCGAGGAAGGAGGTGGGCAGGCCCATGGTCACCCAGAAGGAGAGCTTCAGGTTGAGGAAGATCCAGAGGGCGGCGAACACGAGGATGACGCCTTCCAGGGCGTTCTCGCTCACCATGTCGATACGCGAACGGATTTCGGCGGCCATGTCTCGCGAAATGGCGTAGTTCAGTCCGTCGGGGGCGGAGGCTTTCTCTGCTTCAAGAATCGCCATCACTTTATCATATATGGTAAGGGAGTCGGCGGTTTTCGCCTTCGCGACGGAGACGACGGCGGAGGCGTTGCCGTTGAAGACGGATTTGGCGTCTTCCGAATCGAAGCGTTCCGTTATGGTGGCGATGTCCTTCAGCCGCAGTTCGGATCCAGATTCGGAGGAGATGACGATGATGTTGCCGAAATCCTCCGCCGTCTTGCGGCGGTCGTTGAATCGCAGCTTGATGTTCTTCATGGACGTTTCCAGCGTGCCCGACGGAAGATCTTGATTCTGAGTGCGTAAGATGGACGCGATCTTCGCGACGGAGAGGCCGTGGGCTTCGATGATGTCCGGATGCAGTTCGACACGGACTTCCAGATTGCCGAAGCCTGAAATCGTGACCAGCGCTCCCGGCGAGGCCAGTTCGAACTTGCGCTTAAGTTTCTCGCAGTAGTCCTTCAGGCTCTTCATCTCGCAGTCGCCGTAGACGACGATGGAGACGACTTGATCCGTGAAATTGAACTGCTGGATGTTCAGTTTTTCGAACTCGCTTGGAAAGGTCGTGATGGCTTCGACCTTCGTCTTGATGTCGTTGTAGAAATCATTCCATTCGCCGCCGTCCGCCATTTCGACACGGATGTTGACGGCGCCTTCCATGGCGTTCGTTGAAATGCTTTTGATATTGGAGACCTGCGAGATGGCCTCCTCAATGGGCACGGCGATGGCCTCTTCGATCTCCTCCGCCGTGGCGCCCGAATAGGTGCCTGTGATTTGTAGCGTCTTGGGGGAGAACTCCGGCATGGCCTCCCGTTTCAACTGGTTGACCGTCAGGAGGCCCATGACGAGAAACGCGGCCATCATCAAATTGGCGGCCGTCGGATGCTTGGAAAAATATTCGATCATGGTCGTACCGCCCTATGTTATTTGTTAAGAACTTGTTGCGTCTTGGCGGCGTATTCTTCGTCGATTTCCGCGTCCAATTTCATGCCCGCGATGACGGGAACGATGTCCGACGTGACGACGATGTCGTTTTCATTGACGCCCTTTTCAATGATGGAATGGGCCCCGAGATTGTATCTCACGACGACGGGGCGGATGACAAGTTTCCCGTCCTCAACGACATAGACGGAATTTTCATGGACGGCGTACCGCGGCAGGACGATTTCGGAGCGTTCGGAACCCTTGATGGAGACTTTGCAGAAGAGGCCGCGTCCAAGCGGCAGATGCGGAGAGTCATCCCCGACGCCGTACGGATTGTCAACGCCGATGACCACTGGCAGCATGCGGGTGTTCGGATCGACTTTCTCGCCGAACCGCAGGAAATAGGCGGGCCAGCGGAAGTCGTCCTGATCCGCAGTTTCCACGGTGAATGTCAGCAGGTCGCGTATGTCTTTGCGGGATTGCTCCGTTACTTTTTCCGCCTTGCGAGGCGGCAGGATGGCGAGAAGGTCCGGGGCGAGATTTGTCTCGACTTCCGCCTTGGCAATGGAATCGAGCTTGCAGAGGATGGTTCCCATGGCGGCGAACTGCTGGAGCTCCGCGTTGACATCCGTGACGCGTCCGTCGAACGGAGCGGTGATGACAGCGTAGGAGGCGTTCAATTCCGCCTGCTTCAAGGCGGCCGCAGCGGAGGTCGCCTGCGCTTCGTATGCGGATATCTGGGCGGGAATCAGATTGATTTCCGACTGGAGGGACGTGATCGTGTTCTCCTGCTGGAGGACGGTCAGCTCCTCTTTCTCCAGCTCCTGGTCCGAGATGTTCTTGTCGGCGTTGAGAAGGCGGTTGCGTTCGAGATTCTTCTTGTTGAGCGTCAGCATCTTGTCGAGAATGGCCTTCTGGGAGGCGAGATTCTGCTTCTTGACGTTAAGCTGCTCCATGTCCGCCTGAATTTTGGTGCTTTCGGCCTTCGCCTTGTCGATGGCGAGGCGGTATTCCGTATCGTCGATTTTCGCAATCAAGTCGCCTTTGTGGAGGAACTTGCCGTTCTGCAGGTTTGGATTGAGCTCGATGATCTTGCCGGAGATTTGCGTGATGGCGGACCATGTCTTGTCTGGCTTCGCCTCGCCAAATCCGTGGGCGGCGGTTTCCGCATCGGCCTTGGGCCGGTCTTGACGACGATAATGGTGACGGCGATGATTGCGATGAAGATGACGATGGCTAATACGGCTTGTTTTTTCATGTTTGGTTGCTTTGTGGATGATTTTCCATTTGCGCAATTGAGGCCATTCACAGCGACATAAGCGACATATGCGACTTTTTTGTCGCCGTGAGAGAGGCAGGATTCTTCAATCGCGCAAGTAGGATTTTTTTGTTTTGCTATTATAATAGAATATATTGTTTTTTGGTAAGATTTCCAGTAAGACGCAGATTGATAAAATGATGAACGACAGTAATTCATTGCCACCCGATGATTTCAGCGACGTGCCTCTTGCCACGGGGGATATTAAGCCTAAAATATCGGCAGAAGCTCGTGCAGGCATTAGATATATGCGGCGTGCATTAAGCAATGTTTACAGTGTAGCATTGGATGGAACAGTCGTGAAACCGCCTTACACAGGTGTGCAGAATTCCGTCCAACATGAAATCGTGGCGGAGTTAAAGGCTTTGAAATGGAAGATTACGGCTGTTCTGGCGTTGACTGACTCACCATTGAGGGATCTTACGTCAGATTATCGTTGTTTATATTTCGAAACTCGTTTCGCCACAGGCGGAGTCTGGCGGAGGATCCTGTGGCAGCAGACGATGCTGCCGAAACTGCTGAAAAAGATTCATGCGGACGTGTTCCACGCCTTTGCCTACACGGCGCCGCTGCGCTGCCCATGCCCATACGTTCTGAATGTCCACGACATCATCGCGCTGGAGCATCCGGAGCTTTGCTCGACGTTGAACCGCTGGCACATGCGAATGCTGTTGCCGCCATCCGCGCGGCGCGCCGCGCGGATCATCGTCTCGACGAAACATGTCGCGGAACGCGTCCATGATGTCCTGCAGATACCGATGAAACGGATTGCCGTCGTTCCGTTGGGCGTGGATTTCCAACGGTTTTCAAGACCGCTGCCGCTTCCGTCGGAATATGGTCTTGACCGTCCTTACATCCTGTTTGTCAGCAACATCGAACCGAAAAAGGACTTGGGGACGCTGCTGGACGCATATGACGCCTGCGCAAATGACTTGCAGGCGGATCTGGTCGTCGTCGGACGGGCCGCGTGGAAATGCGCGGCGGTCGTGGAACGGCTGAAGCATTGGAACGGAGCAGGGCGTGTCAAATGGTTGGATTATGTTCCAGATGACGTGCTGCCGGCACTTTACCAGCATGCGCAACTATTTGCCATGCCGTCGGTTTGCGAAGGCTTCGGCATGCCAGTCTTGGAAGCGATGGCGGCCGGAACGCCTGTTCTCCACAGCGACTATCCCGCCTTAAAAGAGGCGGCGGGCGGTTGCGGAAAAGAATTCATGGCAGGAAATGCGCAGAGCTTGGCGGAAACAATAAAGCGTCTGTGGCAATCGCCACAGACGCTTCAGGAAATGTCAACTGCCGGAATAGAATATGTCGGCCGCCAGACGTGGCGGCGTTGGGGGGAAAACGCCGCCAGCGTGCTTCAGGAAGCGATGGCGGACCGTTTTACCAGCGCATATCCGCGTAGGGATCGTCGCGGTTGACACGCGTGTCCGTGTAGAGGAGGCCTTGGTCCGCCTTTTGGGCGTCCGGGCCGAAGAAAGCCGTCCATGACGGGCCGGATTCGATGCCGCAATTGGCGAGAACAAGCGTCAGCAGACGTTCCGTCTTGACGCGTGTGAAGACCATGTCCGTCCGCCATTCCGTGTCGAAATCGCTTGCAGTGGCGGACAGCCAGACGACGCGGCCTTTTTCAACAGGGATGTCCGCAATGACGCCCGTGTCGCTCTTCCAGCCATCTTTGGCGATTTCGCTGACGACTGGGGCTTCCAGCTTGCGGCGCCAATGGATTTCCGACGGCGAGACACCTGCGAAGGCGGCGGGAAGACGCGTGGAATCCAAATGGTTCTTCCAATGCGTCTCCTGCTTGACGGCGAAACGGTTGCCAGTGGCGGCAATCAAGGCCTGCGCGTCATCCATGGAAAGACCTGATGCGACGATGGTTCCGCCGAATATCAAGTAGTTCTTCAGAGCCTCTCCGGCCTTCTCAATCTGCGGTTTGCAGCCGCGCTTCAGAACCATGACGGACTGCTGCGGATTCTGCGGAATGGCGGCGATGTCCGCCATGGCGCCTTGCCGGTAAGTCGACGTCGACATCGCGTAGGCGGCGAGATTCGTGAAAATCTTGTCGGCGACGGCGTCTCTGGCGATGCGGTCCGTGATGTCCAGCTGGCAGAAAATCAGGCGGCCGCTGCCGATGAACGTCTCCCACAGCGCCATGTAGCGGAGATCGAAGCCTGTGTCGACAAGCGGACGGACGCTGGAAACATGCGGCTTTTCGACGATGGTCGAGGCGACGACGCCGAGCTGCGAGCAACGCCAGACGCGTTTCCAACGCTGCGATTCATCCAGACTTTCCGGAGGACCCGCAAGCGGCCCAAGCGATGTGGCGCCACGCCAGTCGGCCATGTCTTCATTGACGAGGCCGTTGAGAATGGCGTGGTTCGGCTGGCGGAGCCATACTTGGCGGGAGCCAGGCGTAAATGCACGGAAACCAAAGGCTTCTGACAGCGCATCGGCGGTTTGCTCGAAGACGACGACCGTCAAGCCGCGATCGACAAGACGTTGCAAGTCCTTCAATGCAGGGGCGTTGCGGACTTTGTCCAACGATTCGCAGCCGATGGCGAGAACCTGCAGATCACGCGGCAACGGCTTGTCTGGATCCAGCTTCGGAATCTTGATGCCCGCGCGGGCGAAGGCTTCCGTCGTCTTGCCCGCCGCATCCAGCAGGCCCCAAGAACGGAATGACGCATTCCGTTTGGCGCGAGGCGGATAGAACTGAATGGCGAACGGCTTCACATCAAGCCAATTGTCTTTTGCCTTTATACTGGCGACGTGCTTCGCTTTTACGGTGGCGACGAGCTTAGCCTCCGAACGGCCGTTAACCTTCGGAGCGGTGAAACGAATTTGCGAACGGCCGGATTCGCCTGGCTGGACGACGACGTCTTCCTGTCCATTTGCAATTTTCTGACCGTCCATGACACATTCCCATCTGACATTGAATATCATGGGATTACGATTGTCATTGAGCAGGATGACGGATTTTCCGACGGTTTCGCCCGTGCGGTACGTATGGTCCTGCGGGAACCACTGGTCGTCCGGTCCACCGATGTAAGCATAGAGCGGCGCGAGAATCTGCGGCATGACTTCGCTGCGCATGGTCGGCTGGAAGTACTCCTTCTCTTCGGGGCGCCCCAGATCATGCAACGTGCGGATTTCGCCGCCGCCGCCCGGATCATAGACCCAGTATGAACAATCGTAGCCGGGCCGCTGGAGATTGGCCCAATCCGTCTTAAGCGGAACAGGCGGAGGAACTTGCCCCACAGCTCCAGGGGCGTTTTTCTTGATAAGCCGCCGCCAGCAGTTCTCCCATGCGTTGACGCCGCCGGAGATGCCCCACGTGCGCCATGCGGGGATGAGGACTTCATAGACGCGGGAGGAGCAGATATCGAGAATCGGCGGATAGTTGTCGCAGAAATACGGGTAGGAGGAATACCAGACTTTTTTCTGTTGATGCCACTGGCGGGAGAGATAATCGACGTAGTCCTCCTCTTCCAGATCATAGGCCTTTTCGCCGAGCTGGATGGCGCCGTATTCCGTCATGACGGGTTCATTCTGCCACCATTGGCGTGGATCGCGCATCTGGAAGTCGCCCGGATAGGGGATGGCGTGTTCGACCATGAACAACGGCTTGTCGGCCTTTTCGGCCCAGACGCGGAGCCATTCGCGGAGGTCCTGCTGTTCGGGCCAGCCGAGATAGTTGTTCAACGTATAAAGTTCGCCGGTCTTGCCGCAGGCGTGGTTGTAGGTGGGGCGCGTCGGATCGATCAGGCGGACGAAGGCGTTGGATTTGAGCATGGCGTATTCCTTCTTGGCGGAGGGCGAGCCAGGCTTGAAATCCATCTTGCCGTCGAGCAGAAGCGGATTCTGGTCCTGCGCGTAGCAGTTGCCGTTCATGTTCATGCGCCACATGACGAGCGACGGATGGTTGATGACGCGGCGGACGTCATGCTCGGCATGCATGGTCCAGTCGTCCCATGCGTGCGGTTCGTCGATGTCGCTGAAGAATCCCGTGACAGGAAGCGGCCCGAGGCCGACGAGCATGCCTTCTTCATCGCAAACTTCGAGAATATAGGGATTTGCGTCCGGCCGACCGGGGCCAGTCGCGTCTTCGATATAGACATAATTGTATCCGGCGGCTTTGGCCTTTTGAATCCAATGGCGCATGGCTTCCTTCGTATGCCAGTTGCCTTTGAACGGCCAGTAGGCGCATGGCTTCAGATTGAACTTTGTCCCGTTCAGATAGAAGAACTTACCTTTGATTTTGAAGTCACGGAATCCGAATTTGAGAGGCGTCGTCTGATCGACGAGATCCACGCCTTCAAGACAGGAGAGCGTCATCGTGTAGAGCTTCGGGCTGGATGGCTCCCACAGGGCGATGTCCGTCCATTTGTCTTCCGCGATGATCTGGTCTCCTTTCACGTTGCCGAAGAACGACATGACGAGCTTGTTGCCGTCATGGACGTCGCAACGCCAGCGGAGGTTTTCCTTCGTGCGGCGCGAAAGGCTGGTCTTTACGGTGATGGTCTTCTGTTCCGTGTCCGTGATGATCGTGCAGTCGCCGAACGTGTTCTCCTTGGGCTGCGAGCGGAGGAAGACATCGCCGTTGATGCCGGTGGGATAATGATTGGACCTCTTGATGACGCGTGGAAGGATGTTCACGGCGTTGATCGACTGCACGAACACGCAGATCGGAAGAGGACGGCCGGGCCGTGCGAATTCCGTGACATCCAGAGAGCCGCCCTGGTAGCCAAGTTCGCCAATCTTCTTGCCGCGGCAGAACACGACGGCGTTCGTCGTCAGACGGTTGAAGTCCAGGAAGACGCGGCGGTTCTCCCAGAATTTCGGGATCGTGATGTCGCGGCGATACCATGCGAAATGCCTGCCGCCCGGATTGTCCTTGCCCGGATCGTCGTCATGGTAGAAAACGCCTTCGTTGTTGATGGCGGGCACTTTGGCGAAGCCCCATTTGTCGTCTGAAGGTATTTCAGGATTCTTGACAACGGGGCGATCAACTTGGACGATGCGCAGATTGTCGAACCACGCCGTTCCTTTCACGCCGGTCTGTTTGCCATGGTTGCGGCAAATGAAAACTTTGATTTCCTTCGTGTCGGCGGGGAGGCTGATTTCCGTGTCGATGGTCTGCCATTTGTCCGAGACGGGAATCACGTTGCCGAGTTTGCAGAAATACTCCCAACTACGGGCGTCCTGCACTTCGATCTGGATGGTTCCCGTCTTGATCTGGTTGAGAACGTCGATGCGGATGTTCAGTTTCGTCTGCGCGGGAACATTTTTGAGCAACGTGT
>CACYQT010000144.1 GCA_902776645.1 uncultured bacterium | reverse complement strand
TGTTTTCTACATTAAGCATTAAGCATTAAGCATTAAGCATTGTTTTAGGCTTTTAGCTTACGAAGCGTAGCGAGTGTGGCCTCCACAAGTTGCTGGCCGCCGTCCGGCGAGACGGCGTTGCAGTAGCGCGACGAGCTGTAGCCGCCGCCATCGACGCCGCGCTGCGTCGCCAAATAGCCGCAGTCGGGCTCCCAGTCGTTGTCCGCCAACTGGACGTTGAACGTTTGCATAAACGGACTGCGGGCCTGGATGCGATGCATGAAATCCATGTACAGTTCGAACGGACTTGTAACGAACGCGATGTCGTCGATGGCGATGACATGCAGCGTCGTCACGAAAGGCTCCCCGCGCTGCGCCAATTCAAAGCGGCGCATGAAGTTGAGGCTGCGATTGCGGCGAGCCGCGAGAATCGAATCATGGTGGAACTTCTCCATCGGCGTGCCCGTCTTCTGGAAGTCCTCCTTCATCATCGAATCATACGCTATCTTCTCGTTGTCGTATTCCGCCTGCGTGCCCTGCCGGCGTTCCAACTCAATCTTTTCCAATGAGTTCTGAAGTTTCACGCTGGTGCGAATGTCTTTTTTCGCCCAGTCGAGCACTTCGTCGAAAGCGGCGCAGATGCGTTCCGCGATGTCCTTCCGCATGTATTCGTCCCGATAGGCTTCCGGCCGCGTCCCGTATTTCAGTTGGAAACGACGCACCTGCGCGGCTTTGTAATGCAGGATATGCGGAGACAGATCGCCCGCGGGGGCGCATTGCGGCAGGATGTGGATGTCGCCGTATTTCTCCTTCAAGCGGACTCTCACGTCGTTCCAGTAGTCTCCCGTCAGCTTGCTGATGCTCTCCGAATTCTGCGACGGGCACGGCACGTTCATGATCGCGCCCGTCAGCTTGCCGTCCGCGTCGAACGTGTAGAGCAAATTGATGAAATGGTCCGCCCCCGCCTCGTAATGGCTGAACTGCGGGTCGTTCGTGTTGCCGTACATGCAGGCGTGGCCGTTCACGGCCATGCCGATCTTGCCGCCCTGCCCGGGCCGTTGGGACAAATCATCGAAATACCATGTCTTGCGGCTGTAAGATACGACGGCATAGCCATATCCCCATGCGACGCCGCCTTCCTTGCGCGTCTTCCACGCCTCCGCGACGGCCTGCGCCGCCGCTTCCGCGAACTCGTCCTGCGCCTTTTCCGGAACCATCAGCTTGATGGACGAATCAACGGGGAAATCGACTTCATAGCGCGCCATGCCCGTCAGATTGATGTCCGTCGTGCAATGCGTATGCGTCGCGTTCATGACGACGCGATCCGCATCCACTTCCGGCGCAAGCTTTTTGATCTTCTTGCGGATCAGTTTGGACGTGATATCCGCGATATGCTCCACATCGCAGGAGATCCACACCATCTGTTCATCACCGCTGTCCAGCACAAGTGCCGTCACCGTAACGGGATCCAGCACGCCTTCGCAAATGCGCACATGGAACTGCCCATGCATGCAGGTGGGTTCGTTCGTGGAAAATTCCTTTGTGCTCCAACCGATTTTCAACGTTCCGCTCATGAATCGCTCCTGTGATATGTGTGATGTCTGTTCAATACGTGTCTTTTCCATAAACTATATTATCGTTTCCACGCTTTTCACTCCACACGGCTTCCTTTTTCCGCTCTTTTTCATGAAAAACATGATTTTTGCCGATGCGTAAAATTGAAAAATCGCCCTTTTTTAATAAAGTGTATAAGAAATCATATTCTGGCCAAATAACAGCCCTGTAAGGGCAACAGGAATTTAGCCGCGGGTGAAGCGAGCGTCGTGCGAGCGAAACCCACGGAAGATAAGAAAAAAGAATCAGAACCGCGTAGCGGTGGCAGGAATCCACAGATGCGGTTCCAAACAAACACACATATTATATATAAACACTTTAGAATCAACAATCATGAAAGCCGCCGTTCTCCATGCCTCACAAGACATCCGATATGAAGAGTGCCCTACGCCTGAAATCAGGCCGGGCTGTGTGAAAATCAACGTCCGCGCATGCGGCATCTGCGGTTCGGACATACCGCGCGTTCTTGGAGACGCCGCCCATTTCTTTCCAATCGTTCTCGGCCATGAATTTTCAGGCGAAGTCGTTGAAATCGCGGATGATGTGAAAAACGTCGCCGTCGGCGACCACGTCGTCTGCGCGCCGCTCGTCCCATGCTTCGACTGCTCGGACTGCGCCCTCGGCAACTTCTCCCTCTGCAAACACTATACGTTCATCGGTTCGCGCGTCTTCGGCGGCATGGCGGAATACGTCGTCATCCCCGCCTGCAACGCCGTGAAATTCAGCGCCGAACGCAGTTTCGAGGAGGCCGCGCTTCTGGAGCCGGCGACCGTCGGCTGCCACGGCGTCCTCTGCAACGATTTCAAAGGCGGCGGCATGACGGCCGTCGTCGGAGCGGGCACGATCGGCCTCTTCACTGCCCAGTGGGCCGCGCTTCTCGGAGCGTCCAAAGTCGTTTTCTTCGATGTCGATGACGACCGTCTGCAACTGGCGAAGGATATCACGGGATTCGACGGTGTCAATACCCGCGATATCGCCCCTGCGGAAACCGCCAAACAGTTGACAGGACGTGGTTTCGACTATGTCTTCGGCGCGTCAGGAGCCTGCCCGAGCTACATCAACTGCTTCGAACTGGCCGCCAACCACGCCCATGTCTGCTTCGTCGGAACCCCCACGGGCCCAGTGACTTTCACCGCCGCCCAATGGGAAATGATCAACCGCCGCGAACTGCGCGTCACAGGCTCATGGATGAGCTTCTCCGCGCCGTTCCCCGGCCGCGAATGGACGATGTGCGCACAGTATCTCGACGACGGCCGCCTCAAATGCGACCGCCGCATGATCCACAAGCTCTTCCCGCTCTCGCAGTGCAAAGAGGCGTTTGACTGCTACAAGACCCCCGCCTCTGTCAAAGGCCGTATCATGCTGGTGAATCCATGATTACCTGCTTCACGCTCAATCTGTCTATCGACCGCCGCTATGTCGTTGAAAACGCCCGCATGGGCGCCGTCAACCGCGTGAAGGAATGCGCCGCCACGGCCGGCGGAAAAGGCCTGAACGTCACGCGTTCCGTCCATGTTTTGGGCGAAGACGTCGTCGCCGCGGGCATCGCCGGCGGTGATCTTGGCAATTTCATCGAACACGCCCTGGACAAGGAGGGAATCCGCCATCATTTCACGCGTGTCGCAGGCGAAAGTCGTTGCTGCATCAATATTTTCGACACCGCCACGGGCACCCAGACGGAATATCTGGAGCCCGGCCAGCAGGTCACACAGGACGAATACAACGCCTTTCTGAAGGATTTTGACGAACTGTGCGCAAAGAGCGATGTCATCACGATGTCCGGCAGCCTTCCGAAAGGCCTGCCAATCGACACGTATGCCACTCTGGTTAAAAGAGTTCCAAACAAGCGCGTCTTTCTGGACGTCAGCGGCGCGGCGCTCGTTAACGCCCTGCCCGCCCGTCCATTCTACATCAAACCAAATGAAAACGAACTGGCCGCCATCGTCGGCCATCCGCTCAAGTCCGACGATGATCTGAAAGCAGCCGCCGGCCGTCTCCATGACGGCGGCGTGGTCTGCGTCGCCGTCTCGCTCGGCGCGCGCGGCGCGATGCTCCGCTGCGACGACGGCTTCTTCATGGCGACGCCACCGCCCATAAAGACCGTCAACACGGTCGGTTGCGGCGATTCCTTCACAGGCTCCTTCGCCGTCGCCATCAAACGCGGCATGACGCCGCCGGAAGCCCTCCGCTTCGCCGTCGGCGTCTCCGCCGCCAGCGCGATGAGCCCCGGCACAGGCGAACTCCACATGGAGAACGTCCACGCCGTCCTGCCCAAAGTAACATTGCAAACCATTTAACATATTTAGAACAAAGGAACAAGACAATGCTCGTCACCTCTGAAGAACTCCTTCTGGACGCCCAGAAAAAACATTACGCCGTCGGCGCCTTCAACGCAGAAAACATGGAAATGGTCATGGCCATCGTCGCCGCCGCCGTTGAAATGAAATCCCCCGTCATCATCCAGACGACGCCCTCCACGCTGAAATACGCCACCGTCGACATGTACCGAGCCATGGTCAACGCCGAAGCCGCCAAGGCTCCTGTTCCCGTCGTCATGCATCTCGACCACGGCAACAGCTTCGAACTGGCGGAAAAGGCCCTCAAGGCGGGTTATTCCTCCGTCATGATCGACGGTTCCCATGAAGTCTTCGAAGACAACATCGCCGTAACAAAACGCGTTGTCGCAATTGCGAAGCCCATGGGCATCCCCGTGGAGGCGGAGCTCGGCAAAGTCGGCGGGAAGGAAGACGATCTGGTGGGCGTCGGCGGCTGCACCGTTCCGTCCGAAGCGGCTGAATTTGCGGAACGCACAGGCATCCAGTCACTTGCGGTCGCCATCGGAACGGCCCACGGCGTCTATAAAATCGAACCGAAACTGGATGTCGAACGCCTGAAGGAAATCCGCAAAGTCGTTGACATCCCGCTGGTTCTGCATGGCGCGTCCGGCCTTTCGGACGAAGCCGTCCAGACCTGCATCGCCGAAGGCATCTGCAAGGTCAATTTCGCGACGGAACTGCGCATCGCCTACACGAAAGGCGTCCGCGAATTTCTTGCCGCCGATCCAGACGCCTTCGATCCGAAGAAATACGGCACGCCCGGCATGGCGAACGTCAAGGCATTGGTCGCCAACAAGATGCAGGTCTGCGGCTGCGCAGGCAAGGCCTGACATCTTCATTCATCTTGTCGCTTTCGTCCCTTTCGTCACTTTCGTCGCTTTCGTCCTTTTTCTTTGAATATCCAGCATGATTACTACACTAACACCCAATCCCTGCATAGACAAGACTGTCGCCGTCGAGAAATTCGACATCTACAAGATGAACCGCGTCCGCGTGCTTCGCACGGACGCCTGCGGCAAAGGCATCAACGTCTCCTTGGCGCTGAACGGCCTCGGCGTCGAAACCATGACCATCGGCTTCGATTTCACGGATGGCCACGCATCGCCGCTCAAGCAGTCCATGGCCGCCCACAACATCCCTTTCGAATTCATCGACGTGCCCGGCCAGCTGCGCGTCTGCACGAAGATTTTCGATGAAAGCCTCAAGCATACCATCGAAGTGAACGAATACGGCGCCCCCGTATCAGCGGAAGCAGGCGAAAAACTGCTCCGCCTCGTCGTCGATGTCGCGAAGAAAAGCGATTTCATCACGCTCTCCGGCAGTCTGCCGAAAGGATTGGACAGCGACTTCTACTTCCGTTGCGCGCAGGCCGTCAAGCAGGAAGCGCCGAACTGCAAAGTCGTCGTCGATGCGGAGAAGCAACTGCTTTTGAAGGCGTTGGAGGCGTCGCCGTTCTTCATCAAGCCGAACATCCATGAATTCCAAGGCACGTTCAACTGCCAGATCAACAATATCGAAGAACTTGACAAAGCCGCGCATACGGAGCCTGATCTCTCTCTGTTGTTCGACGCTGTACTGTTTGACCGCCCGACACCGCAAAGTCCGG
>CACYQT010000143.1 GCA_902776645.1 uncultured bacterium | reverse complement strand
CGTCCTGAATGGCCTTCTGCAGATTCTTGCCTGTGGCGATGTAGATGTTGCTGGGCGGCACGATGGCCATGGAGCGTTCGACGGCCTCCTCCAGAAGGGACTGGCCGCTGCCCGTCAGCTTCAGCAGCTGTTTCGGATGGTTGCCGCGGGAAAGAGGCCAGAAACGTTCGCCGGCGCCGCCGGCCATGATGACAATGACTTTCATTGATAGTTCTCCCAATGGTTGTGAATGGTTTTTCTCTTTGGATGGATAGAAAATACATCCTGCCATGGAAAGATGCAAATTTTTCCGCTGATTTCACTGAATTCCATAAGAAATTGGCGGGTGAAGCGTCTAATATGGCGGAGACTGGAGAGACTGGAGAGACTGGATGTTCCGGAAAAGGATTTGATTTTGCGAAATTGCTTATTATTATATAGTATAGTCAAAAATCCATGAGAATATAGGAGAACTCGCAATGACACACGGCAGATTCATTTTCACATTCGCGGCCATGATAGCCTGCGCATGCTGCGTTTTCGGCGACCTTCAGGAGGACCGCAAGGCGGCCAATAAATTGCGGAACGATGGAAATGTCCGCGAAGCCTACGACGCATACGCCAAACTTGCGTTGGATCCGCAGAATCCAGCCAAATATGCCATCAATGACTTCAACATGGCGGTCAACTGCCTCCAGCAGCTCAATCGCGTCGGCGAGTTCGACGATTTTCTGAAAAAAGTTCTGGATGTGCGAAAGGATGACTGGCGGTTCGTCAGCGGATATCATTATCCGATGAACCAAGGATATATTATAGACGGTAAATTTACGCGCGGCTGGAATCGCGGCGGGCAGGCTAGATTTATCGATGTCCGTTTTGCGGACACGCTGTCGCAGATCAAGCTGATGGTCAAGAACATGCCGCCTGTCACGGAAGAAGGCGCGGATCGGTTCTACATGCGTCTGGCGGACATTTTCGCCAATTCCGCAAATATGGGATATTCAAAGGCTGGTCTGAATATCCTCCTGGATATTACGCAGGAGCCGGACTACCTGAATCCGCATGTCAACGGAAGCATCACAAACGGAACGCCTGTCGATGCGGACGGCAATCCTGTCTTCTTCCGCTGCCCGAAGAGCTTCGAAGACGCGAAGAACGACGGCGAACGCGCCGTCTGGGCCTATCGGGAGGCCATGAAATGCAGCCATGACAAACATGCCGGAATCCGTGCGATGATTCAGCTGGCGCATTTCTACATGCCGCTTTATGGCGTCGAGACGCTGACGAATCGCGGCTATTCACGTTCGCCGAATAATGACAAAGCGTTGCGAAACAATGTGTTGTTGCTTGAACAACTGGAAGATGACGAGACGATCGCGCAGCTGGCGACTGGCATCAAACGTTTCAAGCTTCCGGATGAATGCAATCCGATTCTGCTGTGGAAACAGGCCGTGGAGATGGGCGAATATCTGAACGCGTTCTATCCGGATACTTACATGAATCTTGCGCAAATCTACGCGAACCGCCATCAGCTTGACAAGGCATTGGTCTGGTGGAACAAACTGCTTGAAACCGTCAAGAAAGAAGAGGAAAGAAGCAAGCAGAAACAGACGCATTGGCTGGAAATGGCGCAAGCGGGCATCCAGCAGATCACTGGCAACTGGTGCCGCATCGATGACATCCGCAAGCAGATTGCGGGGCAAATGGGAAGCCTGCGGTTCTGCTTCCGCAACGGCACGAAGGCGAATTTCACGTTGCAGCGCATCGACATGGACCAAATTGTCGCTGATTGCCAGGAGTATCTCGCCAATCTGAAAGGACGTGGCAACGACTGGAATCAGCGGAATTTCACGAATCTCGCATGGCGGCTGTTTCATATGGACGGCGGCGAGAAGAAATATCTGAAGGAGGCGACCGCCAATTGGTTCATGGATGTGACGCCTGCGGAAAAGCATAAAGACCGCACGGTTCCGCTGCCGATTCCCGCGCAGAAGACAGGCTGGTATCTTCTGACATGCACGATGAAAAACGGCGCGAACACGGCCCGCGTGCCGCTCTATTTCGCGGATACGGAAATCGTCAAAAAGCATCTTATGGACGGAAAGATGATGTGGCAGGTTCTCGACGCGAAGAGCGGTCGACCGCTTGCGAACGAGAAAGTGGAGTTCTTCTGCTGGTCTGCGTGGTGGAACGACAAGACGAAACGGCAGGAGAGCGACCATTCGCGTTTTGCGGAAGTGACGGATGACGAAGGAAAAATCGTCAAGAGTCCTAATGAACTGTTTGAAGGGCATAAGGAGAAGCACGGCGAAATACAGCTTGTCGTGAAGAATAATGCGGGGCGGCGTGCATGGTATTCGACTAACGGCTTCTACAACGGCAGGATTTTCATGGAGAGCTTCCCGGAGAACCAGACGCGTGCGTTCTTCCTGACGGACCGTCCCGTCTATCGGCCCGGCCAGAAGGTGGAATTCAAATTCTGGATTGCGAAATCGCAATATGACTATGAAGGCAAAAGCGCCGCGGCGGGGCTGATGTACGATGTGGAAATCCGCGATCCGCGCGGCAACGTCGTCAAGAAATACAAGATCACGGCGGATTCCTACGGCGGCATCGCGAATACGTTCGAACTGCCTGCGGATGCGATGCTTGGGCCGTATCATGTGAACATGCAGCATGGTTCGGGCATGTTCCGCGTGGAGGAATACAAGAAGCCTGAATTCGAAGTGACCGTCGATACGCCGAAGGAAGCTCCCGAGCTCGGCGATAAATTCGAACTGACCGTCAAGGCGAAATATTATTTCGGCGCTCCTGTTTCGGAAGGGACGGCGAAAATCAGAATCCTGCGTTCGACGCATGAGGCGAAATGGTGGCCCGTCCGTCCATGGGACTGGTATTATGGAAACGGCTACTGGTGGTTCTGGACGGACTGCCCGTGGTATCCGGGCTGGGCGAAGTGGGGCTGTTGTGCGCCGCGTTGGAGCTGGTATCAGGGCCGCTTCAGCCATGAGGCTCCCGAAGTCGTCATGGATTTGGAGAAGAAGCTGGAACCCGATGGAACCGTGAAGGTTACGGTGGATACCGCCATGGCGAAAGAACTGCTTGGCGACCGCGACCACAAGTATGAGATCACGGCTTCCGTGACGGATTCCAGCCGCCGTGAAATTCACGGGCAGGGCAGCGTGACGGTCGCCCGCGAACCGTTCAAGGCGTATGTCTGGCTGGATCGTGGCTACGGTCTGGTTGGCGACGCGATGACGGCGACGATGCAGGCCCGTACGTTGGACGGCGCTCCCGTCAGCGGGAAGGGCGTGTTGAAGCTGTATCGCGTCATGTATAATAAGGAAGGCGTCGCGGAGGAGACGGAGGAGCGCAGCTGGCCGGTCGATGCGGATGCGCAAGGCCGCGGCCAGCAGACATTTAGCGCCTCCCGCGCGGGACAGTATCGCCTCAGTTGGACGTTGACGGACGCGAAGGGCCGTTCCGTGGAGGGCGGCCAGTTGTTCACCGTCCATGGGGAAGGCTACGATGGTCGCGATTTCCGCTACAGCGCGTTGGAATTGATTCCGGACAAGGCGGAATACGCGGAAGGCGAAACCGTCAAATTGATGGTCAATACGGAATTGAGCGACAGCGTTGTCATGCTCTTTGTCCGTGGAACGCAGGGATTTCTGCCGTTGCCGAAGGTCATCCGCATGAAAGGCAAGAGCCAGATTGTGGAGATTCCCGTTGAGAAGAAAGACATGCCGAACATCTATGTGGAGGCTTACACGATGGCGGACGGCGTGCTGCACAACGTCATCCGCGAAATCATCGTCCCGCCGGAGAAGAAGATGCTGGATGTGGCTGTCAAGCCGGAGGCGGAGCGGTCGAAGCCCGGCACGACGAACAAGGCGAAAATCGTGCTGAAGGATTTGCATGGCAAGCCGTACAGGGGAAGCGTCGTCGTGTCCGTCTATGACAAGAGTCTGGAGTACATATCGGGCGGATCGAACATCGGCGACATCCGCAAGTTCTTTTGGCAGTGGCGTCGCCATCATCATCTGCAAGGTGGTTTGTTCAACCGCTGGCCTGTGCATCAGTTGATGAAACCAGGCGATGTCTTCATGCGGCAGATCGGCATGTTCGGCCAGTATCTGGCCGATATGGAAGACGTGGCGTTAGGGGCGTCCGCCAATTTTGATGGCGGCGTGATGATGAATACGCGCGCACGTGCGGCGAAGCCGATGATGGCGAAGATGGCACGGGCTGAGATGCCCATGGCGGCGCCTGCGCCGCAGAAGGCGGAGGCAAAGGCGGCTGGCGGAATGGCCATGAATGGGATGGCGTTTGGAGCCGACATGGACGTGGCGGAAGCGGAGGAGGCAGCGGATGAGGCCGGCGGCATGGTCGAACCGACTGTTCGCTCCAATTTCGCGGACACGGCGTTGTGGATCGCCAGTCTGGAGACGGATGAAAACGGCGAAGCGGATATCGAAATACCGATGCCGGAGAATCTTAGCACATGGAAGATCCGCGTGTGGGCCATGGGCAACGGCACGCGTGTCGGCGAAGGCGCGACGGAAGTCATCACGACGAAGGATCTGATCGTCCGTCTGGAGGCGCCGCGCTTCTTTGTTCAATCGGACGAAGTGGTCTTGAGCGCCATCGCGCATAATTATTTAAAGGAAAAGAAGACGGTCGATATCGAACTGAAACTGGAAGGCGACTGCCTGAAGGCGAAAGACCGTCTGAAGAAGAGCGTGAAAATCGACGCAGGTGGCGAAAGCCGCGTTGATTGGCGCGTCAGCGTCGTGAAAGACGGCGAAGCCGTCGTGCAGATGCGTGCGTTGACGGACGAAGAGTCCGATGCCGTCGAGCAGAAGTTCCCCGTGATCGTCCATGGGGCTGACAAGCAGGTCGCCTTCAGCGGCGCGTTGCGGCCCGATCAGACGGAAGCGAAGATCACGTTGGAGATTCCGAAACAGCGTCGGCCTGAGACGACGCGGCTGGAAGTCCGCTGGAGTCCGACACTTGCGTTGGCGATGATCGACGCCGTGCCGTATCTGGCTGATTATCCGTACGGTTGCACGGAGCAGACGTTGAACCGCTTCCTGCCTGCCGCGCAGACGCGGCAGGTCTTGCGCGATCTTGGCGTTTCGTTGGCGGACGTCAAGGCGGGCAGGGCGAATCTCAACGCGCAGGAAATCGGTAAGCCGGAAGAGCGCAAGGCGCAGTGGAAACGCTATGACCGCGATCCCGTCTTCGACGAAGAACTGCTGGATTCCATGATCCGAAAAGGCCTGAAGGATTTGACGGCCATGCAGTGCTCCGATGGCGGCTGGGGATGGTTCAGCGGTTGGGGAGAACACTCCTGGCCGCATACGACGGCGCTTGTCGTGCAAGGACTTAAGGCCGCCGAAACCTGCAAGCTAGTCGTTCCCGACGACGTGCTGCAACGCGGCATCCAGTGGCTGGACAACTATCAGAAGGATCAAGTCCGCCGTCTGAAGCTCGATCCGGAGAAAATCGGCCATAAGCTGTATGCGGACAATCTGGACGCGATGGTCTATCGGATCCTCTGCGAATGCGGCAATTTCAAC
>CACYQT010000142.1 GCA_902776645.1 uncultured bacterium | reverse complement strand
CGACCTGCTGGCGGGAGGCGATGATGCGTGTCTTGACGGTCGTAGAACGGTCGGACGTCTTCACGATGCCGTCTGTTTCAGCGCCTGCGTTCTTCAAGAGTTCAACCAGCTCCTTGCCGACGGCGTCCGTTCCGATGATTCCGAAAACATGCGCCTTCGCGTGCAGCGATAGGACATTCAGCGCCACGTTGGCGGCGCCGCCCGGAACGGATTTCTCACTGTCCACGCAGACGACCGGCACGGGGGCCTCCTGCGAAATGCGGGTGACTGAGCCGAAGATGTATTTGTCCAGCATGAGATCGCCGATGACGGCGACTTCTAATTGGCTGAACGTCTTGATGTATTTGGGCAGGTTGGACATATAAATTGCCTATTTGGAATATTTGTCGATGGTCGCTTTGACGGCGTTGTCGATATCCGGCGCGGGGATGGGAGGAAAGGTCATTCCGTTTTCGATGTCGTCCAGCAGGTTGTTGAGCTTGCCGAGATCGGCCACCATGCGGCGGCGTTGCGAACGGGAGAGCTTTTCCTCATAGAGACGGAGGTAGGCGGAGCGTTCCTCCAGATCGAGGGCGATTTCTGAAACGAGCAGCTTGATGACAGGTCGTGCCTGCAGGCTGTCCTCCGTCTTGAGCAGTTTCGTGACACGGTGCCGTGTGTCGTCCATGGCCCGCGTGATTTTCTGCTTGGCGACGGAGCCTTCCCACAGGCGGGAGTCCGACAGCCGCCATGGAAGCCAGAACATGAACAGCAGCTGCAGCACGAAGAGCAGGGCGAGCGACAATCTGGAGAGGCCGGTCAGCGCCTTCGACTGCCACGACTGCCGGGCCGGCGGCATCACGGCGTAGTAGCGGATGAGCAACTGCCCGGCCTGGATGGCGTCGCCGCTCATGATGCGCGTCTTCTGCCGGAGCGGCTCGCCGTTGACGGTCATCGGCATCCCCCCCAGCGGGGCGATTTCGTGATGGCCGTCCTTTCCTTCCGTGATGACGGCGATGTCCACGTCATGTCCTTTTTCGTCTTCGACGGTCAGCGTCGCGGAGCTTGAGTCCACAAGCCGTGCCTCCTTGCGTTTCAAGGAGTCGGCGTGGCTCTCTCCGACTTGGCTGTAGGTCAACTGGAAGGACATTTAGGCTTCTACCGTAGGTTCAATGGAGAATGCAAGCTTCTTGTCTTCTGGGAGATACGTCGCCTTGGCGACGAATTTCTCCGGCGTCGAGCTCGAGAGGATCTCCTCCGCGAGCGGATCTTCGATGTAGCGTTCGACGACGCGGCGCAACTGCCGCGCGCCGCTTTCGGGCTTGAAGCCCTGTTCGATCAGGAAGTCGATGGCCTCCTGCGGGAGGTCCAGCGTGCCGCCTTTCGCCTTGAGGCGTTCGGAGATCTTGTCGATTTCGCAGCTGATGATCTTGCGGATGTCGTCGCGTCCGAGTTCACGGAAAACAACGAGATCGTCGAGGCGGTTCAGAAATTCCGGGCGGAACTGCTTTTTGGCGGCGTCTTCGAGGCGGTCGCGCATTTTTTCGTAGTCGTCGTCGGACGTCTGGTTGGGGGCCTTGAAACCAAGACTGAGCGGCTTGGTGAGCTGCGTGGCGCCGACGTTGGAGGTCATGACGATGATGGTGTTGCGGAAATTGACCGTGTGTCCGAGGCCGTCCGTCAGCTGGCCTTCCTCCAGAATCTGGAGGAGGATGTTGGAGACATCTGGATGGGCCTTTTCGAGTTCGTCGAAGAGGACGACGGAATAGGGGCGGCGGCGGACGCGCTCCGTCAGCTGGCCGCCTTCCTCATAGCCCACGTAGCCGGGCGAGGAGCCGATCAGGCGGGACACGTTGTATTTCTCCATGTATTCGGACATGTCGATGCGGATCAACGCGTCCGGATCGCCGAACATGAACTCCGCCAGGCATTTGGCGAGATAGGTCTTGCCGACGCCAGTGGGGCCGAGAAAGAAGAACGAGCCGATGGGGCGGCGCGGGTCCTTCAGTTCGGCGCGCGAACGGCGCAGGGCGCGGGAGATGGTCTTGACGGCCTGCTCCTGCCCGATGACGACCTTGCAGAGCTCCTCCTCCATGCGGATGAGCTTCTCCGTCTCCTGCTCCTGGACGCGCGACAGCGGGATGCCCGTCATGGACGAAATCACGTCGCGGATGTCCTCCACGGTGATGGTCATGACGCTGGCGTCCCGTTTGCTCTGCCATTCAGCGCGCAGCGTGTCGATTTTCGAACGGACGGCGATTTCGCGGCGGCGGAGTTCGGCGGCCTGTTCGTAGAATTGCTTTTCAATGGCTTTCGACTTTTGGGTGTTGATGTCGGAAAGCTCTTCTTCAAGTTCATGGAGATCAGGCGGGGCGATCAGATTCTTCAGACGGATGCGGGAACCGGCCTCGTCGATGACGTCGATGGCCTTGTCGGGCAGATGGCGCGCCGTGATGTAGCGGTCTGACAGCAGGACGGCTTCGCGGAGCGCGTCGTCGCTGTAATGGACATGGTGATGGTCTTCATACTTGGGCGCCAGACCTTTGAGAATCTGGATGGTTTCGTCTTTGGAGGGCGGCTGCACGATGACGCTTTGGAAACGGCGTTCGAGCGCGGCGTCCTTTTCGATGCTCTTCTTGTATTCATTGAGCGTCGTGGCGCCGATGCACTGGATTTCGCCGCGGGCCAGCGCGGGTTTCAGGATGTTGGAGGCGTCCATGGCGCCTTCCGCGCCGCCGGCGCCGACGATGGTGTGAAGCTCGTCCAGGAAAAGGATGATCTTTTTGGAACGACGCAGTTCATCCATGACGGATTTCAGACGCTCCTCGAACTGGCCGCGGTATTTCGTGCCGGCGACCAAAAGCGTCAGATCCAATGCGATGACCTGGTGGTCCAGAAGGTTTTCCGGAACCTGTTTGTTGCGGATGGCCATGGCCAGTCCTTCGACGATGGCCGTCTTGCCGACGCCGGCCTCGCCCAGCAGGACGGGATTGTTTTTCGTGCGACGGCAGATGATCTGGATGACGCGTTCGATCTCCTTGTCGCGGCCGATGACGGGATCGAGCTTGTGCTGTTCCGCCAGATCGGAGAGATTCCGTCCGAATGCCTTGAGGGCGGGATACTTGTCGTCGTCATCCGCCGAATCCTCTTTCGTATCGGCGTTGTAATTGGAGAATTCGTCGTCTTCCTCGCCGTTGCCGTCGGTGTCCAGCGGCGGCATATAGGTCGGATCCAGGGCCTTGATCAATTCGGAACGGATGTTGTCCGTCGCGATGTCGAGAGCCCTGAGTATTTTGACGGCCTGGCAGTTCGGATTTTTGAGGATGCCGAGAAGGAGATGGTCCGTTCCGACATAGTCGAACGACAGCATTCTGGCCTCCTTGTAGGCGGATTCAAAGACCTGCCGGGCTTCGGCCGACCATGGCAGGTCGCCTTCGACCTGCGTGTCCGCCTCCGGATTTTCGCCGGAGAGGGTGATTTGCTTTCGGACGAGCGGATAGGTGATGCCGAGCTTCTGGAGCGTGACGGCCGCGGGGCCGCGCGCCTGCTTCAGAAGTCCGAGCAGGACGTGCTTGGAATTGATGACGTTATGGCCCAGCTCCTTGGCTTCGCGGCGCGCGAGGCCGAGCACCTGCTGGGCGCTGGGGGTGAATTTGGTGATTGGATCTTCTTTGTCGGACATATTTCAATGATGTGTCTTGTTAAAAGGTGGTTGATTGATGTTCTGCGGAATCGCGGCATCTACATGAACGGGCCGAGCTCGGCCTTCAGCAGCTTCGCGCGGCGTTCCCGTTGCTCGATGGCATCGGAACCCGCGTCCTGTTTGAATTCCTCGGCGTCCATTTCGGAGAGCAGCCGGATGGCCACTTCGCGGGCCTTTTCGGGGAAGAAGCCCGTCTCCGCGCCGAGCCAGCAGGCCGAGAAGATGCGTCTCGCTTCCGGTACGGTTATGCGGTAGGCATTGGCGACGAGGCCCTTGGAACGTCCGATGAAATCGAGCAGGTCGCCTTTCCGGCGGCCGTCGACCATTGCATGGCGCGCATCCAGTTCATGGCCTTCAAGGCGTTTGGCGAAATCATCGATCCGCATGGCCGTCGCCAGCGGGTTTCGCGAATATGCCGAACGCGTTTTCAGGTTGAAGATCAAGGCGTCCTGTTTCTGCTGCGCGGGGAAGGCGTATTCCAGCAGGAAGTTGAGCTCGCGGGTCCCGTGGGTGACTTGCGGAATGTAGCCCAGGAGGTCCAGTCCGGGCAGGTGGGTGGCGATCTGGATGGAGACGCCGTTGCCGATCTGCTCGAAATCGCGGCAGACATACCCGTAGTCGTCGTCCTTCGCGAAGTTGATCGCGTCATCGAGCTGTTTCATCAGCCCCATGGCGTGGGCGACCAGCTCCTGCGGGCAGTTGCCGCGGTCGCGCAGGACGATTTCCAGATGGTTGTGGTTGTTGATGCGCGCGAAAATGGATTCATCCGGCGTGACGAGCAGCGTGCGGTAGTCCGGGGCGGAGAGGAATTCACGTGGCGCGATGTGGCGACGTTCGAGAATCCGCTTCTGGTCCTTCGTCAGATCCGCGACGCTGAGCACGGCGGCGTTCATGAAGACAGGCAGGTTCCGAAGAGCCTGGAACGCAAGTAAGTGCGCAGTCTCCGCGTTGTCCGCCCGCCCATGGAACGGCGGAAAGACCAGCCCTTGGATATTGCGCGCGACCGTAACGGTCGTCGAGAGGATGACCTGCGGCGCGGGATTGTCCAATGGCGGCAGCCATGTCGGCAGGGCCGTGGAAATGGATTGGAACCAGTCAAAAGGCATGTTCTATTCTGTTTGTTCGGTGATGCTTTCCGGAGTGAATTCGGCGATGAGGTCGCGAAGCCTGGCCGCGCGTTCGTAGTTTTCGTTGAGGACGGCACAGGCGAGCTCCCGTTTCAGTTTTTCGACTTCCTGCTGCTGGTCATGCTGGCGGACGGACTTTTCGATGTCCTCCGCCTCCGTGTCGCATGCGTCCGCGGCGGGAAGTTTTTCTTCGTAGGTGTTCCAAATGGCGCGATGGACGGGTTTTATCAAACCGGTGATCTGCTTTTGGAACGTCTTGAGGCATTCCTCGCATCCAAGCTGGTGGGTGCGTTCTATCTCACGCCATGTGGTGCCGCAGACAGGGCATTTGACCTGCGTGCTTGCGTCTCCGAACAGCTGGGCCACGTTTTCGCTTTTGAAGCCGAACTGTGAGAGCGCCTCGATGGCGCTTTCCGGATTGGAGAGGCTTTTCAGGATCTTGCCGAGGCTGCTGGTCGGTTCCTGTCCGTCCAAGGCGCGTTCAGCCGCGCATTTCAGGCAGAGGTTGACTGCGTGCCGCCCGTTGGGGCCGATTTCCTGGATGTGGATGATGGCTGGATTCTTGTGGCAGATGTCGCAAATCATAGTTTGTTTTGCTGTTCGTGTTTTCGGCGGAGTTCGCCGGTCTTGTGGAGGGACCAGCGGCGGTTGACCTGTCGTTTGATGGTCTCGGTTTCGGCGGAACGTCGGCTGGTTGACCATCCGAGTTCGGCCGCGTAGGCGTCGACCATCGCTTCGATGAGCGGTTCGACTGGCTGTTCGGCGAGGAGGTAGAGGTTGAAGCAGAACTGCGCCAAGTTTCTGCGTTTGAGGAAGAACGGCTGCGGGATCGCA
>CACYQT010000141.1 GCA_902776645.1 uncultured bacterium | reverse complement strand
GGCGGGGCACAGGCCGAGGCGCTGGATCGTGGAGGTCGCCCATTCATGGTTCAACCGCTTCAGAAAGCTTCTCGTGAGATACGAGAAGACCACGGCGTCATACGAAGCTCTGCTTCAGATGGCGGCTTCTGTGATTGTTTATAGAAAACTAGGTGTTATTTACGGATAAGATCTTAATGAAAAATAGAATATAAAGGAATTTTGATATGAAAAGAATCCATGTCGTGGCCATCCTTTGGGCAGTCTGCATGTCGTCGCTTTGGGGACAGATCCAGACGAACGGTATGAAATTCGGGCGTCTTCCTTACTTGTGGGGCAACGGGATGGACAGGGGGACTGTGGAGAGAACGTTTGAAGAGGCGAAATTCTCCGTCAGGCTGTCGCCCATTTCGGAATACGGTTGGAACAAATCCCCTGAAATCGTGGAGATGATGCCTGGTTGCGCCGTTTATTATTTCCATGGTTTTGGAATAGGTTCTTGGCTGTCCGTCGTCCATATGAATGCGGAGAAAGGCAGATTTGGTTTGTCTGATTTGAGTCAAGCGGTCGAAGTCGGTCTCAAATCGGTCGCCCAGCCGTTGCTGAATCCGCCTGAATCGATAGACGCCATGAAAGATATCCAATGCGAAAATATTGAGGATTGCAAAATAATCGACCAGTCGTATCTCAACCGTCAAATGGCGGAGAAAATGGCCATGTATCTTGGGCGGCTTCGGGTGAAAAACAAACCGTACCGTTTGTACATCGTCGTCCTGCAGCGCGGGAAGGAAATGTGGCGGGCGGAGTTTGCCACGTTGGATTCCGCCGCGGAGACAAAGGAGAAAAACGGCGGGAAAGACAAGCCCGGAGTGTGGGTGAATGAACGGCTTTGCGATCAGATGGCGTCATTGTTTCTAGGCAATTTCCAGTTGATGCCGCCAACTGTCGCAGAAACGGCGAAAGGACAGGATGACGGAAGCAAACAGGCGGATTGCTGGGATCGTTTTGCGAATGCGTGGATGAATCATCTGAAAAGAAGGCATGAAGAAGCGATCAGGAAAGATTTGGAATTTGTGCGCCGTGAAGAGAAGATGAGAAAGATTTTCCCGAGCAAGTTGATGCTGCCGGAAGGAGAATCAATCACATTGATTCCTGTGGTAATCGGCGGGACGTCCAATCGTTTTTTTGCGCGAATCTCTGAACAGGAGGATTATTGGATAGGGGAGACGGAGGTGACGCAGAAGCAATACGCGACGATCATGAAGAATGTCCGGAAGGAGGACGGAACATTGTATAATCCCAATCCGTCTGGATTCAACGGTGACGGGCTGCCGGTTGAACAAGTTTCATGGGATGACGCCAAGGCTTTCTGCAAAGAGTTGAACCGTGTCTACAAGTATCGGATTCCGGCGGGATATGTTTTCGATTTGCCTACGACGGCGCAATGGGAGTTCGCCGCTGGCGGCGGTTTTAGATCCAAGGGATATGAATTCTGCGGGAGCAACAATCTTGACGAAGTGGCATGGTATTACGTCAATTCAGGGCCGAAGCAATTGGACGAAAAAAACTGGAGCGTTGACAATCGCCTTCCGGAAGGCGGGCAGACGCATCCTGTCGGCAAGAAGATGCCCAACGAACTTGGTCTTTATGATATGATGGGAAATGTGCTGGAATGGTGTCAGGAGGTGGATATTGCCAAACAAGGCGACAAAACCGTCAAGTTGTGCAAAGTGCGTGGAGCCTCATGGACGTATCTCAGCAAATCCTGTACGTTGGGAGGAGGCAATGGATTCTTGTTTGCCACTGAACGACGCAATGATCTGGGGTTCCGCATTGCGCTGGTTCCTGTTCAAGAATAAAGTAAATCGTTGCAAACGAGATACATGGCCGTTCGGAGGCGTTGTATGTGTTCGACGGCGTCCCGCCGGGCGGCACCACCGAAGCCGCAGGCGGGACGCCGGGCGGCACTTCCGAGGCCGCAGGCGGGACGCCGTCGTTACTTCAAGATGGCTTTTGTCTTCTCGATGTCCAGGGAGATTTGATGCTGGAGGGCGGCGGGGGAGTCGAATTTCATGCTCGGGCGGATGAAACTGTAGAGTTCGATGGAAATTGGCTGGTCGTAGAGATCGCCGTCGAAATCGAAAAGATGGAGCTCGAGAATGATTTCGGGGGGGCCATCCTGACGGATGGTCGGAGCGTCGCCGATGTAGGCGATGCCGTCGATGGTCTGCCCGTCGGCGAGGCGTCCGCGGGATGCGTAGACGCCGTATGGCGGAATCAGAAGTTCCGCGACGGAGAGATTGGCCGTGGGGCAGGAAAGAAGCGTCGTGCCGATGTGATAGCCATGGGAGACGTTGCCGACAATGGTGAAAGGCCGTCCTAGCAGGCGGTGGGCGAGTTCCAAGTCACCGTCCTGTATGGCTTTGCGGATGCGGGTGCTGCTGACGGTCACGCCGTCGAGAACGACGCTTGGGACGATGTGGACTTCAATGCCGTATGGTGTGCAGCATTCGCGCAACGTATTGCCGTCGCCTGTGTTATTATATCCAAAGCGGAAGTTTTCGCCTACGCAGAACGCCTTAACGGGAACTTGCGGCGCGAAAAAGTATTTGTCCAGAAATTGCATGGGGGAGAGGGCGGACAGTTCTTTCGTGAACGGAAATTGGATGAACGTGTCGATGCCCTGTTGGCGGATCAGTTCGATGTTCTGCTTCGGAGCGCAAATCGCCATCGGGGCGGCCTGCGGATGGAAGACCAGCTTGGGATTGGGCGTGAAGAACAGCGCGGCCGACTGCGCGTCAAAGCGTTTGGCGAGATTCGCAAGTTCCTTGAAAATCGCCTGATGGCCAAGATGGACGCCATCGAAAACGCCGAGCGAGACGACCCATTGGCGGTCTTTCGGCAAATTGTTCGGATACGGGACGATCATGGCGTCAGAGGGAGGAGGTGGTTTTGCAGATCAGGGAGCTCCCAGGCCTTGATTTGGTCGATGGTGACGGCGTTGTCGAGATTGAAACTGCCGCTTTGGAGGCGGCGGAGTTCGAGCATATGCGCGCCGCAGCCGAGCTTGCGGCCGAAATCCGCGCAGATGGTGCGAACGTAAGTGCCTTTCGTGCAACGGACGGTGAAATCGACATCCGGTAGCGCGACGCGTGTGACGTCAAACGAATGGATCGTGATTTCACGAGGCTGGCGTTCGACGGTCTGTCCTTTCCGTGCAAGCTTGTAGAGCGGCTGTCCATGGAGCTTGATGGCGGAGACCATGGGCGGCGTCTGCATCTGCGGGCCGATGAACGCTTGTGCGGTTTCGCGGATTTGCGCTTCCGTGACGGCGGTGCAGTCCGCCGTCGCAATCACTTGGCCTGTACGGTCTTCCGAATCCGTCTCGACGCCAAGGCGCATGGTTGCGGCATAGACTTTGTCCTGCCCCATGAACTGGTCCTGCAATTTGGTGCCTTTGCCGAGAAGGATGACGAGAAGGCCGGTGGCGATGGGATCCAGCGTGCCGCAATGGCCGATCTTTTCGACGTTGAAGCGGCGTTTGATGCAGTTGACGACATCGTAGCTGGTCCAGTCCATCGGCTTGTCCACGACAAGAATGCCATCGACTTTATTCTTCATGGTGGGTGTCGTCTTTGTCGTTCGTCGGATCGGGCATGCCGGCGGACGCGTCCGGCGTGTTGTCGAATCCGAGTTCGTTGATGATGGCCATGACGCGGTCCGCCTTGGCGGCCGTCTTGTCCAGCTTGAAGTGGAGGACGGGCGTGTATTTGATGATGACTTTATGGGCCAGTTCGGACTGGATCATGACGCGCCGCTTGTTGATGAGCTTCAGGACGCGGTCGCATGTGGCGTCGTCACCATAGACGGACACGAAAACGGTTGCGTCGCGGAGGTTTGTGGCCGTCTGGACGCCAGTGACGGTGACGAGCGTGCGCGCCTCCGGGCAGACGAGCATTTCGAAAATGCCGCCCAAGGCGCGGTGGAGGAGTTCGTTGACTCGGGTGATTCTATCAGCTGACATAATTTATGATATAGAGAAAAAGTCGATGGAAAATGCGGCCGCCGCGTGCCGTGTGCGGCATGCGGCGGCGGACGGTTCGGTCAGTTCGCGAACGGATCGACGGTGACGACGTTGAAGAGCTCCAGGCGGTCGCCGACTTCGAACTCTTCGAAGTTGTCCAGGCGGATACCGCATTCGTTGCCGGCGGCGATTTCGCGGACATCTTCCTTGAAGTGCTTAAGCGACTGGACATGGCCGAGATAGATAAGTTCCTTGTCGCGGAAGACCTTGCATTTGGCGTTGATTTTCATGACGCCGGACTTCACGCGGCAACCGCAGATGCGGCCGGCCTTGGAGGTCTGGAAGATCTGGATGATTTCGGCCTCGCCGAGCGGCGTTTCGCGCGTTTCGGGGGCGAGCTGGCCTTTCATCGCCTTGTCGACCTGTTCGAGCAGTTCGTAGATGACGGAGTAGAGGCGGATGTCGACGCCTTTCTGCTTCGCCAGTTTGTTGACGCCGGGCATGACGCGGACGTGGAAGCCGATGATGATCGCCTTGGAGGCGGCCGCGAGCACGATGTCGTTTTCGGAGATTTCGCCGACGCCGCTGTGGATGATGTTGGCGGTGATCTTGTCGTTCTTGATCTTGGCGATGTTTTCGGTGATGGCTTCGAGCGAACCGCGGACGTCCGTCTTCAGAACGATCTTGAGCTCAGGCTTTTCCGCCTTGTCGAGCATGGAGAAGATATCCTCCAGGGAGGTCTTGCGCTCCACGTTGAGGCTTTCGTTCTTCTTGCGTTCGATTTCCTCTTCGGCGCGTTCCTTCGCCTCGCGTTCGTTCTCGCATGTGACGATCTTGTCGCCGGCTTCGGGCACGCCGTTGAGGCCCATGATCTTGATCGGCGTGGAGGGGAGGGCGCGCTTCACGGGCTTGCCGAAGGAGTCGATGAGGGCCTTCACCTTGCCGTAGCATGTGCCGCAGAGGAGGTAGTCGCCGAGGCGGAGGGTACCGTTCTGGACGATGATGTTGGCGGTTGGCCCGCGGCCGGATTCCATCTGGGCTTCGATGACGAGGCCTTCGAACGGAGCGGACGGGGCGGCCTTCAGTTCGAGCATTTCCGCTTCGAGCAGGATGCGTTCGAGCAGGTCGTCGATGCCCTGGCCGGTGACGGCGGAGACGGGAACGACGGCGACGTCGCCGCCCCAGTCTTCAGGCGTAAGTCCATGCTGCTGAAGGCCGAGGAGCACTTTGTCCGGATCGGCGCCCGGCAGGTCCATCTTGTTCATGGCGACGACGATCGGAATGCCGGCGGCCTTCGCGTGGTTGATGGCCTCAATGGTCTGCGGCATGACGCCGTCGTCCGCCGCGACGACGAGAACGGCGATATCCGTCGATTTCGCGCCACGTGCGCGCATGGTCGTAAAGGCTTCGTGCCCAGGTGTGTCGAGGAAGGTGATCGTCTGGTCGCCGACTCTGGCGACGGACGCGCCGATGTGCTGCGTGATGCCGCCGGATTCGCCGGCCGTCACATGCGTATGGCGGATGTAGTCCTGCAGGGAGGTCTTGCCGTGGTCGACATGGCCCATGAAGCAGACGACGGGCGGGCGGGGCTCGGTCGGATATTCGCCTTCGGCGGTGGGTTCGGACGATTTCGGCTTGTCGTTTTCGCGTGGCTTTTCGCGGCGTTCGCGGATGAATTTGACGCCGAATTTGTCACAGATCTTTTCAACGGTCTCGACTTCGAGAATCTGCGTGACGGCCGCGAAAATGTTCATGGACATGAGCGTTAAAATCAGCTCGTTGGGCTTCTTGCCCAGTCCTTCGGCGAGCGCGCCGACGGTGATCGGCGTCTTGAGATGGAGCTCAGGCTTTTCCGCCGGCGGTTCGTCGGCAACGGCGGCTTCCTTCGCCTGTTGCGGGGCGGCCTTTTCATTCTTGCCTTCAGCCGTCTTCGCCTTC
>CACYQT010000140.1 GCA_902776645.1 uncultured bacterium | reverse complement strand
CAAGGCCGATACGCCGGATGATTTCGCGGAGATTGCCATGTACAAGACTCTCGAACTGAAGCCCCAGCACGGCATCCCATCCGGGCAGCTGCGCAAGCGACACGAACGAGAACGTGCCTTTGGCGATCAGCTCCCGGTTCGGCTCGATGTATTTGAGGTAGAACCGTGTGTAGTTGTCGGAGATGCGGTAACGAACGATGTTCGACCTTTTGCCCGTACAGGGATTCAATCCGGTGTCTTTTGCGACGAATCCAGCCAACTCCAGTTCGTCCAAATAGCCGGAAAGATGTCCGTTGTTTTCCAGCCCCAGCGCTTCGGCGACTTCCGTTGGCGTCTTGTTGCCGTCTCTCAGAGACATCAATATCCGCTTCTTAAGTCCGAGATTCGCATCAAGCGCGTCGTTGAATATCTCGTCAAATTCTTCCACGAGCAAAGCTCCAGGCGTAAAGCACAGTCTCTTGATGCTCAGGAAGTTGCGACGGTGACTGGCGGTCGCCGAGCAGATCGCGCAATGGCGGAATCAAGCGACGGATGACACGGTCGTAGCTGAAGCGGAGCGCTTCGCGATAGGTGTCCGACCACAGCATTTCCGCTGTGAAGAAGAGGTCGTAGATTTTCCCTTCGCGGCCGAGAACCTCTTCGGAGACGCGCGTCCAGAAGGACATTTCACCGCCGAATATCCGCGGGTTCTGGACGCGTTTCTCGAAGCGCGGGAAGTGGCTGGAATAGAGGTTGCCGATGAGCACGGGGAAGCCTTTCTCCGTCAGATTCACTTCGATGTCCTTTCCGAGATGGAAATACCAGATGAAATCCATCATGACGATGTCCTTCGGGATGCGGTCGATGGCGGGGACGGTCTTGTAGGAGCTGGCGGACTGCAGCATGTCGCTCCAAATCATCATCTTGAGGCCTTTTTCGGCCAGATGGTTGTAGATGCGCATGACATCGTTGTAGTACAGATCGGCGGGATCCTTTTCGCGGCAGACGGGGCAGACGCCGATCTGGTAGACTTCGTCATGGCCCGCGTGGACGTATTTCGTCGGTCTGGCGACTTCGATGATTTCGTCCATCAAATCGAAGAGGATTTTGTATGACTTCTCGTTGGACGGGCAGTAGCAGTGGGCGTAGAACTTGCCTGTGTTCGCATCCGCAAAACGTTGATCCACGGCGGTTTCGATCGTGTCTTCGCGTTCGGCGATGTCCGGATGGGCGATGGTCATGAACTGCACATGGCCGAGGCTCTGCACTTCCGGAATCACGTCGATGCCGAAGGAGCGGATGTAGTCGACATAGGCGGCGACATCCGCCTTTTCGACGACTGTCGCGCCGCCGGCCTCGCCATGTGGGAACGCGGGCCATAGGCCGTCGCGGCCCATCTTTTTCGCGTGGATGACGGCTTCCGTGATTTCCGGATGCGATTCAAAACGCATGCCGCCCGCGAATTCGAGAATGACGGCGTTGTAGCCCATGGGGGAGATGAGATGTTTGACGAGCCTTCTGGCGAAGGCCCATTCCTCCGGCGGCGGCAGGAGGATGTGGACGCCGCGGAAGTTGAAGCGCGGCGCGTCTTCAATGGTTCCGATCTGGAATGCATTGCCGCGCAATAGCTTGATCAGTGTTTCAACGGCGATGACGAAGCCGCGCAAATCCGATGCGGCGATGTCGATGTCGTCTTTTGCGACCGTCAGGCGGTAGCCGTTTTCCGCGATGGCGGCGTCTTTGCGGAAACGGATGGCGCCGTCTGTTTTTTCCGCGATGGCATGGCCAGTCTGTTCAAGCAGTTTTTCCGCCAGAATTTCGCCTGCGCGGATGCCTTCCGGACAATCGGCCTTATAACCGTTGAATGTTGCAACGGAGACGGTTTCGGAAGCCAGACATGATTTTGCAGGCGTCGGGAAAAGCGGCAGATCGTCGCCGTAGGCACCGTAAAGATCCAATGACGAAAGGCCGATGTCCGAGAACGGTGCGTCGATGACGATGCGGCAGCTTCTCAGATTCGTGGCGACGGTCAATGAAATCTCGTGGTCGGTGATTTTCCTGCCAGTCTCCGCCGCGTAAACGGCGAGCAGTTGATCGTCCTTTTCGTCATAGACGGTGATTTTTTCCGCCTGGCAGACGGCGGGGAGGACGAGACGGACGCTGTCGAGAAAACACGTCTTCGAAAATGTGAGCGAGAACGCCAGTTTGGCGAGATAGAGCTGCGACCAGCGGACGAGCAGTTCCTCCCCGCTCAGCGGATTGCCTGCCGCCGCGATGGCGGGAACGTCCCGTAATCCTTCCTTGTGGATTGTATATGAAACGGTTACGGGCGATTTGACGTCGTTCAGTTTTCCAATGTACATCGTGTCTTTTCCTTTTTGATGATTCCCGATGGGCGGAACATGCCTCGGCCTGATGAAAACATACAACCTATAATAATACATGATAAAATGCAATCCACAAGCGGCGAGCGTTGGACAAAAGGATTTCCATGATTAGATTGTATCGGGAAGTTATGCGCAAACAACCGATGACAGTGTTTGAAAAAACGATGAAATAATACGGAAGAATCTGGAATGAAACAAGATCTGACAGGAAAAATAGCTGTTGTGACAGGAGCCGGCGGTGGCATCGGACGGGCGACGGCCGTCCGTCTCGCGCAGGAGAAGATGAAAATCGTCCTCTTCGGCGGAAACAATCTGGGGAAGCTTGATGAAACGCGCAGGCTTGTCGAACAACAGACGGAATGCCTCGCCGTGCCTGGAAATCTGACGGATCTGCGGATGATGGACGCCATGTTCGAAAAAATGATCGATGCATGGGGCGGCCTGGACGTGCTTGTCAACAACGCGGGCATGGCGATAAATGCGCCGTTTGCGGAAACGACGGTTGAACAGTTCGACGCCATCATGGCCATCAACGTGCGTGTCCCGTACTTTCTGACGCAGAAGGCCATTCCGTATCTGAAACGGTCGCAGGCGGCGACTGTCATCAACATCGCGTCGGTCGTCGCGCATGCGGGCTATCCCGGACAGAGCGCCTACGCGGCCTCCAAACATGCGCTTCTTGGTTTTACGAAAAGCCTTGCGGCTGAACATTATAACGATAATATCCGCGTTCATGCGATCGCGCCTGGAGGCGTCTATACGGACATGGTCAAAATCGCGCGGCCCGATCTGACGCCGGACGGCATGATCATGCCGGAGGACATCGCGGAAATCATCGCATTCTTTCTTCTGAACCGAGGCAACGCCGTCGTCGATGAAATCATCGTGCACCGCATGAACAAGCAGCCATTTCTTGTGTAACATAATATATTGAAGGAAGATATGAATACCGAACTTCCATTGCGCCTCTCCCTTGACGGAACGTGGGACTTTTTCTATTCGCCGAAGCCGTTCAATCCGCTGGCGCCGTCGTTGCCGAAAGCGGAACAGTTTACGGGGCTGATGGTGACGCCCGGCTATTGGGACGACCATTATGACTTGTTCGACGAAGAGGACTTTTTCGGGCTGGAGGCGCGTTTCAATCCGGACTACCGCAAACCGCATTTCCCGATGGGCGTGACGCTACTGCCGCATGCGGCCAGTTCGTTTCTCGTCGGAACAGGCTTCTACCGCAAGATGCTGGAATTGCCGCAAGATGATTGGAATCAAGCGGTTCTGACAGTTGTCTGCCCGATGTGGGGCTGTTCCGTCTTCTGCAATCGGCAACTGGCGGGCGTCGCGACCGGTTATTCGGCCCCCGTTTCGTTTGACGTGGGGCCGTTGCTGAACCATGACGGGCCGAACGAATTGATCATCGCCGTCTGCAACGTGCATGACGACGGCGGGGCGTACCATCGCGTCGACGGCAGCCATGACGGCGAAGCCGTCGGCGCGCGGCCTGGCCAGCATCGTGGTCTGGCCGCGCAGGGCTACCAGTCCGAACGCGGCGGCATCGGCGGCGGCGTGTCGTTGAGACTGACGCGAAAGGCCCGCATCGATGATTTCTTCCTGTCCAGTCAGGATGGCAATCCGTTGTGGCATATGGAGTTGCATGATTCGAAAGACTGCCGGATTGTTTGGAAAATTGCCGATGATGGAAAGACCGTCCAGACGGGAAGCGTCGCTTGCACGGCGGACAAATTGTCGTTTGCGACGGATGGCCTGCCTGAAGCATGGAGCCACGACCATCCGTTCCTCTATGACATGACCGTTGAACTGCGGGACGGCGACGGAACGCTGCTGGATGAACGGACGCTCCATTGGGCGCCGCGTACGCTGTCGCATGATGACAAGCGGATTTTCGTCAACGGCCATCCTGTCTATTTCTGCGGCGTGACGGAGCATTGCTATTTTGCGGAAACAACGAATCCGCACTTTGATACGCAGAAATACCTGCATGATCTGGGCGTGCTGCGGCAGGCGGGCTTCAATTTCATCCGCTGCCACACGTGGTGCCCTCCCGAACCGTTCTACGATGCCTGCGACCAGCTGGGCATCTATGTGCAGACGGAGCTGCCGTCCGTCTGGAGCATGCCCGAAGCGGAGGACATCATCCGCATGGTGCGGCGGCATCCGTGCGCCGTCATTTTCTGCGAAGGCAATGAAAAAATCATCGATGAGAAGGCGATTGTCCGTCTGAAACGATTGGTTGATGTATTGCATGAAATGGCGCCCGGCATGCTGTTCAATCCGCAGGAGGCGATGCGCGGCATTGAATACGCCTTCGCCACTGGGCAGGAACTAGTTAGGGATCCAATGACATACGATCCGAAACGCATGGCAGCCGTTCGGGAGTTCACGGATGTGTTCGGAGCGTTGGGCGGCGAATTCAGCTACAGTCATGATGACTTTCCGGGAGCGGAGGCCATCGACTGCCGCCATGCCGCCTACGGACGGCCCATCCTTTCCCATGAGGCGGGCATTCTCGGCGGCTATCTGGATTTTTCATTGGAGGAACGCTACAAAGGGACGTTCATCGGCGCGGACCTGTTCGAAGCCGCCCGCGAAAACATGCTGAAGCACGGCGTTTACGAGAATGCGCGGCAGTATTATGAACTGAACTGCCGTTTCATCTCCTCCGTGCGCAAGCAGCTCATGGAAAATCTGCGAGCATGCGACACCATCACGGGATTCGACTATCTGGGCGGCATTGACACGCATTGGCATCTCATCGGTTATCCATGCGGCATTTTCAATGAATTCTATGAAGAAAAGTACGGCGAAAGCATTGCGGATGTCCGTCGCTACACAGGCGATTCCGTCCTGCTATGTTCCGCTGGAAAATATCGTAACCGTCTGGCGGGCACGCATTTCAATGAACGCATCATTCTGTCGTATTTCGGACGGGAGGCCATTGCGGCGGGCCGTCTGCAATGGACGTTTGAGAAGACGGACGGGACGTTCATCGTCGAAGGCAACAGTGATTATGAAAATGTGCAACCAGGCACGTTGCAAGATGTTGCGCAATTGGACATCGCGTTGCCGCCATGGACGGACGCGGCTGCCTGCATCCTGCGCGTCACGGCGTCGTTCAACGGGATGCAGTTGGAGAACGAATGGAAATTCTGGGTGTTCCCGAAGGTGGAAGATGCTGAAAATGAAAACGTTTTGTGTGCTTCGGAACTGACAGGGGAAACATTGGAACATGTGGCGGAAGGCGGCGCGTTGCTGCTGACGGGCGGTTTTCCGGCCTGTTCGGAGACGGAGGTCTTCCGGACCTGCACGTCCGGCCGTTCACTCGGCCATGCGGGCACGGTGGTCCACAACCATCCGATCTGGCGCCGCTTCCCGCAGGAAGGCTTTGCGGACTGGCAGTTCTATCCGCTCATGACGAATAGCCATTCGCTTGTGCAGGATGCGCAAATGCCTCCGTTCACGCCGATTCTGGAACTGATCCCATGCTTCAAGCGAATCCGCCGGAAATCGCTGATCGCGGAATTTTCGGTTGGAAAAGGACGCATGATCGTTTGCGGCTTCAACTTCCAGAAGGACGATCCAGCCGTCCGCTGGATGAAGCATGTGCTGACGGATTATCTGTCGGGCGGAATTTACACTTCTGCACCGATATGGGATGTTAAGGAGCTCCGTTCACGGTTGGGCATTGTTTTTACGGAGCGTGCACGCAGACTCATTGATGCCGGAGGGAGACCAGTTGAAAGCTAGAATTCTAGAATACTAGAATCCTAGAAGTCTAGAAGACTGTCTTTCTGAATGGCATTTGCCAAACACCATGCTATTTTAAAGAACACTTTTTCATAAACACACTA
>CACYQT010000139.1 GCA_902776645.1 uncultured bacterium | reverse complement strand
TCCGAGAAGCCTTCCTCCTTGGCGATACGATACCCTTTCATGAACAAACTCGTGAACTGCTCCACGGTCATCTCCAGGATCGTTATCCCTTGTTTCGGAACTGCCATTTCTTGTGTTTCATTCCCCTGATTCTCTTCGTCGTGTCTTTCTTCAGCGTCCAGAGCATTGTCTTTTCTCCTTCCGCTGCGTTTTTGCCAGTTTCGATTCCGTTTGAGGACCATCGCCTTTCTCCTTTTTATTCTTCGGTATTGTGATTTATCATTTCATCTATAACGGCAGCCGTTGTGTTCTGCGAATGAACCAAATCAAAATCTTCCGATTTGATTCCAAATTTTGACTTTATATATCCTTTCACATAGCTTTGAAGGGTTATTTCGACCAATTGTCTGGCGAATGCATCCGCTCCTGAATCCGAAAAGCCATCATGCTTTGCCACTCGAACCCCTTCATCATATAACTTTTTCACGCCCCGCTTCGACAACCACAGCTCCACCCTCTTACCATGGGGAATATCTTTTAGATTAATCCCCTCTACAAGCTTGTCATCTCCCAGAACCTCCTCCGGCGATCTCACTCTCCAATTCTCGTCATCGCTCTTTCCCTGCCCATTGTTTTTCTTGTGGTTTTCATCTTGTTTGATGTGCATGTTTTCCTCCTTGATGTAATCCTGATTCTTTGCGTGTTTCGCCCTTTATCTAACCAATTGATATCGATTTTTCCTTTTTATTGTACAGCATCACTCTCCTTGCGGCGTTTATTTCATTTTATATCTTTTATTGAACAACACAATACTATCAATTAATGAATTTTCATTCATTAACAAACAATATCATCCTGTTCAATTTCTTTTTAGCAAAAGCGGACAGGCTTCTTTAACTTATTATAGCACATGCCACTGATAATGCAAGAAAAATCTTTCATTTTATGAAGTCATAAGAAATCATAAAAAGTCATAATAAAGCATATAAAATCAAAGAAAGTCATAAAAATATTATGACTTTTATTGCATTTCAGGCATAAAAAAAGCCCATCTCCATCGAACAAATCATGGAGAAGGGCTTAAGAGAATTGTTTGCCTATCTATCAGCGGATGGTCAATTCCGCCCAGTAGGCGGCTTCGCAGAACCAGTTGTCAGGATGGTTGTCCAACGAAATCGTGACGCGTTTGCCGGCGTACGGCCGCAGATCCATCGTCACCTTCTGGTATTCATTCTTGTCGCCAATCTGCTGTATCTTCTTGGTCAGCACTGTGTTGCCATTAACGCTTCCAATCAGCGTGAAATCGCCTTTGCCGCCTTGCGGCGCGACGACGATGTCCAACGCCGTCACGTTTTCCGGCAAATCCAACGTGCGGGAAAGAATCGCGCCTGTCTCTTTGTCCAACGGATGCGTCCGCAGAACATGCTGACGGCCCGCATGGTTTTCCACATAGCCGGGCGTCATGTCCGGAGCGTTCGACGATGTCTTCCAGCCTGGAAACAAGACATTAACGACATTCTGCACACGTTCCGTCGGATCATCCTTCCCCTTCCTCTGGGCGACAAACGCGGGATGCAATTTTACCGTGATTCTGCCCATTTCTTCTTCCGTAAACATCGAATTGGCAATGGGTCCTGGATTCCAGCTCGGCTGATATGGCGATGGCGACGGCTTCACGACGGGAATCACCATCGTCCCGCCATCCTCCACGCGACCGCCGTTCGCCTTCAAAAACGCCAACGTTAATTTTTCGCAGACAACCATGAGATCATCCACGCTGTATTCCGTGAACCAGAACTTGCGCTTCCGGTCAAGCTTGCCGATGAAGCGCTCATCTAACACCTTCTTTCCCAACATCGTGCCCAACACGCCACCCGCGCTGGACGGATTGCAGTCGGAATCAAATCCGCCGCGCATGGAGATGACGACGGTCTTGTCCATGTCCTTTTCACCGTAAAGCAATCCAAGCAAGACGACCGCGCCGTTCAGCCGCACATCAATGTTGCCGTTCGTCTGTTTCAGAAACTCTCGATTGCTGTACTTTTCAACGGCTTTCTTCCATGTCGCCTGCCAGTCCGACGGATTTTCACGATGCCATGCCATCATGTCTCGCACCATCTCCGCATACTGGCATTCTGGCGGAATGCATGCAAGTCCCGCCTTGACAACGGTTTCAATATCGTCCGAGAAAAACGCCTCCGCATACATGCCGCCCATGAACTGCCCCGCATAGACGCCATCGCCGTAATTCATCAACCGTCCGAACTTTTCGCCAAGCTGAATCGCCACCTGCGACATGCCCGGAGCCAGCAGCCCCGAAAAGTCCGCCTCGATCTGGTAGTCGATGTCGTTCGGACACTTGTTGAAATTCGGATGGGACGAATCAGGCGGCGCGATGCCGAACCGCAGGTTGTCACGACCGGCCTTGTTGGCGCACCACAGGCCGTAGCGGCTGTTCGCGAAATCAATGCCCGCCTGGCGGATCGACACGTCGATGCCATGTTCCTTCATGGAGCGGATGAATGTCATTTCCACATAGAGGTCATCCTGCCCGAAGGCTTGGTTGATCAAATCCGGTGTCCATTTCGGAACATGTTCATCCGGAATGATTTGGTGGTTGAAGCGAAATTCCGTCGGGCCGCCCCAGCAGACGCCGATGATCTGCCCGAGCCATCCGCCCTCCATCTTGTCGCGATACGCCTCCAGCGACAGCCTGCGTTCATCAGCGTGCAGCAGTCCGCAAGCCATCAACACAGCCGCCATCAACAACTTCCATGTTTTCATGACATCATCCATTTCACCGATAACATTTTACAAAAGGATAAAAGGGATTCAAGCGATAAAAGAATTGCCGAACCAATTATCAATCTTCAAAGTCCAAACATAATCTCGTTTGAGTAAACGGCCGCACCTTCGTGTTGGCGACTTCCACATGCGCGGGATGCACGGCATAGCCTTTCAGCGCCGCTTCATCCGTAAACGTCGAATCCAGCATGACATCCGCATTGGAGCTCGCCAATCCTTCCGTGCGGACGACAATCGCCTCAAGCCCCGGAACAACGCCTTTCAATCCTTCCAGACCGGCCTTGATGCCCGCCTTCACGCTTTTCTTCTCTTCCGCCGACAATTCATCCTTCAACTTCCACAAGATGATGTGCTTTACCATATTACTTTTCCTTATATTATTGTTTCATGTAGGACGTAATGGCGTTGCCATTGCGCAGTTTGACGTGAGACGTGAGACATGAGACGCGAGTAAAAGACGTTAGACGACAAGACGATAGACATTGCAGAAAAAATTTTTCATGTCTCTTTGTCTCTTGTCTTCGCTCGTCTCTCGTCTCGCGTCTCTCGTCTCGCGTCCCCCACTGCTTTACAACTGCGGAAATTCATCAACGGCCTTCTGGGCCATGTCGCGCAGGAATTTCGCATCCGCGTCGCCGATGCAGTCCGGAACGAACGTCACTTCGGAAGTCTTTCTGTGATAAAGGAATGCAAACCACACACAGGCCTGCATGTATTTGCCGCGTTCGTTCAGATGGATCGTGTCGCGATGGATGACCATCTCGCCCGTCTCCTTGTTCTTGGCCCAACGCATCGTGCCGACCAGCGACCACGCCTGCGAAGGCAGATCCGGCCAGACGAGCTGCTGAAGCATTTCCGGCGGATAGTTGACGAACGCATGCGGCTGGTTCTGACGCGCCAACTGGACGGCGAGGCCCGTCGGAATGATGCGCAGATTGCCATGGTCGGCGGCCAGCTTGCGGTAATTCGCCGTCAGGCGGTTGTACATTTCCGTCTGGTCGATGCCCCATTCGCCGCCGGGCATGATGCGCGGATCGTCCTTGCGGTAGGACCATGTCTGCTGGATGCAGATTTCCGCCGACGGCGCGTTCGTGCGGACATAATTGTAGATGTTCGTGCCGAACGGCTCGAACGTCTCCGGCCGCCAGCTGGCGTGGGAGGCCTGCTGCATCGTCACGATGTCCCATGGACGCGACTGCAGGATCTCCTTCATCGTGTGCGTGTAATTCTGGTACATGCGGAACACGCGGTCCCGTTCTTCGTTCTCGATGTAGTTCCAATGGCGATGCAGTTCGCAGCCGCCGTGGTTCGCGCGCTCAAAATACAGTTCGCAGCCAGCTGATTCCACAACTAGCTGGAAATAAGAGGTCAAGCTGTCCGTGAAACTGTTGCCGATCGTCAGGACCGAAAGGGATTTCAATGCTTCTGCCATGTGTTGTCTCCATTTGTGAATAGGTTGAATCAACGTGAAAAACACTTTATTCTATAGGCAAATTATGAAAAATCAACGTGCGCCGCATCCTTTTCCGCGAAACGATGATATATTAATGAAATCTCAACCGAACGTTTTATATAAGGAATAGCAACCATGCCGCAAATGGATCCCCTCTACCTCCTGTTCTCCGTACCCGCCCTGCTCCTTTCCATGCTCGCGTCGTTCTTTGTCAAATCGACGTTCAATAAATACTCGAAAGTCACATCCTCCTCCGGCCTGACGGGAGCCCAGGCGGCGGACATCATGCTCAAAGCATCCGGTGTCACCAACGTCAAAATCGAACACGTCAACGGCTTTTTGTCCGATCACTATGATCCGTCAGTCAACACGTTGCGACTTTCGGACGCCGTCTATGGCAGCAACTCCCTCTCCGCCTTGGGCGTCGCCTGCCATGAAGCGGGCCATGCGCTGCAGAAAGCGAACAACTACGCCCCCATGGGCCTGCGCACACTTTTGGTTCTGCCCGCCAATCTCGGCAGCAAATTCTCCTACGTGCTGATTCTCGGCGGCGCCGCGATGCAGCAGCCGTTTCTCATCAAGGCGGGAATCATCCTCTTCACGGCGGCCGTCGCGTTCTCCGTCGTCACATTGCCTGTTGAATGGGACGCCTCCGCCCGCGCCAAAAAAGCACTCGTCACGGCGGGAATCCTGCAACCGGCCGAACGCGAACATGCGGGTTCCGTCCTCAACGCCGCTTTCATGACATACGTCGCCGGCGCTGTCTCCTCCCTCGCCACCCTGCTCTACTATCTTATCCGCGCAGGCGTCATCGGCGGAGGAAGAAGGCGGGACTAGTACGATAAATCCCAGAAGTCCCAGTTGTCCCAGTTATCCCAGAAAACCATTCAAGACTCATGTTTATGTCTCGCAATCAAATGGTTCTGCAGATTGCGTTCGATTAATTTGAACATCTGCGAATAGCCTGCGACACGCACTTGCAGATTGCCGTAATGCTCCGGATCGTCCTGCGCACGCTGCATGTCCTCCGCCGTCACGACATTCCACTGCAACTGGCCGACGCCCAGTTTGAAGAACGCCGTGCGGATCAGTTCCGACAGCAATTTCGGGCCGTCGACGCCGTTTTTGAACAGACTTGGATGCAAATCGATGATGGCCGCGCTGCCGCCGGCCGCCTCTTCATGTGGTTGCCGTCCAAGGGATTCCAGCATTCGTGTCACGCCAGTCTTGTCGTTGCCGGGCGCTGCGGACAGCGAATACGCGAACGATTCGCCTGAACGACGGCCATCCGGCGTCGCCGCGATCTTCTGCCCTGCATAGACGTTCTGCAGGAAGCTGAACAGATGGACGAAGAATTGGCTGCCGGGCTCGCTGAGACGGTCCATGACGGCGATGAAATCACGCCCAAGACGTGCCGCCAGATCATCGACCTCCAGAATACCGTTGCCGTACTTCGGAATGCTGTTTTTCAACTGCAGCCGTTCCGTCTCATGTCCTTCGAAATCAGCCTCCAGCATCTTGCGGAATTCCGCAGCGTCCCAATGATGCGTTTCAAAGATTTCCTTCTTCAAGACCATCATCGAATCAGCCGTGTTCGGAATGCCCATCAGACAGATGGAATGCCAGTTGTAATGAGCTCCGCGATCGTTGATTTCACGGCCGTTATGCACGCAGTCATCGGTCAGCAGTGAAAACAGAATCTGGGCACCAAACTCACGCTGCGAAAATTCGCCGCGACGGCAGAAATACACCATGCGTTCCGCAAGATATTCCATATTAGCCGTATAGGCACGATAGAACTCTTCGAACGTCCCGTATTCCTCCAGTTTCTTGCAATGGATGAACGTCTGTCGTTTGTGGAAGACATCGTAACCGCCGTGAATGGTCAGTTCCAACACTTTAAGCAAACTGAACCAGCCGGAGACAGCCCTTGAGACGGCCTTTCCGGGAATCGTCAGCTCCACACAGCCGATCGGCGAATAGTTCCGCGCATCCGTCAGCGAAATGCCGCGTTTGTTCAATGCGTGGATGAAGCATTGGTCGTTGCAACTGCCGTCAGGAAGCGTGCCACCGAGCGTCGTCGCCTGCACATCGTAGTTCTGATACAGCTTGATGGCGAAATCAACCATCAGCTCATGGGCGGCTTCCTTCGTCAGCCTGCCGTCTGAAACATCCTTTCTATAATATGGAATCAGCAGCTGGTCCAGCCGCCCAATGCTGTTCGCGTTGATGACCGACTCCTCCGCGCAGGACAGCAGATGGCCGAACCACAGCAGCTGCACGGCCCCACCGAAGCTTTTCGCTCCGTTTTCGACGGAAAGACACCATTCCGCAAGCGTCTTGTTTCCAGCTTTTTCCGCCAGTTCCGCATAACGACGGCCCAACGTCAATCCCGCTTCGCAGACGGCTTTCAACGCGCGATAAAAGCTTTCGCTGCGGACGTAATCGACGCTCCATGGCTCGCGGGACGCCATCGCCTCCTCCACATCCTTCAGCAATCCGCCGAAGCCTTTTGCAAGCAAGCGGTCGAATCCGCGAACCGTATGGTTCTCCATCCAGCCGATGCCGATGAACGGATTCATGTCCCCCCATGAACCGTTCATGACGCCGTCGGAAGCAGGTCCCATGCAGGAGTTTGCGACGGTCCGCATGATATTTTCACGAAGACCGCGCAGTCTGTCCGGTTGCTCGTCGCAACCAAACTGTTTCAACGTCTCCGCATCCTTCGCGGCATCACGTCCTTTGTCATCCGCATGGAATTGCCATTCCAGATGGACGCCCGCCAGAAGGCTGTCGTCCTCCAGCTCAAGTGGCGTCAGACGAGTCAGTTCCAGAAGCGTCAACGCACGGCATTCGCCCTGCGTCAGACCGCCTGTTCGCATGGCGCGCCATGCCGCCGCATCCCGTGTCAGCGACACGTCCAGACGCGACCGCGCGCCATCCGTCGCCTTGTACCGTTCCAGCAAATGTTTCTGACGTTCGTTCATGCAATAACATCCTTTATCAAAGGGACGAAAAGGACAAAAGGGACGAAAGGAAAATGGTTGTCGCTTATGTCGCTTTTGTCGCTTATGTCCCTTTTATTTTTCAAACGCGTTCCGCGCGAAATCCATCATCCACATCCAGTCGATGGCCGCGATGCCATGTTGTTCCGTCCGACGGACATAGCCCAGATACGGGCCGATGCAGGACGTGTCGTAGTAGTCCGGATAGCCGTTGCCGGGCATGCCGGGCAGACCGAGAAACTCCCATGCGGGCGACGCCGCCTTGCAGGCGATGTATTCCGCCTCCGTATCCATCCAGTTGTTCGGACCGAAGCCTTCCACGAGAACGCGGCGCGGCGCGATGGACGCCAACAACAGATGCTGGTCAAACGTCAGCAGTTTCGGCGGGTTCTTCGCGTATTTCGCATAGGCCTTGCAGTACCAATGCGTAAAGTTAACCACTTCCGTTCCAGGAACTTCGCCAAAGTCGCGCTTCGCAACGCAAACGCCGCCGCCGCCGCACTGGTTCGGCACGCAGACGGCGAACCGCTCATCACGCGCCGCGGCGATGAACGCCGCCTTGCCCAAACGCGAACAGCCCGTCACGACAGATTTCTTCGTGTCCAGTTCGGGAATCCGCTCCGCCAGATCAAGGCCGCGGGACAGCGCCCACGCCCACGCGCCAAGAGCCGTGATATTGTCCGTCCGCGATTCGTCGCGTTTGCCCCACAGATCGAACACACCCGTGTAGGCGAACGTCTGCTGCGAATATTTCGGATCTGGTTCATGCTGAATGGGATCCGGCGAGACTTCGCAGTAGCATGCGCTCATGACGGCGAAGCCGCGGGCGATGATGGAGCCGATTGGAAACGCCGTGTTTGAATCAGACTTGCAGAACGCGCCACGGCTTTCCTCCAACGCTTGATGGTTCTTCGCCTGGTCGCCGTTGCGGCTCCATGCCGTCATGACGGGAATGTCCGGATCCGTCACAAGCTCATGGTTGCCACGGTAATTCAAAAACAGAATCACGGGAACGGGCCCTTTCGCGTAGCGCGGGCGGAACACGATCCATGTGATGCACGGGCCGCTCTTGTCTGCCTTGAACCACATCTTGTACTGGCTGCGGACGGCGAAGCCGGCCAATGCGCCGACCTTTTCGTCAACCAGTTCCGTCACAAGAGCTTCCGGCTTCGGCGGCTCCTGTCCATACATTTCTTTAGCGAAGATTTCCAGTATCTCCGCGCGGCGTTTCGGCCACTCTTCCGGACCTTTCAGCTTCGTGCCGTCCGCGAACGTCAGCGGATCCTCCAGCGTGTAAGGCGCGATTTTCGATTCATCGTAATTCGGTTTGTCATAATCCGGGCGGATGCATTCAACAGTTTCCATGGCTATCATGTTCTCCTTGAGTGTTTTGTTCAAATCAACGGCGTCCTGCCCGCAAGCGGCCATGACGCAAGTTGCCAATACCAATAATGTCCTTCTCATAGGGCTATTCCGCGGCGTCCAGCACGCTCTTCAGCGCCTTCTTCCAACGCGCAAGATGCTCTGCGCGTTCAGCTTCCGACATGTTCGGCTTGAATGTCTTGCTACCTTCGCCGCGCTTCGCCGCCAGTCCCGTCGCCATCATCGCCAGACGAACCGCGCCCAACGCCGTGCTTTCCACGTAGTCGGGCCGTTCGATGTCATGGTTCAGCATGTCCGCCTGGAACTGCAGCAGGAATTCATCCCGTGCGGCGCCGCCGTCGACACGGATGCTGCCCGCCGCGGCCTGCATGTCCTGCTCCATCGCCTTGATCAAATCCGCACATTGGAAGGCGATCGCCTCGTCCGCCGCGCGGATGATTTCGCGATACGTCGTCGCCCGCGTCATGCCTGTCAGCGACGCACGGGCCTGAGCGTTCCAATGCGGCGCGCCAAGCCCCGTGAAAGCGGGAACAAGACAGACGCCGCCTGTATCTTTCACGGACATCGCGATTTCCGACGTCTGCGCCGTGTCCGGCAGGATGCCCAGACCGTCCCGCAGCCACTGCATGATGGCGCCCGCCATGAAGACGGAACCTTCCAGAACGTATTCAGGCTTGCCCGGCCGCGTGCCCGCGCCAAGCGTCGTCAACAGGCCGTTGCGGCTTTCGATGAAGCGGTCGCTCGTGTTCAACAGCAGAAAAGCGCCCGTTCCGTACGTGATTTTCATATCGCCGTATTGATCGCAATATTGTCCGGCCAGAGCCGACTGCTGGTCGCCCGCGATGCCCGTGATTGGAATCGGAGCATGTCCGAACGCAGGATGGTCGCATGTCGCGGCCAAGCCGCTCGACGGCACGACTTTCGGCAGCATGCAGCGCGGTATCCCCAAGCGTTGCAACAGTTTGTCGTCCCAATCCAGCGTGCGGATGTTGAACAGCATCGTGCGGGAGGCGTTCGTGTAGTCCGTCACATGCGCCTTGCCGTTGCTCAACTTCCAGATCAGATAGGTATCGACCGTTCCGAAGAGCAGTTCGCCGTTTTCCGCGCGTTTCCGCGCATTTGGGACGTTGTCCAGCAGCCATTTGATTTTCGTGCCGGAGAAATACGGGTCGATGATCAGGCCGGTGGCCTGCTTGACGTATGGTTCAAGTCCTTCGTCCTTAAGGACTTTGCAGATATCAGCCGTTCGACGGCACTGCCAGACGATGGCGCGGTGGATGCATTCGCCGGTCTTCTTGTCCCACACCAGCGTCGTCTCGCGTTGGTTCGTGATGCCGATGGCCAGGATGTCCTTTCCGGTGATGCCAAGCTGCGCCATCGCCGCCACGGCGGAATTCACCGTGCTGTTGATCAAATCGTCGGGCTCATGCTCCACGTAGCCGTTCTGCGGATAATGCTGTTCGTAAGCCTCAGCTGACGACGCAAGCGGTTTCAACGTTTCATCGAAGATGATCGCCCGCGAACTCGTCGTGCCTTGATCCAAAGCCATGAAGTATTTCGTCATCGTCATTCCTTATGATTTTTTGGGATTTTTAATTGAATCAGTTGAGAGTTACTTTACATTACTTTAAAAAGCCTGCAAATAAACAACCGTATCATAATCTCCAAAAATCAACTGTTTTTCCGCCATGATTCCACAAGTCACCTTCACAGACGACGAACGCCGCCGCATCGCCGAACAGCTTCCGAAGGCCAAAGAGGCCTTTCTCGCGAACGTCAAACAGTTCAACCAATATCCGACGCCATTGCTACTGGCCGGCGACTGCTACACGGGCATCTGGCTTGAGCACAATCAGGACAATCTCTTCCTGGCCGACTACGATCCGCAGGCCGCCTGGGCGTCGCAAGACGTTTTCATGCAGTATCAACGGGAAGACGGCCTCCTTCCGTTCAATTTCGCCCTGAAATACGGCACAAACGAATTCTTCAAAACGCCGGCCAATTACTTCCAAGTCCAGTGTGTCTATCCGTTCACGCGCTGCGCATTGGAAGTCGCGAAGAAAACCAAACGGCCTCTGGCTGATTTTCAGCGAATCTACAAGGCCGGAAGCCGTTACGACGCATGGCTTTCCACCGCCAGAAACAAAAGCGGGAAAGGCCTTGTCGAAATGTACTGCGAATACGATACAGGCCATGACAACGACCCGCGCGTCACGGATGACGGCATCCCGCACTCCTGCCCGCAGAATGACGCATCCAACATGCCGGATCTGCCAATCATGCCCGTCCTTTCCGTCGATCTCTCCGCCATGTGCTACGGCAACCGCATGGCGTTGGCCGAACTGGCCGATTATCTCGGCAAGCCCGCGGAAGCCGCCGTCTGGCGTGAGAAAGCCGCTGAAATCCAACAGCTTATCCGTCAATATCTCTTCGATCCGCAGGACGAATTCTACTACGACGTCGATTCGCGCGGTTTCCGCAAATACCGCACGGAGCACGTCACGCGGCTTTTCCTTAACAAAGTACTGACACAGAACGAGTTCGACCGCGTCTACGACCGTTATTTCACGACGCCCGGCAAGGAGTTCCTGCCGGCCTTCCCATTCCCGTCGGTCTCCGTTGACGACCCGCATTTCGTGAAAGCCTGCCCGCGCAATTCATGGGGCTCCAACACACAGGGCCTCACGGTGTTACGTGCCACCATGTGGATGCCGTACTATCATCGCGAAGACGATATGCTCGGCCTGCTTTCCATCTGGCTGAAAGCCGCCATCAACAACGAAAGCCCCTATCCGCAGGAGATCAATCCCTTCACGGGACGTCCGCCGGCGAATACCTGCAACTACACGCCGAGCATCATCCTCTTCCTCAAGGCGGCGGAGCTTTTGCTCGATCTCAAGCCGTAATAATATTGAAACAAACTAGTTAGAATATCACCATTTCACATTCATCATCGAAGGAAAAATCATGAAGACACCCCATCTCATCACACTTCTGCTCATAGCCGCCACATGCCTGTTCGCCGCAGACGGCACCTACAAGATCATCTGGCTGGGCGACCTCCATTACGACAGCAAGACCGTCCATGAAGCGGCCTATTTCGAAAACGTGGATCCCAAGAAAAACAAGACCACGAAACGCAATTTCCACGCATGGGAAGGCGAAAACGCCCCTGGCTACAAGCTGCTTACGATTACGAACAAAGCCGCCGAAGGCACGCCGTTCGCGTTCCAAGTCGGTGATTTCACGCAGGGCCACGCGGGTTCGGAAGCCATGTCCAAGAAGATGACCACTGACTTTCTCGCGCTCATCAAGAAGCATTTCACCCTCCCCCTCTATCTGACGCCCGGCAACCATGAATTCGCAGGCAAAGGCGCGAAAAAAGGTGTCAAGGCGACTCTCGTCCCCTATCTCAATGAAACCCTGAAGGCGGATCCGCCGCTCACCGACTACAATTTCACCCGCAAGCAGGACGGCGACCTGTTCATCTTCTGGAACAGCAACATGCCCGACGTCCCGTGGTTGAAGAAAGCGTTGGACGACAACAAAGACGCACGCAACATCTTCCTTTGCACGCACATCCCGATCCTTCCCGTCTCCCGCGGCAAAATCGAATGGATTCCCTTCAGCAAGCCAGAAGAAAAGGAAAAACGGCTTGAACTGCTGAACATGCTTCTGGAACGCAATGTCATCGTCCTCTGCGGCCATATCCATGAGCAGACGCTTCTGGAATACGCCAACGAAAAAGGCCGCATCACGC
>CACYQT010000138.1 GCA_902776645.1 uncultured bacterium | reverse complement strand
TTCTCCGCCTTGATGAGGCTCTTCACGCAGTTCTCCGCGACGTACTTGCCCATGTCGTCGTTGATGCGGCGGCCGGCCAGGATGATCTGGCTGTGGTAGCCCAGCATCTCCGCCTTGTAGGTGAGATAATAGGGGTCGACGCCGATGCAGTGGCCGCCGACGAGGCCCGGACGGAAGTTCAGGAAGTTCCACTTCGTTCCCGCGGCCTCGAGAACGGACTTCGTGTCTATCCCCATCTTGTTGAAAATGATGGACAGTTCGTTCATGAAGGCGATGTTGATGTCGCGCTGCGAGTTCTCGATGACCTTCGCGGCCTCCGCGACCTTGATGCAGGGCGCGCGGTGGACGCCCGCCTCCACCACCAGTTCATAGACCTTCGCCACCTGGTCCAGCGTCTCCGCGTCCATGCCGGAGACGATCTTTTTGATATTTTCAAGCCTGTGCAGCTTGTCGCCGGGGTTGATGCGCTCGGGGGAATATCCGATCTTGAAATCCACGCCGCACTTCAGGCCGGACTCCTTCTCGAGAATCGGCACGCAGACGTCCTCCGTCACGCCCGGATAGACCGTGCTTTCGAACACGACGATGCTGCCCTTCTGCAAGTTACGTCCCAGAATCCGCGACGCGCCTTCAACGGGCGTCAGGTCCGGCGTATGGTCGTCATAGACGGGCGTCGGGACGGCGACGATGTGGAAGGAGGCCTCCTTCAGCTTCTTCTCGTCCGCCGTGAAGGCGATCGTCGTCTTCTTGATGACGTCGTCCCCTACTTCGTTCGTCGGGTCGATTCCAGACTTGTACAGCTCGATCTTCTTCTTGTTCAGATCGAAGCCGACGACCTTGATCTTCCTCGCGAACGCGACGGCGATCGGCATGCCGACATAGCCAAGGCCGACCAGCGAGAGCTTGGTGGAACCATTGAGCAGCGATTTATAGATGTCCATGTCCATACTCCATTTCTTGCTAGCGATATTATTCATATTGACTTTTCTTTATTAATATATGGTTTTATTATCGTTTGTGCAAGAAATGAAAGAACCAAAAGCGCATTGGCCGATTCCATTGCGATTGACGAGGCGCGCGAGTGGCTTGTAGGGCGGCAACGATTATATTATTGGCATGTATTCACAAGGAGCATCCATGATCACATTGACGCAACGGCCTGCCACCGGAGAACGGCTTGTCAAATACAGCGGCGAATGCCTGAAACTCAGCCTGACGTTGAACGAACAGACGGAGGGCGCGGCATTCGTGCGCACCAATCTGTGCCGCGGCGGCCTGCGACGGCGGGAAGTCATTGAGCAGGTGGAACATGGGAAGGCGCGGTTCGGCCGTGACTGGCATGACATCCCCATGCCGGAAACCCTGCCGGGCACGTATTCGCTGACGTTGCCGCTGTGCGAAGTCGGCATGTTCGAATTCAAATGCTTCTTTCTTCCAAAGGGCGAACAGGAGCCGCTGTGGGTCCGTGGAGAGAACAGCCGCGTGAAGGTGGAGCCTGCGGTAACCGCTTCCAACAACACGATCTACAACGCGTTCGTGCGGCAGTTCGGCCCCAACATGGGCGGCGGTGCATGGACGGAGGAGCATCATGCGGCGGAACGCCTTCTGGACGGAAAAGACTACACGGTCATTCCGCCGTCAGGCAAATTCCGTGACTTGCAGAAGCATTTGCCGTTCATCATGAAGGACTTGGGCTTCCGCATCGTGCAATTGCTGCCCATCCATCCCGTTCCGTCGATATTCGCGCGGATGGGCCGTTTCGGCAGCCCCTTCGCCCCGCTTGATTTCTCGACGGTCGATTCGGCCATGGCCGTGTTCGACAAACGGACGACGCCGCTGGAGCAGTTCCGCGAACTGCTGGACGCCGTCCATTCGAAGCGCGGCATGGTGTTGATCGACCTGCCGGCGGACCACACGGGATGGGCCTCCACGATGCAGGTCCGCCATCCGGAATGGTTCTGCCGGAATGAAGACGGCTCCTTCGCGAGCCCGGGTGCGTGGGGCGTCACATGGGAGGATCTCAGCAAGCTGAATTTTGAAGACCGCAACCTGTGGCGGTACATGGGGGAAGTCTTTCTCGGCTGGGCGAAGCTCGGCGTCGACGGATTCCGCTGCGACGCGGGCTACATGATCCCCATGCGCGTATGGGAGTACATCGCCGCGAAAGTCCGCGAACAGTATCCCGACACGATCTTCTTCCTGGAAGGACTTGGCGGGCCGCCGCCGGCCACGGAGGAACTGTTGCAGGAAGGCCGTCTCAACTGGGCCTATTCCGAACTGTTCCAATGCTTTGACGCGGAGTCGATCAAACAGTATCTGCGGCATGCGTACCAATTTTCGGAACGGAACGGAAGCCTCGTGAATTTCGCGGAGACGCATGACAACAACCGCCTTGCGGCCGTTTCGCCGCAGTGGGCGGCCCTGCGGACGGGCATCGCCGCGCTGATGAGCGTCAACGGCGCGTTCGGCATCGCCAACGGCGTCGAATGGCTCGCGACGGAGAAAATCGACGTCCATGGCGCGGCCTCCCTGAACTGGGGGGCGTCGCCGAATCTTGTCGGCCACATCAGCCGGCTGAACAAAATCCTGCGCTGCTCCCCCGCGTTCGGGCCGGACGTGGAGCTTCGCGTGGCGGAGAGCGGCACGGGCGGCGGCGTTGGCGTCATACGCCGTTGCCGCAACAACTTGGATTCCATTCTGGTCATCGCGAATCCGGACGTGCATCATCCCACGTGGTTCGATTGGGAAATCAGCGAATTCGACCTCGGCCGCACGGCGGTCGACCTGCTTGGCGACTGCCATGTCCAGCTGCCATGCGTCAACGGACGCTGCCGCGTGGAACTGCAGCCCGGGCAGCTGTTCTGCCTGGCCGCCCGTCCGCTGGATGAAGAGGAGCCGGATTTCAACGACTGGCAATTGACGCACGACTATGTTTTGAAGGCGATCGTCCATTACCACAACTGCATGGACGTGACGGGCGTGGACTTGAACGGGCTGGCGAAGCTGCTCCATCAGGACACGCGGGCCTTCCTGCGGCGGCTGTTCGAGCCGGACAAGCTGTTCGAGCGGGTCCGCGACGCTGAAAAGCCTCGCGTGCACTATCTTCCGTTCGTGGAATGGAATCCAGAGCAGGACACACGGCGGGTCGTCATGGTCCCGCCGGAGCACGTCCTTCTCGTGGAGCATGAACACCGTTTCCGGGCCTCCCTGATGGTCGGCGGCCGTTGTCTCCAACGCCTGCCCTCCTTCCGCGGCGCGGATGGGCGGCATCACGCGTTCTTCATGCCGCAACCGTTTCCGCATAAAGTACATGAAGCGGAAATTCAAGTCGAGCTCCACAATCAGGACACCACATGGCGCGCCGCCGGAAAACTGCTTCTCCTGCCGGAGGGGACGTCGCGTCGGATCGCCTTGACGGTCAACGAAGAGCAACTGGCGTCCGAACAGCTCGGCCTGTGCGCCAACAGCCTCGGCGGCTATGTCCAGGCCCGCGCATGCTGGGGCGAGCTGCTGAGCAAATACGACGCGTTTCTGGCCGCCTGCCCGTCGCCGGATTATCCGGCGGACCGCAAGGTGATGGTGTCCCGTTTCCTCGTGACGGTTGGTTTCCGCGACTATATCGTGGAGCTTGGTCGTGACTGCCAGACGTCGTTCACGACTTCCTACGACAACCGCCTGCGGTGGGATTTCGCCGTGCCCTCCGGCATGGGCCAGACCGTCCATCTGACCGTCCTCTACACGATGGAAAAAAGCAAGCGGAACCGCTGTCATCTTCAGATCATACGAACGGACAAAATTGAAAAAGAGCGCAACGGACTTGGCAAAGAAGAGCCTGTCACGCTGCGCATCCGCCCGGAGATCGACTGTCGCACGAACCATGAGGCGACGAAGGCCTACAGGGGGGCGGAAACCGCCTACCGGGACGCCGTGAAACAACCGGACGAACACGGCTTCATCTTCTCGCCGGACGGGGGCTACGGCCTGCGGATGTGGTCGGATTCAATCTTCAGGAAAAAGGCCGTCTGGCGATATCAGCAGCTGTTCCAGGAAGACGCGGAACGCGGGCTGGAAGCGTTGTGCGACGAATTCTCGCCCGGCGAATTCCGTTGCGAGCTGCGCGGCGGAGATTCATTCCGTCTGGATTTGGAAAGCGCCGCCTATTCGGAGCTCGGAGGCGAATTTCCGCCGTTGACGGACGTCCGCGCCGTGGAGGGGATGCCGACGGAAATGCCGTTGGCGGAGGCACTTCGCCATGGGCTTGACGCCTATCTGGCGTTCCGTGGCCAAAACAGAACCGTCATCGCGGGCTATCCGTGGTTTCTGGACTGGGGACGCGACACGCTTATCTGCCTGCGCGGCTACATCGCGGCCGGCCGGATGGAGGAAAGCCGAGACATCATCCGCCAGTTCGCGTCCTTCGAAAAGAACGGGACGATTCCGAACATGATCCGCGGCGGCGACGCATCGGATCGCGCGACGTCCGACGCCCCGTTGTGGCTGTTCGTCGCCGTCGGCGATTTCATCAAAAACGCGCCGTCGGGAAAGGACATCCTGTCGATGGATTGCGGCGGCCGACCGCTGCTGGCCATTCTGGAATCCATCGCGGGGCATCTCGTGGGCGGCGCCGAAAACGGCGTCAGCATGGACAAGGCCAGCGGCCTGCTTTACAGCCCGTCCCACTACACATGGATGGACACGAACTATCCCGCCGGAACGCCACGCCAAGGCTATCCAGTTGAAATCCAGGCCCTTTGGATATACGCGCTGACGTTCCTCAAAACCGTCGGCAAAAAGAGCGTGTTCGATGAATGGCTCGAAAAGGCGAGGAAAAACCTCTCGAAACTGTACGTGCGCGGCGACGGCAAGGGGCTGAGCGACTGCCTGCATGCGGACGGACCTCTCGTCGGCGCGCAGGAGGCGACGGCGGACGACGCCGTCCGCCCCAACCAGTTGCTGGCGTTGACGTTGACGGATGTCTTCGACCATACGACGACCGCCATGGACATTCTGACGGACTGCGCGCGGCTGCTCGTGCCCGGCGCGATCCGCTCCCTGGCCTCCGCGGACGTCACGGTACCCATATGCATCATGCACAACGGCAAGCAGTTGAACGATCCATTCCATCCGTATTGGGGGCAATATACAGGCGATGAAGACACGCGCCGCAAAACCTCCTACCACAACGGGACGGCGTGGGGCTGGCAGATGCCGCTCTATTGCGAGGCGCTCGTACATGTATATGGGGCGGAGGCCCTTCCGTCGGCATGGGCGATCTGGGGATCCGCGGCGGACGTCATGGAACGCCGCTGTATCGGCCATATCGCGGAGATCTTCGACGGCGATGCGCCGCACACGCCGCGCGGCTGCCCCGCCCAGGCGTGGAGCGTCAGCGAATTCTTCCGGATCCATACGGTATTGCAGGAAACAAGCCTGAAAAACAAAGGATAAGAAACGGAGCGGTCATGCCGCAATCCAAACGATGGTTGAACCACGAATGGACACCAATGCCTCGCCGCTTCGCGAGGCGCAAAGGATGTCATGCGAAAATTCCTTAGCGAAAAAACAGGAAAGTCAACGATAATCAAACAGAAAATTTGCATTTACATCATATTGCGATTAAATTAATTAGTTTGCGGAGAGACAGTTCAGTTTTCCTCCCGTTGGGGGAGAGGAGGAACGTCAGAAGGCTCGTTTTATGGAAAATCAAAATGAACAGCAGGCAAGCGAGCGAAAAATAAAAGTATTGGTCGTGACGCCTGAAATCACGTACATTCCCACCGGCATGGGAAACATCTCGTCGCATCTGAGCGCCAAGGCCGGCGGCATGGCGGACGTGTCCGCGACGCTTGTGAAAGCACTGTACGATCTGGGGGCGGACGTCCATGTGGCGATCCCGCACTACCGCCAGATGTACAAGACGGACTACACGAACAAGGAGGAGACCAACCAGAAGATGCTGCGCGACGTCATCCAGGGCGGCGAGTCCGACCATGTGAAACGCGTCCATCTCGCCTCCAGCCGGCTGTTCAACACAAGCAACCGCGTCTACGGCTGCACGACGGACGAATGCCTGCAGCGCAGCCTCGCCTTCCAGCGGGAGGTCATCAACACGATCATCCCGGAGGTCAATCCGGACTTGATCCACTGCAACGACTGGATGACCGGCCTGATCCCCTCCTTCGCGCGCATTCTGGGCATCCGAAGCCTGTTCACCGTCCACAACATCCATACGGTGGAGACGACGCTTGAGCGGATAGAGGATTACGAAATCGACACGAAGCCGTTCTGGACCAACCTCTATTACACCCATCTCCCCTCCGGCTATGACGAATCGCGCCGCTACAACCGCGTCGATCTTCTGGCCAGCGGCATTTTCGGGGCGCACTTCATCAACACGGTGAGCCCGACGTTCCTGAA
>CACYQT010000137.1 GCA_902776645.1 uncultured bacterium | reverse complement strand
CAGTGACTTACTTGTAAGCTTTCTTTTCTTCCTGAGCTTTCTTTTCTTCCTGAGCTTTCTTGAGCTGCTCCTGCAGTTTCTGGACTTCTTCGTCATTCGTCTTGAGGAAGAGGGTGCGGGTGGCGGCGTCAAAGTGATAGTGGCGGACGGGATGGATCTGGAAGATGTTGTAGAGGGCGTTGACGATGAGGGCGTAGCGGTTGACGGCGGCCTTCTGGGTGGCTTCCAGGTTGGCCTTCTTGTCGGCGTCCGTTTCGTCTTCGATGGCCTTCTTCAGTTCGGTGATCTGCTTGGCGAGGGCGTCACGGGTGGCGATGGCGCGCGTGAAGACTTCGGAGACCGTGCCGACGCGGAGGTAGATTTCGGAGGTGACGCGGTTGTATTCATACGCGCGGCGGCCGCCGAGACCATAGATGACGTCCATGTAGGTGTTGATTTCAGCAAGACGACGGCGGGCGGCCGTGACGTTCTTGGTGATTTCTTCTTTTTCAGCGTCCGTGGCTTTTTCCAGCTTGGCGTTCTCGGTGTTGATGTACTGGGCGAGGACGTTACGGGTCTGGAGGGCTTTGGCAAACGCCTGTTCCATGGTGATCAGGGGGAGCAGTTTGTCTTCTTTCTTCGCTTCAGCGTCATCAGCCATGAGGGAGGTGAAGCAAAGACCGCAGATGAGGGAGGTCAGGAAGAGTTTCTTCAGCATGAGATGATTTCCTTTTGTTATGTTTGTTTAAGAAAAAAATGAACAATGAAAGTGAATTTACTATAGATGATGGAGCGGAAAATGCAAGTTTTCACGCCCTCCATGGATTGAAAAACCATCCATATGGCGGCTTTTTGGGGGCATGAAGCCTGATTGACGACTGCGGCGGCCAGACCGAATCTCGGTCTGGCCGCCGGAAGCCATTTCCATAATATAATAAGGTAAGAGAATCAGACCGCCGCGATATCGAGCTTGCAGACGCGCGTGACTTCGGAGTCCGTCGTGAGCTTGAGCTTGACCTTCAGGTCGCCGTCCTCCTTCAACGTGCGCATGCCGTGTTTCTTGGCGATGTTCGTGATGACGGTGGTGTCCTCATGCTGGTTGATGGCGTGGCGGAGTTCGTCGTTGATGATCATCAGCTCGAAGATGGCGATACGTCCCTTGTAGCCTGTGCCGCGGCAGTTGCGGCAGCGTTTGGAGGGATCCTCCGCCTGCCGCCCCGTGCCTTTGCATTCGGGGCAGATTCTGCGGACAAGCCGCTGGGAGGCGACGCCGAGCAGCGCGGAGGAGATGAGGAAGGCGTCCACGCCCATTTCGATGAGTCGCGAAATGGCGCCGGCCGCGTCGTTCGTATGGAGCGTCGAAAGAACCAAGTGGCCTGTAAGAGCCGCCTGGATGGCGATTTCCGCCGTCTCGCGGTCACGGATTTCACCGACGAGAATGACGTCGGGGTCCTGTCGGACGATGGCGCGGAGGCCGTTGGCGAACGTCAGGCCGATGGATGCCTTGACGTGGATCTGCGTCAAGCCGTCCAGCTGGTATTCGACAGGATCTTCGATGGTGATGATCTTGCGGTAGTCCGCGTTGAGGATCCGCATGATACAGTAGAGCGTCGTGGATTTGCCGGAACCGGTCGGGCCGACGACGAGAATCATGCCGTGCGGCATGTTGAAGAGCGATTCAAGCTCCTTCCGCGTATCGTCGAGAAGACCGACTTTGTCAAGATCGAAGACTCCTTGGTCTTTCTGCAGCAGACGGAGGACGATGCTTTCGCCGTGCATGCAGGGGACGGTGGAGACACGGATGTCCAGCGGGTTGCCGGGCGTGTTCAGTTCGATACGGCCGTCCTGCGGGAGGCGGCGTTCCGCGATGTTCATGCCTGCCAGCAGCTTGATGCGGGACGCGATGGCGGCGTATTGGTTTTTCGGCGGGCGGAGGACGGTCTGGAGGAGGCCGTCGATGCGGAAGCGGACGGCGACTTCCGTTTCGGTCGGTTCGATATGGATATCGGAGGCGCCCATTTCCTGCGCGCGGTTGAATATATCGGAGACGAGGCGGACGATCGGGGCTTCCTTGGCGAGGTCGCGGAGGGCCTGTTCGGAATCCGAATCGAAGAGGTTGCCTTCGTTTTCGTCCTGCTTGTCGTAAAGCGATGTGATGAACCGTTCGATGAATGCGCGGCGGGCGATGAGGAACGTCGCCTTGCAGTTGTAGATGGATTGCCACAAGTGGCGGAGATTGGCGGCGGGATAGGGGGACGTGATGGCGATGACAGTCGTGTCGTCCGTCCATGTGACGGGCAGGCAGTCCTGCGAGTTGAGGAAGTCGTAGGAGACGTCCGGGAACGGGATCAAGTCACGTGTCTCCTGTTCGTCAAGTGCCGGAATGCCGGATACTTCCGTATAGATGGCGATGAGTTTTTTCTCGTCCAGCTTGTTGGATGAGACGAGTTCCCAGTCCGCGGCGGCGGTGCCGCCCGGGGCGTCCATGTTGTCCGCCAGCTTGAGTTCCTTTGCGATGGCGGATTTCACGGCCTTCGCGAGGTCGTTGCCGGCCAGTAGGATTTGATTGTCGTTGTCAGGCATATCTGAAATTCCTCCATTCGAACAGCTTAATAGAGGGTTTCGGTGGCGCGGCGGTGTTCGATTTCCTCAAGAGACGCGCGGTATTTGCGGATGAGTTCCTCCTGGGGGTTCTTGCTGTCGATGACGTTGACGGTGAGCAACAGAAGGAGTTCCGTGCGGACTTTTTCCTTCGAATTGGTGCGGAAGATGGCGCCGAGATAGGGGATGTTCATGAGCAGCGGGATGCCGGTATGGCTTTCGCGGTCCTGCGTCTGGATCATGCCGCCCATGAGAAGCGTCGTGTTGTCGGGAACGACGAGTTCCGTGGACATCTTCTTCTTGTCGATGGACGGGGGGACGTTCGCGGCGACCGCCGTGTCCGTCTGGGCGATGGCGGAGGAGACTTCCTGCTCGATTTCGATACGGACGTCGTTGCCGGCCGTGATGTACGGCGTCACTTCCATGATGACACCTGTTTCGACGTATTCATAGTTGGTGGAGAAATTGCCGGAGCTGGACGTGTAGGATGTCGATTCCGTGGCGACCGGAACGGATGTACCGACCTGCAGCTCGGCCGTCGCGCCGGAGCGGGCGACGACTTGCGGCTCGGAGAGGATCTTCGTGTTGGCGGTTCCGGCGATGGCCTTGATGTAGGCCAATGGGTCGTTCGCCTTGTCGCGGAAGAGGATGCCCAGGCCGCCGCTGGACCATCCGGAGATTGCTTCGGGGATGGCGCCCGCTCCGGAGAAGGCTCCGGCCAGGGAGTCCTGCTCATGGTCAACCATCTTGTTGATGGCGTAGGAGAGGCCGTATTCCGTGTCCTTCGAGAGGGTGATTTCCGTGATGATGGCCTGGATGGCGACCTGTTTCGGGGGGACGTCCTGACGGGCGAGGAAGACTTTGATCATGTTCCATGCGCGGGGGGTGGTCTTGACGGTGATGCGGTTGCTTTCATCGTCCGTATAGACGGTCACGTCCGTGTCGAAGACGTTCTGCGTGATGCTGACGGAACCGGAGCTGGAGACCGTGCCGCCGGAGGTGGTGGTGCGGTTCGCGGCGTTGGTCCGGCTGGTCTGCGACGTGTTGTTGGTCGTCGTGCCCGTGCGGTTGTTGGTGCCCTGCGAGGAGGTGGTGTTGCGGTTGCGGTTGTAGGTCGTCGTGCGGTTGCGGGATGAGGAGGACGTGCTGTTGGTCCTGCTGCCGGACGACGCGGAGGTACGGGAGGAGGTGGAGCGGTTGCTGTTGGAGGATGAGTTGCTGGTGGTGGTCGTCAGGAAGAACGTGTCGAGGGCGGCGGAGAGGCTGTCGACTGTGGCGTGCTTTACATTGTAGAAGTAGATTTCCTCCTTGTCCTCCGCGTCTTCGCGGTCGAGGGATTTGATCCATGTTCCGATTTCGTCGAGAACCTCCTGCATGGAGGCGGAGATGACGATGGTCTTGAGGCGCGGGATGGAGGTGATTTTGATGGCGCCGCCGGAAGGCGTGTTCGCCGCGGCGATCGGGAAACCGAGAACGGGAAGCAACGTGTTGAGCTCTTCCGCGAGAACGTCCGGATCGACGTTGCGGCAGATGTAGCATTTGACGGGCCATTCGCTTTCGCCTTTGACATCCAGCCGTTTGACGAGCTCCATCAGCTTGTTGACGTTGGCGGGGGCCTCCACGATGATGACGGAATTGGAATCCGCCACATCGGTGGCGACGGCGCCGTCCGTCATGAACGGACGGAGGTAGTTGATCATGTCCGTGCTCTTCTTGTATTTGAGATTCAGGATGATGACTTCGACGTTCGGCTGCTTGTCATGATCGGCGTAGATGCGGCGTTCCTTCGGCATCTTTTCGAACGGGAGGATGTGGATGAAGCCCGGATTCTTGGATGCGTAAGCTCCTGAGAGCCAGAGGATATGCTCGAAGGTCTCCCATGCTTCGCGGGCAGTCAGCTCCGCGACGACGGACATCGTGATGGCGCCTCTGACGTTCGGGTCCACCAGGAAGCTGAAGTTCAAAAGATCTTCATGGGCGAAGGCGGCGACGACTTCGTCAATGGTGCTCGCGTCGAACTGCAGGTTGACGTTAAGCTTCGTGTCCGGGGCGGTGATGCCTTTGATGAGATTGTCCGGATAGTCGGACGACGCGGCGGACGTGTCACGGGCTGTCTGGGCGCGGGACGGGACGTCTTCCCGCTTGATCTCCGTCGTCTCCTTTTTCTCCATTTCCTCCACTTCGAGGGGGCTGTCGTCGATAAGCTCCGCTTTCGGCACGGTCAGTTTGGAGAACGGGAGCGGTTTGGGCTGTTGGTTTTCTGCGTCTTCATCCGGCACGGTCTGGCATCCGGTGAACGTGACGAGCAGGGCGACAGGCAGGAAGGCCTGGACAGCGTGTTTCAGTTTCAGGGCGATTCGCATGGTGGATTGGTCCTTTCTCTATATAATTATTATTGTTTTTATCGTGAATGTCGTCTTGCGTCGACATCGTGGGTGGACAAAGTATCTGGCTTAGCGTCCTCCTGGCGCTCCGCCGCGGTTGAAACTGCCTCCGGTGTTTCCGCCGAAATTGCCGCGGTTGAATCCGCTTCCGGTGTTTCCTCCGAAACGGTTGAATCCGCTGCCGGGCTGTGTTCCGCCCTGGCCGTTGTTGTTGCCGAATCGGTTGAATCCACCGGGCATCATTCCGCCTCCGGGCATGCCCGGCATGCCGCCACGGAATCCGCCCGGCATGCCGCCAGGCATGTTTCCACCGCCCATCATCATGCGGCGGCGGTCCTGCCAGCGGTTTTGATTGTTCTGGTTGTTCTGGGGATTGTTCTGCCTTGCGGCGGCCTCCGCCTTGGCGATGACTTCCTTCTGGTAGTTGACGGCGTCCTGCTTGCGGCTTGCGCTTTGCGTGTCGCCGAATTCGATGGACAGTTTTTCATCCCTGCCGTTTCTCGAGATGATGCACGCGCGCTCCTCCGGCAGGATGTCTTTCAGGACATAGCCTGTATCGTTGATGGTGTCGCCGATGCGGAAAATCTTCTTGCCCTGCGGCTGGGGCTGCTGCTGCTGTTGCTGTTGTTGCATCCACGGCGGCAGCGGCATTCCGTTCTGGCCGAAGCGGCCGCCCATCATGCCAGGCATGTTGCCGGGCTGGAAACGGTTTCCCGCCATGCCGGGCATGTTGCCGGGCTGGAAACGGTTTCCCGTCATGCCGGGCATGTTTCCGGGCTGACCGAAACGGCTGCCGGGCATGTTGCCGCCCATGCCGTTGCGGCCGCCGCGTCCGCGCTGCTGCTGTTTCATGCGGATGATGACGACTGGCGTCTTGCCGAGCTGCGCGATGCCGCCCAGCTCCAGTTCGGAATTCGTGGCCTGAATGGGTTCGGCATTCTCCGGAGCTTCCGTTTCAACGAGTTCCGTGCGATCCGGATTGAAGAGGGATTTCTTCCAGATGTCGTCCAATGTGCCCATGCGGATCTGCGGGGCGCGTTGTTCCGGCTGGCTTGCTTTCACGTTTTTGGCCGTTTTCGCGTCTTTGGCGGCATCCTTCGAAGCCGTCTTCTTGACGCTGGGCTTCTCCTGTGAGAGAAGCTGTTTCTGTTCTTCCTTAAGCTCTTTGGGCAAATCCTTTGCGAGCTTCACGGAGGCAACCGCCGAGCCGAGGAGGACGGCATTGATGACTATCCAGGCAATCGTATTCATTTGTTCGTGGCTCCTTTGGTTGTGGGCATGGATGTCGTGCCGTTGGAAAGGATGAATTCGGATGCTTCAGGCGAGAGGGCGTAGGCCTTTGCCGTCAGCTGCAGTTTCAGCGTGCGGGACGCGGCGCCAGTGGGCGTTCCCGCGCCGCCTGCACCAGGCGGCATGCCCGGTCCGCCAGGTCCGCCTGGGCCAGGCGGCATGCCGG
>CACYQT010000136.1 GCA_902776645.1 uncultured bacterium | reverse complement strand
GGCGCCGATGCCGACGAGGCGATCGGCGTGATGGAGGACATGCTGCGCATCGCATCCGCGCTCCAGAAGGCCGGCATCGTGTGGCGCGACATCATCCCCGACAACTTCCTCTGCGGCGCAGACGGCCATCTCAGGCTCATCGACGCACAGTTCGCCATCGACCGCAACGACTTCAGGGAGTCCGAGTTCCTCAAGAATCGGTGGACATACCGCATGCTCCTCTTCGCGCACCATCCGGACATGGCGGGGCGTGGCTGGAACGACGTGGCGATGATGCTCCACTTCACACGGTTTCTGCCGGACGGCGACGAGGTGCGCGCGCTAAGGGCTCGCCTCAAGGCCATGTCGTCCGCCGCGGCCCAGTGGCTATTTTTTCCAGTCAAGACGGCAGCGGACAACTTTTCGACAATCCAGAAGGCGGTCTTCCCACCGTCCATCAAACACAATTTCCTTTAACTCTTGATGTTACAGGCAAGCATCCGGAACTTTTCACACAGCCGTCCGGATTGCTTAACCATCTCCGCCAAGGCGGCGTCATCATGGTTCCCATCCTTCTACTTGGCGTTGTCTGCATCATTGTCGTCCTGTACAAACTATTGGAACTCCTCTTCCATCGGCCGTCAAAAGACTTCCAGCGACTTGAGACCGCCGCCACAGCCTCCACCGCCAACGGCGAAGCGTTGGAGAATGAACTCTTCACCATTGCGCAGCAATGCGTTGCACGACGTGACCATCTTCTCTTCTGGCTCGGAGTCAGCGCCTCCGCCGCGCCGTTGCTCGGCCTACTGGGAACCGTTACAGGCATGATCCACACGTTCCGCCTCATCACCGCCTTCGGCGTCGGCGACGCACGGCTACTGGCCGACGGCATATCCGAAGCCCTTGTCACCACGGAGGCAGGGCTTTGCGTCGCCATTCCCGCACTGTTGTGCCATGCATGGCTGACCCGTCTGTCCAAACGCCACGCCACCAATCTGGAATCTAAAATCACATCATTAATTACCTAGTATTCTAGTATTCTAGTATTCTAGTGTCCTAGCCTCCTAGCCTCCTAGCCTCCTAGCCTCCTATGACAGCATTCATCGCCTATCTGAAGACCGGCGGCTGTCTGATGATCCCCATCATCATCGTCGCCTTTCTGCTATGGCAACGCTACTTCGCCTCCATGGCGGCGTTGAAAAGCGGCTGCCCCGCGGAACTTGTCGCACACGAGCTCCGTTTCATGGCGGCCCTCGTGGCCGCCGCGCCGTTGCTCGGCCTGCTTGGAACCGTCATCGGCATGATCGACACATTCCATGCCGCCGCCATGCAATCCGTCGCCGCGGATCCATCCGCGCTCGCAAACGGCATCGGCAAGGCTCTCGTCACCACCCAGGCGGGCCTCGCCGCCGCCATTCCAGGCTCCCTCGCCATGGCCCATCTCCGCCACCGTCTGAAAAAACACCATGCGTAACCGCCATCTCCAATCTCAAACCGACGCCATGCCGGACATCAACATGTCCCCCATGGTCGATATGATTTTCCTCCTGCTGATCTTCTTCATGGTCACGGCCGTTTTCACAAAGGACGCAGGCCTTGGCATCAACCGCCCGCAGGCCCAAACCGCCCAGCCGCTCCCGCAGGATGCCATGATTCTCACCGTTTCCGAAAACGGCGAAATCAGCCACGCAAACCAGCCATATCAATTGAAGCAGATTCCAAACCTTGTAAAAGAACAACTGCCGGACAAAAACGGCTCCATCACCATCATTGCGGACAAAAACGCCCCTACGGGGCTCACCGTCCAGCTGATCGACCAATGCCGCCTCGGCGGCGTGACGGACATCAGCATCGCCGCCACGCAAGACACCCCATGACCCACGCAACCCCTTCCATTCCAATATTCAGAAGGATACAGTCATCCGTGCTTGCCGCACTGGTGACGGCGGCGGTCATGTGCATCTTCCCCCTGTTGGAACGATTCTCTGAAAACAGCCCTACACCGCCGTTGCACTCACAACCGGTTCCCGTGAAAATCACCAGTCTTCCGCCATCGGCTTCCATCCAGTCCGCACCGAAAACAAACCAAAAGCAAACCGCGCCACGCAGGCAACTGGCGCCGATCGCTCTTCCGTCTGCGATTGTTCCGCCCAAACCGATTCAGCGCATCCCATTGCCGCCAAGGCCTTTGCCTGTCGCCGTCCCGCAGCTGGAAGCCGCTCCTGCTCCTCCCGTGCAACTTCCGCCTGTCATTGCCACGCAGGACAATCCACCCACGACGGCAGACGACGCCATGCCAGCAGCGACAACGGCGGCGAACGACGCGCCATCATCCGAAACGCAACCAGGCGATGCCGTCTCCGGCATGCCCGACGGGAAGTCGCTCAAGCATCCTCCCATTCCTTTGAAGCAAATCGCACCAAATTATCCGGAATATGCACGCAGACGCGACATCGAGGGATTTGTCATTTTGCAATTCATCGTCGATATTAAAGGACGTGTCATAAATCCATCCGTCCAGCAGGCGAATCCGCCAGGCCACTTCGAAACAGCGGCCATCCGAACCATACGGCAATGGCAATTCTCCCCCGGACGGAACGACAATGGCATCCCCGTCCCCTGCCGTCTTCAAATGCGAATCGACTTCAAACTCCAAAATCCCACAAGCCATGGCTCTCAGATACGACTTCAATAATCCGCCTCCCGAATGCTCCGTCGCCTATTTCTGGATCATCAACGACAAGGTTGACGCAAAAGTCTGCAAAGCGCAGCTTGAAGACATGGCCGCGCATGGTCTGCAGGCCGTCTGCTTCCATCCGGAGCCGCCGGAATTCCGCCCTGTCGCCATGGCGACCAGGCTTGACCTGCCCTATCTCTCCAAGCCGTATTTCAATTTCGTCCACGAAATGATCAAGAAATGCGCCGCCCTCGGCATGCACTACTGGCTCTATGACGAAGGCGGCTGGCCGTCCGGCAACGCCTGCGGTCAGGTCATGGCCGCCAATCCCAAACGCTTCCGCCAAATGCGCATCGCGAAAGGCCCTGACGGCCATGCCTTCATTGAAACGCTTCCCGCTCAGGACGAGACCGGCCGCTACGGCTACCCCAACCTCCTTACGCAGGGTGTCGCGGAGACGTTCATCGAACTCACCCATCACCGTCATGCGTTGGCCGCGAAGAACCACATGGGCAAGACGGTGAAATTCGCCTTCCAAGACGAAGCGTGCTTCTGCCGTAACGCATGGACGGAGGATTTTCCGAAAATGTTCAAACGCTGGAAGGGCTATGACATCATGCCCTTCCTGGACCTGTTGCTGCAGGAGCCCCGCGACGATGATCCGGAAGAGACGATCAAAGTCCGCATCGACTACCAGGATGTCCGTTCGCGGCTTTTCGTCGAACGCTTCGTCCTGCCCATCCGCACATGGTGCCGCCGCAACAAGTTGCTGTCAGGCGGCCACTTCGGAGGAGAAGACGATCCGCGCAACAACGTTCTCCATGGCTATGGCCATATCATGCGCGTCCTGCGCGGATTGGACATGCCGGGCGTCGACGTCATCTGGCGGCAACTATTCCCCGGCGTCCGTTCCCATGTCTTTCCGAAATACGCCTCCTCCATCGCGCGCCAAAGCGGCCACGACTGCTCCATGACGGAAACAGCCGCCGTCTTCGGCAACGGCCTGACGCCGCTCCAGCTGAAATGGCTGATCGAATTCCAGCTCGTCCGCGGCATCAACACGATCGTCCTCAGCTGCTATGAAATGTCCACGAAAGACCACCTGCTCTACGTCAATCCGCGCCCCCAATGCGGGCCGGACGATCCACTGTGGCCGTATTCCAAACTGTGGCACACCTACTTCGCGAGACTTTGCTATATCCTCAGGCAGGGGCGTGCGGACTGCCACGTCGCGTTCTTCTACGACGTCCGTTCCATCTGGGCGGGCGCTTCCGAAGGGGAAGCCGCAGCGCAAATCCATGAAAAACTCGCGGAAGAACTGCTGCAACGCCAAATCGATTTCGATTTCGTCGACGACGACGCCCTCGCCAAGCCCAAGACAAAAGTCTATGACAACGGCAGTTTCAAGATCGGCGCCATGGTGTATGACACGCTCATCATCCCGTCGCGCAATCGCATGACGCCCGAAGCCCGCAGGCTCGTCGACCGGATCGCGTCGCGCGGCGGAAGGATTCTCGACGAAACGCAAATCGACCAAATCAAGCCCGTTATTGAAATCCTCCCCGCGTCGAAGCACCTCCGCGTCACGAAGCGAATCTGGGACGAAATCCCCTACTATTTCATTGTCAATGAAGCAGATGAGACCATTGACGCCACCATCCACATCGATTCCGAATGGGGCCTTCCCGCCCGGCTTGATCCCATGACCGGCGAATGCCTCTGGCTCCCCTGCGACGAAGAATCCAACACTTTCGAATGGACGTTCGAACCGTTCGGATCGCTCCTTTTCTGCCTCACAGAAGCCAACGCCGACGATGAAGACGACGATGTTCTTCACGAAGACGATCTCGACGACGTCGAACTGGACGACGATCTGGATGATGACGATCAGGCCGAAAGCGAACAGGAAATCAGCACGATTGAGCTCAAAAAAGGCTGGACGCTCTCTCCCGTCACGAAACACGTGATTTCCGAAAACGGCGTGGATCACGTTGACATGAGCGAAGAGCCCCCCATCAAACTCAAGGCGCTGGGCGATTGGCAGAATGTCTTAGGCGTCGATTTCAGCGGCGAAGCCAGTTATGCAACGACGTTCAAACTGCCGCGGAAGCCCAAGGAGGCCTTCCTATCATTGGGCAAAGTCAACTATGTCTGCACAATCATCGTGAACGGCATCGAAGTGACCAAATGCTGCTGGCCGCCATATGAATGCGCCATTCCGACCGACTTCCTGCACGCAGGGCAAAACCAACTGGAGATCCGCGTCTCCAACACGTTGGCCAACGCCATCAACGCGCCAGGCGTTCTGGAAACATGGAAACAGCGCTATCCGCAGCAGCGCGACAGCTACGACAAGATGGAACGCCCCTTCGAACGCGAATCGCTGCCGTCCGGTCTCTTCGGCCCCGTCACCATCGCATTTGAGTAACGACGGCGTCCCGCCGTTGGAGGTAACGACGGCGTCCCGCCGGCGTCCCATCGCTCATTCCTGCGGAACGGCGTCGAACGTAAACCGTCCGAGCCGTCCGTCACGGTAGTCCTTCAAAAAGGCGTTGGCGGCGCGTTCGAAATCAGGCGTTCCGCCTTGGCGAAGCAGGCCGCGGCGACGGGCCAATCCTTCCAGCAAATCGTCCGGAGAATTCGGGCAGCCATCCAGACCGAGAACGTCCCATTTGACGTTCTTCTGCTCGCTCAGACGGCAGCACAAGTAATCGGACAGCAAGATCTTGTCGACCACTTCCTCCTTTAGGTTGCCCAGCAGGGCCAGCAGCAGTTCATGGCGTTTCGACTGAATGCGCGGCCACAGGATTCCGGGCGTGTCGAGCAGTTCCACATTGCTCGGCAACGGAATCCACTGGTTTTGCCGCGTCACGCCTGGCTTCGGGCCGACCTGCGCCTTGTTACGCTCCAGCAAGTGGTTCACCAACGTCGATTTGCCGATGTTCGGCACCCCTGCGATCATGATGCGGACGGGCCGCGCCAGCGGCCGTGTCGCACCGCGTTTCGCACGCTCCTCCATGACGACCTTCCGCCACAGCTCAGGCAGACCGCGGAGGGTTCCCGTCTTGCGCGAATCCAGCATGAACAGCCGTTCGCCGCGCTTCGCATACCATTCCACCCACGCCTTCGACGCCTTCGCGTCCGCCAGATCCGACTTGTTGGCGACCGTCAGAAACGGACGGTTCTGCAGAATCTCGCGCAAGTCCGGATTGCGAGACGACATCGGCGCACGCGCGTCAATCAGCTCCACGACAAGATCCACAAGCTTCAAGGCCTCCTGCATGGCCTTTTCAGCCTTCATCATGTGCCCAGGAAACCAACCGCTTAATGGATATTGTTCAAAATCGATGTCGATCATTGTCGTTTACTCTTGTCTATTTTTGTCGATGGCGAGACATCGTCGCTACCCGCCGACGGCGAGACGCCGTCGTTACGTCCTCTCACTTCACAAATATCCAATGACCAAGGCCTTGCATGGCTTCGGACTTCCGCACATACATCGAACGCAGACGGCCTTTTCCAAGCATCCAGAATGATTCGGCCTGTGAAGCTCCATAGGCGCCGCGCAAATTCCAGCCATTCTGCAACGCCGTGAATTCGCGGCGGCCCGACAGCGTCCCCTGCGGCGAATCAGGCAACGTCGTAATGTAGCCCCAGAAGCCTTCATCGCTGTTCAACGACGTGGCTGCCACAAAGCGTCTTCCGTTCCATCGCCAAACGACATCCAATCCCATCATCGCCTTGAAGGCATCCATGCTTTCTTCCGGTATGTCGCATGGGACGGACAGAAGGTTCCATCCAGTCGCCACGCCTTTCCAGCCGAAATGGCCTTCGGCGTCATATCCTCCGTACAGATCCGCCAGTCCAAATCCTTCGCCCAGACGGACACCGCATCCAGCTGGATATTGCATGTCGAGCGGTACGTGATCGGGAATTGACTCTTGTAGACGCCTTCCGCCGTGTCCAGTTTTTTACCGTCGTTGCCGTAGAACTCCGCATGGCGGCTTTGGAAACACAGCCGCAGATTGTCATCCGTATCCTCCCTATCGGGATCGGACACGTCGAACCACGACCATTCGATCGGCAGCCCTTCATAGGCCGTCTGGCTGATTTCCGACAGCGTCGGCGGCAAATCCGTGTTCGTGATCTTCAACTGCAACGTCGTGACGCCTTTCTCGCCCGCCTTGTCCGTCGCCGTGACCGTATATTCCAACACGCCGCCACCGCGCGGCACAAGATCGTAACGCCCCGTCAAATCCGCCTGAAGGCCTTCATCCGTGAACCGAAGCAATTTTTGCGTATCAGGACCATGGATGTTCACATTGACGACTTCCTCCGTCACGGCCACATAATCCAAATCATGATCGACAAGCCAATCAAGAAGATTCAGGAAACCGGACACATCGTTTTCCGTCGCTTCCAGGACGAGCGTCTCCGTCGTCCATTCCGGCGGATTGTTCACATTTTCGACGGTGATTTTCACTTCGGCCGCAATCCATTCACGGCCATTCCAATATTCCACCGCCACGGAATCCGCCCCGCAGAAATACATCTTCGGAACATAATTCAAGCCGTACCACGGCCGCGTCCCGTTTGGATACGACAACGAAACCGTACCGCCCTGGCTGGAGTTTTCACCAACCAGCCGCAAGGCGAAATCCGCGTTGCCGTTATGTTCCAAAGCGATGTCATACGAAGGCTCGTCTCCTGTGTTCTCCAAAATTTCCGTCTCGCAAGTTCCTGTCAATGTGATGGTTCCTTCATCCGCAACCGTCAACGTGTCATACACCAGAGAGCCATTCGACACATAATAGACAACGCCGCCGTCAACGGAAGCGCCGATGGTGCTGTGGCGCAGTCCGACGCTGTCGCCGACGGCCGTTTCGGCCTTGTTTCCAAATAGTTCCTGCCGCACCAGCGCCGTGCTAGTGCGAGAATCATGATATGCATACCGCCCGTCTCTACTGACGGCGAAGATATCGCCATGTTCCACGACGACTTCCACCGCGCCGCCCGCCGTCGGCTGACGGTACAGCTTGTAGTCCGGCTTGCGGTAGAACGCATAACGGCCACTCTGAGACAGATGGACATACTGCGGAGAATCCTCCGTCAGCGTCGTAAAAGCGCCAGTCTCCGCAAACCACGCCTTCAGGCCGGTCTTCCCGCCGGAAAGCCTGCACGTATAGACCAGAACCGTGCCGTCATGGCTCAGACGAACAGATGAAGCGGCCCCCGTCGTGTTCGTCGCATCCGTCGCCAGCACGACGGCCTCCTGGCCGCGCTCCTGCCGCAGCAGCCGTCCGTTCATATCGATACAGGCGAGCACGTCGCCGTCGAAATCCAGCGACAGCGAGCAGATGTCGGAATATTCCTTCAAGCCGGGCCAGTCGTTTGCATCCCCCGCGTACGGAACATAGACCGCCGTCCTACCATCGCCGCTGACAGCGCATTGACGATAATCCAACGCATCCAGCGGACTGACGGCGAACGTCACCCCCGCCGCCGCATTCCGTTCATAGACATTGTTCAGCGTGTTGTTGTCATTGACATCCAAAACGGCGGTCGTTGAAAACACGACCTTTCCGCCGTCGTCGCTGACGGCGATGCGCTCAAACGTCGTGTTTGACACCACCACGCCCTGCGTGGCATCGACGTTTTCGCATTCCGCCCTGTATAGATGCGGGGCAGCCGATGCGGGAATGCCGAGATTCGTCGCCGCGCTTGTGAACGTCACATAGCGTCCATTGGCGGAAATCGCAGGCGTCTCGCAATCCGCGTCCGCCGCCGCGCCATTTTT
>CACYQT010000135.1:6651-7493 GCA_902776645.1 uncultured bacterium | reverse complement strand
AAGCCTTGCTTCATATGGCCGCTGCTGTGATTATTTATAGAAAACTAGGTCTTATTTACGGATAAATTCTAAAGCTAAAAGGCCTAAAGCTTTCAGCTCCGCAAGGCGGCCTGCATTTCGCTTTCGGCTTTCGGCTTTTAGCTTTCAGCTTATGAAACTCTATCTTATCGCAACCCCCATCGGCAATCTGGGCGACATGACACCGCGCGCCATCGAGACCATCAAAAGTCTCGACGTGCTGTTCTGCGAAGACACGCGCCATACCGGCAACTTGCTGTCGCTGTTGAACATTCCGCGACCGCCAATCGTCCTCTCCAACCACGACCACAATGAACGCGGCAACGCCGCGCGGGTCGTCGGCTATCTCAACGACGGCAAGACGGTCGGCATCTGCAGCGACGCGGGCTGCCCCGTCATCAGCGATCCGGGTTTCCCCGCCGTCCGCGCCGCCATCGAGGCCGGCCACGATGTCGTTCCGATCCCCGGCCCGAACGCCGCCATTCTCGCGTTGATGGTCTCCGGTCTTCCCGCCTCAAGCTTTACGTTCAAAGGATTTGCGCCGCGCAAGCCGGGCAACCGCCGTCGTTTTCTGGAAGAGGAAAAGGATTCGCGCCACACGCTTGTCTTCTATGAATCGCCCTTCCGCATCGGCAAATTGCTGCAGGAGGCTTATGAAGCGTACGGCGACCGCGCGGCCGCCATCTGTCTGGAACTGACGAAGCAGTTCGAACGCGTCCAACGCGGTCCGCTGTCGGAACTGGCCGCCGCCTACAAAGACAAGAAAGTGAAAGGCGAAGCCGTCATCGTCATCGAAGGCAACGGACGCAACAAACCTCTGGAGG
>CACYQT010000135.1:0-6631 GCA_902776645.1 uncultured bacterium | reverse complement strand
GCATAAAAAAATCTAGGCTCCTAGAATTCTAGAAGCCTAGAAAAAAACACCCATAACAGAAAGCATTTAGCTTTCATCTGAGCGGACGCTCAGATGAAAACCGGTTCCTTCTGGCCGTTGGCGTTGTAGATGACAGTCTCCACTTTCTTCCACGTCTCGCCGATGCGGTAGCAGATCGTGCCGTTCTCATCCATGCCGAAACGGCCTTCCGCATAGTCCATCACGACTTTCGGCAGGACGACCCAGTCGCCCTTCTCCTTCAGATTGCTCTGGTTCGCCTTGGCGACGGCCTCCAGATCGTCGCCAAAACCGCCCTTCGGGCGGATCATGGGGCGATGACGTTGGTTCTCAAGCAGTTGCGCAACCGTGAAGCCCTTGAAGTCAATCGGAACCTCACCGGAAATGCCCAACACAGGACCGCTGTCCATGTCGCTGCCCTTTCCCGTGTAGGTCTGCGCGATGATGACACTGCTGCGCAAGGAGGTCAGCCCCGCCAGAATGGCGCGTTCGATCGGCAGCGTATGCAAGCCGACGAGCACGCGCTGGCCGGCCACCGTATAGGTCAGGTCGCCCGGATGGACGTTCAGGCAGGGGAAGTCGTTCGTCAGATTCGTCAACGGCACGAAGCCCGCGAACACGGCGAAATCCAGTTCCAGCTTCTTCAGCTTCTTGCGGAGGCCATCCGTCCATTCCTGACGGAGCTCCTGGCCGCGCGGCGTCGCCAGCGAGACGCGCGCCTCGCCGTGGTCGTTGTAGAATTTGCGGATGTCAGACGCGATGACAGGCACGCCGAACATCTTTCCAAGTTCCTTGGCGCGACTGGTTTCCGGGGCGTCCGTCACGAGAGCCATCATCTCCAGCGGCGGTGTCTGCATGCCGGCCAGCGCCTGAAGAAGATGCTCCGCGTTGCTGCCCGAACCGCTCAGAAAAATTGCGGTCCGCGGGAGCGCATGTCCGTTTGACGGCAAAAGCGGCTTGATGGATTCCATTGCGTGAATTCTCCTTTTCGTCTATCGAATGTTGTTATCCGTTGTTCTGTCAGTCCGCCACGATCTTTCATAAAGGTCCATGGAAAATCATGCCCCTCTCATGTACGAATGAAATGGCAAGCTAGAACAATACATCATGAATCTTGAAAATGCGAATCAAAAAGTGAATTTTTTATCGAAAGTTCATGAATAAATCTTCTTTTTTGGAAAAAAATACGTTTTTCGGTCTAAAAAACTTTGACAGTTTTCATTTATTGAACATAGTATATTGTTTACAAGGCTAAATCCAATAACAACCAAAACTGGAAAACATATCAAAACAAACAAGGAGTTCCCCAAAAATGAAGAAAACTGGACTGGTTTTGCTGACCGCTATCTTCTGCCTGCTCATGTCCAAGCCCGCAGACGCCTTGAGCATGAATCCCTTCAAACGCGAAGGCCGCACCCGCGCCCACACGCTGATGATCACCGGCAACTATCTGGACTCCCGCCTGCTCGTCGAACTCGCGCAGCATCGCACCAAGCAGCCGATCCTCCTGCTCTCCCCTGACGGCTTCCAGAACTACCAGCTGTTCTTCATGCCGCCCGGCGCCAAGGCCGTCGCCGAACCGAAGGAAAAATTCATGGAACTGGTTGATTTCATCAATCCCCGCCGCATCGTCTTCCTTGGCGACACGGATTTTGTCCCGCAGTCGTTCATCGATCTCGTGCAGGACAAATACTCCGTCTTCATCCTCAACAGCAAGGATTGGGAAAAGAACGCGCAATCCCTCGGCGACCTGCTCAAGCAGCCGAAACTCAACCGCCTCTACATCGACTACCATGATCGCATGAAGGAATCCAGCAACGCCGTCAAGCAGAACTGACGACGCGCCGTTCCGACGCATTCCCCCTCCCTGACACAGGAAACACGAATCTGAAACCATGTTCACCTGCCTGTACCAAATATCCAAAAACACGTTCCGCGAAGCACTGCGCGAACCGATCTATCTCCTCGTGCTCATCAGCGCGCTCTGCATGATCGGGCTCTTCCCCGTCTGCAGCATGTTCGTCTTCCGCGCACAGGAAAAACTGGTCATAGACAGTTCCATGACGACCATGATGGTGCTCGGCTGGAGCGTCGCCGTGCTGATCGCCAGCTATGCGGTGTCGCGTGAAATCGACAACGGGACGGCGCTGCTGCTGCTGTCCAAGCCTGTCCAGCGGCCCGTGTTCATCATCGCGAAGATCCTCGGCATCCTCTTCGCCGTGACGGTCTTCTGGTTCCTGACGGCGACGGCGACCATCATCACCCTGCGCGTCGCGGAAGACCAGTTCCGTTTCGACACGACGATGATGAGCCTGTACTTCGGCTCGATCCTGCTGTCGTTCGCCATCGCGGGCGCCTTCAACTACGTCAACCAGGCGTCGTTCGGCATGGGCGTCGTCCTCTGCCTCGTCGTCCTGTTCCCGCTGGTCGCGCTCGTCGGCCAGTTCAAGCCCTATCAGGACGCGGAGGTCGTGACAGGCCTTTCGTGGTACATCCTCCCCGCCCTCGTGCTCATCCTCTTCTCATTGCTGGCCATGGGCGCGCTGGCGACGGCCCTTTCCACACGCTTCGGGCTCGTCTCCAACATCCTCCTCTGCCTCGTCATCTTCATCATCGGCCTGATGTCGGACTACATGCTCGGCCGCAAGGCCCGCGAGCCGTGGAGCGACACCGTTCCGAAAGGCAGCCACCCCCTCTGGATGGCCACCTACCGCTTCGCCCCGACCGAACGCGCGGACATCGGCAAATGGGAGCGCCCCGTCCCCGTGGACGACACGTTCCCCTTCACCGTCTGGTCCTCCGAAGACAAGTCCTCCTCCATTCTTGAAAAGGAAGACCCGAAGGATCTGCCGCAGCTTGGAACCAACCCGAAATCCACTTGGAAAAACGGACAGGGCTGGGCGTCCGATCCGAACGACATCGAAGGCCGCATCCTCTACATGGCGCAGTACGACGCCGAAAACGAAACCAAGCACTGGACGGTCATCAAGATCGCCAATGAGACGGAAGGCATCAACAAGGAATCGCGCGACATCGACGATTCCTATGACGCCTATGTCTTCCGCCGCGCGGAAAATCCGCCGCAGACACCAGTCGGAGGGACCTACCTGTCGCCGATTCCCGGCGGCGGGAGCTATATGGCGAGCTTCGCCTACGCGCTCGTTCCGAACTGGCAGCTCTTCTGGATGGCGGACGCCATGGCCATCAAGAAAGCCGTCCCATGGACATACGTCGGTTACGGATTCGTCTATGTCGCGTTGTTCGTCGGCCTGCTGATGATCATCGCCGTCTTCCTCTTCGGAGACCGCGAAGTCGGCAAGCAGATCGTCGAATAAGCGGAAGCAACCACGTAACGGAAAACGAGCCGTCGGCCCATCTGAACAGACCTGTTCATCCATGGTCCGGCGGCTTTCATATATGCGCATGACGCGCCACGATATCGACACAATCAACATTATATATATAGGAACCATCATGAACGAAAACAACTTCTACATCACCACACCCATTTACTATGTGAACGACATCCCCCACATCGGCCACGCCTACACGACCATTCTGGCCGACGTGCTCGCCCAATACCACCGCCTGCTCGGCGAGAAGACGTTCTTCCTGACGGGAACGGACGAACATGGGCAGAAAGTGCAGCGCGCCGCCCAGCAGGCGGGATGCACGCCGCTGGAGCACTGCGACAAGTTCGTCGTCCGTTTCCAGGACCTTTGGAAACGCCTCGGCATCACGAACGACGATTTCATCCGCACGACGCAGGAGCGCCACAAGACCATCGTCCAGAAGATTTTGCAGGATTTCTACGACCGCGATCTGATCTATTCCTCCACCTATAAAGGCTGGTATTGCGTTCCCGACGAACGCTATTTCACGGAGAAGGATCTCGTGGACGGCTGCTGCCCGGACTGCCACCGCCCCGTCGAACAGCTGGAGGAGAAGAGCTACTTCTTCAAGATGGGACAGTATCAGGACTGGCTCATCGACTACATTGAACAGCATCCGAATTTCATCATGCCTGAGAACCGCCGCCAGGAGACGCTCGGTTTCCTCCGTAGCGAAAAACTCGGCGACCTCTGCATCAGCCGTCCGAAGGCGCGCCTTTCGTGGGGCATCGAACTGCCGTTCGACACCGACTACGTCACCTACGTCTGGTTCGACGCGCTCGTCAACTATATCTCCGCCGTCGGCTATCTGGCGGACGACGCGAAGTTCGAGACATGGTGGCCCGCCTCCTACCATCTGATCGGAAAGGACATCCTCCGCACCCATTCCGTCTTCTGGCCCACCATGCTCCACGCCATGGGTCTGCCCATGCCGAAGACGATTTTCGCCCACGGCTGGTGGCTCGTCGGCAACACGAAGATGAGCAAATCCCTCCACAACGTCGTCAATCCCATGGACATGATCGACAAATACGGCGTCGATCCGTTCCGCTACTTCCTGATGGCCGCCATGACTCTCGGTCAAGATGCGTCGTTCACGGAAAAACTGTTCGTCGAACGCTACAACGCCGAACTCGCGAACGATCTCGGCAACCTCTCCAGCCGCGTCATCTCCATGATCAAACGCAACGCCGATGGCAAGATTCCCGCCTATTCCGAACCAGGCGACGACGAGAAGGAACTCGTCGACTCCACGATGACCGCCGTGAAGGAAATGGCCGCCGCCGTCCAGAACATGCAGCTGGACCGTGGCCTCGCCATCATCAACAACGCCGTCCGCGAAGGCAACCGCTACTTCGACAAGATGAAGCCGTGGGCGCTCGCGAAGGCCGGCGACACCGCCGCCCTCGGAAAGGTCCTGCGCCACACGGCGGAATGCCTCCGCATCGTGTCCGGTCTGCTCTACCCTGTCATGCCCTCCAAGATGGCGGAGCTCCGCAAGACGCTCGGCCTGAAGGAAGAGGACATCGTTCCGAGCATCGACAAGCTCAGCATCTGGAAAGGTCTTGAAGACGGCGCCGCCGTTTTGGACTTCACGCCGCTCTTCCCGCGCGTCGAACCGATCAAAGAGGAAGGAGACGCCGCGGATAAAGACGTCAAGAAAGACGCCGCGAAGCCCGTCAACGTCATCACCATCGACGAAGTCGGAAAAGTCCAGCTGAAGACCGCCGTCGTCGTCTCCGCCGAAAAGGTGAAGGACGCGGACAAGCTGCTTCTGCTGAAGATCCAGATCGGTGACGAACAGCGGCAGATCGTGTCCGGCATCGCCGAATACTACAAGCCGGAGGATCTTGTTGGCAAGACCATCATCGTCATCGCCAACCTGAAGCCCGCCATCCTGCGCGGCATCGAATCCAACGGCATGCTGCTGGCCGCCAAGAAAGGCAAGACGCTCCGCCTCGTCACCACCGACGGCGAAATCGCCTCCGGCGCGTCCGTCGGCTGATTTAATCCATTAACGTTCCGTCCGTTCCATAACCAACAACCAAAGGAAAACATCATGGCCATCGAATTCAAAGCCGACGCGAAGTACGCCGCCCTCGTCCCGACAAGCATGGGAATCCGCCTCACCCCGCCGGACGGCCAGCCGTTCCACTGCGCGGACACCTTCAAACTGCAGGTCACGTCCGCCGAGACGAACGTCGTCAGCATCATTTCCTATCTGGGCCTGCCCGTCAAAGTCCTCACGGCTTTCGTGAAAGACAGCCCCATCGCCCGCATGATCAAGGACAATCTCGCCAGCCGCCACATGGATTATGAAGGCCCCGAAATCGAACAAGGCGGCCCGTGGGGCTACCGCCACCAGTTCAATCTCGCGGATTCAGGCTTCGGTTCACGCGGCCCGCGCGTCCAGAACGACCGCGCAGGCGAAGTCGGCCGCATTCTCGACGCCAAATATTTCGATCTGGACCGCATCTTCGGAAAAGAAGGCGTGAAGATCGTCCATCTCTCCGGCCTCGTCGGCGCCCTTTCCGAAAGCACGAGCAAGTTCTGCCTCGAAATCGCCCGCACTGCCAAGAAGTACGGCACGAAGATCTCCTTCGACCTCAACTACCGCGCCTCCTTCTGGAAAGGCCGCGAACAGGAGCTCCATGACACGTTCTCCGAAATCGCCAGCCTGGCCGACGTGCTGATCGGCAACGAAGAGGACTTCCAGCTCTGCCTCGGCATCAAAGGCCCCGAAGCAGGCGGAAAGGACATCTCCGCGAAGATCGAAAACTTCAAGGAAATGGTCAACCGCGTCAAAGCGGCCTATCCGAACGCTTATGCGTTCGCGACGACGCTGCGTGAAGTCGTGAACACCAACTGCCACCGCTGGGGCGCCATCACGAACATCGGCGGCGAATGGTCGGTCGTAGAACCGCGTGAAATCCATGTTCTCGACCGCATCGGCGGCGGCGACGGCTTCGTCGGTGGCTTCCTCTACGCCATGCTGAAGGGCTGGGAGCCCGAAAAATGGATCCAGTTCGGCTGGGCCACGGGTGCTCTCGCCACGACGCATCTGACGGACTATGCGCAGCCTGCGGACGAAGAGCAGGTCTGGAGCATCTGGGGCGGCAACGCCCGCGTGAAACGCTGATCCGTCAGCGCAAACCATTCGAACCGGCGGTGACTCCCATCCGTTGCCGCCGGTTTTTTACGTACACGCGGCCGGAGGAGCC
>CACYQT010000134.1 GCA_902776645.1 uncultured bacterium | reverse complement strand
CGCGCCAGTCGTGTCGATGGCTTTTGCCTTGACGGCGTCGACATGGATGGCGTCATGGTTCCGTTCTTTGATGACGGCGCCGCGCGCGCCAAGCTTCATGATGGCGATGGGGCAGAGGTCGGAAAGCGCCGCCAACGCGGCGCTTTCATCCGACGTTCCGGCGAAAGCGGCGGCTTCCATTTCATTGGCGAAAATGGCGGTGACGTATTCTTTCATGAGCTCCGGCAGGATGTCCATGTTTTTCTGTACGATTTCCGGGGAGTTCAAATCGATGCAGACTTTCAGGCCTGCCTGTCTGGCGAGTTCGATGACGCGGATGGCGACATCGCGGTAGAGGAAGGTATAGCCTTCCATGAGAAGATGCGAATGGCCTTGGAACTGAGATAGTTGCAAGTCATCCGGCGTGATGTCCGCATTGGCGCCGAGATAAGTCCGCATCGTCCGTTCGGAATCCGGCGTGATAAGGGAAAGGCATTTTCCCGTATGCAGTTTGGATGAGACGAGAAAACCTTCCGTTCCGACGCCGTCCTGCCGGATGCTGGCGGTGTAATCCCTTCCTGGCTGGTCGTTTCCGACGACGGCGATCAGCGAGGCGCGGCCGCCGAGCCGAGCCATTCCGACGGCGGTATTGGCGGCGGCGCCGCCCGGAACGCAGGTCGGGACGCATGGCAGCCGTTGGAGAAGCTCCTCCATTTCGTCGCCGCTGATTTGGCGTGTTCCGCCTTTCAGGCCGGGCACGGTCTTGAGGAAATCATCGCTGACAAAAGCGACCATATCGACAAGAGCGGAGGTATATCCCAGCAGGGAAGGGACTTGCATGCTTATCTCCCCAACAGGGCGGCCTTGATGGCTTCGACTTTGTCAAGCTTTTCCCATGGGAAGATGGAGCGGCCGAAATGGCCATAGGAGGCGGATTGCAGGTAGCTCCAGTCTTTCGGCGTCTTGAGGCCGAGCATGGCGATGATTCTGGCTGGACGGAAATCGAACAGTTGGCCGGAGAGCAGGAAGTCCGCGATTTGGGCGTCCGGAACAATTCCCGTGCCGAACGTGTTGACGTTGAGCGATAGCGGCTGGGCTTGTCCGATGACGTAGGCGACTTGGATTTCGCAGACGGATGCGATTTTCGCGGCGACCAGATTCTTGGCGACGTAACGCGCCATGTAAGTCGCTGAACGATCGACCTTTGACGGATCCTTGCCGGAGAATGCACCGCCGCCGTGACGGCCCATGCCGCCGTATGAATCGACGATGATCTTACGGCCCGTGAGGCCCGTGTCTCCAGCGGGGCCGCCGAGAACGAAACGCCCGGTCTGGTTGATGTAGAATTTCACGTCAGGCGACGCGTCGAGATACTGCTTCGGAATGACTTTATTAACGACTTGATGCGCAAGTGCTTCCAAATCTTTGATGTTCATGTCCGGAGTATGCTGATGGGAGACGACGATGCTCTTGATGGCGACAGGCTTGCCGCCGTCGTAGAGGAAGGAAATCTGCGTCTTGGCGTCCGGGCGGAGGAACGGATAGTTTCCCGTGTGGCGGAGGCGTGAGAACTCTTCCATGATGCGATGGCAGTAGTAGATCGGGGCGGGCATGAACGCGTCGGTTTCGCTGCATGCGAAACCGAACATCATGCCTTGGTCTCCCGCGCCTTGTTCACGGGAGAGACTTGTCTCCGCGTTGACGCCTTGCGCGATATCGGGGGACTGCTGATGGATTTTGACGATGACTTCCGCGTCGTTGGCGTTGAAGCCGAGATCGTCGTTGTCGTATCCAATGTCGGCGGCGACTTTGCGGGCGATTTTTTGGAAATCGACAGCGGCTTTCGTCGTGATTTCGCCGGAAAGGACGATAAGATTCGATGTGGCGAGCGTTTCGCAAGCGACGCGGGATTCGGGATCCTGCGCGAGCAGGGCGTCCAGAATGGCATCGGAGATTTGGTCGCAGACTTTGTCCGGATGGCCTTCGGAAACGGATTCAGATGTAAAGACGTGACGCGTCTTGACAGTTGACATGATGGACTCCAGAGATTGAGGTGGAACGGGTTACAGCGATTTGCAAGCGGAAATCAACGCGGGAAGTAGCGGTATGTCTTCGGGAGCTCCCCTTGGACGAAGTAGTATATGGCGCCGACGATCATGAAGATCAAGGCGCCGAGAACGTCGGCGGCGATGACGCCGACGGCCAGCGGCTTGAGCTTCTGGACCAAGCGGTTGCCGCCGAAGCGGACGCAGCATTTCTTGATGATCCAACCTCCAAGGAAGGCGTGCGACATGACGGAGATGGGATATGTCGCCCATATCAGGAACATACATGGGTGGATTGGCCACCAACGTGTGCGGAGACGGAGTACGGAGAAGATGACGACTCCGAAGAAGCCGACACCAGCGGCCCATAGGAAGGCGGCGGTCGGCTTGATATTTGTGATTCGTTGCAGACCCGTCAGGGCTTCGGAAGCCTCGAGCGTATCGGTCGCTTTCAGTTGTAGCAGGACGGGATCAGCCGCACGGATGGGGTTGGTGGGAATGCGGTAGAAAGACCAATGGTAGTTGGCGGGCGTGCCGTAGTCATAGGAGGCGACGATAACGACGGTGATCGCGAGAGCAATGCCGACGAGATAGGTGATGAACGTCGCGTGCGTCGTCTTGACAGGCGAAACCTTCGTGTTGTCGCTGAGTTTCAGTCCATTAATAAGGTATGGCATCAGGGCCTGTGATTGGTCGATGCAAAGGATGTTGCAGACAAGCGTCGCGATAAGAAGGGCGGTCGGTCCGATGGCATAGCTGCCGAAGAGGGCGACGAGCGTTCCGGCAGGTTGCCAACCGGGCTGGATGAAGAAGAGTCCTGTTTCGGCGCTGATTCGAGCGACGATCAGGAAGGTGATGAGCATGAGAATGATGGTGAAGATCGCGATGGGCCATGAGAGGCCAAGGCGGATCGTGAGCAGAACGAGTGCGATGGTGGAGATGATCAGAATGCGTACGCCCATGACGGCACCTGGCCCGGGCGCGTCGGTGACGTCGTTCAGTTTTGATTTTCCAATGAAGAAGGCGCGTTTCAGGAGGTTACCGTAGTAGAAGCGGCCAGTATAGAGTAGCATGAGCGTATAGGCGGTATAGGAGCCTGCGCGGTTCCATCCCTGCCATCCGCCGATGTCGTAGTCCGTGTTGATATTGATGCCGTAACCGACGGCGGGTATGCAGAAGCAGGCCCAGAGGATCTGCGAGATTCCGAGCGTGAAGGAGATTTCAGCTGAAAGCAAAAATGCGAATGCCGTGACGAGCGGGAAGATTTCGATTCGCATGAGACCGCCGGCCCATGGGTTGCGGTGGAGCTGCGGCCAACGCGAGGCGAACGGCCAGAGGGAGTGGTATGTCTGGACAGGGATGAGATAATCCGGAAACCATTGGCAGAGGCCGTTATTGACACGCATGAGGAGAACGAGAATGAAACCTATCCAAAATAGCCTGTTGCGGATGATGGTGTTATATGCATGGTCCGGATCATTTTTTGTGAGACTGCCGATGAATTCGGCGATAGGATATTGCAGATGTTCATGGTCCGCCCATTGCTTATGGACGACCAATGCCATGGCAGCCATGGCGACGACGGTCAGGAAGATCAGCGGGCACCATGTCTTGAGCGGCGGACGCCAGTTCGCCCATGGAACTTGCGATAGTTTCAATTTCAGCCATGCGGCGGAATTTTCAGGCGGTGTCGCCGGCCTGTCCGAACCCGTTAAGAATCGGTTGAGGACTTCATCCTGTTCGTCCATTTTGACGAGCGAATCCTTCGGATAGTATTGGAGCATGTCACGGTCTTTCCATCCAGGGCTGATGCGCTGCCAGTGGTAGGGCATGATGATGGCTTGAGCGAATTGCTCCATGAGGGCGCGGCCCGGAATGCCGCATGCGCAGGATGCAAGTGTCACGACCAGAACCATTTCTGCCGCTTTGAAGGGAAGACCGCGATGGAGCTTTCGCAGGAGCGGATTGATGAGCAGGACGCAGATGACGAGCACGCCGATGACAATGATGGGCAGCTGGTGTCCGTTGCTGAAACTTTCAAGTTCAAGGATGCGGTCGTTGATGTAGCCGAATCCGCAGATGAAAAGTACGCATAACGTGCCTAGGATGAGTGCTCTTAGCGTCATGTCAAATCACTTGGTAATATGGTTTTAGTTCAAAAAGACGAAAAACATCGAAATCCGCAGGGCGCGGCGGGCAGGGGTGCCACGCTGCGTCATGCGGATTCTGAAGATGCGTCAACAAAAAGACTTAGGGTCTCCATTGACCGGCTTCGTAGAGGCCGTTCAAGGCGACGGACGGGCCGGCGAGCTCGCCGATCTTGAGGCCGAGGCCGGAGATGCAGACTTCGCAGCAACGGCTGGCTTCCTGCCAGGCGAAGCGTGGGAGATAATGGAGGACGGGCTTCAGAAGGAAGTCGCCCGCGTAGTAGGCGGCGGTGCCGAGAACGATCTGTTCGGGGTTGAAGGTGTTCATGAGGATGCCGATGCCCTGCGCGAGGCGGAAGCAGATTTCGTCCCACATTTCGACGGCGATCGGAATGCCCAGCTTGGCGCCTTCGCGGACGGCCTGGAAGCTGAGGTTTTCAAGCTTGCCGTCAACGCCGGGGAGCTTGAACATGGCGTGGTCGGGGCGGAAGCGCAGTCTGTCCTGCAGACGGAGGGCGACGGAACGGCCGCCGCAGTAGGCTTCGAGGCAGCCGAAATGGCCGCAGCCGCACATCGGGCCGTTGACGTCCAGAATGATGTGGCCGAGTTCGCCGGCGATGCCCGTCGCGCCTGTGAGGAGTTTGCCGCCGGAGACGATGCCGCCGCCGACGCCTGTGCTCATGGTCAGATAGATGACATCCTTCTTGCCTTTGGAGCTGCCGAAGAACCACTCGGCGAGAACGCCCGCGTTCGCGTCATTGTCCATGTAAACAGGCATGTTCAAGCCTTTTACGAGGTCGTCACGGATTGGAACGGCGTCCCATGCGAGATTCGGCGACTTCATGATGCGGCCGCCTTTCATATCGAGCGGGCCGGGGGCGCAGATGCCGCAGCCGATGATGTCGGACAGCTGGAGGCCGGCCTTGGCGGCGACCTTCTTGGCGACGTCTATGATCTGGGGCATGACTTGATCGTAGGGCGCCGTGGCGCCGGACGGGACGCGGTCGGAGGCGACGATTTCGCCGTTGGTGTCCGCGATGCAGATGGCGATCTTGGTTCCGCCGATATCGACGCCCAGGACTTTCTTCGTTTCGTTGGCCATGATGACTCCTTATTTTCAATTAATAATTTACAATTAACAATGAACAATGAAAAAATTGCAATTCAGCATTCAGCATTCAGCATTCAGCATTCAGCATTCAGCATTCAGCATTGCAATTAGACCATCATGAGTTCCTTTTCCTTGTCTTCCAGAATCTTGTTGACCTGCTCGATCATCTTGTCGGTCATCTTCTGGACTTCGTCGGTCTTGGATTTCATTTCGTCTTCGGTGATTTCGGAAGCCTTCTGGGCCTTCTTGATGGCGTCGTTGGCGTCGCGGCGGGCGTTGCGGATTTCGACGCGGGCCTCTTCGGAGCGTTTCTTCACGAGTTTGGTCATGTCCTTACGGCGCTCTTCGGAGAGTTCGGGGATGGGGAGGCGGATGACGCGGCCGTCGGAGACGGGGGAGATGCCGAGATCGGAGGCGCGGATGGCTTTTTCAATGGCCTTGACAGCGTTCTGATCCCACGGCTGGATGACGAGGAGGCGCGGTTCGGGGGCGGTGATGCCGGCCAGATCCTTCATGCGGGTCTGGGTGCCGTAGTATTCGACCATGATGCCTTCGACGAGGCCGGGGGCGGCCTTGCCGGTGCGGACGGACGCGAAGTCATGGTTCATGCTGGTGATGGCCTTCTCCATGAGTTTTTTGGTTTCGGGAATGATGTTTTCTGGGGTAGGCATGATGATGTCTCCTTGGGGTTGAAAATGGATGATGCTATCGTGTCTATGCTTTCTGTTATTTTACGGTGACGAGCGTGGCGGCTTTGAAGTCGCCTTTCATAATATTGCCCAAAACGCCCGGAACGCCAAATCTAAAAACAAGAATATTGATATTATTGTCCTGGCAGAGCGAAAAAGCCGTGGAGTCCATGACGGCGAGGCGCTTTGAAAGGGCTTCCGCGAAGGTGATCGTTTCATAACGCTTCGCTTTGGGATCCTTCATGGGATCGGCGGTGTAGATGCCGTCGACCTTCGTGCCTTTGAAGACGGCGTCCGCCTTGATTTCGCATGCGCGGAGGGCGGCCGTCGTGTCGGTGGTGAAATAGGGGTGGCCTGTTCCGGCGGCGAAGAGGACGACGGTGCCTTCTTCAAGCAGGCGGACGGCTTCGCGCTGGTCGAACGGCTTGAGGATGCCGTTGATGGCGAAGGCGGACTGGATTTCGGCCTTGACGCCGATGGATTCGAGCGCGTCGCGCATGGCGAGTGCGTTCATGGCGGTGGCGAGCATGCCCATGTTGTCCGCGCAGGAGCGGTCCATGCCCTGCCGCGAGCCTGCGAGGCCGCGGAAGATGTTGCCCGCGCCGATGATGATGGCAGTCTGGACGCCCGCGTCAACGGCCTCCTTGATGCGTTTCGCCGCTTCGATCGTCGCGTCCGGATCGATGCCGAAACCGTCTTTTCCCTTCAGCATTTCGCCGGAGAGCTTCAGAAGAACGCGTTTGAAGAATTTCTTTGCCTTTGCCATGGTTTCTTTCTCGCTTGTGTATTTGGAAACAAAAACTGTCAAAAAAAACGACAATCAGT
>CACYQT010000133.1 GCA_902776645.1 uncultured bacterium | reverse complement strand
CATTAAGCATTAAGCATTAAGCATTAAGCATTAAGCATTGCTCACTCCAGCCATTCCCTCAGGAATTCCGCCACCAGCGGACCTGCGGTCCGTCCGCCGGACACGCCGTGCTCCACCAGGCAGACCATCGCGTATTTGGGCTGCGACAACGGCCCGTAGCACATGAGCCATGTGTTCTTGAACTTGCCGTCCTTCCCCTGCACTTCCGCCGTGCCCGTCTTCGCCGCCACCGCCATGCCGCATTCCTTCATGACCTTCGCGCTGCCGCGCGGCTGCTGGACGGCGTTCACCATGCCTTCGCGGATGATCGCCAGATTTTCCTCCTTCACATTCAGACGATGACGCACGACCGTTGCGGATTGAAGAACGGCATGTCCTTGTGAATCAACCACTTCACTGACGAGATACGGCCTCAGCAATAGCCCTCCGTTGGCCAATGCGGCGCAGTACATCGCCGCCTGCAGCGGCGTCACGAGAATCTCGCCCTGCCCGATCGACAGCAACGCCGTGTCACCTTTCGTCCAGTTGCGCTTCTTACGTTTGTAGAGGACGTCGCGGCTTGGAAATACGCCGAACGCAAGCTCCCGGAAGTCGATTTCCGTGGGTTCGCCGATGCCCGCGTTGCGGAACATCGTCTGCATGTTGTCCACGCCTGTCCGCAGGCCAGCGCTGATGAAAAATCCGTTGCAGGACACCATGATTCCGTCAACGACGTTGATGACGCCATGGACTGCACGCCCCGCGCAATCGATTTTACGGTTGCCCAGATGGAACGTGCCCGGACAGTCGTAATGGTCGCTCGCCGACAACGTGCCGTTTTCCAAGGCGGCCAGGCCGACCAGCGGCTTGAAGATGGAGCCTGGCATGTACTGGCCGTCGATCGCGCGGTTGACCAGCGGCCTGTTTACTTCATCCGTCGCGAGTTCGGCGTATCGCGCCTTGCTCAGCGTCGAGAGATCGTATGTCGGGCTGGAGGCCATGACCACGACGCCGCCGCTTTCCACGTCGACGACGACAAACGCCCCCTGATGGCCCTTTAGCAGACGTTCCGCGATCTGCTGGCCGCGGCAGTCGATCGACAGCCGCAGGTCATAGCCGTTGCGGGCGGGCGTTTCGTAAAGCGTCCCGTGGTAGAAGCCGCGGAAATCCACCTGCACCATCACTTCGCCGCTCTCTCCGGCCAGCTCCCTTTCATAGACCTGCTCCAAGCCTGACGTCCCCACAAGTTCCTCCAGCGCAAAGGATTGCTTGTACTCCTCGCTGCGCCGTTTGTCCACGGGAATATGCCATCCCGTCGTCCCCAGAAGATGGGACAGCAGGCCCGGATGCTTGTACGACCGTTCATTGCGCGTATGGATTTCAACGCCCGGAATCACGGGGCTCATCTCCGCCGCCAACGCCACTTCCTGTTCGGTCAGCCGATGGAACACGACCACCGGCTCCGTGGCGCGAACCAGCAGGCGGTCCATCAGCCGTTTCTCCACCAGTTCGTGCGGACGGCCGAACAGGATGGAATAACGGTTCGCGGCCTCCAATACATACGCCTTCGTCTCCCGCAGATGGCCGGGCTGGCGCATTTCGGACAGATGGAACACCAGATCGTAGCACGCTTCGTTTCCGACCAGCAGTTCGCCTTCACGGCTGAATATCCGTCCGCGGACGGGGCTAACACGCAACCGCCGAAGACTCTGCCGGTCAGCGTTTTGCGACAATTCAGGACCCTGCAGGGCCTGCACCTGCCACAGGCGGATCAACAGCAGCAGCACAGGCAGGATGAGTCCCAGCGCGCACAACAGCACACGCCCTTCCATGTTTTTCCGTCGGCCACGCTCTATGTCAGTCAATGAAGTCTTCATCGAGATCGTACTCCTCTTGCTGCCATAGCCATTCGTCCCGCCGACCGGAGCCAAGCCGCGTGTAGCGGTTCAGCGCCATCCAGCCTGCCACCATGTCGAATATCCCGCACATCACGGGAAACAGCACGAATCCCATGGCGGCGGACGTGAAACCAAGCCTCCATGCGCCTTCATACGTGCCCATGATGCGATTTTTCAGAATGATGCCCGCAATGCCGCCGAAGAGCCCCACGAACATGCCCGGAACGCATTGGCGAAGCATGCCGGCCGTGCCGCCCATCCACCGCCAGAATTTGCTTGCCATCGTCAGCAACGGCATGAGAATCAAGCAGATCGGAACGGCTCGGCCATAGCTCATCTCCACGGCGGATCCGATGAACATCGCCACCAATAGCGCGAAACGCCAATGGCGGAACGCCCCGAAATAGAACATCCCCAGCAGCATCAATGGCACATAAAAGCCGCTGACGCCGAGAAGAAGCTCCAGCATGCCGCAGAGCAGCAATGCGAAAAATGTCCAAATTAAGGTCATATTGTTTATTTCCAATGACTAAGGAGGTAGGAAGGGCGTCCCCGCCCTTTTCAAGGCCGAGACGGCCTTGCTACCCATCTTGCCAAGGCCGAGACGGCCTCGCTACCCCATGTTCTGCAGATAATCCCCTACTTCCTTCAGCTGCCCCGCGCCATCTGTGTGGAACAGCGTGGGCACTTGATTGTATTGATTGCGCACCAACCCTTTGCGCGTTTCCATGATCAACCGTCCTTCCCGCACGTTGAGACGCAGAACGCCGTTCTTCTGGGCCAGAATGCGGACACGCGTGTAGTCGAGCAACGACGACACGCAGTCCGGCAGCGGCCCGAAACGGTCCCGCAGTTCCGCACGGTACTGCTCCACTTCGGAAACATCCACCATGCGCTGCAACGTGCGGAAGCAGTCGACGCGCGTCGGCTGGTCCTCCACATACGCCGCCGGTATGCCCAGCGCCGTCCGCCCTTTCGCCGCCACGAGCGCAAAACTCGTCTTGTCGAACGTGATTTCGACCGGATGCGGCAGCGACGACTTGTGATCGCTCAGCCGCGACACGGCGTCCTTCAGCAACTGGCAGTACAAGTCGAAACCGACCGCCGCGATATGGCCGCTCTGCTCCGTGCCCAGGATGTTTCCTGCGCCGCGGATCTCCAAGTCCCTCAACGCCAGCTTGAAACCGGCCCCGAGATGCGTGTAGCGCCGTATCGCCTCCAAACGCTCCCGCGCGTTCGCGGGCAGCGCCCCCATCGGCGGCATCAGCAGATACGCGAACGCCTGACGGTCGTTCCGGCCGACACGGCCGCGCAGCTGATACAGTTCGGACAGGCCGAAACGGTCCGCCCGGTCGATGATGATCGTGTTCGCGTTCGGAATGTCCACGCCGCTTTCGATGATGGTCGTGCAGACCAATACATCGTATTCGCCTTTCACGAACTGCGTCATGACATCCTCCAGCTTGCCGGCGGACATCTGCCCATGGGCGACCACCGTGCGCGCGGACGGCACGAGTTTCTTGATCATCTCCTCTATATTATATATGGTCTGGATGCGGTTGTAAAGGAAGAAGACCTGCCCGCCGCGCTCCATTTCGCGCAAAATGGCCTGTTTGATCAGCTCCATGTCGAATTGCGCGACGACCGTCGTCACCGGCAGGCGGTCCGACGGAGCCGTCATGATCGTGCTCAGATTGCGGATGCCGGAAATGCTGAAATACAACGTTCGCGGAATCGGCGTCGCCGTCATCGTCAGGATGTCCAGATTGGCCCGCAACTGCTTCAGATGCTGTTTGTCCGCTACGCCGAAACGCTGCTCCTCATCGATGATCAGCAGTCCTAAACTGGCGAATTGCACATCGTTGGAAAGAAGACGGTGCGTTCCGATGACGATATCGACTTCGCCCCGAGCCGTCCGTTCCAACACCTCCGCCTGTTCGCCGTGGGTGCGGAAACGGCTCAGCATCTCGATCGTGATCGGGAAGCCGGACATGCGTTCCATGAACGACTGGTAGTGCTGCTGGCAGAGCACCGTCGTCGGCACGAGAACCGCCACCTGCTTGCCGTTGAGAACCGCCCTAAACGCCGCCCGCATCGCGACTTCCGTCTTTCCGTAGCCGACGTCGCCGCACAGCAGCCTGTCCATCGGCTTGTCCGCCTCCATGTCCGCCAGAACGGATTCGATGGCCGCCGTCTGGTCGGGCGTCTCCGTATAGGGGAACGATCCGACGAAGGCGCGCTCCCATTCCACCTGCGGCTTGAAGCTCTGGCCGGACGCGTTCTGACGCATGGCCTCCACGCGAAGCATATCCGCCGCAAGATCCCACGCCGCCGCTCCGGCGGCGTCCTTCGTCTTCCGCCACGACACGCCGCCAAGCTTGCTCAACGACGGCGTCGTCTTGCCCGCCCCCATGTATTTGCTGACAAGATTCACCTGGTCCAGCGGCACATACAGCCGTTTCTCTTCGTCGAACTCCAGTTCGATGACCTCCTGGACTTCGCCGCCTGCCTCCAACGTCTTGATGCCGTGATAGATGCAGATGCCATGGGCCACATGGACGGCCAAGCTGCCGTCCTCCATGTCCATCGCGTCGCGCAACGTCTGGTCGGAACGGTAGTCTAGATGCTTCTTCCGCCGATGAACGGTCTTCCGCCCGAACAGCTCATGGTCGCTCAGCATCACCAGTTTCGCGTCCGTCAGGATGACGCCGCGGTCCAGTGAAAACGTCTCGATGGAGACTTGCAGATCCTTCGACTGCGGGTCCTCGGACAGGATTTCACGGAAACGGGACGCCTCGCTTTCGCCGCCGCAGCAGGCCACCAGTTCGTAACCGCCTCTGCGCCAACGCAGGAAGCTGTCCCGCAACTGTTGCCAATGCCACAGTGTCGCGCCGTCGCCCATCTCCGGAAGCAACGCCGCCAATTCTTCGCCGAGACTCACGGCGCCGATGCTCCGCAACGGCCCGCCGAGGCGGCGTTTCGCCGCTGTCTCGCCTGGCTCCGTGATGAGGCTGACCGTTCCCTTCGCGTCCGAAAGCATTTTCGTCCAGACATTTCGGACCTCTTCTTCGCTATACGCAAGAAGATGCTCCTCGATCAGATCCGGCCCGCACAGCACGAAGGGGACGTCCGCCGGAAAATAATCGCGGACCCATGTCTCCTCCGCGTCCTGCGCGTCGATGACCGCCATGCCGCGCGGTACGATGCGCAACTCCTTTATTTCCTTAAAGGAACGCTGGCTGTCCGGCATGAAGAATTTCATGCTGTCGATTTCATCGCCCCAGAATTCCAATCGGACCGGCGCATCGTACAACGGCGAATAGATGTCCAGAATGCCGCCGCGCCGCGCGAATTCGCCCGGCTGCTGCACTTCGAATTCATTGTCGTAATCCAACGACACCAGCCGTTTGACGAGATCCTCCAAATCGACGGTGTCGCCTTTTTTCAGCGTGAACGTCCGCTGGCGGAACCCCTTCGGCGAGATACACTTCGAAAGAAGCGCGGGCACAGTCGCGATGAAGATCGCCGCCGTTCCTTTCAACGCCACTTCCAACGCCGCGCAACGTCCCGCCTCGTTCTCCGGAACCCATTGATGCTTCCCCAGAACAAGCTCCTGCAACGGCACCACTGGACGGCAGTCGCCCATCAGTTTCATGTACGATCCGATGGCCACTCCGAGTGAATCCGCCCGCGAACTGTCCGCCGCGATGACCAGCAGGCTCCCTTCCCGATGCGCAAGAACTTGCGACAACGCCAACGGAACCAGGGCGTAATCGTGCAACGCCAGACGAAACGCCCCCTTCGGGATGTTCGCCTGGCTCACCCATTGCTTGAATGTATCATGCCAACCGCTCATCTATTTTCCCTCACCCTCTTCCATGGTCGCCCTTCCTCGTAAGTTACATTGATTCCCGACAAACTGCCGTTTCAATATAATACATTAATGTTAAAAGGAAAGAACAACGGACGCAGAAAACGATGTAGCGACGGCTTCCCGCCGTTGAACGGTAACGACGGCGTCCCGCCTGCGGCGTGGGATGTGCCGCCCGGCGTCCCGCAAAGTAACGACGGCGTCCCGCCGTTGAACGGTAACGACGGCTTCCCGCCTGCGGCCTGCGGATGTGCCGCCCGGCGTCCCACTAAATGTAACAACGGCGTCCCGCCTGCGGCGTGGGATGTGCCGCCCGGCGTCCCGCCGAATGTAGCGACGGCGTCCCGCCGTTGGGATGTGCCCTCCATGTCTCCGCAAATGATTTGAGCACCACCAGAACATCCAGGCTCACCATTTTTCAATTTTATTCTTTATTATGACTCTTTATGATTCCTTGGTAATCACAATGACTTTTAGCTATTTCCTGTATAAAAAAGTCATACTATGATTTATTATGACTTTTTATGACTCTATCTGATACTCAATATAAATTCATTTATTTGTCTTGAATTTCCTTTTCGGTATGCTATAGTAAATTCAAAATCAAAAATAGACTTGAAGCATTCCATAAAGGAGATATATTAATGAGCAGACATAATATGAGTGGTATGGACGCGGCCACCAAGCTCCTCATGGCGAACGAGGCAGTGGCGAAGGACGCGATCAACTACATCCTTAGGAAGAGCGGATACGCCGTGGTCGAAAGCTCGATGCGGCAGCGGAACGCCGAGGCCATCGCCAAACTTCCCGGCCTGAAGAACTTGTACAAAAAGATATCCAACGACGTCGTCTGGGAGCTTGCGGTGACGGACGGCGGCCCGCCGGTGACGATACTGGCCGCGTTCGAGAACCAGTCGTATCCGAGCTGTATCATGCCTGTGCGCGGCCTGCTGTCCACGACGGTCCGCATGCTCGCATGGCGGCAGGAGACAAAGGACATGCACAAGGCACGGCACGAGCTGCGCACCGAACAGGAGCGCTTCGACGGCGTGCTCAAGGAGGACAGGCCGACGCCCGTCCTCCCCGCGACAATCTATTTCGGGCAG
>CACYQT010000132.1 GCA_902776645.1 uncultured bacterium | reverse complement strand
GTCGTGACGGCCCATGGCTTCAAGTCCATCACAACGGAGTGGTGGCATTTCAAGCTCATCGACGAACCGTATCCCGATACCTTCTTTGATTTTCCCGTGCAATGAGTTAGATTTTGTTGTTTCATCTGTCGCTTCTGTCGTTTTTTATCCCTTTTGTCCCTTAAAAACTAACTACCATGAACAAAGACCTTCTTTCCAACGTTTCGATTGAAAACCTCCGCCGCGACCTGTTCTATTTCTGCCGCGATCCGTTCACCTTCCGCACGGTGTCCTACACGGCACCGTGGCATGAGAAGAATTCACTGGACGAAATCGATGATTTCATTTTTGACGAACTGAAGAAATATGCGGAGGATGTGAAAAAATATCCGAACAAGATACGGGCGTTCCGCTGCAACAGCAACAAGCCGCTCCATCACTGGTATGATACTCCGAAGCCGGAAGATCCGTGGTATGACGCGAACAGCATCCAGGTGACGCTGCCCGGTTCGGAGAAGCCAGACGAAATCATCCAGCTGATCTCCCACAAGGATTCCATGAGCTGGATCAATTCGCCCGGGGCGCATGACAACGCGGTTGGCGCGGTGGCGAATCTCGAATTGGTCCGTGTCTTGTCCAAGTTGCCGCATAAGAGGACGATACGGGTGTTGTTCTGCAACGAGGAGCATAATCCGTGGCACAGCCTCAAGATGGCGGAGATGGCAAAATCGGCAGGAGACAACATCATCGCCGTCATGAATCAAGATTCTCTTTGCGGCAAGACAGACGAAGCGGCGGCGGCCGGCATCAAGACGATGGTGGCCTGCTACAGCACGCCGCAGGGCAAGGCGTTGGCGGAATTTGTCGTAAAGGAGAACGAAAAATACGCCATTCCGATGTGCGTGACCATCGGCGACAAGCCGAACGTCAACGACGACGACGGCAGCTACATCAAGGCGGGCTATGTCAATACCATTAATAATATCGGTTCATGGCCGTACGCGGATCCGCAGTACCATCTGCGCGGCGACATCCCCGAACGCGTGGACATGTTCAACCTGTTGTACAGCACGCAGTTGATTCTGTCGGCGATTCTTGACATTGATGAAGCCGGAAGCTCCGCATTCCTAAGCTGATATAAACTAGCATCCTAGAATTCTAGCATCCTAGAAACAAGAAAAGGAAATTCAATGAAAGGCATCTTGGCTACATTGGCGGTCTTGCTGGCGGCGGGGGCGGTTGCGCAAACGGAAGATCTGAAGCCTGCGGAGGCGGGCTCCACCGCCTCCGTCTGCATCGACTGGTGGACGACAAAGAATCTGTGGGCGGGCAATCCGAACACGCTCAACCGAAAGGACCGCACGACCATCCGCTTCGATCTGACGAAATATCTTGCAAAAGGCCGTGTCCAAAAGGCCGAACTCCGCATGGCGGTGTATCCGTTCGGAATCTATGACGAAAACACGTTCGTGATTGAACAGCTCATGCGGGAGCGCATGGAGCTGAAACCGACGGATACGCTGAGCGATGATGCCGAAAAACGGGCGGATTTTGTCATCAAGGCCGATGACAAGCCGCCTTGCCTTCAGCGTTTTGATTTGACGGACTGCGTGAATGGCCTCTTGTATGCCGGCCATACGCAACTGGTTCTGCGGCTGCGTGATGCGACGGTTGAAACACGCGGCAACAAGAAGAACAAGGCCGAAGGCCTGGCCGTCATTGCGAATGAATTGAAATTGGAGATATTGCCATGATGCACAGACAGTTGACGATGTTCACGACCATGACGATGCTGATGGCCGCGGCGGTTCAAGCGGGATTCCAAGGGCCTGACGGACAGGCCTATACGCATATCGTCATCGAAAAAGACGCGCCGGATTCCGTGAAGCTGGCGGCCTCCGAGATGCAGCAGTTCATCGGTCGGCTGTGCGGCGTCCAGCTGCCGATCCGCCATGAGGCGGTTGCGGGCGAAGGGGCGGTCCATCTCGGACATGGCGTTGAAACGGAATCGCTGCCGTCGGACGGCTTTCGCATCAAGACGGCGCCAAGTGCCTTGTACATCGCGGGAAAGGACAGCCGCAACCCGCCGCCGATCGGCCCGCGGAATCCATGGCGGCGAACCGAATTGGTCAACAATGAATTGAAACTGGCGGCGTTGCATGACCAGGGGACGCTGTGCGGCGTCTATGCGTTTCTGGAGGAGTTCGGCGGCATCCGTTTCTACTGGCCGGGCGAAGACGGAATCGTCCTGCAACCCGTTGACAATCTGAAACTTCCGGAAATCGACTTGACGCGTTCTCCACGCTTCAGCTACCGTTATCCATGGTTCTGTTTGTTCGATAAGGATAAAGACAACGCGTTGTGGTTCCACCGCGCGGGATTCGGCGGCCACGCTCCCGTGGTCATTATCCACAGTTTCAACTTCGTCAATCAATATCAGAAGGAACATCCTGAATTCTGGGCGCTTGCGGACGGAAAACGGGCCTTCACGAACGAATGCGTGGCGGACGGCCATGGCCATCTCTGTCTCAACAATCCGGATCTGCTGAAGACATGGTGCGACGACATCCGCAAATATTTTGACGCCAATCCTGAAATAGAAGTCTATCCGATTGTGCCAAATGACGGGTTGACACGGATTTGCGAATGTCCGCAATGCCAGGCGGATCTGCGGCCGCAGGCCGCTTCCAACGGCGTCTTTTCCTATCATATCTGGAATTTTGTCAACAAAGTCGCGCGGGAAATCCGCAAGACGCATCCGAAACGCTATATCGGCTGTTTGGCCTATGAAAAATACTGGCAGCCTCCGGAAGAGATTGATTTCGAACCAAATGTGGCGGTCATGATCTGCCATTCACGCAGTTCGATGACCGATGAGAAGGCCAGTGAAAACTTCTGGAAAGGCGTCGATGCGTGGTCGAAAAAGTCCGGCCGGCTTTATTTCTGGGATTGGTATCTCAACCATTGGCCGCCGACGGACCATCTGCCGATTTTCTATTCGCAGACCATCGAACGCGAAATCCGCAAGATGGCGGCGAATCCGAAAATCTGCGGCGAATTCATCGAATCGGAGAATTTCCGCAACGCCTTTCCGTTCGGCCATGACCGCATCGGGACGCCCGGCATGCAGCATCTGAATCTGTATCTGACGGCGAAACTGGAATGGAATCCGCAGCTGAATGTAAAGGATATTCTGGACGAATATTATCGTTTGTTCTACGGTCCTGCGGAGGCGCCGATGAGCAGTTTCTGGACGCTGGCCGAGAGTATGCGCAACCAAGCCATTCTGGCTGGAAACAGCGCGCCGGACAGCATCTTCACAAGACAGATCTTGTTGGCGCTGAACGAGTACCTGCAACAAGCCATGAAGGCCGTCCCGCAGGATTCCGTCTATGCGCGGCGAATAAACGTTATCAATGACGAATTCCAGAAAGGCGCGAAACGACTGACAAGCATGGCGGCGGCAGGCAAATCGACCTTCAAGGTGCGGCCTGTCGAATCCATCGCCGATCTGGACAACGAGACGCCGATGCGTTTCTATGACAAACTGGCGGATTGGAGCGAACCGCCGACATGGCTCTACGCAGGCTACAACCGCCGCGATCTGTTCTTCAAGTTCCTCTGCTACGAACCGAACATGGACAAAATCCGGGCCGATGTCACGGAAAACGATGCTGGACGGATATGGGACGATGACTGCGTGGAACTGTTCATCTGCCCGGATCCGAACAACTTCGACAAGTCATATCATATTCTGATCAATGCCGGCGGCGCCGTGATGGACGGCTTGCAGACAAGCGCTGCGACCATCGACAAGACATGGCAGTCACAGGCCCGCATCGACGTCGTGAAGGAGGCGAACCGCTGGATCGTGAACGTGGCGCTCCCGTTTGCGTCGCTCGGTGTCAACGATGTGAATTTCACGGGCGACATGGTCGTGAATTTCTATCGTACGCGGGTTGCAGGTGGCCAGCCGATGCCGTTCGTCTGGTCGCCGACAGGCGAGGCGGCGTATTTCGTGCCCGGAAAATTTGGCCGGATGACATTCGTGAAGGCGGAGTGAGACAAGACAAAGCCTCGATGCTTTACATTGGAAATGAAAAAAAACGCCTTCCGTGTCGGTTTCACGGAAGGCGTTGCGGGTGGACGGCATGGGTTTGGCACGGAGAAAGGCAAAGGACTCGATGCTGTGTGAATGCGTCCGCCGCTGATGGTTGTTTCTATTGGAAGGCTGATTTCCTGCGGTTTGAAGTGTTTGGGCTTCAAGTGGTTCTGCATGAAATCAACGGATACTTGAAAATAGCCTAGCCTAATCAAAAGATGAGAATGTCGCACATGAAAAAAGAGAACAGATTTTTGGAGGAGTCCCTTGATTAGGCTAGGCTGTTAAAAGAAACATCAATCAAAAAGAAAATGAAAGAGAGCTGGACGGCATTTTGACCGTCGTTTAAAATTAGCTTTGACTAATTTTATTGGAAACATCTATAAAATGGCATGGATTTTGAGAATTGCAAGTCGGTTCAAAGAAAAAAAATTAGGCTTTTCTAATTATTTTTAGAAAAAAGTTGGAGCGAAGGCGGGAAATGTGAATTGGAAGAGGACTATAATATAGAGGATGAAGGACGATCGGCAGTGCGGTGGATCGAAACAAATCGATGTTTACATCGAGTGTGTCGTCGTCGTCATTGCGATTTGCGGCAACATCTGCTATATTTTTATCAATGACACAATTCATGGATTTGAAAAAAACAAAGGAGTGAAAGCATGTTGAAGAAATCAATCGCGTTGACGGTGTTGCTGATGATGGCCTGCGGGCTGATGGCGCAGGGCGTGAACAGGCAGTACAAGGATGTGGACGGCGACGGGCTGCCCGAAGTGATTCTGGAGAATGAATATCTGCAAGTCATTGTCATGACGGGCGAAATGCCGAAAGTCATTCCGGATCCCGTTGAACTGCCGGACGGACGGAAAGTGCCGTATAAATATGGCGAACGTTTCGCGCGCGGCGGCTGGATCTACAACATGATCTTCAAGCCGACGAACCGCAAGTGGTTCATCAACGACATCACGCAGGGCGAACACCGCCACGGCATTCCGGAGGAATTTGAAATCACGGAGCGCATGCGGGAGGTCGAGCCTGGCTTCTATGAAGCGATGAAACCGTCCGTCGGCACGGGGATCGGCCCCGGCCTATGCTTCCGCAACACGTTGAAAGACATGAAGATCCCTGCGTGGGGCATGAAGGAGGAAATCTTCGATAACGGCGAATGGAAGGCCGTTGGAAAAGACGCGACGGCTCCCGCGAAAGGATGGCGGCTGACGTTCACCCACGTCATCGACACGAATTTGGGCTACGGCTGCGCCTATACGAAAGTGATGACGCTCATGGACGGCGAATCCGTCCTGCGCACCCATCGCGAACTGGCAAACACGGGCGAGAAGAAATTTTCCACGTCGTTCTACACGCATGGCTTCTTCTCGCAGGGGCAGAAGAACGGCCTGCTGGACAAAAACTGCTGGAGCGTCATTCCGCTCTGTCCGCCGAATGTCAAAGGCTCGCCGTTCCCGAAGGATCTGATCGACGTGGAGCGCAGTTTCATCCACGCGACACGCCCCGCCTACTATTGGGGCGCAAAGAGTTATGATGAAGTCGGCGGCAACTGGCACGCCTGCGGCAACGACTTCTCAAAAGATGTCTTTCTGACATACGTTGACCGCAAACCGGAGTTCTTCCGCATGTGGAACTGCGACATGACGTATTCCTACGAGCCGTTCATGGTGTTCGATATCAAAGGCGGGGAGAAAGTAGCATGGAACACGAACCGCGGCGTGGGCAACGGCCTGACGAGCGTGAAGGCATGCGGCGAAGGCGGCATGCTGGACTGGAAAGTCAATTTGAATGAAAAAGGCGCAAAGATAATGACCGTCCGTTTCCTGCCGTTCAAAGCCATGAAGGGTGATTTGAGCCTGTATGGAACGATTTCCGCCAACGGCAGGAGACAGACATTCAGCTGTTCCATGAACGAGGATGAGATTTCCCCTGTGAAGCCCGGAACGTTCACAATCGAACTTATGGATAAAATAAAGGATGCGGAGATTGTCGAAATGCACATCTATGTGGCATCCGATGACAATCTTAATGAGATACTTGCGTCAGCCGACGGCCATTACCGTCTGTATATGGGCAACGACAGTCGCACAAGATGGGAGAATCATCTGGACAAGGAAGTGAAGGGCGTGGTTCTCGCGGAGACATCGAAGGATGACGACGGCAACTGGAAATACAACATGAGCACGAAGTTCGCGAAGGACTATCTGGCTGGAGCGGGCATTGAAATGTCGCTCTCTTCTGCCATGGAGGACGGTTCAGAGCTTGACTGGGCGAATCTGAAACTGGTCATTCTTGCGTCCCGCCGAATCAACATCAAGATGCTGCGGAAACTGGAAGAGTTTGCGCGGCAGGGCGGCGCAGTCATCGTGACGGGCATGATCGACTTCCGTCAGTTCGAATTGTCCGATCTCCTTCCTATTAAATTTATCTACGGTGAAAGCAACACCTACGCGCTGAATCCGCGTGACGGCACGCTGGAGTTCATGGTGCAGGACGACTACCGCTTCCAGCTGAAGGCGGTCGGCGAACATGAAATCACAAAAGGCCTGCCGTGGTATCCGGAAAGCTACCAGAGCGTCGGCGCGTTGCAACGTGTTGTTCCGAAGGACGATGCGCAAGTGGTATTGAATTTCGTGTCCGGCCCGGGCATGTCTGATGCGGGCAGCGAGTTCCCCGCGTTGGTCTTGGGCAAATACGGCAAAGGAAAGGTGGCGTATTTCGGCAGTCCGATCGCATGGGGCGGCCATCAGTCCAACTGCATGTGGGGACGTCTGGGTGAATACCACCAGAAGTTCTTCGTGCAGATGGCGCTGTGGGCCATTGGGAAATAGTGGTTAGTGGTTAGTGGTTAGTGGTCAGATTTTTCTGGATAGACTGGAAGCTCTGGATATTCTGGATTTAAACTTCCAGAATATCCAGAGCTTCCAGAACTTCCAGCCCGACGGCGGGGACGCCGTCGCTACTTT
>CACYQT010000131.1 GCA_902776645.1 uncultured bacterium | reverse complement strand
TCCTCCGGCTTCTGGAAGCCGTGGCCGCCCAGATCGCCGCACAGGGCGGAGATCGCCAGACCGTTCTTCTCCACATGCGAACGGAAATCACGGCGACGCACCGCGTCCATCGCATCGACGCTCATCTCGCCGTCGACGACATACACCTGAATGCCGTTCGCACCCAGTTCACGGGCCTTCACGACTCCGTCATAAATCGGAATCCGGAAGGAATCGACCATTACACCGATCAGAAACTTTGACATTCCGCACACCATTGATATTTTATGCTTGACACATGAAAACTATTTACCATATTAATATAATGACATTTGCCGTTAAAACCACTCAAAAAACTATTTTATTCCTCTCATAAAAGGATTTTACATGCAAGACAGCGACGAACTGCAGACGATTGTCGGACAACTCGACATCTTCGACGGACTGGACGGCCAGAAACTGACCGTCACGACCGCCGATGGAGACGAATATCTCATCTCCTCGAAAAAATGGATCAAACGCCTCAACAAATACGCCGATGAAAACATCGACATCTCCTTCGAAGGCACCGTCGAGCATGATCCGGAAGAAGGGATGGACGTCATCAACATCAAAAGCTTCACGCCCGCCGAGGAGGTGGAGGACGATCTGCCGACGCTTCTCAGCTTGAACGAAGACCTCAAGCTCCAGAAGGACAAGCATGCCAAGAAACCGCTCCCGCAGGACGACGACGACATCGAACCGCTGGACGAAGACGACATGCAGGACGGACTCCCGTGGGATGAAAACGGCACGGAGAGCGAAGACGCGCCCGACGGCGAAGACGGCGCGGAGGATGAAGACGCGGAACCGAATCTGGAAGATCTTGTGGATGAAGATATTCCGGATGACATCAATCTGGACGATCTGGAAGAGGAGCCCCCCGCCCCGCCCGCCCAGCCTGCGAAAGGCAAGAAGGGCAAACGGTGAGGTCCATCATGAAAATCGAAAAACTCACCGCGTCCGATTTCGACGGACTGCTCGACACCTTGAACGCGTGCTTCGCGCGCGGACAGGAGGGATATACGTTTCTGGACACGCTGCCCGCCATGTGGCGGCATGACGACACGGCCATGGGCCGCCATGTGGCCATCCGCGACGGCGAACGCATCGCGGCGGCTGTCGGTATCTATCCGTTGCCGACGCGCGTCGCTGGCCATGATGTGCTGTTTGCGACGGTCGGCAACGTCGGAACCCGTCCTGAATATCGTAACTCAGGATATATGAAGGCGTTGATGACGGAATCCATGGAAGAGCTGAAACGCCTTGGAGCGGATGTCGCGCGCCTCGGCGGCATGCGGCAGCGCTACAACCGCTACGGCTTCGAGAAGGCCGGCCAGAACTTCTGCTTCACGATCAGCGCCAAAAACGTCCGCGACTATTATGATTCGTCGCTCGGCCACGAAGGCGAATACACGCCGAAGCTCTCCTTCCGGCCGATTTCACGCGACGACAACGCCGCCCTCTCCTTCGCTCAGACGGTCTACGCCAACGCCCCGCAGCATACGGACCGCGGCGACAACCAGCGTTTTTTCGACGTCACCCACGCATGGAAATGCACGCCATGGCTTGCCACGTTCGCAGACGGCATGCCCGCCGGATTCCTTTCCAATTATCCGAATTCAGGGCGCATCACGGAGCACTACGCACTGTCACCGGCCGTTGATTACCAGATGCTTCTGGACTGGATGGCCTTTATGAAATTCGACAGCGTCACGTTCGGGACCGCTCCGTGGGACGTCGAATTGAACCGCAAGGCGGGAAAAATCGCCGAAACCGTCAGCGTGGCGACCGCGGACAATTTCAAAATCGTCCATTTCGCGAAAGTCGCCATGGCGATGCTCGCCATGAAGGCGACATACGCCGCCATTCCGGACGGGCAGTTCTCGCTGGCCATCAACGGCGGCGAAACCATCCAGTATAAAGATGGAATGTTCAAAGCAGTGGAAGGCGTGACGGCGGATTTGTCGCTGAACAATTTGGACGCGACGCGCTTCCTTTTCGGGCCGTTGCCGCCATCATCCGTCTGCGACATTCCCGCGCCAATCCGCCCCGTCGTGGAAGCCCTGCTTCCGCTTCCGCTATGGTGGAACTACCAGGATCGCGTATAAAACGAAACGGCCACGCATTTGCGTGGCCGTCATCGTCTATCATGGCAGAGGCGCGCTCCCGCGCGACCATTACAAGATTTTGACAAGCTCCAGTTCGAATGTCAGCGTCTTGTCCGCCAATGGATGGTTGCAATCGACAATCGCCGTGCCGTCGTTCAATATTTCGGTGACGACGCCCTGCATGATGTCGTCTTCGTTCACGTCCTCGTCCGCGACGTCATCGGGAGCGTCCAAAACATCGATGGTCATGCCGACTTTCGGCGGTTCGTCCAGTTGCCATTTTTCAGGCGAGACTTCGGTGACAAGGTCTTCGTCATACGGGAAAGCGTCTTTCGGTTCGAGCGTGACGGTCTTCCGTTCACCGGCCGCCATGCCCGTAAACGCCTTTTCAAGAGCTTTCAGGACATCGCCGCCGCCGAGCGTGATGGTCGGCGCGGGGCCGCCGTCATGCGTCGATTCAAGCTTCTTGCCGTCTTCGTCAAAGCACGTATAATGGATTTGGAGCCGATCGCCTTTGCGCGCGACGCGTCTGCCGTCATTCCGACCATCGTCGCCATAGTGATGTCTGTCCTCTCTGTATCTGTGTCCATCATCGCCATAGCCATAGCGATGGCTTTCATCACGATGCGCCCCACGCCAACCGTCTTCTCTGCGCGGCGAATGATAGTCATTTCTTCTGGGCATCGTCAATCTCCTTGTAAAATATGAACAAGGCCTGTGCGAAACGAATCCGCACAGGCCTTGAATGAATTACAGAAAACGTTCAGACTGAATTACTTCACTTCTTCGCCGACCTGCCAGCGGATGAAGCGCTTCACAACCAGCTTCGGGGCGACCTTCGCCAGTGTGGTCTTCTCGTCGTTGATCCACGGCTGGTCCATCAGGCACGCGGTCGTGAAGAATTTGTTGATTTTGCCGCGGAGGATGCCTTCGAGGATCTTCTCGGGCTTGCCCTGCAGTTCGGGCAGAGCGGCGGCGATTTCGCGTTCCTTCGCGATGACGGCTTCGGGAACGTCCTTGGAGGTCACATAGCTCGGGGCGTTGGCCGTGATGTGCAGGCAGACATCCATGGCCAGTTCGTCGGTGTATTCGCCTTCGAGGTCAACCATGACGCCGTAGAAGGGGCCGCCCTGGTGGTGCTTGTATTCCTTGATGATGCCGTTGGTGGTCCAGCGGACGGCGCGGCGGACATGCATGTTTTCGCCGAGCTTGCCGATGAGGACCTTCATCTCTTCTTCCGTCGCGGCGGCCAGCTTCTCGCTGATGTCGCCATCGCCGTCCATCGCCATCGCGGTGCGGGCGACGTATTTGCAGAAATCTTTGAAAGCGTCCGTGCGAGCGACGAAGTCCGTTTCGCACAGGATTTCGACGGCGACGCCCGTCTTGCCTTCGATCAGCGTCTCGACGACGCCTTCGCTGGCGGAACGACCGGCCTTCTTGTCGGCCTTCGCGATACCGGCCTTGCGCAGATATTCCATGGCGGCGTCCATGTCACCATTCGTGGCGACCAGAGCCTTCTTGCAGTCCATCAAACCGACGCCAGCTTTCTGGCGGAGTTCATTCACCATCGTAGCGGTAATAGCCATTTGTTTTCTCCTCTTGCGGTCTTTTGACCGTTTGATATGGTTTCACGGCGGGACTTCCGTCCCGCCGACCTTTACATTAATTATATTACTTCTCTTCGGCGGCGGCTTCAGCGGGGGCCTCGTCCTTGTCGGGAGTTTCCGCGGGGGCGGCGTCACGCTTGATTTCGTGCAGGCCGTCTTCGATGGAGGCGGCCATCGTGTCCATCAAAACCTTGATGGAGCGCAGCGCGTCGTCATTGCCCGGAACGACGTAGTCGACGAGATCCGGATTGCAGTTGGAGTCGACGATGGCGACCACGGGGATGCCCAGACGATGGGCTTCCGCGACGGCGATGTGCTCACGTGCGACGTCAACGACGACCATGGCGTCCGGCAGCTTCGTCAGGTCGGCGATGCCGCCCAGAGTCGTCTGCAGCTTGGTGAGGTCACGGCGCAGGCCGGCGACTTCCTTCTTCGGGAGGTTGTCCAGACTGCCGTCGGCATCCTGGGCTTGCAGTTTCTTCATGTATTTGATACGGGTCAGAACGACTTTCTGGTTCGTCAGCGTGCCGCCGAGCCAACGGTCGCACATGTACGGCATGTTGAGGCGTTCGGCGATGTCGCGGACGCATTCCTGAGCCTGGCGCTTCGCGCCGACGAACAGGATCTGGCCGCCCTTCGCGGCGACGTCATGCAAAAAGTCGCATGCTTCGGCCAGGCGGTACATCGTGATCTTCAGATCAAAGATGGTGATGCCGTTGCGCGTGCCGTAGATGTACGGCTTCATCTTCGGGTTCCAGCGACGCGTCTTGTGGCCGAAATGCACACCGGCGTCCAACAGAGACATGATGGTGGTCTTTTCCATTTTCTACTTTCCTTTTTGGACGCTTTTACGCCGCCGCCACGACCTGACGTCGCTTCCCATGGCCAGCTGACGAAACGTCCCGCTTTTCTTTCGGTTGTCTTTTTTCCACTCCATCGGGAACATTGGAGCGACATCCATTTGGATGCCGAAACAAATAATATACTCTTATCAATTGATTTTTACCAGTCAACGCATCAAATTTTGCTTGGCGATTTGTCATTTTTACAACAAAGGATATCAGCAACCTATGCCCGCCCATGGCAACGACGACATCGCCCTGCGTCCGACCTGCAGCTTGCCATCCGCCACATAGCCTTCCGGACGGCCGTCCAGTTCAGTCACCAAGCGATTGCGCCAGAATGCGATACGTTCCGGTCTTTCCGCCGACAGATCATGCAGTTCCTGCGGATCCGACGACAAATCGAACAGCAGCTCACGGCCGCTTTGGCTGAACCAGCAGTACTTCTCCTTGCCGTCCGTCAGCCATTGGTTCGACATGGCGCCCTGCGCATGTTCGCCATGCAGACAGTCGCGGCATGCCGTCTTGTCCATCAGATTCAATCCGTCAAGGTCTTCCGGTAACGGCAGCCCCGCCATCGCGCAGACCGTCGGAAAGATATCACGAAGCTCCACCGTGCGCGAATCGACCGTTCCCGCCCCCTGGAAGCCAAGCGACTGCGGCAGGCGGATGATCAACGGAATGCCCGCCGAAGCCTCGAACGGCAGTGATTTGCGGACGACTCCATGGTCGTACAACATGTCGCCATGATCGGAGAGAAACAGGATGACCGTATTGTCAAGCAACTTCAAATCAAGAAGTTCCGTAAACAGACGATTCAGTTCGAAGTCAATCTGCGTAACCAATGCGCAATAGGCCCGACGGGCACGGTCGATGAAAAACGGCTCGCGGGGGATCGGGCAGTCCAGCCCGCCATAGGTCGAAAGGAACGACGACCAGTCGCCGCAGACCGGCGGCGGCATCGGGCGGCCGTCGTACATGGAGAAATATGACATCGGCGGATCGTACGGCGTATGCGGCCGATGATAGGAGACCTTCAGGAAGAACGGCTTGGACGGATCGCGGCGACGGAGAAACTCAATGCTTTTCGACGTCACCCACGACGTTGGATGCAGCCGTTCATCCCATGGCCAGCAGCGGACCGCATAGCCGTTGCAGCCTGGCCCGTCATCCATGATGTCGGCGGTCGGCCCGAGCTCCCTGCGCAAATCCGGCAGATAATCGTCGTACTCTATGGGATCACGATACTTGCGGCGTTTGTCATGCAAAAAGCCGTCATGGAGCACCACGTTGTGGTAACCCATCAACGCGCGGGCTGGCTCCACATGCATTTTGCCGACGCATTGCGTATGGTATCCCGCCTGCGCCAATGTTCCCGCCAGCGTGACGGGATAGCGCCATTCCGTCGCCGCGTCATAGCCTGTAAAACCATGGCGAGATTGCTTCAATCCAGTCATCAGCGACGCTCGCGCCGCGATGCATGACGGACATGACGTGTACGCATGCGTGAAATTGATGCCTTCACTCGCCAACTGGTCCAGATGCGGCGTATGGGCGAACTCCGGACGGTTGACGCCGACGGCGTCCCGCCGCATCTGATCCGCCATGATCAACAAGATATTCGGTTTGGCATTCATTATTTCTAGATTTCTAGTCTTCTAGATTTCTAGGACACAACTACTTCCACTCAATCCGGCGGATTCTCAGATCCTGCAGGACGGCGCATCCCTTGCCGCCGCCGCAGCAGTAGGCCAGCAGCAGGCCGCCCTGCGTGAACAGCATGGCAATATAGCAGAAACCATGGTCGGGCTCGCCTTCCAGGATGCGGTGGTCATGCCATGTCTCGCCGTCGTCGGAACTGCGGGCGATGACGAGCGGTGTGCGGAACCAGCTTTCAGGCGTCGGCTTGATGCCCCAACGCGGATCCAGATCGCTCCAGACGGCTACCAAATCGCCACTTGCGGGATCGCGTTTGATGGACAACGGCGATTCGTTGGACGGAAATTCCGGAGCGGGCACGGCTTGCGTCCAACTTTCACCGCCATCGGAGGAAAACGCCTTGTACTGATGATCCGCGTTCGTCCTGAACCATGCCATGACGCGACCGTCCTTCAGTTCGACGACGCCCGGTTCGCGCAGTCCGGACGTCAGCCATTGAGGCGGATAGCAGCACTGCTTCGCCTCGCGCCAATTCGCGCCGCCGTCGTCGGACAGGAAGAAGAACGTCTCCGAGCGGTTGTGGTTGCTTTCACCAAGCACTTGATCGTCTTTGATGTTCGGACTGGTCTTATGGTGGATCGCCATCGGCAGGATCAGACGGCCGCTCGACAACTGCACGAGACGGTCGTTGTTCACGACGATGTAGATCGGCGGATATTCGCAGACATCAACGGGTTCCGTCCATGTCTCGCCTTCGTCGGACGAAAAGCTGATCCACGGGCGGCAGTCCAGAATCCCCTTGTCCTGCACGTTGCGGCGCAGCTTCGGAATCCGCTCCAGCCAGCTTTTCTCAAGGAAAATCAACGCGATGCGGCCGTCCTGCAACCGCAGTAGCGACACGCTCAT
>CACYQT010000130.1 GCA_902776645.1 uncultured bacterium | reverse complement strand
GCACGGCACGAGCTGCGCACCGAACAGGAGCGCTTCGACGGCGTGCTCAAGGAGGACAGGCCGACGCCCGTCCTCCCCGCGACAATCTATTTCGGGCAGGAGGCCTGGCCGGGGAAGGCCCGCCTGCACGGCATGCTGGAGCTCCCCGAAGGGCTGCGAAGCCATTTCGCGGACTGCCCGTCCAACCTCCTCTCGTTCAGGAACATGGCTCCGAAGGAGCTGGCGCTACTGCCAGTGGGGGCATTTAGGTGTGTCGCGATATGCATCCGCTATGCGGATGAACCGACAGTTCTGCGCCATGAATGGGATACGGACCCTTCGTTCAGTCTTGTGGACACCATGCCGGAGGCGGCGCTCGACGTCGTTTCGATTGCGGCAGGAATCGATTTGAGGAAAACAAACAAGGAGGACAACACCATGAAGAAAAAGATGTCAACGTTCGAAAAGGTTTTCAGGGAGGAAGGCAGAATGGAAGGTAGAGAAGAAGGCAGAGAGGAAGGCAGAGAGGAAGGCAGAGTGGAAGGCGAAGTGAAAGGAATCGAGAAGACCATCCGAAACTTCATTGAACGCAAAAGAAACCGTCATGTGTCTGACGAACAGATACATGAGGAACTGCTGCTCGATTTTGGACTGGATGCCGCTAAAGCCCGTCAGTACATGGAACCTTCTTTAGTAAAAGTGTAAGGCAAGAAGAAAAATATTCCACCTCCTTTAGCCTTTGTCTATAAATTCAGCCGAAGGCTGCTAATGATGGTGTTTCAATAACGACATAATTCGATTTGAGGAAAACAAACAAGGAGGACAACACCATGAAGAAGAAAATGTCAACATGCGAAAAGTTTTTCAGAGAGGAAGGCAGAGTGGAAGGAATCGAGAAGACCATCCGAAACTTCATTGAACGCAAAAGAAACCGTCATGTGCCTGAAGAACAGATACATGAGGAACTGCTGCTCGACTTTGGGTTGGACGACGCTAAAGCTCGTCAGTACATGGAACCTTCTATGGCGAAAGCATAATAAAAAAAGGAAAGACACCTCTTCCAATAGTTGCATGTCCTGGCGTAGTCGCTTTGCCCGTTCAAGACGCCGACGATATCCATCATACCATGTCCGCAACAGGAAATAGTTTAGCACATGCATGGGGGAATGCAAATGCCTTTTGTAGAAAACTCCTGAAGCCGTGGTACAGTATGGGATGCACCATGTCGTCTGTTCACAAGATTGATTTACCATAGGAAAGACCATGCATTCCGCCATGAAGAATTTCTTTCTAGCCGCCGTCGCGCTTTCTGCCGCGGGGGCGTTCTGCCATGCACAACCAGCCGCGACGGCGAAAAAGACGCCGCAAGTCAGCGCCACCATCGACTTTCTGGACTATGTCTTCTTTAGGCACAAAGGGCCGGAGGACTACTATACGCTGGAGGAATACGAAAAGGAAATTAAACAGCTGGCGGAGGCGGGAATCAAGAAAATCTACCTGCGCGTCAATGTCTGCGGGCTGACCCATTATCCAAGCAAAGTATCCGCCCAATACGGCGAAAACGGCGCTCTCCATTGGACATTCGAGAAGGAGGCATTGCGGCTGGTGGAAACCTACAAGCATTACAATCCATGCACGGAGACCATCCGCATCGGCCGCAAATACGGCATGGATGTCTGGGCTTGGGAAAGCCTTCACGACGACGCGGGCGTCCGCTATACCGATGTGAACCTTCAGGAACGCTACAAGTCCATCTATAAAAAACTCGACGGATGGGCGCTGCTGGATCCGTTCTATCTGGACAATCCGGACGCGTTGGCGGAAATCGACCCGCGCTTCAAGATATCGGAAAAGGATGTGCCGAAAATCAACGAAGAGGCGCGGCGGCTTCCCATTGAAAAAATCGTCTTCACCAATCCCGCGAGATGGAAATGGCTTCCTCTCGGCAAGATCACAAAGGACAATCTCCGGATCTACGTCAGTTCGGACAACAAGCAATATAAATTATACGACAAGCCGTTCTCATTCCAATCAAGTAAGGTGAATGGCTGCAACCAGATCGTCGTTTCCGATTTGAAAATTTCGCAGCCATACATCAAACTGGACTGCACGGACAACAGTTCCAGCTATTCCATGGTTATCGCGCATCCGACGGGGCAGGGGGAACTCTACAATACGGACGGCGAAAAAGTCCCGTCCGCATGGAACTGGGGGAGCGGCGATCCGGAAAAAACGTGGATTGATTTTTCGCGACTGACAGGCTCCGCCGCATGGGACTATCAGGATCGTTGCCTAGGCTGCCTTGTCGGCGTCGTTCCGCAGTCGCGCTACTATCTGGGCGTGGTCGAATACGCCACGGAAAAGGGCATGAAGCATGGCGTGGACCGTTTCCGCGAACTGGCGGAATATCCTTTCGACGGCTTCATGTTCAACACGCGATGCCACAGCGCCCGTGCTGATTCGGATTGCTATGGCTTTAATCCAGAAGTGCTTGCGAAGTTCAAGGCGCGTTATGGCCGTGACTACGGCGGTGCCGAGGCGGACAAGGAAGGCGTCTGCCAGATTCGTGCGGAAGGCATTGCGGATTTCTTCAAAAACTGCAAGGCGTTGACGAACGGTCGCCCCATCTACATGTCGGCCCCCATGCCGATTGAAATGAAAAACAATCCGAATTTCAACACCAACTTCGGCCCGCTGCCGTGGCTCTACAAACGATATTTCGCAGACGGCTCCATCGACGGCATCGTCATGATCGGCAAGAATTGGAACAATGCTTCGGATTTCTCCGCCTATTTCACGGATGATATCACAGGTGGCAAGCCGATCAAAATCGGCATCTTCCGCGAAGGCGCGAAATATGGCAAAGACATGGACTTTTTCCGAAAGGACATGGGCGAATTGCTACAGTCGAATCTGGACGAGATCGAATTTTACGAAAGCATGATTCTCAACCAGAGGCCCGCCATGCTGGATTTCATCAAAAATCGCGGCAGATAAGATTCTGCAAATAATATTCACGTCTCGCGTCTCATGACTCTTGTTTAAGATTTTGACGCGAGACAAGAGACGCGAGACGTGAAAATGCCGACGGCGGGACGCCGCCGTTACATTGGCTTTATGCCAATCGCAACGTCATGATTTCAAACGGTTTCAGCGACAGGTTGACGCAGCCGTTCTCAACGGGAAGATTCTTTCCTTTCTCCCATTCGATGAGATTCGTCACGGAGACTTTCGCCTTCGGATTCGCCAGTTTCAGAACGGCCGTCGCATGGCGGCCGGCCGTTTCCACAAGACGCAGAATCGTCGAGTCATCCTTTTCGGCCTTCTTGACGACTTCCAGATTGACGCTGTCGGATTCGACGGTGCAGGGCGGTTCCGCCTTGTCGTTGGCGTAGCCTTCGGCGAGATACGGATCGCGGTTGAGGACGGCCGCTTCGTCCGGAACGCATCCTTCCAGATGGTTGCCCGCATGCGGGAAGAAGCTATATATAAAGGTATGCTCGCCTTGGTCGGCGTTGTAGTCCGGATTCTTCGGCGAACGGAGGAGATTCAGATCCAACACGTTGCCTTTCACGCGATAACCGTATTTGCAGTCGTTCAGGAGGGCGACGCCGTAGTCGTCCTGCGAAAGATCCGCGTAGCGCTGCCCGCAGGTTTCGAATTTGGCTTCTTCCCAGCTGGTGTTGTCATGCGTGGGACGTTTCACGAAGGCATACTGGATGTCGAACGTCGCGAAATCGGACTGGACGTTGACCGGGAAGGCGGTGCGCATCATGACGCGCTGTTCATGCCAGTCGACGTGGGTGACGAAATCGAGCCGCGTGCTGTTGGGCCGCAGGACGACGGTTTGTTCGATGACGGAGCGTTCCGTCTTGAACGTGAATTTCATGAACGAACGAGCGGGTCCGCAGACGGGCTGCTCGATCTTGACGCATTTCGGATGTTCCTTGAAGTCACGAGGATAGAACATGTCGACATCCCACGCCTCCCAGTTGTTCGGACGGTCGTAGTACAGGGAGAGGACGTTGCCGGGGGCGGAGAGGATTTCGCGACCGTCCCGTTTGTCCACGGCGCTGACCAGCTGGCCATCCTTGTCGAATGTGTATTTCACGATGTCGTTCTCCAACACTGGCTTGCGCGACTGCTTGACGGCGCCCACTTTGCCTTCCGTCTGGCGGATCGTGAGGAAGGAGGACGGCTGGACGACGACGAACGCGACGACATGGCCGTCTTCAAGCTGCGTCGGCAGCAACTGTCCGTCGTCGCTGCAGATGGCGGCGTTCTTCCATGATTCCGGCAGTTCGACGGTTCCGTGCCATGCGACGGGCAGCGTGTTGACGATGACGGCGGAAGCCTCCTTCTTCTTGAAGAGGGCCTTCGCGGCCTTGTCCATTTCTTCGGACGCCATGGCGAGAACGGCGGCATGCTCCTTTTCCGTCGTCTGATAGACGAGGCCGATGGACGAGCCGGGGATGATGTCGTGGAACTGGTTGAGCAGCACCGTCTTCCACGCCTTGTCCAGTTTGGCGGCGGGATATTTCGCCTTCGGCAGGCAGGACGCGATGAACTCCAAGGCCGTCAAGGCCTGTTCGCACTTGCGGTTGTTGCGTTTCGTGTGGGCTTGCGTCGTCAGCGTGCCGCGATGGAGCTCCAGATAGAGTTCTCCGTTCCATACGGGCAGTTCATCCTTGCGCGGTGCGAGCTCTTCAAAGAAGTCGCAAGCCTTTTTGTAGACGGCTCTTGGTACACCTTCCAGATTCTTGATGCGGATGTTGCGTTCAACGAAATCCTCGCTCGGGCCGCCGCCGCCGTCGCCGATGCCCATGAGGCTCATGAACTGGTCGAGATAACCCGCCTCGCGGAAGCGGTTCTGTGCGTCGATGCGCTGCCGCGGACGGCATTCCGCGTTGTAGGTGTCCTCCGGCGGGAAGTGCGTGAGGACTTCCGAGCCGTCGACGCCGATCCAACGGAATGTGTTGTGCGGGAATGAGTTGACTTGGCTCCAGGAGATCTTCTGCGTGAGGAAGTAGTCGCAGTCCGCCTTGCGGATGATCTGCGGCAGGGAGGCGGAGTAGCCGAACACGTCCGGAATCCACAGGTTGCGGACGTTCACGCCGAAGTTGTCCATGAAGAAATTCTTGCCGTGGAGGAACTGGCGGACCATCGATTCGCCGGAGATCAGATTGCAGTCGGCTTCGACCCACCAGCCGCCCTGAAGCTCCCAACGTCCTTCCTTCACGCGTTTTTGGATTTTCGCAAACAGTTCTGGATAATGATCTTTCGTCATCTGGTAGAGCTGCGCCTGCGATTCGCCGAAGATGTAGTCCGGATACTTCTCCATGAGAGCGATTTGGCTGGAGAACGTGCGCGCGCATTTGCGGATGCTTTCGCGGACGGGCCACAGCCAGCCGACGTCGATGTGGGCGTGGCCGACGCAGCAGGCCGTTAGCGCGCTGGCGACTGCGGGGCGGTTGAACATCTTCTCCGCGAACAGCTTGCGGACGGCCTTCGCGTTGGCGGGATCGTAATTGTAAAGGTCGATCGCCTTGTTGAGGAGGTCGAGAAGCTGCTTGCCGCGGTAGTCATTGAGGCCGTAGGCGTCCAGAAGTTCGTTGAGGCAGCGGAAATCGACGAGCATGTGATAGACGTCTTCGTCGAACACGCAGAGGGACATTTCGCGGATATAGGCTTCAAAGGAGCCCATGGGCTTCGGCGGATTGATGTCCGTCGGAGCGGGCTGGTTGATGCCGAAGAGGCCGTTGGCGGCGGCTTCGACCCAGTAGTCGATTTTCGTTCCGGGCTTCAGTTTGCCGAGGATGAAGCGGTCTTTGTAGAAGGCGTTGTCGAAATGGCTGTGGCCTGTCAGACCATAGATTGGGCAGCCGTTCTTGTCGAACACGCAGCATTCGCCGCCCGTGTGGATGCGGAGGCACAACGTCTTGCCGGCGAACTCCTTCGGGACGACGGCGCCGACGTGGAACCATGCGCTCTCCCATTCGTGGCCCCACAGCATGCCGACGGTCGCCTCCGAATATTTCAGTTTGAGCCGTTCATTGAACGGGACGGGATCTTTCGTCTTCGCGAAGACGGCTTTCAGGGGGATGGACTGCGGGTAGATGTTGCGGTTTTCGTTGCCGAGCATGCGGTGGATGCGCTGGCGGTAGATGTCGTAGATGCGTTGATGCATGGTTGTAGGAGTCCTTTTTTATTATGGTGATGTTGAAAAAACGGCTTGCATAACGTAAACGCCTAAACGTGATTTTCAATCGTGAAAACACGTCTTGAAGCGGTTGTTGAAGAAGAAACTGCTGTGAAACATTGAAAAAGCCGCCATAACGGTTAAATTTAGTAATGCAATCCATTTCATCGTGCCGTCGTAACAGGCGGCGAGCGAATATGACCAAGAGAACAAACAAAGGGATCAGATGAACACACACGAAGTAGATCAGATGTGCTGCGTGGCCCAGGGATGCAAGCATGGCGCAGCCCCGATTCCGCAGGAAGGACAGTGGAACCAGGCGAAGGAGATCGCGGATATCTCCGGTTTCACACACGGCATTGGCTGGTGCGCCCCTCAGCAGGGCTGCTGCAAGCTGTCGCTGAACGTCAAGAAAGGCGTCATCAAGGAAGCTCTGGTCGAGACGCTCGGCTGCTCCGGCATGACGCATTCGGCCGCCATGGCGGCTGAAATCCTGCCCGGCAAGACGATTCTTGAGGCGTTGAACACGGACTTGGTCTGCGACGCCATCAACACCGCCATGCGCGAGCTGTTCCTCCAGATCGTCTACGGCCGCACGCAGAGCGCGTTCAGCGAAAACGGTCTGGCCATCGGCGCGGGGCTTGAGGACCTTGGCAAAGGCCTCCGTTCGCAGGTCGGCACGATGTACGGCACGTTGGAGAAGGGCCCCCGCTATCTGGAAATGGCGGAAGGCTATGTCAAGCAGATTTTCCTTGACGCGAACAACGAAATCATCGGTTACGAATATGTGAAGCTCGGCGTCATGATGGAAAACATCAAGAAGGGCATGGACGCCAACGAAGCTTTGGCGAAGGCCACTGGCAAGTATGGCCGTACCACCGCCGAAGATGGTGCCGTCAAGAGCATTGATCCGCGCAAGGCATAAGGAGGACAAACATCATGGCACTTTTTGAATCATACGATCGTCGTGAACCGCAGATTCTCGCTGTTCTGAAGAAATACGGCATCAACAGCATTGAAGAATGCCGCGAAATCTGCAAGGCGAAGGGCTTTGATCCCTACGAAATCACGGAAGGCATCCAGCCGATCTGTTTTGAAAACGCGAAGTGGGCCTACACGGTCGGCGCCGCCATCGCCGTGAAGAAAGGCTGCAAGAAAGCCGCCGACGCGGCCGAAGCCATCGGCGAAGGCCTCCAGGCGTTCTGCATCCCCGGTTCCGTCGCAGACGACCGCAAGGTCGGTCTTGGCCACGGCAATCTGGGCGCGATGTTGCTTCGTGACGAGACGAAGTGCTTCTGCTTCCTGGCCGGCCATGAGTCGTTTGCCGCCGCCGAAGGCGCGATCGGCATCGCGAAGAAGGCCAACGTCGTCCGCAAAGAACCGTTGAAGGTCTGCTTGAACGGTCTTGGCAAGAACGCCGCCTACATCATCAGCCGCATCAACGGCTTCACCTATGTCGAGACGAAGTTCGACTACTTCACCGGCAAGCTGCAGATCGTGCGCGAAGTCCCGTTCTCCAAAGGCCCGAAGGCCGCCGTCCGTTGCTATGGCGCCGACGACGTCCGCGAAGGCGTCGCCATCATGTGGCAGGAGAGCGTCGACGTGTCCATCACGGGCAACTCCACGAATCCGACGCGTTTCCAGCATCCCGTTGCCGGAACGTACAAGAAGGAATGCAATGAGCGCGGCAAGAAGTACTTCTCCGTCGCCTCCGGCGGTGG
>CACYQT010000129.1 GCA_902776645.1 uncultured bacterium | reverse complement strand
TGCATAATTCATAATGCATAATTCATAATGCATAATTCATAATGCATAATTCATAATGCATAATTCATAATGCATAATTCATAATGCATAATTATTTATAAGGTAGGATGTCAGCGTTTCTTGTGCTTTTGGAAATAAAGACTTTGGGGACTGGAAGTTCTGGAAGTTCTGGAGGTTCTGGAAATGATGTTAAATCATTAAATCCAGTTCGTCCAGAAGATCCAGCCAATCCAGAATACTGATTTCGGTATTTGCTTTAAGCTTTTAGCTTTTAGCTTTAGGCTTTTAGAGAATCTGCTTGGCGGCGGCGCGGACCTTTTCGATCAGAGCGTCCGTGTCGGCGTCCGAGCGGTTCGGATGGGTGGCGATCATGACGGCGCGGTTGAGGATTTCGAGCGACTTCGGGCACTGGTCGCGTTTGAGATCCATGCGGCAGTCTTTGTTTTCCTTTAGATTGTAGGGGTTGAGGACCGGATTCGGCGCGCCTTGCTTTTCAATGATGGGATCCCATTCCGTGTAGACATGGCGGCCGGTCTTGCCGGCGATCATGCAGGGGAAGGCGGCCTGGAAACGGTTGGCGGTGTCGGCGTCGGGGAGGAGAAAGCCTGCGTAGGCGCCGCATTCCCAATCCAAGCTGTTGTATTTCAACGGCTTGAATTCCTTGATGTCTTCCATGGCGTTGAGAATGCGTTTCTTCTGGGCGCGCATGGCTTTGATCATGCCGGGGAGGCGGTCAAGCTGGACGTTGAGGATGGCGCCTTCGATTTCGGAGGCGCGGGAGCCGGCGGACGTGAACAACGGGATGGACTTCTCACGGCCGGCCCAGTAGAACTGGCAGCAGTCGATCATGCAGCCGATGCGCATCGCCGCGTCGTCGTTGTTCGTGACGGTCGCGCCGCCTTCGCCCGCGCTCATGTTCTTGTAATAGTTGAAGCTGAAGGCTCCGACATCGCCGATGCTGCCGCACATGCGGCCTTTGTAGGCGCCGCCGACGCACTGGCAGGCGTCTTCGATCACCAGCAGGTTGTGCTTTTTGGCGACCGCCATCAAGGCGTCCATGTCGCAGACAAGGCCCCACATATGGACGGGAATGATAGCCTTCGTGTGCGGGCCGATGGCGGCTTCGACGGCCTTCGGATCAAGCGTCAGCGAATCATCGATATCGACGACGACGGGAATGGCGCCGACGGCGAGAACGGCGATGGCGGTGGCGATGTAGGTGCAGGCGGGCACGAGGACTTCGTCGCCCGGGCCGATTTTCAGACCGGCGAGGGCGGCGTGGAGGGAGACCGTGCCGCTGGTATTCAGCATAACGTGTTTGACGCCAAGGTATTCAGCATAGCGTTTCTCAAATGTTTCGCAGGCGTTGCCGATGCCGTAGCGGAAAAGCTTTCCAGTTCTGATGACTTCTGCGACGGCGTCGATTTCTTCTTGACCGATTTTGTACATGGTGTGAACCTCGTGTGTGATTTGTTGATGATTGGTGAAAAAGCATGATACTATTAATAGAAATACTCAATAGCCATTGTCAAGCAAGTTGGTATGAAATTTGCTTGATTTTTGATGGGACGAATGGGACGGATGGGACGGATGGGACGGATGGGACGTAAAAGAGCTGAAAGCCGAAAGCAGAAAGCTGAAAGCAAATGCAGTGCCTTTTCGCGGAGCTGAAAGACAAATGGTGTTGCAAGTTGTTTTTTGCCGGAAAGAGATTACGTTTTATAATGTGTTATTTTATTGAATGCATAAAAAGAAAAAGGTGGAATATGTTTAAAAAGAGTTTTCTGACGGGAGTGTGCATATTGGCGTGCTGTGCGGCCGTGGAGGCGGAAGCGGCGCCGCGGCCTGCCATACCGTTTACGGTCCGCGGCGGGCTGCCGAATTTCTTCCGCAAGGCCGAGGCTGGAAGCGGGACGGTGAAGGTCGGTTATTTCGGCGGCAGCATCACGGCGGCGGCCGGCTGGCGTGTGCAGACGCTTGCATGGATGAACGAGACGTTCAAAGGCGTGACGTTCAAGGAAATCAACGGCGCGATTTCGGGCACGAATTCATCGCTTGGCGCGTATCGTCTCCAGCAGGATGTGCTGCAATACAAGCCGGATCTCGTGTTCGTGGAATTCGCCGTGAACGACGGCGGTCCTGAAGAGGTGGAAATCCGTGCGATGGAAGGGATTGTGCGGCAGATCTGGCGGCAGGATCCGGAGACGGACGTCTGTTTCGTCTATACGATGACAGGCAACATGCTGCCGGAGTTCGCAGCGGGCAACTTGCCGCGCGTGTCCGGCATGATGGAAATCGTGGCGGACTACTACAAGATTCCGACCATCCACATGGGCTATCATGTGGCGGAACTGCATCGCGCCGGCAAGCTGGTCTTCCAGTCGAAAGAAAATGAAGAGACGCGTCGCAAGATCTTGGCGGAGCAGGGGATATGGCACTTCACGGGCGATAATGTCCATCCGTTCAGCGACACGGGGCATCCGCTCTACACGGACGCCGTGAAGGAAGGCTTCAAGGCGATCCGTGAAGCTGTTCAACCGTCGGTTCTGAAGCATGGACTGATCACGCCGTTGCGGGCGGACAATCTGGAGACCGCGAAGATGGTGCGGATCGAACCGTGGATGCTGAAAGGGACGTGGCGGAAGATGGATTCGCAGACGGAACAGCCTGCGAAGCAGATGGTGTGGCGCATGCCGAACCTGTGGGTGGCGGAAAGCGTCGGCTCCAGCATCGAATTCAAATTCAAGGGGACGGAGGTGCGGATCTATGATTTGTCCGGTCCGGACTGCGGCATCGTGACTTACACGATCGACGGCAAGAAGCTTGGGGAGAGCATCCGCATGACGCGCGGCTATTGGTCCGACTGCTATATTCTGGGCACGGTCGATGCGGGGCGCAATCTGGAGGACACCGTCCATACGGTGAAAGTCGAAATCGCGCCCGAACCGATACCGGACAAGCTGAAATATCTGAATAACAGTCCGAAATACAAGAACATGACGGCGGAGGAGCTGGCGGCGTCCAAATTCAACAAGCAGAACTGGTATGTCAGCAACGTGCTGATTGTCGGCGAGATTGTTAAGTAGTGGTTAGTGGTTAGTGGTTAGTGGTTGGTGGTTAGTGGTTAGTTTGTCATGTAAAAATGACGGTTTATAATGATCTTAAGGAGATTCGAATGTTTTATATAGGTTGCCATTTGTCTGCGGCGGATGGTTTCGAGGCGATGGGAAAGGCCGCGCTGTCGATCAAGGCGAACGTCTTCCAGTTTTTCACGCGGAATCCGCGCGGCGGAAGCGCGAAGGCGATCAAGCAGGCGGATGTGGACGCATTTTTGAAGTTGGCTTCAGAGAACAACTTCGGGAAGATTCTGGCCCATGCGCCCTATACGCTGAACGGCTGTTCGGCGGATGCGTCCATCCGCAAATTCGCGCGCGACACGATGGCGGACGATCTGCAGCGGATGGAATACGTGCCCGGCAACATGTACAACTTCCATCCGGGCAGCCATGTGCAGCAGGGCGTCGATGTCGGCATCGATTTCATCGTCGAGATGCTGAACGACATTTTGTTTGAAAATCAGCGGACGACGGTGCTGCTGGAGACGATGGCCGGAAAAGGCTCGGAAGTCGGCGGCAAGTTCGAAGAGCTGAAGCGGATTATGGATCGCGTGAAACTCGTGGACAAGATGGGCGTTTGCCTGGACACATGCCACGTGAACGACGCAGGTTACGACATCGTCAACGATTTGGATGGCGTGTTGGCGGAGTTCGACCGCGTCATCGGCCTGAAGTGGCTGAAGGCGATCCATCTGAACGACAGCATGAATCCGCTGGGGGCCCATAAGGATCGCCATGCGGTGATCGACGGCGGCAAGATCGGACTGGACGCTTTGGCGCGCGTCATCAACCATCCGCAGTTGCGCGACCTGCCGTTTTATCTGGAAACGCCAAATGAATTGGAAGGCTACGGCAAGGAGATCGCCTTGCTGAAGAGCGTGAGAAAATAGTTTTTACAACCCCAGCCGTGATGTCAGATAATGGATGTCATGGACGGCTTCGTCCAGCTTGTTGGAGCCTGCCTCGACGGAGAGATAGCCCTCGTAGCCGTCGCGTTTGAGGTTGGCTTCAATGACGTTGATCTGCGCGATTCCTTCGCCTGCGCGGACGATTTTCAGCTTGTGTTCGGCGACGTTGCGGCCTTTTTCCTTCACGTGGACGTGGGCGATGCGGTCTTTCACAAGCGGATAGATATCGGCGGGATTGTCGCCTGCGTCAAGGAAGTTGCCTGTGTCGAAGCAGAGTTTGGCCTTCGGGCCTGCGATATTCAATACTTCCAGACATGATTTTGCGGAGCAGACGAAATTGGGCTGCGGGTCGAAATCTTCGATGGTGGCGTTGATTCCGAACTGCGACGCGAATTCGGCCATTTCCCCAAGTGCTTCGCCGTAAAGCTTTTTGCAATGTTCATTGGAAAGACCGTCTGCGACTTTTGAACTATAGATTAACACGTTGGCGGCGTTTAATACCGTATGGGCGTATTCGATCTGGCGGCGGCAGTCATCGAGAACTTTGGCGCGTTCGGCGGAATCCGGCTGGACGAGATTGAGGCCGATGTCGAAGCATGAACACGCCATGTCGTTGTCTTTCATGGCGTTGAGAAGTCGCTGCCATTTTTCGGGTGACTTTTCGTGCCATCCTTTCATGAGCTCGATGGCGACGGCACCCGCGTCGTGGAAAGTCTTCACGAGATCTTCCGGCGTGTAGAGATCTTGGTCCATCGCGCCGTGATAGGGGAAAAGCATGACGGAGATTTTCATAATGATTAATGAGTAATGGGTAATGAGTAATGAGTTTGTGTAAAGAATAATAGGTAAATCGCAGGATGCAAATGACGGAGGCTGATTTCTTGAAAAACAGTCATGAACGCGTACATTGAATGGATTGATTTTACTACCATATATAAAGGAGCTTCGATGAAAATCAATAATCTGGAAAAATTCCGCGCGGTGGTCGCGTCGGGCAAGACGGCATTTGGCATGGTCATCACGATGTTCGATCCGAGCATGACGGAAATGGCGGCGGACAGCGGCATGGATTTCGTGTGGATTGACATGGAGCATTCACCGATGACCATCACGGATGTCCAGAACATGCTGATGGCCGTGAAAGGGACGGACTGCGCGGCATTTGTGCGCGTTCCATGGTGCGTGAACTACCTCCTGAAACCGATTTTGGATTTAGGGCCGGCCGGCGTGATCATACCGATGGTGAACAATGCGGAAATCGCCCGGAAGGCCGTCAGCGCATGCAAATATCCCGTTCATGGCGGTGAACGTGGCTTCGCGACGCGTCGGCAGAATTGCTACAACGCTATTCCGATTTCGGAATATGTGGCGATGTCGGAGCACGATCCGATGGTCATCGTGCAGATTGAGCACAAGGAGGCCGTGGAGAACATCGATGAAATTCTGGCGGTGCCCGGCATCGATAGTGTCTGCATCGGACCATACGATTTATCAACATCTTACGGCAAGCCTGGCCAGTTCGATGATCCGGAAATCGCGAACGCCATCGACACGGTTCGCGTGAAGACGAAAGCGGCGGGCGTGATGCTCGGCGGTTTCTGCGGCAACCAGAGTTTCTGGACGAACCGTCCCATGGACTGGAAGGCATTGTGCGACGATATGGGATGGATGTCCGCCAAATTGCGCGAAATGCTTCACGATTATCGTAGCAAAGAATAAAAAGTATTGGGACTTCTGAGACCTCTGGGACTTCTGGGACTTCTGGGACTTCTGGATAATCAGCAATTGTGTTATGAAAACGACTTTGGATTGTTTGCCTTGCCTGCTGAACAACGCGTTGAATGTGGCGCGGTTCAGCACGGCGGATGAAAAAGCGCGGAAAGCCATCATGATGGATGTGATGGCGATGATGTCGCAACTGGACATGCGGCAGGCCCCGCCATACACGGCATGGCGCACGAATGAAATCGCGTGGAAGCATTCGGGCGGCGTCGATGCGTATGTCCAGCAGAAGGACCGTTCGACGGAAATGGCGTGGAAACTGCTGGAATCGCTGAAGGAGACGCCGAACTACAATCCGGATTCGTTTGAATGGCGCGTTCGTCTGGCCGTCGCTGGCAACATCTTGGATTTCAGCATCTTCTGGGATTTGGACATCCGCGAGGCGATGAAATCCGTCGCGGAAGCGTTTGAAAAGCCAATTGATGTAACAGCCATCAACCGTCTGGAGACGCTGATGGGTAAGGCGAAGAAGATCCTGTATCTGTTGGATAATGCCGGCGAGGCGGTGTTCGACAGCGTCTTGATGGAGCCGTACCGTGAAAAAATCACCGTCGGCGTGCGCGGGCTGCCTGCATCCAACGATATGACGCGACGCGAACTGGCCGCCTCTGGACTGGACGGCTATCCGGTCATCGACAACGGGACATGCCTGCCTGGCGTCATTCCGGAATTCATGAGTGATGAAATGCGGAAGGCGTTGGCGGAGGCGGATCTGGTGATCGCGAAAGGGCAGGGCAATTTCGAATGCCTGAACGAGACGCCGTATCCGTTGGCGTTTTTGTTCATGGCGAAATGCCCTGTCGTCGTGAAGCTTCTGCAGACGGAGATGCGTTCGCTGCAGGTGAGATTGCAATGCTAGGAGGCTAGGAGGCTAGAATCCTAGAATACTAGATAGCAGGTGGTTGGCAAAAATTGTCAGCCTTGGAGGGAGAACTGGATCAGCTTGTCGATGAGGCTGGAATAGGTGATTCCGGAAGTCTGCATCATGCGCGGATACATGCTGATGTTCGTGAAGCCCGGAATCGTGTTGATTTCGTTGAGGATCCACTGTCCGTCGTTGCGGAGGAAGAAGTCGATGCGGGACATGCCGCTGCAGCCCATGACTTTGAACGCCTTGACGGCGATGGCGCGGACGGTGTCCTGCTGGGAGACGGTGAGTTTGGCCGGAACGCTCAGGCGGGCGCCGTCGCCCATGATGTATTTCGCGTCATACGAATAGAATTCGACCTGCGGGATGACTTCGCCCGGCAGGGCGGCGAACGGTTCGTTCGTGCCGAGGACGGCGCATTCGATTTCGCGGCCGACAACGCATTCCTCTATCAGCAGCTTGTTGTCGTATTGGAACGCATCGGCAACGGCGGCTTCCAATTCGGCGACGTTGTGCGCTTTTGTCACGCCAACGGATGATCCTGTGCCGGCGGGTTTTACGAAAACAGGCATGCCGAGTTTGGAAGAAACGGCCGCGCTGTCCAATTCATCAATCCCCTTGCGGAGGACGATGCCTTTCGCGACGCGGATGCCGTTGGCGGCGAGGAGTTGCTTCGTGAGGTCTTTGTCCATGCAGTTGGCGGAGGCTGCAAGGCCGCAGCCGACGCATGGGCAGTTCAGCATCTGGCAGAGGCCCTGGAAGGCGCCGTCTTCGCCATTGTGGCCGTGGAGGATGGGAAACATCACGTCAAAAGGATGCTGGTTGCGGCCGTGCAGTTCGACGAGAACGGGGCCGTTTTCGGTAAGCATTGGAAACGAAGGACTTCCCTTGTCAGAAAGGGCGATTTTCGCCGGATCGTCGCCGTTGACGACGAAATCTTTGTCGGCGTAGAGTTTCCAGACGCCTTTTTTGTCGATGCCGACGAGGAGAATTTCGTATTTATCCTTGTCGATGGCTTCGAGGACGTTACGGGCGGATTGGAGGGAGACTTCGTGTTCGGTGGACTGGCCGCCGCATGCGAGACAGACGATTGTTTTGGACATGGAAAGGACCTGTGATATGGTTAAAATGCTTTGTAGATCAATAGGGGGTGTTTTTCAGGGAATGTCAATGTGAATGTCGTCGCAAGCGATTCGTTGAGAGTGGCTTGCCACCATCGGTTCGGCGCGAGGCCGTTCAACGGGTATTTTAGATTTTGCGATTCAATATGCGTGTCAGGCTCCATGGCGAAGAGCAGAGGCTCTGCCGCGCCCCAGAACACGACGCCGGCGCCGATTCCGGTGCAGAGAGAAATACCAAACCACTGCAGGTAGGTGAATTTGGGCTTTGCGTTGGGTCCGCCGAGCCGAATTTTTCCCATCGGTGTCACGAGAATAACGACACATACGATTACCATGAACAGACAGACCAGCGATGTGAACCATCCCAGGCCCCACATGGCGTTGTTCATAACCGCATTGTAAAGGAAATCGTAGAACGCATCAGCATTAATCACGATAGCTGCCAGAAGCGCGATAAACAGAACGACTGTTACGGACATAACGATTGGTCTTATTTCGTTCTTTGTAACTTTTTCCTCAGTACCCATACTCTTCCTCCTTCTAATTACTGTATCTGCCGGTTCTCATCCAAACCATGCTCCCGGGGTATTCC
>CACYQT010000128.1 GCA_902776645.1 uncultured bacterium | reverse complement strand
ATCATCGACATCGGAACGACTGTCTGGAAGAATCCGGAGCCCGGCTACAAGGAGTTCAAGACCTCCGATCTCGCCGCCAAGACGCTGACGGACATCGGCCTCACGCCCAAACGCAACCTCTCCATCACAGGCATGCGTGCGGATCTGAACGGCGTCAAGCCCGGCCCGTCTCTCGCCATCTGCGGCGAAATGGACTCGTTGATCATTCCGACGCATCCCGAATGCGATCCCGCCACGGGAGCCGCCCACGCCTGCGGACACAATTCGCATATCGCCTCCATGCTCGGCGCGGCCATCGGTCTCGTCCAGGCCAACGCCAAGAACGACATCTCCGGCAAGATCGCATTCATCCCCTGCCCGGCGGAGGAATGCATCGAAATCGAATGGCGCAACAAACTTATTAAAGAAGGCAAAATCAAGGCGTTGGGCGGTAAAGCCTCCTTGATTCTGGAAGGCGTTTTCGACGATATCGACATGTCCATCATGAACCATCTGAGCGGCGGCGGATACGGCGCGACGGATCACAACGGCTTCTGCATGAAGGTCGTCACCTTCCACGGCAAGAGCGCCCACGCCGCAGGCGGCCCGCAGCATTCCATCAACGCCCTCAGCGCCGCCAATCTCGCCCTGCACGCCCTCGCCCTCCTCCGCGAAACCTATTCCGGCGACCGCTTCATCCGCTCCCATGGCATTCTGACGCACGGCGGCGAATCCGTCAACATCATTCCGGACAGCGTCACCATCGAATACCAGCTCCGCGCGGAGAAACTGGACAAGATCCGCGTTCTTTCGGACAAATTCGACCAGTGCATGCGCGGCTGCGCCATGGCCATCGGCTGCACCGTCGACATCACGACCACGGCCGGATACATGCCGCTGGACAACGACGACGAGCTCTGCGACTGCTTCGCGGACGCCGTCGTCATCGCCGATCCCGCCGCCACACGCCCCGTCTGCAAGAACGGCTTCTCCATGGGCTCCACGGACATGGGCGACCTCTCCGTCATCATGCCCGCCGTCCACGGCTACTGCCCTGGCGCAGCTGGAACGGGCCATGGGACGGACTATCGCATCGTCGATCCCGAACACGCCTACATCGTCAATTCCAAGATATTGGCCGTCATGGCGATAGACCTTCTCTACGGCGATGCCGAACGCGGCCGCAAAGTCGCCGCCCGCAAAGGTGCCTGCCTGCCGATTGAAAAGTACCGTGAAATCATGGATTCCTTCACCAGCTTCTCGACGACGAAAAAAGACTGAGGCCGCAAAGCGGCGTATACATCCTGCTGGGACCACTGAGACTACTGGGACTACTGGGACTGCAATAGATTGTCCCATAAGTCCCAGTTGTCCCAGCCGTCGCATAAGACCAGTTGTACAATTTGTCCCATTTAGGCCTATGTGATTTCCCTACAAAGAAAAAAATCATATTTCATCCCCCCTTTTATTTGAATATAAGGGGGGGGGCATTATCTTAATAGCAATAACTTTTTTCCATGGCCTAAACCCACTTTTTTATGAAACCCCCCAACATTCACCTTTAAATTTATAGGAGTGCGCATTGAACGATGAAGGAAATTCTGCGCTTTGAGAATATTACGAAACGCTACGGCCAGAATACCGTGCTCGACAATGTGTCACTTTCCATAAATGAAGGCGAAGTGTTTTCCCTTTTGGGGCCCAGCGGCTGCGGGAAAACAACCCTCCTCCGAATCTGCGGAGGCTTTGAAGTTCCGGATGCAGGACGCGTCATTCTCGACGGCGTCGATATCTCCGATTTGCCGGCGAATCAGCGCGCCGTCCGCACCGTTTTCCAGAACTACGCCCTTTTTCCGCACATGTCCGTCTGGGAGAACATCGCGTTCGGCCTCAAGGCCACGGGCGTCGACGCCAAGACGATCAAAGAGGAAGTTCCTAAATATCTTGAACTTGTGCAGCTTACCGGCTATGAGGACCGCAAGCCCGGCCAACTCTCCGGCGGCCAGCGGCAGCGCGTCGCCATCGCCCGCGCCCTCATCAACAAGCCGAAAGTCCTCCTTCTGGACGAACCGCTCGCCGCGTTGGATCTCAAGCTCCGCCAGCGGATGCTCATCGAACTGGACACCATCCATGACGATGTCGGCATCACGTTCATTTTCGTGACGCATGACCAGCAGGAGGCCATGAGCATCAGCGACCATATCGCCGTCTTCCGCGCAGGCAAGCTCGAGCAGATCGGCACGCCGCCCGAACTCTACGAAGCCCCCCGCACAAGTTTCGTCGCCGCCTTCATCGGCGACACCAACTTCTTCGAAGGCCATGTCGAATCCGTCGAAGGCGACTACTGCAAACTCAAAATCGACGGCTTCCCGACCATCAACCTCTACAACGACAAGAAGGTCCATCGCGGCGAGAAGATCCACGTCTCCATCCGCCCGGAGAAATTCATGATTTCCCTGAACAAGCCGGAGAAGACGGACGCGAACACCAACATCCTGCACGGCAAGGTCGAAGAAGTCATCTATCTCGGACCGCATACACGATACTGGGTGCGCGTAGACGACTGGCGCGTCTCCGTCGTCCAGCAGCATTTCGGCTTCGCCTTGGACGAACGCCGCATCAAATGGGACGACGACGTCTGGCTGAAATTCGAGGCCGACAACGCCTACATGCTTGAACATTACGCGGAAGACGACGAGCAGCTGCTCGCCCTTCCGGACATCGACGACGAACCGGAAACCACGGAAGAAACCACCTCAGAAGCACCTGAACCCGACAAGACCGAGAAGCAAGAAGAATGAAACTAAGGAAATTCGTCAACTGGATTATTGGAGCGCCCTCTTTTGTCTGGTTGGTCGTCTTCTACGCCATCCCCATGCTCCTTGTGTTTCTGATCGCGTTCAAGCCGGTCGATCCGTACGGCGGCATCGGCGACGGCCTGACGATGAAGACATGGTTCGACCTGCGGAACCCAAGCTATCCGTCCATCATCTGGCGGACGCTTTGGCAGGGCGTCGTCTCCACCGCCGTCTGCGTCGCGCTCTCCGTTCCCATCAGCTACCAGCTGTCCCGCATGACCAGCAAGCTGAAAAACGCGTTCCTCCTCCTGATCATCGTTCCGTTCTGGACGAACTTCCTCATCCGCATCTTCGCATGGAAGATGTTCCTCCATCCCAACGGAGCCTTTAAGCATCTTCTTGTCTTCCTAGGACTTGCAGATCAATCGACCATTCTTCTCTACAACCAGTGGGCGGTGCTCGTCGTCATGATCTACACCTACCTGCCGTTCGCCGTCCTGCCCATCTACACGGCCGCGGAGACATTCGACTTCTCGCTTCTGGACGCCGCCAAAGACCTGGGGGCCAGCTCCTTCTATGCGTTCAGACGCGTCTTCCTGCCGTCCATCAGCAAAGGCATCGGCACGGCCGTCATGGTCGTGCTCATTCCCGCGCTCGGCGCCTATCTGATTCCGGATCTGGTCGGCGGCCCGACCTCCGAACTCATCGGCGACAAAATCGCCCAGCGTGTGTTCGTGGACCGCAACCTGCCGCATGCCAGTGCGTTGTCCGCATTGCTGATGTTCGTCGTGTTCCTGCCGCTCGTCTTGACCAGTTGGATCAAGAAGCTCCAGCAGAAAAACAAGAAATCGGAATAAGAAGGAGAACAGCCGCCATGAAAGTCATTCGCCATAGCCGCATTCCCTTCATCGTCACGCTGCTGACGCTTGTGTTCCTCTACACGCCGCTTGTGATCGTCGCCATCGCGTCGTTCAACGCCAGCAAATACGGCGGTGACTGGACGCATTTCACGTGGAAATGGTACAAGCAGCTGTTCCATGAGCCGGACATCTGGAACGCGCTTGTCAAGACGCTCGTCATCGCCGTCATCTCCACCGTCATCTCCACGGTTCTCGGCACGCTCAGCGCCCTTGCGCTCCATCGTTCGACCAGCAAGCTGAAGGCCATCTACTACGCGCTCGTCCACACGCCGCTCGTCGTTCCGGACATTCTGCAAGGCATCAGCCTGCTGCTGCTGTTCGTCACGATTTTCGCGGTCTGCAATCCCATGCTGGGCGCCATGGGCATCAAACTTGAGCTCGGCATGACCACCATCATCATCGCCCACATCACGTTCTGCATGAGCTACGTGACCATGGTCGTGCTCGAACGCCTCCATGAGTTCGACACATCGCTAATAGAGGCCGCGCAGGATCTCGGCGCATCCGGCCTCTACACGTTCTTCCGCGTCACGCTTCCGCTCATCCTGCCCGGCATCGTCGCCGGCGCGCTGTTCGCGTTCATGCTCTCCTTCGACGATTTCGTCATCACCTTCTTTGTCAAAGGCGCGGGAGACACCACCCTGCCCGTCTATATCCAGAGCGCCATCCGCCACGGCAAAAACACCGCCGTCCTGAACGCGCTGTCCGTCGTATTCTTGATTCTTACTTTTATTATCGTATTTTCGGCCCAGAAACTTCTCACCATGAAAACGGAGGAACACAAATGAAGCACACCCTTGTCTCTTGCGCATTCGCCCTGATTGCCGTCGTCTGCCTTGTCTCTTGCGGCAAGCCGAAACAGACGCTTCACATCTACAATTGGGGCGACTATCTCGCCGACAGCGTCGTCGAGAAATTTGAAAAGGAATTCAACTGCGAAGTAAAAGTCGACGTGTTCGATTCCAACGAAGCCATGTACGCCAAGCTGAAGGCCGGCGCCGGCGGCTATGACATCATCGTCCCCTCCTCCTACATGGCCAAGACCATGTACGAACAGGGCATGCTGAGCGACATCGACATGACGCTGCTCCCCAACGTCAAGAAGAATTTCGACCAGTCCTACGAAAGCCTGGTCATCGACAAGGAAATGTCCTACACCGTCCCCTATTTCGTCAGCTTCACGGGCATCGGCTATGATCCTGACAAAGTCAAGAACTTCGAGCCGTCGTGGCGCATGTTCGAAAAGGCCGAAATCGCCAAGCGTTGCAGCCTCCTCAACGACCAGCGTGAAACCATCGGCGCCGCTCTCCTGACGCTCGGCTACGATGTCAACTCCACCGACCAGAAGCAGATCGACGAAGCCGTCGAACTCGTCAACAAATGGAAGAAGAACATCGCCAAATTCGAAGTCGACGACGCCAAACGCGCCCTCGCCACCGGCGAATTCTATCTCATCCACAACTACAGCGGCGACATGATCCAGGTCTCCATGGAGAAGCCCAACATCAAATTCATCATCCCGAAGGAAGGCGGCACCGTCACGTTCGACTGCTTCGCCATCACGAACAACAGCCCAAACAGCAAACTCGCCCATGAATTCATCAATTTCATGTACCGTCCGGACATCTCCGCCGAAAACATGGATGAAATCGGCTATGTCTCCCCGAACACCGAAGGCGTCAAGCTCGTCTCCGACGAAATGAAGAGCAATCCTGTCTTCAACCTCCCCGCCGAAGAACGCGCCAAATGCAAGCCGTTGCTCGACCTCGGCGCCGACAACGAAAAATACACCAGAGCCTGGGACAAGATCCGCGAAGAATAAAAGCTGAAAGCTGAAAGCTAAAAGCTAAAAGCGAATACAACCATCTGTCTGTGAATGGATGCGCCTTGTATAAGCTTTTAGCTTTTAGTCGTTATTGTTATGACGTCATTCGTTTGGCTTTTAGCCAAAGCCCCGCCTTTGCTTTAAGCTTTCGGCTTTAGGCTTTTAGCTTTTAGCTAGGGATCTGCAATTGCTTTAAGCTTTCGGCTTTAGGCTTTTAGCTAGGGATCTGCAATTGCTTTAAGCTTTCGGCTTTAGGCTTTTAGCTTTTTAAACCATGAAGACCTGCGCGAAAATCAATCTCTTCCTGAAAGTTCTCGGGACGCGGGCGGACGGCTACCACGAGCTGGAAACCGTCTTTCTGCCGATACCCGAACTCTATGACGACGTGACGGTTACGCCGTCCGACCAGCCGTCTTTGTCCATTTCCTGCAACATGCCGGAACTGGAGACGGAAGGGAACCTCTGCCTGAAGGCCGCCCGTGCCTTCTGCGGGCGGACAGGATTGCCGCAGGCCTTCCATGTGGATCTCGTCAAACGGATTCCCGTTGCCGCCGGATTAGGCGGCGGCTCATCGGACGCGGCCGCCACGCTGCTGCAATTGAACGGCTTTCTTGAAAAGCCGTTGCCGCACGGCGAGCTTGTCAAGCTCGCCGCATCCGTCGGAGCGGACGTCCCGTTCTTTCTGGAGCCGACGCCCTCCGCCGCGACAGGAATCGGCGACATCCTGTCGCCGATCGCCCTTTCCGCGAATCTTGACGTGATGGTCGTCTCCCCCGGCATTCCAATCCCTGTGAAATGGGCCTACGACCACTGCGTACCGCAGCCCGCCGTCACATTGACAGAATTCCGCCAGGCTTGCGCTTCAGCCTCCGCAGCAGAAATCGCAAAGCTCTGCCACAACGATCTGGAATACGCCATCTTCGACAAATTTCCGCTGATCGCCATGATGCGCGACCATCTTCTCGCCAAAGGCGCGTTGACCGTCCATGTATCCGGCAGCGGCTCGTCGCTTTTCGCGCTCCTGCCGCCGAACCGCCATGACATCCACGACGATTTTGCAAGCTCCTTCCAGGATGTCCCCTCCATGACGATGTTTCCATAATTTTCCATGCGGTCGCGCAAAGCGCGCCCCCTCCGAAACAAAGTGTGAGCACAACTGATTCCAATCTAACTCTTTTCGCCTGGAACGGCGTCGCCTTCCAAGTCCCGAAACGTTGGGAATTGTCCGTCAACGAACTTGTCAAAGGCGTCTCGCGAATCGTTCTTGAAGACGATTTCGGCCCACGTCTCGAACTTGACTGGACGACGCCGCGCTCCGCCTCCGAAACAGAGCGGTTCCGCAAACGCTCCCTCGAATATATCAAAATCATCGACGAGAAATCGCGCTCCGTCACGCCGCTCGCAGCCCTTCCGGATGAATGGACCGCCCATCTCTACCGCATGTCGGACGATTCGTTTCTCGCCACCGCCTACATGGTTCCGCCATCGTCGGACGCGCCTTTCGTCTTCTTCCGCATCCATTTCACGAAAGGGACGCCTGAACTGCCGGAAACCTGCTGCCGCCAAATTCTCAAGTCCTTCTCCTGGAAAGCGCAAGGCCTTTCTCCTTGGGCCTTCTACGACATCCGTTTCACGCTTGACCGTTGTTTCCGCCTATCGAGCACGTCCCTTCTGGCCGGCCAGAAGCTCCTAACCTTCGAATGGCGGCTTCGCCGTCTTTTCATATGGCATTTTTCATTGGCGGATTATATTACAAGAGACGCCACGCCCGCCGGCTGGTGCGCGGATTTCCTCAACAAATTCAAGCTCCTGCCCGCCCCGCATTGGACCGCCGTCGACGACACCACCCTCGTCGCAACCCGTAAAAAGCTCTATTTTCTCGGCCAGTTCGAGGAGATCGGACGTCTTTGCTACAAATACAAAGCCGTCTGCCAGCCTCTCCCCGAACAGAACATGATCCGCCTAATCGTCTTCAACTATCGCAAATCAAGCGATTTGCAAAAACTTCAACTGGACAGTCCAACATGTTGACCTACAACTTCGAAAACCGCACCGCCATCGTGACAGGCGGATCCCGCGGCATCGGCGCCGCCACCGTCAAAGCCCTCCTCCAGGCGAAAGCGACCGTCGTCGCCGTCTATTCCAGCAACGACGAAGCCGCCAACCGCTTCAAGGAATCCCTCGGCGATCTGGCCGCGAATCTCACGCTCTCCAAGCTGAACGTCGCCGACTACGCGCAGGCGGAGGAATTCTTCCGCCAATTTGACGAAGCGCATCCGACGCTGGACATTCTGGTCAATTCCGCCGGCATCCGCCGTGACGCCGTCGCCGCCATGATGCCGGAAGAATCATGGCGTTCCGTCATCGACGTCAATCTCACGGGAGCCTTTATCATGTCCAAACTGGCCATCCAGAGGATGTTGCAGAAACGATACGGCCGAATCGTCCATGTGACGTCGCCATCCGGCCGCATGGGCATCGAAGGCCAGTCAAACTACGCCGCCTCCAAGGCCGGCCTCGTCGCCATGGCCAAATCCATCTGCAAGGAGACGGCCCGCCGCAACATCACCGTCAACTGCGTTTCGCCAGGATTCATCGACACGGATTTCATCTCAAGCCTCCCCCCCGAACAGCTGGACGCCTATCGCAAGTCCGTCCCAATGAAGCGCTTCGGGACTCCGGAGGATGTCGCCAACGCCATTCTTTTCTTCGCCTCTGAAGAATCCTCCTACATCACAGGCTCCGTTCTGGAGATCACGGGCGGCCTCGCCTGAAAAATAATGTTCTTCGATTTCCATACATCCTTTTCAAAACTGCGCCATCTGGACTGGGCGTCCATCTTCTTCCAGCTCGTCCTCCTGACCATCGGTCTCGTGTTCATCTACGGGACGGGAGCCAGGCTCGGCGGCGGATACGCCACCAAATGGCTCAAGCAGCTGCTGTGGATCATGGGCGGCGTTGTCATTTTCCTCTTCTGCACGCTCATCGACTACCGGAAACTTGGCGAACAGTCGTGGATTCTTTACGTGCTGGAACTCATTCTGCTCGTGTGGGTTCTCACGAGCGGCAAGACAATCAACGGCGCCCAGAGCTGGATCCGCATCGGCGGTCTGACCATCCAGCCGTCGGAATTCGCCAAACCGGCCACCCTTCTGTTCATGTCATGGGCCGTCACGCACCCCGGCTGGCGGAACAGCGTCATCCCCCCATGGCTGCTCACGGGGCTCATTCTCGCTCCGCCGCTTCTTCTGGTCCTGCTGCAGCCGGACATGGGCACCGTCCTTTCCTTCCTGCCGTTCTCCTTCTGCATCGCCTTCATCAAAGGGCTTCGCTGGCGGTGGATCATTCTGACTCTCTTCATCGGAATCGTCTGCGCCCCGATTCTTTTCACTCATCTGAAGCCGCACCAGCAGGACCGCATCAAAGTCTTTCTGGAAGCGCCGTCCACCTCCCTCATCGCCGCCGCGACGCCGTTCGTCTCGCCAGAGCAGGCGAAAAAATGGAACGAAGCCCATGAGATCTTCTTCAAATCCAAGAAGATAGACACGTGGAACGCAGAACAGTCGCTCTTGTCCGTCGGTAGCGGCGGCCTCACGGGAAAAGGCTTCATGAAAGGAACGCAATACCTGCTCGGCTATCTGCCGCGCCCTGTTTCTCCGACAGATTTCATCTTCTCCGTCATCGCGGAGGAATCCGGTTTCGTCGGAAGCGGTTTCGTCATTCTGATGATTGTCTGCGTCATCCTCTGCTCATGCCGCACGGCCATTCTCGCGGCGGACGAAATGGGCATGTGCCTCGCCCTCGGCACCGCCGCCATCCTCTCCACGCACGCCTTCGTCAACATCGCCATGACTATCCAGGCCGCCCCCATCATCGGCATCCCGTTGCCGTTCATATCCTACGGCGGCTCCTTCATGTTCTCCACGCTCGCCCTCACGGGCCTCTGCCAGTCCGTCCATATCCGCCGCCACGAACACACCCTCTATTCATAGTATTTTCAGGGAAACCAATCGCCATGACTGAGAAAAAACGCTCCGCGCTCATGAACTTCCTCTTCCCGAAAATCACCCTTGGCTATTGCGTCCGACTGATTTGCGTCGCCGCCATCGCCTACGGGTTCTTCGGCTATCTATGCAAACCGGCCATCGTCAGAGGAGCCAGCATGGAACCAGCCTATCATGACGGCATGTTCGTCTTCTGCTGGACGCCCGCCTTCTGGCGGCGCAAGCCATCCCACGGCGATGTCGTCATGATCCGCTACGGCAGCGACCGCGTCATGCTGCTCAAACGCGTCCTCGCCGTCGAAGGCGACGTGATCGAATTCCGCGACGGCGTCCTCTATCTAAACAACGAAATTGCCGAAGGACCATGGCTGAATCTGACAAAATGCGACTGGAACATGGAACCGCACACCGTCTCCGCGGGTCATATCTATGTCATCGGCGACAATCGGAGCATGCCGATGGACGAACATATCTTCGGCGAGGCCGATCTCGCCGACGTGATCGGAATGCCGCTTCTTCAATAATGCTTAATGCTTAATGCTTAATGCTTAATTACATTCAATGATATGAAACAGATCATCATCGCCATCGTCATTATCGCGGTCGCCATTGTCGCATGGCTTTTGTTCTTCCCAAGCGAGAAGAAAATCGTCTTGAAACAATTGGACAAAATTATCGAATCCGTCAACAAGCCTTCTGACGAAGGCAACATCGCCGCGGCCGCCAAGAATCTCGCCTTCGGCGCACTTCTTGACGACACGAACGAAATTTCCATCATCATCGACGAATTCCCCTACAACGGCTCCCATTCCTCCAGCGAACTCGCCAGTCTGGAGGCGCAGGGCCGCCTCTACTGCGAAACCATCGACATTCGCCTTAAAGGCGCGGATGTCGAAATAAAGGACGGTGTCGCGACCATCAACTTCACCGCCGCCTTCACCGTCGTCACCAAATTCGGCGGCAAATATGATGAAATCCGCCCCTTCGTCGCCACCTTGAAGAAAATCGACAAGAAGTGGAAATTCACCGCCTTCCGCGACAAGCAGGTGCTGAAGAAATAAAAGAACAGTGCCGTTGCAAAGCACCATAAGACAATCAATGTTTTTTCAATTTTCCAAATCGAAATTTTACATAAAACCATGCAAACTTTCGATTAGGAGAATAAGTTAAAATTCAATTGATTGTCATTTATAATCAATGCATTTCTTATTATATCTTTTCTGAACACCATGAAAACCGTCGAGTCGCCGGAGATATCATCGGTGTCCCACCGCCATCAGCCGGAAGGTGACTTGTATTTGCTTTTCTGCTTTTAGCGTTCGGCTTTCATCTCCGCGGAGCGGCTTCCGTGGTTCTTGAAAAATCATAAAAAATCCACAAAAATCATCGTCGTCTGCTTGCGTCTTTTCATTCTGATTGCATATTAAATAACATTGTGTGTGTTTTTCTGTCAAGGGGAGGAGAAACGCACGATGAGTCATCTGTAACAACCGGGGAAAGAGCACCCTTACGCTTTCCCGTCTTCTTCTTTTTATAGTCATCGTGAGCAAGCTTCATTCGAAAACATTGTTAGAGCCGGAATCTTCCAATTCATCATCCTACTTCTTCCGTCTGCTCATCATTGTCATCTGCGTATGCCTGGCATTGGCCCTTTTCCTCTTCGACCAGGACGACATCAACTATTTCGCCGGCGGCATCACCAGCGGCATCTATCCACGCAACCCCATGGGCAAGTGGGGAGCCTACACTGCTTGGTACATGATGCTGACTTTCGGACTGGCCGCCCCCGTAACCGTCGCGCTTGTCTTCTTCTGCGCCCTGCGGCGTCTCCTCTTCAACAAATATCTTGACACGGTCGGTTTCTGCTATGTCGCCGCCATCGTCCTGTTCACCGTCGCGCTGTCCATTCTTCTGGCGACCTTGCCGGAGCAGTTCGCGTCGATCGCCTCCAAATACAATCTGGCCACCATGCCTGGCGGTGTCGTCGGCCAGCGGCTGGGCAATCCGGACAGTGGATGGTTCCACATTACTTTAAACACCACGGGAACGACCATCTTTTCATCTCTCTGCATTTGCGGCGCGCTTTACTATCTCTGGAGATATGACTGGCAGAAACTTTTCATCCATGTCTTCCGAGCGCTCAAATCCCGTGAAAGCAAACCATTGCAGCAAGACGACGAGCCCGTGAAGCCCAAGCCGCAACCGGAGAAGGAGAAGGAAATCGTCCGTCCCAAACCGCAGCCCGTCGTGGCACCGCCGCCTCAGCCAAAACAGGAGGAAACCGTCGCGACGACCATCGTCCATCCGCGCGAGGAAGTCCCGCCGCCGCCCGCCTTGAATTCACTGGAAGGCTACCAGCTGCCGCCTGTCGATTTGCTTGACATCGTGGAGACAACGGAAAAGACGGAAGCCTCCGCCAAGGAGATCAAGCTGAACGAAGAGCTTCTCCAGCAGGAACTTAATTCCTTCAACATCGAAGCGCAGGTCGTCACGTCCGTGCCCGGCCCGCAGGTCACGCTCATCAAAATCTCCATGAAGCCCGGCGTGAAGGTCGACAAGATCTCCAGCCTGGAAGGCAACATCATGATGGCGCTCAAGGCGACTTCGCTCCGCATCCTCACGCCGATTCCGGGCGAAAATCTTGTCGGCGTCGAAGTTCCGAACAAAGTCCTAAAGCCCGTATCCGTCCGTTCCCTGCTAGAAGATCCCGCATGGCGCACCTCCAAATGCGACCTGCCGCTCCTGCTGGGCAAGAACATCGCAGGCAAGACCATCATCATCGATCTCGCCAAGGCGCCGCACCTTCTGATCGCCGGCGCCACCGGCGCGGGCAAATCCGTCTGCATGAACATCATCATCATGTCCATGCTCTACAAATACAGCCCGGACCAGCTGAAGTTGATCATGGTCGACCCCAAACAGGTCGAATTCGCCGCCTACCAGAAACTTCCGCATCTGCTCACACCGGTCATCTTCGACACGGAAAAGGTCGCCCTCGCCCTGAAATGGGCCGTCCGCGAAATGGAACGCCGCCTGAAGATCCTCCAGAAGGCAGGCTCGCGCGACCTCCTCTCCTTCAACGCACGCCCCATCGAAAAAGGACATCCCGTCCTTCTCGACGACGAAGGGCAGCCCATTCCGGACAGGATGCCGTTCATCGTCGTCATCATCGACGAATTGGCGGATATCATGGCGACGGCCAAAGTGGACGTCGAGACCTCCCTTGCGCGATTGGCCGCCAAGGCCCGCGCCACCGGCATCCATGTCATCATCGCGACGCAACGTCCTGACGTCAAGGTCATTACCGGTACGATCAAGAGCAACTTCCCGGTCCGAATCGCCTTCCGTGTCGCCTCCGCGACGGATTCCATGACGATTCTCGGCGGCAAAGGCGCCGAAGCCCTTCTCGGCAAAGGCGACATGCTCTACAAGTCCGGCGGCATCGGCCTTGAGCGTATCCAAGGCGCCATGGCGCAGGACGACGAACGGAACCGCGTCGTCGACTACATCGCGCAGCAACTGCCGCAGAGCTTTGAGGAGAACATGTTCACGGTCGTCGAAGACGGCGATGGCGGCGGAAACGAAGGCGACGATGGCAATGACGGCGGCGGCGGAAGCGAAGGTGATCTCTACGAACGCGCCAAGCATATCGTCCTGTCTGAAAAGAAAACCTCCATCAGCTATCTGCAGCGGCGCCTCGGCGTCGGCTACAACAAGGCCGCCACTCTGATGGAGGAATTGGAGGACAACGGCATTGTCGGCCCCGATCCAGGCAATAGCGGCAAACGGGAAATACTCGTGACAAAGGAGGGGCACGGAAGTCCGGAAGACGATGTCGACAGCGGCTTCTAGAAATCAGAATGGCGTTTTTAAACAAAATCGCCGAACATGACTTTCCTTTTCATGCTGTTGTCCTTATATTAACATACCGCGAAAACGCTCCACGACGCAAGGAGATCATATAGATGCTGAAGACAAGAAAAAAAGCCGAATCCAATACGATGCAGAGCCTCCCGCTTGTCTGGGACGACAAGCCGAACGAAGGCCGCAAGACCATGGTCAATCTCCAGTCCGTCATGTCCTCCCAACCAGGCCATGATGAAACGGCGGAAGACGCCGTCAACGCTCTTCTCGGCGGAGAGGAGACGGACAATACCGCCGCGTCGTCCCGTACGGGCAGGTTCGGCGGAAGCATCCCCCCCACGCCGATGATGACGGACAAACAGCCGCAGCAGCCGGCGACGCCTCCTCAGGAAGCCCCGCAGGAGCCTGAGGAAGAACCGGAGGAGGAGCCGGAAATCCTTGAAATCAGCGATGATGAGTCTCTTGGCGATGCCTTGACCAAACTTCGCGGAAGCGTGGGATGCTCCCTGCAGGATCTTGCCAACAAGACCAAGATTCCGATCCAGAAGATCCGTGCGCTGGAAGAAGGCAACTACGAGCAGATCAGCAACATAAACGTCGGAGCCGACTATGTGAGAAAGCTTTGCATCGTGAAATTCAAGAGCGAATACCATTCCTACGGCAATGAGGAAGAGCCGGCCAGCCGTTCCGTCTCCGCCTCCAGTACAGGCGGTCTGAAGGAAATCGAAATCGGCAAGAAGCATTTCGTCTCGATTCCGAGCCTGTTGATCGGCACGTTGATCGTCGTCCTCTTACTGTTTGTTCTCGGCGGTCTAGCCAAGCTTTACTTCCGCAAATCCGCCGCCAAATCCCCCGCCAGCCTCTCCGAACTGGTTCCTGTCAACCGCGGCGCCCTGACCGTCCTTCCGATACCGGAAGAACAATAACGGCCTTACGGGCATTGCCTATAAACCTATACGCACAAAGGCCCGGCATCCTTTTGGAAGCCAGGCCTTTGGTTTCAGATTATAATCGTTTTTATTCTCCAATCATCCACAGGGCCAGCTGGTTGAAGAACTTCTCGTGGTATTCGCCCAGACGGCCCCACATGCTGCAGGCGGCCGGAGCGCCCCACGTGATCGGAGCGCCGAAATACGCCACCTTTCCTTTGCCGTATTTTCCGACGACCAACGCGGGATATTCCGTTCCCGCGTCCGCAAGACCGCGCCCCGCCACGAAATTCGCCACGACCGTCGCATCGGCCTTCGGAATGACACGTTGGATGGCGCCGATCCCCTGGCAACTTTCAGGATAAAGCGGCAGCCCCTTCAGCGCGGCATGTGATTTATCGCCGTCCAAGTGATAACGGAACTCGTTGATCCGCATGAACTCACGCGTCCCGTCACGGGGCGAGAAGGCATGCGTGCTCAGTTCACCCGTCACATTCTCGATCGGAAGCAGATCGGACATTTCGAACTGGCGGAAATCGATCATTCCGTTGACGACGACAGCGCCGCCGTCCTTTGCGAACGCCTCCAGTTTCCGCAGCAACGGCATCGTGATCTTCCGCGACGTCACAACGGCCAGTTTCATCTCCTTCCAGGCGGCCTGCGCGCCGTCGCCCTGCGTCGTGTCAAGCGACACCTTGAAGCCGGCATCCTCCAGATACGCCTTCCAGAAAGCCATCTGGAAATTCGGATTGCAGGAGCCGTCGTCATTGCGGTTCACATCGCCGAACACCGTCACGGCGGCGCCGTTCGCGCCGCCGATCCATGCCGTACGCGACTCCGTGTCAAGACGATACGTCGCATCGACGGCCGCCAGGTCAGCGCCTTCATCCTTCGCCTCCTTCACTTTCAGGCGGATTGTGATGAACGGTTCGCGGGACATGCCAAGCGGAATCTTCACCGTCGCCGTCCACGGCTTCACAGGCGACGCACCGTCGGCGTCCGCCTCGTATTCCACCTTCGATTTTGCGCCGAGATGCTCCAACTGTCCTTCCAGACGAAGCGCGCCATCCAGTTTGCCCATCGGCAGGAACTGAATCTGCAACGCCTTGGTATCGCCGTCTTTAACGACCTTCCAATCAATCAGGCCGCCTTTGCCGAAATTCTTCATGCCGGTCAGGCCGTTGCCTGTCATGCGATAGGTCGTCCAATCCACGAAGCCGCCGGCCTTCACATCCAGCGCGAGGAACGGTTCGAACGAATACGTCAAATCATGTGTCCAAATTCGGAAGAACGCAAGAGGACGGTTGACACCGCTCAGGCAGACATCACCGTTCGCACGATTGCCGCAGGCATGCCAGCTGCCGCCGACTTCCTCCTGGCTGATCGGCCCCCAGTAATAGCCTGGCGAGAAGGCGCGTGCATAACCGGGCTCCGTGTCGCGCAACGTATTAGGATAGGCGGAACCGACGACCTGCGGCGGCCGCAACGGCACGATGCTCCAGCTGTCACGATCATAATGGCCCTCCTTTCCATGCCCCCAGAAGCCATGGGTGAACCATGTCGTATGGAAGTCCTTTTCGCCCGTGTTCCGCAGAATACGATAGGTCCGCAAGGCGGAATCCCCCGCCAGCAGCGTCATTTCCTTCTTGTATTCGCAGCCATAGCCATATTCCGTGTCAATCTTGTTCGTGAACGTCAGACGCCATCCGGCGGCGTTTTCAACGGATTCGCCTTGCTTGACGTGCTTCCATTCGCCGTTCAGCAGGCAGAATTCATCCATCGTCCACGGCGTATGCTTCACGTCGCGAAGGCTCCAGCGGAAGCAGCGGCCTGTTCCGACGGCGGTTCCGATGCCCGGAATCATCGTCGCATACACGCCAGGCTCCAATTCCTTCATAAGAATCGCCTCTTCAAACTCTTCCGGAATCCCATGCCACACTTCGCCGCCGTCGAAGCGGTTGATGAACCAGTCGCGATTCGTCGGTTTGAAGGTGATGTTATAGACCCAACCGCCCCAATTGAAGCGATTACCATATTTATAAGGCACCTTGCGGCCGTCCGCGAGCGTCTTCGCTTCAGGGATTGGATCCGCCGCCACGCCGGTCATGACGGAGACTTTCAGAAATTCATTCTCCATGACGACTTCCGGAACGCCGTCGCCGTCCAGATCTCGATACTGCCGCGTCACCCCTTGACCTTGCGCAAGACCGCATGCCGCAACACACAACGCCGCCAGACACATTTGCATCCGCATGATTTTCACTCCTTTTTTGTTATTTCAGCTTTCAATGGCAATGACCGCCGCATTTGTGGTCGTGGCAATCATGGCCTTCGCCTTCATGGTCGTGATGATGGCATTTGAAATCAAGATTCACGGGAAGTTTGCCGGCCAGCCAGTTCTCCACAACCGTGCGGACTTGTCCGGACGCGCCGCCGACGACCAATATGCCCGCCTCCTTCAAGGCGTTGATGGCGCCGCCGCCGATGCCGCCGCAAATCAGGACGGACACTTTTTCCTCCGCCAGCAGCCCCGCCAAGGCGCCATGGCCGCTGTCGCCACAGGCTTTCACGCTTTCCGCGAGAATCTTGCCGTCTTCCACATCATAAATCGCGAATTGGATATAATACGTTCCGGGAGGAAGCGTGATTTCTTCTAATCTCATCGAGCGGTACACAGTCATGGTCGGGCTGAAAGCATAAGGCTTTGAACCGCGTTTTCCTACATCGATTTCATGCAGCAGGTTGTATTCCCGCCCAGCGACCTGAGCCAGGGACATCACGTTTCTGTTAAACTGGCTGCTGTCGTTATCATATCCCTCCCACAGGCCAAGCACCTCATATTCCGCTTTATCAAACCAATAGGCGCAGCGCATATTCATCAGTTCGGAATCAATCATAATGGGAATATTGTAGAGAAGATTATGGTTCTCGCCCGGAATCATGTTTTGCAGCTCGATCTGACACAAGCTTCCATCGATGGACGGCCATTGCGCCAGATCATACACGCGGTACAGTTCCTCCTCAGCATCATACCAGACAGGCACCTCGCCCAGCCGGATGATCTGGCCGGTG
>CACYQT010000127.1 GCA_902776645.1 uncultured bacterium | reverse complement strand
TCCAATACCAGATGGCCCTTCGATTACAATTCCTTTTCCCGGTGTTTTTAGCGCAAGAATTAAGCTACGGTATTCTTTAGGTTTAACAAATGTATATTGAGGCATACCTCCAGTTAAAAAAACATCTTGTAATTCTGGCATGTTATTTTTCCTTTATTTATATTTAATAATATATATAGCAGAATTATAAAAAAAGCATTGTCAAAAATAGAAAACAAATAAATAAATTTTTAATAAGATAGTTGGTGTTTGAGTAATGTCAAACATGATTCTTGAAAAAACGCAATTTTGTCCCTGCTTCCATTTATTGTAACTTAGAAAAACATGGCCTATGGCTGTGGTCAGAGACAAACGGCTACACTTTCACGTGCGCTCGGGAATGCATGGGAGCATAACAGAAAGCATGTTGGGGCGATTGTACAATATGGGGCGAGTGAGTCGGTTGGCCTCGTCACTTGCACTGCCTCCCCCTATGGGAGGCTTCAATAAATCCACCCCCTCTGGTGGTGGATATTTACTCCTGCTTTATATTATTTGAACTATCCCCAAATATTGGATAGTTACAATGTCTTGTAGTTCATCATGATAGGCAGTTATCCCAAAATATTGGATAACTGCCTATGTTTGCTTTTGTTATTTACTAATGGTGACTTGCTTCGCCCCTTCCAGATAGATGAGCTGCGGTGCGGCTTTCAATGTGCCGTTCGGGATGGCGACGGGCTTGCCGTTCATGTCGTAGGCGGCCTTGATGGCGCCTTCGACGGATAGTTTGCAGTCGAAGGGGGCGGCGGGCGTCCAGATGGCGCAGACAGGCGTGCCGTCCGGTTTCGTCCATGACGTCTGGTAGATGTTGTCCGTCACCGTCAGTTCGGGGCGGGTGGAGCCGCTGGGGCACATTTTCGCAAGTGCCTGGTAGGTATAGAACGAGGGCTTCTGCGAAAGATCGCGATGGACGATGCCGAAGTGATGTTCGCGTTCCGTGGGATCGCCTTCCCATGAGCGGAAGTTGTACCAGAAGACGCGGTCGATGCCGTAGGCGAAAGCCAGAAGATACGTGCGGGGAAGATCTTCCGCCTGCACGTCCAGCGGGACGCATTCGTTGACCTGCATGTTCGTGCAGGCGACGATGTTGCCTTTCAGATCGCTGTCGAGCTCATAGAGGGCGATGATCGGGGCGGAGAAATCCTTGTCGCCCGCGAGGACAATCGGCGTCATTTTGTCACCGTCTTTCAGATTGCGGCTGTCCAGGAAGCGGGCGCTTCTATGTCCTTTCCAATCGGCCTTCAGCGATTCGAAGCCGGGGGCGGCCTTGGCGAAGGTCATGTTTTCGGGCGTTCCTTTGTGCGTCCACCAGGAAGTCCATGCGATATGGAAACTTGCGACATCGCGGTCGTTGACCTGCACGCTCTTCGTCGAGCCGTCGGGCTGGATCTGGAGGTCATAGTAGAACGGGAGGCCGGAGGGGAGGACGATGGTGCCCCCTTTCGCCATGTAGGCTCGGAGGGCGTCATGGTATTGTGCCGGGAAGGATTCGCCACTGCATGGCATGAGGACGGGGCATTCCGCAGGGGAAAGCGTGGCGATTTCGGTCAGTTTGATGGAGCGGATGCCGTTGAAGAAGCGGTCCGCCATGACGGGCGTGCGCTGGAAGGCGGTCTTTTCATCCGCGACGATGGCGAGCGGATATTTCTTTTCGGCGATGCCGAGATGCTTGAAGGCGGCGATGAACGCGTCGTCGTTCTGCTTGTTCTGCTCGGCGGTGGACCAGCCGACTTCCGTGATCCAGATCGGCTTGTGGGCGACGCCGTATTTCGCCATGAGCTCCTTCAGCTGCTTGAGTTGCGGCAGCATGTTTTCCGGCGTGCCGTGCCAATTGTAGGGATGGACGTTCATGATGTCGAAATAGGGGCCCGCGCCCGCCTTCAACGACGCTTCGATGTAGCCGATGGGAACGCCCGCCGTCCCACCGTAAAGTACTTGCAATTCGGGATTTATCGCCTTGATGATTTCATAACTGCGTTTTAGAAGCGGCGTGTAGTCTTCTCCGCGGGCGGGTTTGTCCCAGAAGCCGTTCTGCTCGTTCCAGACTTCCCAGTAGCGGATGTCCTTCGCATAGCGGCTGACGGTCTTCTGGACGTATTCCGCCCACGAATCCAGATTCTTGTAGGCGGGATGGGCCCATTTGACATCGTAGTCCAGAATCGGCAAAATGTTGACATTTGCGGCTTTGGAGAGGTTGAGCAGCTTGTCGAGATGGTCGTAGTTCCATGTCTCCTGATTGCGTTGGATACCGCCCCAGTCGTAGTCCGTACGAACCCAGTTGACGGGAATTTCGGCGAGGCGTTTGAACTCATCCGTCGCGACGGAGAGTTCGCCGCGGCTGACATGGGCGCAGATGGCGTACGGATCCTGCAGTTTGTCTGCGGCATGGCTTGTGGCGGCGAGACCGCTTAGGCAGAGGATAAGGCTGAAAGAGAGGTTTTTCATGATGGAAGTGCCTTCTGTATACGTTATTATTGGTTGAATTTCATGATCTGCGCGGCGTATTTATCAAGAACGATACTAAGATAAGCATAGAAGAGCGGGGAGACGAAAATCAAAGAATCCAATGTGTCGAGAATGCCGCCGATGCCTGGTAGATGGCCCGAATCTTTGGCGCCCGCGGCGCGTTTCAAGGCGGATTCCGCCAAGTCGCCGAGCAACCCGATGACGGATGCAAGAATGCCGATGATAATGACTTCTGAAATCCCAAACAGTTTCACGCCGTTGATGGAAACGGAAGCCGGCCAGCAGAAATAGCAGATGAGGCCGGTCACGACGGAGGCGACGGTGCCGCCGATAAGGCCTTCCCAACTCTTCTTAGGGCTGACAAGCGGGATGAGCTTGTGGTTGCCGCCAGCCCGTTTAGCCGTCCATGAACCTGCCGCGAAGGCGCCTGTATCCGCGATTTTCGTGACGAGAATCATGAAGAACAAGATGGGGCGCATATCCATTTGCGGGCGGGAGAAAAAATAGAAGATTTTGGGAATGAACATCAATGACCATGGAATGAAAACGGTGGCGCCGATGGCGGCCAGCGTGCCGTTGACGTTTTCTTTTGTCGGTGCGTCTTTGAAGCAGATGCAGAATGCGGCGAGAACGACCAGCCCAATGGATATTTGATTGAGAGCTGTGAGCGACGAGCCGATTGTATTGATAATCTGCCACGGCGTTTCAGTCAATGGCGCAGAAGCATCGAAGGTCTTGTCCCAATGCAGCTTGCTTAGGAACATAAACAGGCGTGGCAAAAGGAAAGTTGCCAGCCCATAGACGACGGCGACGATTTCCAAAGCCTTTTTGTGCGGCGGATTCAGAAGGTCGAATGTCTCATGGCACGCTAGAAAGAGCATGAGCGTGGCGACGGGAAGAAAAAGCAGCCGCCCGTATTCAAATGGCAGGAAGAAGCAGAGGGCGATGACGATGATGATCGGAATGGCGGACTTGAGTCTATCGATGAGCATGAATGAAAATCCTGTGATTTTGTCGATTTTTATTGACGATAACGGAATATGTTATATTTTAGTATAAAAATGAAAGAGTTCAAATTGTCATTTGCCGTCAAATGGCGTAAAAATACAGGAGACAAGATGGATTTTCCGTCGGCGAAATTGCTGACAAGCATGCAGAATCCGCTGGTGAAGCAGGTTGCGAAATGGCGTGACCGCCATGACCGTGACGCGGACCAGAAAGTGCTGATCGAAGGCTACCGTGCGTTGACGCGCGCGATGGCGGGCCATTATCCGGTCGAGCAGCTGTTCATCTGCCCGGAATGGTTCCAAGGCGAAAACGAAGGGGCGCTGATTGATGCCGTCTGCAAGCAGGGCGCGAAGCTTTATCAAGTTGGCAAGGAAGCCTTTGTGAAAATGACCTACCGCGACCGGCCGGAAGGGCTGCTGGGCGTCGGCCCGCAGATCCACCATACATTGGATGATTTGCCGAAGTTGGACCGCCCTGCGTTCTATCTTGTTGCGGAGCAGATAGAAAAGCCTGGCAATCTGGGCACGATGCTGCGCAGCGCGGACGCGGCGGGCGTCGATGGATTGATTCTGTGCGATCCGGTGACGGATTTGTACAATCCAAACGTCGTCCGCGCAAGCACGGGCGTGCTGTTCACGCTACCGATTGCGGAGGCGTCGTCGGAGGACACGCTGAAGTGGTTGCGGAAGAACGGCGTGAAGATCTTGTCGGCCACGCCGCACACGGAGAATCTGTTCACGGATGTGGCGATGACGACGCCGCTGGCGGTGGTCGTCGGCGCGGAGCAGTTCGGACTGAGCGACTTGTGGATGAACGAGGCGGATTTGCAAGTGCGGCTGCCGATGATGGGCGCGGCGGATTCGCTGAACGTCGCGACGGCGACGACGATTCTGCTCTACGAGGCGTTGCGGCAACGGCTTGCGGCGGGAATCGTTAAAGACACGGGCATGGTTGTCGATCCGAACCACGGACGGCAGTAATAGCGGCCGAAGGCCGCTATTCAATTAACAATTAACAATTTAGGATGTCCTGAAAAAGAGCATCTGTATAGAAATTAAGGCAGCCATTGGCGTTCATTCGTGATTCTGTTTCAATACAGGAAAAACAATTTGGAGAAAGAAAGGGCTTATGAGTTTGCACATCCATTCGGGCGACAGCGCGGCGGAAACGGCCGCGAAAGTCATTCCAGGCCAGCATCTTGCGTGGACGGACAATCTGTTCGAAGGGCCGCTTCCAAAGGCGGACTGGAACGATTTGGCGTGGTATGAGGCGCGTTCGGTTGCATTGGCGGATTATCTTGGCGGAAAGGAACTTGCGTCGCAACGGATTGCATCGCGTTATTACGTCATCCGCGAAGCTCTGAACTGTGAATGCGAAGTCACGCTGTGGTTTGACAGCTGCCTGTATGACATGATGCTTCTCTGTGAGTTCCTTGCGTTTACGAAGAACATCATCCGTGAAGATTCCGTCGTCTATCTCATCTGTGAAGAATTGCGCGATGACGGCAGCCGTTTCGCAGGCTATGGCGAACTGAATGAAGACGAAATCCAAACCATGATGAAACGCCGGAAGCTTGTGACGCCTGCGATGCGGGCGGAGGCCGAAAAGGCGTGGGAGGCGTTCACGTCGCCTGATCCGCATGCGTGGCAGGAGGCCGCGAAAGCCACATACGAATTGACGCCGTTTTTGGCGCCCGCCTTCGAACGGTTATTGGAGCAGTTGCCGAACGACTTGGGCTTCAATCGTTTGGAAATGGAGATCATGTACTCCATCATGGACGGTTGTTCGGAGCCTATCCCGATGTTCAATCATGTGTCGGAGCAGGAGGAGCGGCCGTATTTCGGCGACACGGTTTTCTACAAGGCGCTGAACCGTCTCGCGACGGCGCGTCAGCCGATGATCCGCTTTTTCGGGCCGGCCAAACTGCTGCCGTTGGATGTCTATCCGGAAAAGAACGCCCCCGCGTTCCATGAGGAGGATTGGCGTGTGACGATGTCTCTGGCGGGCATGCGCGCCGTGTGGGGCGTCGGGCAGGGCAAAGGCGGCTTCTACGACGACACGCGTTGGGTCGCCAACGTAAAGCTTTCTCCCGACGATGACTGGCGGTATGATCCGAAGCAAAAGAAGCTGTATAAAAAGGAATATAAGACAATGAGTTCGTTGAAAATCGAAGATGCGTTGCTGACGAAGAATCCGTGCTACAAGACGGGCCGCAAGATTGAAGTGAAAGGGCTGATGCTGCATTCCGTCGGATGCACGCAGCCGCATGCCATGGCTTTCGTGAAGTCGTGGAACAGCCCGGACTATGAACGGGCCTGTGTCCATGGATTCATCGACGCGGAGACGGGCGTCGTCTATCAGACGCTGCCGTGGGCCCATCGTGGCTGGCATGGCGCTTCCGGCCCGAACGGCAGCGTGAACAACACGCATGTCGGCGTGGAGATGTGCGAATCCGGCAGCCTGAAATACACGCATGGCGCGACGTTCGAATGCTCCAATCCAGAAGAGGCGAAGACGATGGCGAAACGGACGTTCGACGCGGCCGTGGAGCTGTTCGCCTATCTCTGCAAGAAATACCGTCTGGATCCGCTGGAGGACGGCGTCATCATCTCCCACAAGGAGGGGCATGACCGCGGCGTCGCGTCGGGCCATGTCGATCCCGAACATCTGTGGACGCAGTTGAATCTTCCGCTTTCCATGGATGTCTTCCGCAAGGCCGTGAAGGCGAAGCTGGACAGCGGCGACGTTTACTGCGATGAATATCCTACGAAGCTGCAGGCGAAGGATTTGGCGGATTTGTCCGAAGAGGCAATTATTGAGAAAGTCGGGCCGTTGTTCACGGCGGACCATCGTGCCTATGGTGTCATGGCGGCCGTTTCGATGGCGCAGTTCATTCTGGAATCCGCCTACGGCAAGTCGGAGCTTGCGCAGAACGCGAACAACTGCTTCGGCATGAAGAAAACGCTTTCCGGCAACTGCTGGGGAGGCTCCGCGTGGGACGGCAAATCGTTCTACACGAAGAAGACGACGGAGGAGTACAAGGTCGGCGAGATTTCCATCATCACGGCGGATTTCCGCAAATATCCGTGCATCGAAGCGTCGATCGCGGATCATTCAGCCTATTTGCTCGGCGCGAAGAACGGCGACAAGCTGCGCTATGAAGGGATCGCCGAACTGACGGATTACAAGGCGGTTGCGCAATGCATCAAGGATGGCGGCTACGCCACGTCCTCCACCTATGTGGAAAAGCTCTGCCGCATCATCGAGAAGTGGGATCTGACGCGGTTCAATTTTGCCTGAAGTTTGAAGAAAGAGATAGAAGTGATTCAAGGGATAAAAGGTGGAAGGGATTAAAGGGAGATAGGTTGTGCAAACAAAACGCCCGCGCATCGGCTGATGCGCGGGCGTTTGGATTTTGGTTAAGCTCTTGTCAGACGATTACTTCCAGTCCCAGTGGCAGTCGTCGGCGCCGACGGTGAGGCCGTCCGGCAGGGGACCGTAGAACTGACGCCAGTTCATGTAGCCGACATGGCCGTCGAAGAAGCTGACGTTCATGCCCTGCTTGTCGTTGTGGCGCGGGACGGCGCGGCGGTTGTTGTCGTCGCTGGCGGTGCCGAAGTAGGGGCCGCCGCTGACGGCGTTGGAGGTGTTGACCAGATAGGGGGCCATCCACTGCCAATGGCAGCCTTTGCTGTACATCGTGACCCATGTGGACGGGTTGTTGTTGCCGGCGACGGAGTCGCCGCAATTCTGCGCATCCGTATGGTCGGAGGTGAAGGACGGCGTGCCGATCATCGACAGCGGGTAGCTTGTGTAGTTGCCGTGGAGGTTGCGGCTGCAGGCGTATCCCATGAAATAGTCACCGTATTTCGCGTCCGGTCTGATGGGGCACTGGAGCATCTTCTTGTCTCCAAGATATCCGTTCTGATCCCAGACCTGATACCATGTCTTGCCGACGTCGCCACCCCACCAGCCCCAGACGACCATGTTCTTGTAGTCGTTGGCGTACATCATTTCCGTCAAGGCGACCTGCTTGAGGTTGCTTGTGCAGGAGATGGAGTAGGCTTTGTCACGTGCTTTTGCGAGAGCGGGCAGAAGCATTGCGGCCAGAATCGCGATGATGGCGATGACGACCAGCAACTCGATCAGCGTAAAATGTTTTTTCATGATGGCTCCTTGGTGTGTATTGATTTGTCTGATACGATATCAAAATATAAAAAAACATGTTTAAGGTAGTGTCTGTTTAAATTAAGTCAAATGTTTTTTGGGAAAAACCTTCGGGAATCATCCGAATATCCGCGTTATGGTGGAAAAAATGGCAAATTACGTTACATTTAGATTAGATTTTGTGAAAAAGGACATGGAACATGGAGCCAGATTTTCTTTATTTGAACGATGTCATTCCGGATGCGATCATCGATTTGCGATATGCGTCCGATTTCAATTTTGTCGGGAAGCGGATAGACGGCTATTTGTCGTCGCGTCCAAGTTTGGCGCGTCCTGCGGCGGAAGGGCTTGCGGCGGCCGCGGAGGATTTCCGTCGGCTGGGCTACCGCATTCTCGTTTTTGACGCGTACCGTCCGCAGCGGGCGGTGGATCATTTCATCCGCTGGAGCTTGGATCCGAACGATTTGGGCAATCCGTCATTCTACAAAGGCACACCGAAGAACGAAATTTTCGCCAAAGGCTTCCTGAGCAAACGCTCCGCGCATTCGCGCGCGAGCAGCGTGCGGTCGCGCTCGCCCTCCACCGAGAGCAGCACCTTCGCGTGGCCCGCCGTGAGGAGTCCTCGAGCCAGCAGCTGCTTCACCTCGTCCGGCAGCTCCAGCATGCGAAGCGAGTTCGCGATGGCGGGACGGCTCTTGCCGACGCGCTCGGCCACGTCCTCCTGCGTTATGCCGAAACGGTCGCGGAGCAACTTGTACCCTTCCGCCTCTTCGATCGGGTTGAGGTCCTTGCGCTGGATGTTCTCCACGAC
>CACYQT010000126.1 GCA_902776645.1 uncultured bacterium | reverse complement strand
CATTGAAAATCAATCTCTTCCTTGAAGACGACATCGCCACACGCTTCTCCGGGAAGCCTTCCGAGTCTTATCCGGACGTGCTCCGCCCAAGCGACGGCACGGAAACATTCCAGACGCAGCAGACGCTTGTCCGCTTCTGGATCGACGTCCATGCGGCGCATGCGCAATCGGGCAAGGCCGAATTCGACGTCGTCTTGAAGGCCGACGACAGGGAACTTTCCTTCCCGCTGTCCGTCACCGTTCTTCCCTTCGCGTTGCCGAAAGAATTCACGCTTTCCACCGCCTTCTGCTTCACGCCTTCATGGGCGAAGGCATTCTACGGCAAAGACATGCCAACTGAAAAACGCCGCGCCTATCTGGATTTCATTCTCGACCATCGCCTTGATCCCATGAACCTCTGGAACGGCTCCAGGCTGTTCCTCTCCGAAGAGGAGACACGCTATTGCCTCGAACGCGGCATGAAAAACATCTATCTGCCCATCATCGCGGCGGACAAGAACCAGGCCAACATGGAGAAGAATCTGGAATTCATCGACCGCAACGGCTGGCGAAACCGCGTCGTCGCCTTCGGCTTCGACGAAGTCCTCTTCAACGTCCACCAGCTGAAGGCCATGCAGGCCGCCTTCGAAAACACGAAACAGCATTTTCCGGACATCCCGCGGCTGAACACGGCCAGAATAGACGAACGGCTCTATGGCTACGTCGATATCTGGTGCCCGTTGTTCCAGCACTACGATGAAAAGCGTGCGGATGAACGCCGCAAGCTCGGCGAACAGATCTGGTGGTATCCGACGGACTACCCGCTCAAGCCATGCGTCAATTTCAATCTGGATTCGCCCGGCATCGCCCCGCGCGTCATCCCGTGGCTGACGAAACGCCTCCGCATCACGGGCCTCCTCTACTGGGGCCTCAACCGTGAATGGCTCACGAACGCTCAAGAGCATGAACGACTTACGGAACAGGAACGCATCAGTTTCGGCATGGAATGGATGACGGACGACGTCCGCCAGAAGATGAAGGACGGCCTCCGCTGGCCGGCCATCCCGTGGGTGCCCTATTTCCGTAGCGTGAATTCCAAAACCTCCAAGCCCAGCCCAACCAACGGCGGCGGCAATCTCATGTATCCGGGCCCCGACTGGACGCCATGGCCGTCCATCCGCCTGAAAAACCTCCGCGACGGCCTACAGGACATCGAATACTTCCAAATCCTCTCAAGCCGTCTGGAATCATACAAAAAACGCGCCGATGCGGACAAGGAGCTTGTCAAACGAGCGGAAGCCGCGCTGCAAGTGCCTGATTCCGTTGTGACAAGACTAGATCATTTCGATCATTCCCCCGCCTCCGTCATCGCCCATAAACGCCTTCTCGCCGAGCTCATCATCGCCCTTAAGTAACCATGCAAAAATCCACAAAAGACAATCTTCCGTTCTACGTGTTGATGGCGATCACATTCGTGCTTCTGACCATCGCGCGATATTATTGCAAACAACCGTTATTACGCACGTTGCCGCTCTATATTTCATTGGTCGTCGGCTTCCTGCAGTCCCGCGTGAACCGCTACGCGCCGCTCATCGGCGGCTTCAATTCACTGCTGTACGCATACGTCTACTACTATTTCGGACTCATGGCGATGGCCGCCTACGCCCTGTTCGCCTCTTGCCCCATACAGCTTATCACGTTCCTCCAATGGAACAAACGCGCCTACAAACACTCCACCGTTTTCCGTTGCATGACGACAAAACAGCGCATTTGGACCACCGTCGCCTGTGCCGCCGCATGGCTAATCACCTATTTCATTCTGAAGGCAATTGGTTCAAGCTACCAGTTGCTGGACAACACAATCATGCTCTTCGGCGTTCTGATCTCCATACTTACGATGTTCGCTTTCATCGAATACACCTATCTGATCGTCGTCAGCAGCATTATCAGCATCTACCTGCATGCCGTCATGCTGCTCGACAAGCCCGAACAGCTCACCTATCTGATCTTCTCCATCTATTCATTGATCTGCATCACGAGAGGCTTCTTCCAGGCCCGCGCCCTCTATGCTGAACAACAACGGCTTGCAACGTCGCAGAAGATTAGTTAGTAGCGACGGCGTCCCCGCCGTCGTTGGCTTGTGCCATCGCTACATCGTTACCGTCAACGGCGGGACGCCGTCGCTACAACAACGGCGGAGCACAGGCCAACGACGGCGGGACGCCGTCGCTACATAGGACGTCATCGCTACTTCACATCGTCGTTACCTGCCAACCTTTTCCAACGCCATTTCCATTCATGAAAACCAGCATTCTCTGGATTGTCCCATACATATTTTATATGATAATAATACTCTCTCAATGTTCTAATAATATGGTTGTAGCTGTCATCCTGCCATAATTTGCCTTTACGGTTCAATAGGTTGTTAATTGCGTGCGATGTGAATGATTTCCATCCATGGAGAATCTCCGAAAGCGTATGAGTCCCCAAAGCCTGAAAAACGACATGGACATGATTGGGCATGATACACCAAGCATGAAGAAAATATTTTTTCCCTTCATAGAATTCCAGTGAATTTCGGACAATCGTCGCGACATTATCCTCCCGAAGAATACAGGAACCATACCCGCTGTCAAGATACTTTTCAATCTTTTCTGAATACAGATATTGAAAACGTTTTACTTCTTCTTTTGTCGGCATTTTATCTCCATTTGGGGATTTTTCAAGAATCCTTTTGCGTTCTTCCTGCCACTGCATTCGTACGGAGGCAGGTATGACATCATCCAAACGAAAACAAACATGATAAGCTATTAAGTTCAGCTCCCAATGTGGAAGAAGATTGCCTGGATAGATCAAGAGATTTTCATTTTGATATAAATCTTTCCCTGGGAAATAGATAGGAGTTGAGTTGTGAGTAGAATCCTGAGATTCAGAATCTCTTCTCTGGTCGCTGTCACCAATTGGAAATGTTTGTCCATCCATAATGTTATCCTCCTTTTCTTCATAAATTGCCGTTGTAACGACGGCGTCCTGTGTAGCGACGGCGTCCCGCCGTCGTTGGCATGTGCCCCGACGTTGTTGTAGCGACGGCGTCCCGCCGTCGTTGGCATGTGCCCCGACGTTGTTGTAGCGACGGCGTCCCGCCGTCGGTCGTTGTAACGACGGCGTCCCCGCCGTTGAGGCTTGTACTGTAGCTACATCAAACAGACTATAGCATAATAAAAGGAATACTCAAGAAATTCATTTTATTATCATATAAAGTCATAAAGAATCATAAGAAATCATAGATCCCATGTGGCTCTATCATGCTGACTCCCATCATCTTACATAAAATAGGATAAAACAATGTTCACTTGATTATCAGCATAAGTATCGTAATATACGATAGTAACGTAGCGACGGCGTCTCCGACGTCGGGGGGCTTGTGCCGTATATAGCGAAAAGCCTCTTACTATTCAGTCACGCCATTCACAGACGACAACAGAGAAAGGACACATACCCTCAACGGCGGGACGCCGTCGCTACTTCACGCCGTCGCGACAACAACGGCGGGGCACAGGCCAACGACGGCGGGACGCCGTCGCTACTTCACGCCGTCGCTACTTCACGCCGTCGCTACATTCGTCCCAACGACGGCGGGGCACAGGCCGTCAACGGCGGGACGCCGTCGCTACTTCACGCCGTCGCTACTTCACGCCGTCGCTACATCAATTCGTGTACGTCTTCGAGTATTTTTTCGCTTCCTCTTCGAAGCCGTCGTCCCATGGATAACGGATGGTCAGCGTCTTGCCACCTTGGATGACCGATTCCGCCGCGTAGATGCCCGGAATCGTCATCCGCAGGCCGTCGCGCAGCGTGATCGGAGCTTCCTTCGCGCCGCTCCAACGCCTCCATGAACCACTGCATCAAAAAAACATCCGCGCCGCCATGGCCCGAATTGGACGCCTTCGATTCGAAGCGCTTTCCGAACTCACTCGTGTAGGGAGAAAAATCGACGGGCAGTTGCGTCATCTTCTTCATCTCATCCGAAACGGTCGAACTGAAGACCGTGCAGGCGGGATGCCCCTCGCCTTTGGACGGAATATGCTCGAAATAGCCTTTCGTTCCATACACATGGTAGCTGTGATGGCCGCCGACGCAATTGTTGATGAACGACGCCGTCATGCGCACGACAATGCCCGAATCCGTCTGGAAGAAGGCCGAATTGTAGTCGTTCGCGAACTCGTTGTCCGTCACCTTGCTGCCCGTCGTGACACAATAGACCTTCCGCAGGTCCTCCTTGAGAATCGACAGCAGCGGCCCGAGCGAATGCGTGCAGTAGCGGATCGGCATGCTGCCCCATTTGACCTGCGGTTTGCGCCATGGCGTCTCCTCCCACAGATAGCGGCAGTCGTGGATGTACTCCGCCTCCATGGCGACGGGCTCGCCAAGCAGTCCTTCTTTGTACAATCTCTGAAGCTCCAGAATGAAGCCCCAACCGCACGTCGTCGAACCGCTCATGAACATGCTGTCCGACGCCTGCTGCGCCTTCCATAACCGTTGAGCCTCCTCCAACGAGCGTACCGTCGGGATGTCCGAATAGACATGGACGCCCGCCTTCAGGCCCTTTTCGCAGAAATCCGCATGGTTCGTGGCGGGCGTCTCCACCATCAGGATGTCCAGATCCGCCTTCGCCATCATCTCGTCGAAATCATCATAGAAGGCGACCTGAGGCATGCGCTCCGCCATCGTCATGTCGTTTTCCTTCGTCTCATACCAGAATTTCGGGACGATGTCGCACGCGGCGACGGGTTCGATGTCTTCGAAATTTTCAGAGAACCAGCGGAACATTCCACGGCCACGGCCGCCCTGTCCGACGACGCCAAGACGATATTTCTTCATGGTTCATTCCTTTGTTTTGCTATTTGTTTTTTGTATTATACTGCCGACGGCGGGATGCCTACGTTACCTCCAACAGCGGGACGCCGTCGCCACCCCGAAGAAAAATACTATAGCTCCATCTTGCTCTTTTGCACAACATTCCATGCAAAACCGTCCTCCGTCGGCTCAACAATCATCAATTTTATACCTTATTTAATAAATAAAAACTGGAAAAATCCCCCTTTGGCTGTAATTTTATATGATTTGACACGTTTCCTTCATGGATGCCTCCGCAGAGAAAGACATGCGCGCCCTGTCGCGTCGCGATGCTTTTTCGGCGAAGATCATCCGCAACCAGTATTTTCGCCATGCCCCTTAACGACGACCTGCAAAAACACATAGCCTCCTTGGCCGGCCCCGAAGCTTGGGAAGCCGGCTTGAAACTCTTTCTGGACAATGCCGTTCTCGAAGCCCAGCATACGCCCAAATCCATCATCGTCAGGCTCGCGAACGACCGCGGGCGTTTCGAGCAGGTATCCGTCGCCATCCGCGCCAACCAGCTTGTCTGCCGCTGCACATGCCGCACGCCCAGCCCGTACTGCGCCCACAAGGTCGCCGCGTTGCTGATCATCGCGAAGGAATCGCCCGAAAGGCTTGATCCCGTCTTCAACAGCAGTTCGGAGGAGGCCCAGCCGTCGCAGGAGGCGGCCGGCGTCAAGCTCGCCGCCATGAAATCCTCCGTGTCCGAACTCACGATGGACGCGCTGAAGCATTTTCTGCAGACGTCCGAAGCGGACGCGCGGCTGAATCTTGTCTGCAAGGAAAGCCCCTTCCCGTCGCTTGAACTGCCCAGCCAGAAACTGGAAATCGCCGCCAACATCGAATTCCGCGGCGTCCGCTACGCGCAGGGCAACATCAAACGGCTCATCGAGACAGGCCACGCCGCCGGCGGCATGACCATCGCCAACTTCGACCCGCAGATCCAGCAGGTCATGAATTTCATCGTCCGTTTCGCGGACATGTCCAACGATTCCTTCACCCTCACGACCGAGCTGGTCGCCGACCTCTTCCACTGTCTCCGCGGCTCCCGCATGCTGACGACCGGCAGCGGCGCGCAGGTCTATATCCATCTGTCGCCGTTGCAGATAGCCTTCTGCACCCAGCAGACGGACGACAAGCCGTCCATCATCCCCAAAATCATGATTCCGGACCAGGGCGTCCTCGAACCGGAGCAGCTCTCCTTCATCGCGGGGCGCGGCGGATACTGGATCGGCCGCAATCTCGAATACTGGTGGTTCCCGGGCATTCTGCCGCTCAACTGGCTGCGGCTCTTCATCCAAGGCCCCGAGCTCAAGCTCGACCGGGCCGAACTGGACCGTCTGGACAAGCTCTGCGCAGCCAGCCGCTTCCCCGGCAAGATCATCACCAACAAGAATCTCACGGAACTCGCCGCCGAATACGGCAAGCTCAAGCCCGTCCTCACGCTGGACTGGGACAAGCAGGGCCTCATCGGCGATCTTGAATTCGACTACAACGGCACGCGGACGAACGTCGGCGGCAACCCGATGCTCATGGCGGACGGCCATTTCATCCGCCGCGATCTCGACTATGAAGACACCGCCGTCAACCTCCTGCGTGAAGTCGGTTTCGAATCACCGGACGATTCGTGGAAAGGCATCCGCCTGAAGGATCCGGAGAAAATCTGGCAGTTCATGAAAAGCACATGCCGCATACTCGCGCCGCACTGGCTCGTCTTCTGGACACCGCAGGTCCGCACGAACATGGCCGCCACGTCGGAGGCCAAGCTCGCCATCTCGGCCGGCCATGAGACGGAGGACTGGTTCGAGACGAACTGCCAGCTGAAGGCGGCAGACGGAACGCCGGTTCCCTTCGCGGACGCGTTGGAGGCCGTCTCGAACGACCGCGACATCGTCAAGCTCCCTTCGGGCGCCATCGTCAAACTGCCCGCCAACCTGCTGAATCTCATCAAGAATCTCGTCCAGAAAGCCGTGGAGCGCAACGAAGAAGGCACTCTGAAATTCCAGCATTGCCAAGCCCTCACCTTAAGCGACGAACTGGACGAATATTGGGACGGCCCCAAGCCGCAGTGGCAGGAGCTGAAATACCGCATCCTCAACCATCGCAAAATCAAGCTGCCGCCCATCTCGCCTTCCCTGAAACGGACGCTCCGCCCCTACCAGACGGACGGCCTCAAATGGCTCCACACGCTGGAGGAATGCGGCTTCAACGGCATTCTCGCCGATGAAATGGGTCTCGGCAAGACCATCCAGGCCCTTGCGCTCATCCTTTCGCGGAAAATGCTCGGCCTCTCCGTCCGCCCGACGCTCGTCGTCTGCCCCACGTCGCTTCTGGACAACTGGGCCATCGAGGCAAAACGCTTCACGCCGCAGCTGAAGACGATGGTCATCAAAGGAAACGACCGCGCCAAGGAGCTCCGCGAAATGGAGCATGCGGATCTGATCATCACCTCCTACGCCCTCCTGCGGCGCGACGGCTTCGAATACGAAGGCATGGATTTCGACCATCTGATTCTCGACGAAGCGCAGCACATCAAGAATCCGAAGACCGCCAACGCCAAGACCTGCAAGGGGTTGCGCGCCGAATACAAGCTGATCCTGACCGGCACGCCCATCGAAAACAACCTGATCGAAATCTGGTCGCTGTTCGATTTCCTCCTGCCCGGCTATCTCGGCACGAACCGCAACTTCCATCTCGGGCCGAAGACGTCGGACGCGGAAAAGGAAGAGCGGCAGACCGCCATCGCCGCGCAGATCAAGCCGTTCATCCTGCGCAGGACGAAGGTCGATGTCTGCGCGGAATTGCCGCCGAAGCTCGAACAAGTCCTCTTCTGCGAACTCACCGAACAGCAGCGCACCATCTACGACAATCTCATGCTCGCAGGACGCCGCCTTCTGGATTTCGCCCGCAAGACCGGCTGGAAACAGCACCGATTCGACGTGCTCGCCATGCTCCTGCGCCTCCGCCAGACATGCTGCCATCCCATCCTCCTCCCGAAGGATCTCCGCAGCGACTTCCCGGACGACATACCGTCCGCCAAATTCGATCTCGCCAAGGAGGTCATTCTCGAAGCCATCGACTCGCGGCACCGCATCCTCCTCTTCTCGCAGTTCACATCCGTGCTCGACCTCTTCCCCGAATGGCTCAAGAAGTCGCACATCAAGTTCGAACGGCTCGACGGTTCGACGCAGGACCGCCAGGCCCATGTGGACAAATTCAACAACAGCGACGACATACCGATCTTCCTCCTCAGCCTCAAGGCGGGCGGAACCGGCCTGAATCTCACGGGAGCGGACACCGTCATCCACTTTGACCAATGGTGGAACCCAATGGTCGAAGACCAGGCGACGGACCGCGCCCACCGCATCGGCCAGACACGAACCGTCACGTCCATCAAGCTCATCGCGCAGAACACCGTGGAGGAGAAGATCCTCGCCCTGCAGGACTCCAAACGAAACCTCTTCCACAAGATCGTCGACGACGCGCCCGCCTCGCTGGACGATCTCACGACCGACGACATCGAATACATTTTCGCACAATAGGCCATCGCCATGATTCCCAGAAAGTCCATCTGCATTCCCGCGACGCCGCCGGCGGACATTGCGGATTTCCTTCCCATCGTGGAACATCCGCATTTCCAGCGTCTGCGCGGCCGCAGGCAGTTGGGAATCAACTATCTGGTCTTTCCGGGCGCCGTCCACACGCGGTTCGAACACACGGTCGGCGTACTGGCCCTGACGCAGCGCTTCTGCCGGATCCAGCGGCTTCCGGCGGACGAATCGCGCCTCCTCCAGGCCTTCGCCCTCCTCCATGACATCGGCCACGGCCCGTTCTCCCACCAGATCGAACCCGTCCTCCAAGGCGACCACCATTCCTGCGGAATCCGCCGCATCCACGACATGCATGACGCCATCAAGGCCTGCGGCCTGGACGACGACGACATCGCCGCCATGCTGACCGGCGGAAATCCGCTCGCCAACTGGATTTCGGATCGCAATCTCGGAACGGACAAGCTGGACTATCTCATGCGGGACGCCCTCCACATCGGCTTCCACGGCACGCCGGACATCGAGAAAATCCAGTTCTACACGCTTTTCACGGAGGACGGGCTGGCCATCGAGCAGAAATTCATCGAAGACGCCAAGCAGCTTCAGAAATTCTATTCCTACCTCCATCAGCACGGCTATCTCAACAAGACCGCCCTCGCCGCCCAGCGGATGCTGCAACGCGCCGTCCAGCAGGAACTTGAAACACATGACGATGCAGGCGACGCGTTGTGGGACATGACGGACAACCAGCTGGAGGCGTGGCTCGCCGCCGTCCGCCATCCCGTCTCGCGGAAACTGGCCGATGATTTGTCCAACCGACGTCTCCACAAGACTTTCCTTGCGCTGAAGCCAGCAGGATACGGATATGTCGAACGACAGGCGGACAAGCCCATCGCCATCCATGAATGGCCGCGCGCCAATCTGCGGGCCTTTTCCGAATTCGCGCAGGATCCGCGGAATCTCGTCGCGTTGGAAGACGAGATCGCCGCCAGTTGCGGCTGCGCGGCGGGCGACGTCCTCTTCGCGGCCATGCCGTATTTCAAAAAGCTCATCCCAAAGGACTTGCGTGTTTTCTCCTGCAGCCGTCAACAACATGACTTCTGGCTTCTGGAAAATGACAAAGACCATCGCAAGTCACTCGAAAGCGACTATTTGCGGACGTTCGCCATCCGCCTTGTCGCGCCGTCCGAACTCCGCGAAAGGCTTTCACAGCAATCAGACCATATTGAAACCATCATATTGGACACCATCAACGCCAGTCAACCATCAACCACAAAGGACGCACCATGAGAACAAGATTCGTCTATCCCGAAGGAAAAAGCAAAGCCTTGACCATGAGCTATGACGACGGCGTCGTCGCCGACCGCCGGCTGGTCGAAATCTTCAACCGCTACGGCATCAAAGGCACGTTCCATCTCAACTCCGCCACGTTCGGCACCAAAGGAAAGATCGATCCGGAGGAAGTCGCGACGCTGTACAAAGGCCATGAAGTCTCCTGCCACGCCGCGACGCATCCCTTCCTGGAACGGATTCCGCGCAGCGAAGTCATGCGCGAAGTCTGGGAAGACCGCAAACGCATTGAAGAGCTGGCCGGCTATCCCGTCCTCTCCATGTCCTACCCCTACGGCACTTACAACGACGAAGTCGTCGAAATCCTGCGTTCCGCCGGCATCCACTGCTGCCGCACGACGGCCGCCACGAAGGCCTTCGGCCTGCCCAACGAATTTCTCGCGTGGCATCCGACCTGCCATCATCGCGACGCCCTCGCGCTCGTTCCCAACTTTCTGAACATCAAATACCCGCTTGGCATTTTCTTCGTCTGGGGCCACGCCTACGAATTCGACAACAACAATAATTGGCAGGACATCGAAAGCTTCTGCCAGCAGATGGCCGGCCATGAGGACATCTGGTACGCCACCAACATCGAAATCTGCCGCTACGTCAAGGCCGTCCGCGCGTTGGACGTCTCGGCCGACGGCACGATGATCTACAATCCAACCGCGACGGAAATCTGGTTCACCGTCGACGGCGCCCTCAAGTCCGTCAAATCCGGCGAGACCATCAAATTGTGAAGTAACGACGGCGTCTCGCCGTTGAAGGCGCAATGGTAACGACGGCGTCCCGCCGTTGTAAAAAAACGCGCCACATTATTTTCCACATTTCCAAATCACCACGGAGATTGTTGCCATGGCGAAACTAACTGTCACAGAAGGGCCGAACATCGGCCAGGAGTTCCAATTCGACGGCGGGCGTTGTTCCGTCGGCAGAATCGAAGATTGCGACATCGTGCTCAACCATGGCAGCATCTCGCGGCAGCATGCGGCGTTCACGTTGGTCGCGGGAGCATGGAAGCTGGAGGATCTCGGCAGCCAGAACGGAACGATCGTCAACGACCAGCGGATTCAGAGCTGCCTCATCAAATCGGCGTGCACCATCCAGTTCGGGCAGGTCATCACACGCTTCGAGCCCGGGCCGGAAATCGCGTTGCAGACATCGCAGCCGCATGAACAGACCACATTCTCCGTGCCGTCCATGGCGGCGGCGGGAGTCAATCCGGACGACATCAAGACCATCGGCAAGACCATCAACGGCGTGTTCAGCGAATTCGGCCGTGTCATCGTCGGCCAGCAGCAGGTCGCGCAGGAGCTTCTCATCGCCATTGCGGCCGGCGGCCACTGCCTGATGATCGGCCTGCCCGGCCTCGCCAAGACGCTGATGGTATCGACGCTTGCGCAGATTCTGAAGCTTCAGTTCAAACGCGTCCAGTTCACGCCGGATCTCATGCCGTCCGACATCATCGGAACGGACATTCTCGACGTGGACGAACAGGGCAAGCGGTCGTTCCGCTTCATCAAAGGCCCTGTCTTCACGAACATGCTGCTGGCGGACGAAATCAACCGCACGCCGCCGAAGACGCAGGCCGCCCTGCTGGAGGCGATGCAGGAGAAACAGGTCACAGCGTCCAACCAGCTCTTCAAGCTGCCGCCGCCGTTCTTCGTTCTCGCGACGCAGAACCCCCTTGAACAGGAAGGCACCTATCCGCTGCCGGAAGCCCAGCTGGACCGTTTCATGTTCAACATTCTCGTCGATTATCCTGATGCGGAAGAAGAGGAGCAGATCGTCATGGCGACCACCACGCGTAAGAAGGTGGAACTCAACCAGTTGCTCTCCGCGGATGATCTTGTCCGCATCCAGGCCATCGTCCGCGACCTGCCGGTCTCGCCGCATGTCGTCAAATACGCGACGCGTCTCGTCCGCATGACGCGGCCGAAATCGGACGAAGCCCCTGATTTCATCAGGCAGTACGTCCACTGCGGCGCGGGGCCCCGCGCCGCGCAATGCCTTGTTCTCGGCGCGAAGGCCCGCGCCGTCCTCCAAGGCCGCGTAAACGTGTCCTGCGGCGACGTGAGGGCCATCGCCCTGCCCGTCCTCCGCCACCGCCTCTTCACCAATTTCACGGCCGATTCTGAAGGCGTCACGGCGGACGACATCGTCGCCCGCCTTCTGGAGAAAGCCCCCGAACCGTCCGCGAAGGATTATTGATTTCACGCTGAATCATCTCACGCTATTCTAGCGCCCCTAGCGCTTCTAGAGCTTCTAGAGCCTCTAGAAAATCTAGATTTTCCAGAAAAAATTCCTTGATTGGTTTGTATTTTCCGGAAATGGCGGTAATTTAATGGGCGTCGTTGGAAAACGACATCTGACAAAACCTGGAGTTGTAGCGCAATTGGTTAGAGCATCGCCCTGTCACGGCGAAGGTTGCGAGTTCGAGCCTCGTCAACTCCGCCAGGTTTTGAAAAACGCTCAGAACGGAGTTGTAGCGCAATTGGTTAGAGCATCGCCCTGTCACGGCGAAGGTTGCGAGTTCGAGCCTCGTCAACTCCGCCAATTGTAAAGCCCGGTCATCAGTCGATGACCGGGCTTTTTGGCGTTTTGCGACTTCTGGGACTTCTGGGACTTCTGGGACTACTGGGACTACTGGGACTTCTGGGACTTCTGGGACTTCTGGGACTTCTGGGACTTCTGCGACTTCTGCGACTTCTGCGACTTCTGAGACAAGCATTTTCCGTCCCAGTGGTCCCATCTGTCCCAGTAGTCCCATCCGTCCTAATTATCCACAATTTATTACACGCGCGTATACATGCGCGCGTATGCGCACGCGTTACTTGTAATTTAATAATTATATATTATAGTAAAGGAAATTGATTTGTATTGTCATTACCATAAAAAACAAGGCATCCAGGAAAACCACATGTCACCAGACGAAAACGAAAACATCAACGAAACAACGCCGCAGCCCACGGAGCCGCAGGCCGCGAACGAAACGCCACAGCCCACGGAGCCGCAGCCGGCCGAGACGCCGTCCCCCAATCCAGCCGAATACAACGCCTCCCAGATCACCGTTCTGGAAGGCCTGGAAGCCGTCCGCAAACGCCCTTCCATGTACATCGGCGACACCCATGAGCGCGGCCTCCACCATCTGGTCTACGAAGTCGTGGACAACTCCATCGACGAAGCGCTCGCAGGCTACTGCCACAACATCGAAGTCGTCATCAACATCGACAACTCCATCACCGTGTCGGACGACGGCCGCGGCATTCCCGTGGACATCCATCCCGTCGAAAAGAAGCCCGCCTGCGAAGTCGCCCTCACCGTCCTTCATGCCGGCGGCAAATTCGACCACTCCGCCTACAAGGTCTCCGGCGGCCTCCACGGCGTCGGCGTCTCCTGCGTCAACGCCCTCTCCGAATGGCTCGTCCTCACGATCAACCGCGACGGCTATGAACACGAGATGAAATTCTCCCGCGGCAACACGACCAGCCCGCTGGAGAAGATCCGCCAGTCCTCCAAGACGGGAACCACCGTCAAATTCAAGCCCGATCCGGAAATCTTCTCCGTCACGGAATACAAATGGGACATCCTGCAGAACCGCCTGCGCGAACTCGCCTTCCTCAACGCCGGCATCCGCATCGTCCTACGCGACATGCGGGCGGACGTGCCGCGCGAAGAGGTCTACCACTATCTCGGCGGCCTCAAGGAGTTCGTCACCCATCTGAACGCCGACAAGAACGCCCTCCATGACGTCATCTACTTCAAGACCGTCAAGTCCGATCTGGAAGCGGAGATCGCCATGCAGTACAACGACGGCTACAACGAATCCATCTACACCTACGCCAACAACATCAACACGATCGAAGGCGGCACCCATCTGACGGGCTTCCAGGGCGCCATCACGCGCTGCGTCAACAACTACATCAAGAGCATCCCGAAATACAAGAACGAGCCGGCCGTCTCCGGAGCGGACGTCCGCGAAGGCCTCGCGGCCGTCATCTCCGTGAAGGTGAAGGACCCGCAGTTCGAAGGCCAGACGAAGACGAAGCTCGGCAATTCGGAAGTCGCTGGCATCGTCGGCTCCATCGTTTATGAGACGTTGACGACGTATTTCGAGGAACATCCGCAGGAAGCCCTCCACATCATCGAAAAGACGATGCTGGCCTCGCAGGCCCGCGAAGCCGCCCGCAAGGCGCGTGAGAACACGCGCCGTAAGTCTCCGCTGGATTCCGGCTCCATGCCCGGCAAGCTGGCGGACTGCGCGGAAAAAGATCCCACGCTCTGCGAACTGTACATCGTCGAGGGACAGTCCGCCGGCGGTTCCGCCAAGACGGGCCGCTGTTCCCGCTACCAGGCCATCCTGCCCATCCGCGGCAAGATCCTCAACGTCGAGAAGGCCTCCATCGAACGAATGGAGAAGAACGAGGAGATCGAATCCCTCCGCAAGGCCATCGGCTGCGGCTTCGGCAACGCCCCGACGGACGACAATCCGGACGATTTCGAATGCTGCAACCCCGCCAAGGCCCGCTACCACCGCATCGTCATCATGACCGATGCCGATGTGGACGGCTCCCACATCGCGACGCTGCTGCTCACCTTCTTCTACCGCAAGATGCGGCCGCTGATCGACGCGGGCTACGTCTACATCGCCCAGCCGCCGCTCTTCAAGGTGACGCGCCGCAAGCATGACGAATACGTCGACAGCGAAGACCATCTGGCCGCCATCCTCCTCAAGCTCGGCCTGCAGGACATCACGCTGAAGCGCGCGGACGGCTCGGAAGTCCCCGTGGACTCCATCGCGCAGCTCATCCAGAACATCCGCGAATACATCCGCCTCGCAGGCTCCCTCCACCGCTACGACCTCACGCCGGACGGCTTCATCGCCAAGGCCCATGAGCTCGGCAAGTATCCGGAATACATGATCAACGTCCGCGAGACCGACGGCTCCACGACGCGCCATTTCGCGACGTCATCCGAACAGGAGCACGCCATCATCAGCGACATCGAGACAAAGCTGAAGGCCGAACTCCTGCCCAACGGGACGGAGGAGGAGCTCGCGAACTTCTCGTCCGCCGCCTTCATCGACACCATCCACATCACGGAGGCCTTCTCCCTGCAGAACATCGCCGAGCAGCTCGCCAACGCGGGCTTCTCCGACACCGCCATGTTCGCCAAGCAGGAAGGCCCCGTCGCGACGATCTGCCAGGGCGACAAGCCGCCCATGGACGTCTTCACGCTGTCGGACATCTACGACAAGATCATCGCCATCGGCCGCCAGGGCCTCACGATCCAGCGCTACAAAGGTCTTGGTGAAATGAACCCCGAACAGCTTTGGGAGACCACCATGGATCCCACCAACCGCAAGATGCTCAAAGTCACCATGGAGGACTGCGTGCAGGCTGAAAAGCTCTTCACGCTCCTCATGGGCGACCTTGTCGAACCGCGGCGCGAATACATTGAAATGCACGCCGAATCCATGAAGAACCTCGATATCTGAGCATCGCCATAACGGAAGGTAACCACCATGTCAGAAGATACCCCCAACACTCCAAATACCCCAAAAGCAACCAATAGCAAGATCGACAAGAAATCCCTCGGCTTCACCGAGGAGAATCTCGGCAAGAACGACAAGCTCTCCGCGATCGAGGAGATCATGCACTTCAACTACCTCCAATATTCGCTGTCCGTGAATGTTGGACGCGCCATTCCGGATGTGCGCGACGGCTTGAAGCCCGGCAACCGCCGCATCCTCTGGGCCATGCACGACCTCGGCTTCAGCAAGTCGCACAAGACGGAAAAGTGCGCGAAAGTCGTCGGCGAAGTCATCGGTAATTATCATCCCCACGGCGACCAGGCCGTCTATGACACGCTGGCCCGCATGGCGCAGGATTTCAACATGCGATGCCCGCTCATCGAAGGTCAAGGCAACTTCGGTTCTATCGACGGCGACCCGCCCGCCGCTTACCGATACACGGAATGCCGTCTCGAACGTCTTGCGGAAGAGCTTCTTGCGGATCTTGAAAAAGACACCGTGGACATGCTCCCCAACTTCGACGAGACGCGCGTCGAACCCGCCGTCCTGCCCGCCCGCTTCCCGAACATTCTCGTCAACGGCGGCACCGGCATCGGCGTCGGCATGGCCACCAACATCCCGACGCACAATCTTGGTGAAGTCATTGACGCGACCGTCGCCCTCATCGACAACCCGCGTATTTCCGTCCGCGAACTGATGCGCTGGCTGCCCGGCCCGGACTTCCCGACGGGCGGCATCATCCAAGGCATCAACTCCATCATACAGCTCTATGAGACGGGCCGCGGCTCCGTCCATCTGCGCGGCAAGGCGACCGTCGAAGAGTCCAACGGCAAGGAGCAGATCATCATCACGGAGATCCCCTACGCCGTCAACAAAGAGGAAATGGTCAAGAAGATCGCCGATCTCGTGAATGAAAAGCGCATCGTCGGCATCACGAACATCGCCGACATCTCCTCCTCCGAAGTCGGCATCCGCATCATCATCGACGTGAAGCGCGGCGCCATGGGCTCCGTCATCCTCAACCAACTCTATTCGATGACGCCGTTGGAGACGACGCTGCCCGCCCAGTTCCTTGTCGTCGACAAGAACCGCCCGCGCACGCTGAACCTCAAGCAGATCCTCGAAGCGTATCTCGACCACCGCGAAGAGGTCATCACCCGCCGCACGAAATACGAACTGCGAATCGCCGAAGAGCGCGACCACATCGTGCAGGGCCTGCTCATCGCGCAGGCGAACATCGACGAAGTCGTCCACATCATCCGCAACTCCCCGAACCGCGACGTCGCCGCCACGACGCTGATGGAGCGTTTCCTCCTCAGCGACCGCCAGGCGAAGGCGATTTTGGACATGCGCCTCTACCAGTTGACGGGTCTGGTCGTCGAACAGCTACAGGCCGAACACGCCGAACTGCAGCGCAAGATCGAATACTACAACAAGCTGCTCTCCTCCCGTGACGAAATCATCGGCGTCGTCCGTTCCGAACTCATCGACGTCAAGGCGAAATACGCCGACCCGCGCCGCACGCTCATCGTGCCCGGCGAGTCCGAAATCAACATGGAGGATCTCATCGCCCGCGAAATCTGCGTCATTCCGATCTCCGCCTCCGGCTACATCAAACGCGTTCCGGCGGACGCCTACGACACGCAGAACCGCGGCGGCAAAGGCTTCAAAGGCATGAAGACGAAGGATGAAGACTATGTCCAGATGCTGCTGACCTGCTGCACACACGACTACATCTTCTTCTTCACAAACAAAGGACTCATGCATTGGCTGCGCGCCTTCGACATTCCGGAGGGCGCACGCGACAGCCAGGGCAAGGCGCTCGTCAACCTGCTGCAACTGCAGCCGGATGAAAAAGTCCGCGCCATGATCGCGGGCCCGAAGGTCGACGTGGACAACGCCTACGTCGTGATGGTCACGAAGAACGGCACCATCAAGAAGACCGAACTGAAAGCCTTCAAGAACCTCCGCCACAAGGGCATCATTGCCATCACGTTGGATGAAGACGACGATCTGATCGACGCCAAGCTGACGGACGGCAACCAGGAGATCCTCCTCTCCGCCGCCAACGGCATGGCCTGCCGCTTCCGTGAGACGGACATCCGCCCGATGGGCCGCCAGGCCGCCGGCGTGAAGGGCATGAATCTGAAGGATTCCAGCGGCAAGCAGATTTCCACCATCGTCGCGATGGCCGTCATCAAGGCGGATGACGAACTGCTCGTCGTGACGGCCAACGGCTTCGGCAAACGCACGCCGATCGGCGCTTCCGATCCGGCGGACGCCGCCGCCCTGCCCGCCCCGTCCGATTCGCCAGACGGTGCCGAACAGCCTGAAACGGAAGACGTTCCGGAGCCTGCGGAAGCCGCCGAACCGACGGAAGGCGAAGCCGCAGAAGAGGCCGCCGCGACCGCTTCCGACAACAGCTCCCGCAAGTACCGCCTCACCCGCCGCGGCTCGAAGGGCGTCACGTCCATCAAGCTGCGCGAAGGTGACCAAGTTGTCAGCGCCATCCAGATCGAGGCGAATTCCGAAAAGGAAATCATCCTCACGTCCGTCCAGGGTCTCATGGTCCGTCTGCGTTGCGCGGACTTCAAGCTCTGCGGCCGAGCCACTTACGGCACCATCGTCATGCGCCTCAACGAAAACGACAAAGTCGCCTTCGCCGCGCTCATGGACGAACTGTCCGAAGAGGAAATCGCCGCCAACAAGCAGAAGGCCATCGAGGAGGCCGAAATGGCCGCCGCCGAAGCGGAATTCCAGGCGAAGCAGGAAGAGGCGCAGCGCGCCATGGAAAGCGACGACGAAGATGACGAAGACGCGGAAGGCGCCGAAAACGCCCCCGAAGACACGGAATCAACGTCATCTGAAATCTAAAAACTTGCAGGTTGCATTTTAAAGATTATATTAATTATAGAATATTTACCGTCATCACGGTTATTCTATTAAAAACAACCAAAAAGGAAAATGAAAATGAAGAAACTCATGCTCATCGCTCTGGCCGCCATGCTGGCCATCCCGTTCGTCGGCTGCAAGAAAGAAGAGACCATCGGCGACAAGATCGACGCCGCTGTTGATTCCGCCAAGAAGGAAGCCGACAAGGCCGCCGACGCCGCCAAAGACGCCGCCAAGGACGCCAAGAAAGAAGCCGACAAGGCCGTTGACAAAGCTGCTGAAGCCATCAAGAACGCCACGAAGTAATTTCGTCTAGCCAAGCTTCTCCAAACGCCGTTTGCGAGCCTCTCGTAAACGGCGTTTTATTGTCAAAACCACTAACCACTAACCACTAACCACTAACCACTAACCACTAACCACTAACCACTAACCACTAACCACTAACTGCCCACGGGGCAGTTGCAACTATGTCTCCCCATCGTCTCACATTAGAACAAGCCGCGGATTTTCTCCAGATGGACACCAGTGAACTGATGTCCATGGCCGTCCAGGGCGAAATCCCCTGCCAGCAGCAGGGCAAGCGTTTCTTCTTCGAACAGGATTCGCTGGACGCATGGTGCTCCCAGAAGATCATCAATCATTCCGTCTCCCGCAAGAAAAACAACGACAAGAAGAAAAAGGCCGCCAATCCGCGAACGACCGTTCCGGAAGAAGCGGAGGAGGAGCCGATCATCGCGCAGCTCTGCATGGAGGAATTGATGGAGCCGAACATGCAGGCGAAATCCATGCCGGCCGTCCTCTCCGAACTTGTCAAGCTTGCGGAAAATTCCGGCTATCTGTATGATCCGCAAGATCTTCTGAAAGAGCTTCGTGCACGGGAAGAGGACGCTTCAACCGCCATCGATTTCGGCGTCGCCATCCCCCACCCGAACCGCAAGCTCCAGATCGAACTTTTCAGCGACTCTTTCATCTGTGTCGCCAAGCTTGAGCAGCCTATTTTCTTCGGGTCGCAGGCCCTCCACAACCAGAAGACGGATATTTTCTTCCTCCTCTGCTGCCTTGACAGCGACCTGCATATCAAGTTGCTTCAGCGCATCTGCCTTCTCTGCGCGGAAACATCTCTCGTCCAAGATCTTCGGGACGCGACATCCGCATCGGAAATGATGAAGATCATCACCGCCATCGATTCGGATCCCAAATCCTTCCCTAAAGACCAGCCGCTCTCCTGATGACGCAAAAACCTTCCAACGACAAGCCCATGGCCGTCTACACGGACGAAGCCTGCATGCGTCTCGCTCTCGCACAGGCCAACATGGCCGCGGAGGAAGGCGAAGTTCCCGTCGGCGCCGTCGTCCTCTGGCAGGGCCGCATCATCGCCCGCGCCCACAATCAAGTCGAACTTTTAAAAGACGCAACGGCCCATGCGGAAATCCTTGCGCTGACGCAGGCTTCCGCCGCAAAAGGCGACTGGCGGCTGGACGATTGCACGCTGTTTGTGACGAAGGAGCC
>CACYQT010000125.1 GCA_902776645.1 uncultured bacterium | reverse complement strand
GTCTCGGCCTTGTCAAGGGCGGGACGCCCTTGCTACCTCCTATTTTGAAATTTTCTCCCCATATATAATAAAATATGGATATTTGTCAAGGCAAGTGGAATCGGCGGGAAAAGGCGTTTTTTCGGAAAAAAGTAATGGTCGATGGATAAATGGGAGCGGCCTGCTATGTTATTATAAGGTATGGAAACATTGATGATTTGGATGAACGTCAACAAATAGGAGACATCATGAAAAGATTGATCAGTCCGTTGGTATTGTTTTTGGCCATGAACACCGTCGGCACGGCGGCGGAGGCGGCGAAGCCTGCAGAAAAGCCCGCGTTGAAAGAGTTCCAGGCGGGCATGGTGAACGTGCTGGAACTGGGCGTGAAGAACGACGGTTCGGAGGACGTCAGCGAAATCGTCAACCAATACACGGAGAAGTACTCATTGTATTTCCCCGGAGGCATTTACAAAGTCGAGAAGCCGTTGTTTCTGAAGAATCCGATCGTCGGCGACGGATATGCGCGCGTCCCGACGGTCACGAAGGCGCGGACGTGGCTGGTTTCCGCCATCGTCAATGAAGACCATTCCGTCGGCGTCGTGAATTTCTCCGGCAATTACAAAGTGAACATCCGTGAGCTGAACATCCGCTGCAACAGCCACGAATGCGGCATCCGCATCGCGAAATGCACGCAGTCCACGGCGACGTTCATCGACCATGTCGGCATCTTCAACATGCGCAGCTACGGCCTGTTCATCGAAGGCGGCGGCTCGCGGCCAATTTTCGCCCAGAACATGACCATCTTCTCTTCGAACGACTGGCCCGTGCCATGTACAGCCATTTATAACGGACGCGGCGTGAACGACAACCGCTTCAGCAACATCGAAATGATGGGCGTCCGTGTCGGCCTGGAGAACCATGGCGCGTACACATACGGAAACAACCTCCACATCTGGACGGGCTGCATGCCGCAACGCGACAACGGCACGTGGTGGCGCGGCACCCGCGGCATCGTGCAGGCGGACACAGGCTATTTCGTCGGTTCGGAAATCTATCCGGACACATGTTTCTACGCGTTGGAGCAGCGCACGGCGAACTGCTCCATCGACATCACGAACATCATGTACTGGGAGGACGGCTCCCTGCGGGAGAATCCGGACTTCGACGGCGCGTTCTTCCACTGTCCGGAAGGCTGCAACGGCACGCTGAAAATCCACGGCGGCGCCATCGGGGCGACGGGCAACGGCAAGACGAAGGGGCACATGGCGAAGGTCTATACGCCGAATCAGCACATCACGGATGTGGTCATCCGCACGGATTATCCCATCAGCGGTGAATATATCGACAAGATTTGTTTCGGCAACCAACTGCCTGACTACGCGGTTCGCTACAAGCAGAAAGGCTACTGCAAGGTGGCGGACATCTTCACCGTCGCGAAGACGGGCGCCTGCGAAGGCATTCTGACGCTTGGCGACGGCGCGGCATGGCGGTTGACGTTCGTGAAGGACGCCAGCGGCGCGGTCGAAAAGACCGTTTCGCCGCTGAACAAGCTGTGCAACACGCACGAAATCAAGATGCAGGACAAAGACGCCAAGACGATTTGCGTCTTCGTGAAAAACGATACGGACGAAGAGCTGTCGGGCCGTTTCGTCACGAGCTACATGGGCGACTACTTCCGTCCGCTGGATTACAGCCTGATCCGCTCGCGCGGCGGCTGGGAGCGCGCCCAGCAAGTCGTGGAAAAATTGGATTGACCGCCCTGTTGGCGGAGCTTATGGCTTATGGCTAAAGGCTTAAGGCTTATGAACTTCGTCTGCGTCCCTTTCATCCCTTATGTCCCTTTCGTCCTTTTATAAAGAATATGAATATTATCCAGAAACCGCCGTTTGTCGGATATTTTTCATTGCCGGAAAACGACAAAAGCGACAGTCAGATCGTGAAAGGCCTGGAGGACAACCTGTCCTGCGGACAGTTGCTGCTGACGCTTTCCAGCGATCTGATGCATGAACTGCTGGAGCATCCCGAACGCGTGTCCACCGTGAAAAAACTGTACACGGAGCGCGGCGCGAGCTGCCGTTGCGCGCATTCCGACTGGGGGGAGGGCAACGAGATGTCGCTGCCGTTCGAAGGCGACCGCAAACGCATGATCGAACGTGTGAAACGGACGTTGGAGCTGACGGCGGAGTTCGGCGGCGACACATGCGCGTTCCATGCGGAGACGTGGTCGAACGAAAGCTTGCGGCCGCGCAAATTGGAGCAATGGCGTGCCTATATCGACGATGCGTTGGAGGCGGTTTTGCCTGTGGCGGAACGTTGCGGCGTCATCGTCGCGTTGGAGAATATCTGGACGGAAATCGCGATGCCGGAGGAACTTAATGGATTTGTCAAGCGATTCTCGTCACCATGGCTTGGGCTGTGCTTCGACGCAGGTCACGCCAATGTGATGTCGGCCTCCGGAAAGCGAAGCTGTGAATGGCTGCCGTGGGCGTGCCGCGATTCGGGCGTCATTCCGTTTGACGACCATGTATTGGACAAAATGCTGCCGAACATCGTGACCGTCCATCTGCATGACAATGCGTCGGATACGGACAGCCATGACATTCCGGGCCATGGGACCATCGACTGGCAGACGGTCATGGGCAAGCTGAAGACGGCGCCGCGGCTTCGTTCGTATCAGCATGAGGTGTCGATTTCGTTTGGATATTCCGCGAAGACGATACTGGATGCATTTAAACCATTATTTGCATAGTAGGATAAACTCAATTAGGAACCACGAAAGGCACGAAAAACACTAAATTCAGTCCACAGAATACACAAAATACACTGAAATGCCTCGCAGGCATTGGCCCTGATGCTGAGGAGTTTGTTTCCAGAAGAGTATGCAGAATGTGAAACATCAAGATGGCCGCCGTCTGCTCGGCGTTTGTGAAAGCGCTGCGCGCGGGGAAAAGGAAGTCATGCAAAAAAACATTGCAAAAAAGCAAAAAAATGAACAATAGTGGTAGAGATTTCATCGGTTCTTCACAAAATGCCTCGTCGCTGTGGCCTGATGATGAGAAATGTCTTGTATTTGCTTTAAGCTTTCAGCTTTAAGCTTTTAGCTGAAAAAAGGAGGTAAATGATGAAAAGATTGTTTGTTTTCGGATGCGCATGCTGCGTCATGATGTCGGCGTTGGCCCAGCCGCGGCAGGTGAAGGTGTTGGACTGGTCGTGGAGCAATCCGACGATTGATTTTCTGGAAAAACATCTGGCGGACATGCAGAAGGAATGTGTCGCGTTGGACGGTCTCGTCGTGCGAGTTTATGGCAAAGAAGAGACGCTGGCGGACGGCAAGAAATGGGCGCCCGGTACGGGAAACGCCTGGAACAAAAAGGCTTGGAATTACGAACAGTTCACGGAGACCATCAGGCGGTACAAGGCGTTGGATTTCGGCCGCTTTACGGACAACTTCTTCTACATGACGACCAGCTCCGTCGATTTCAACTGGCTTGACGACAACGACTTCGCGGGCGTGGCGAATAATTTCGGCGTGGCGGCGAAAGTCGCGAAGGAAATCGGCCTGAAAGGATTGGGCGTCGATATCGAGGAGTATGGACGGAGGTTCTGGAACGTCAACGATTTGAAGACGGGCAAGAGCTATGTGGAAATCGCGGATGTCGTGTTCCGGCGTGGGCAGGAATGGGGCCGCGCCGTTTTCAAGGAGTATCCGGACATCATCCTCTTCATGCCGTTCTGCCTGACGATGGACGGCGCCGTCTTGTCGCGTCCATTCATGAACGGCGTGATCGACGTCATGCCGCCGGAGGCGCTGATCTATGACGGCCATGAATCAAGCGGCTATGTCGCGAAGACGTCGGACGCCTACGCGAACATGCAGTTGCACGCCCGCAAACTTGCGAAGCAACTCATTCTGCCGCAGAATGTTCGGAAGGCTCGTTCACAGATTCTGCTGGCTCCCGCCTTCTATCTGGACGCCTATTTCAACCATCCCGCGACATCGTATTACCGGAAGTCTCTGGAGCCTGAAATCAGCCAGCTGGGGCAGGTCGGCCTCTTCAAACGCTGCTTCGCGGCGGCCTGCGAGGAGGCGGAGCCGTACATCTGGCTGTATGGCGAAGAACGGTGCTGGTGGAGGAACAGCACGCATCCGCGCGTGAAAGGGCTGTGGGAGGAGGCCGAAGGCGGCAAAGGCTTGACACAGGCCATCTTGGAGGTCAAAGATCCCAGCGGGATGACCATTGACAAGCCGGAGAACATCGTGCCCGATTATGCATTTGCCGGAAAGGAAAAAGGCTGGGGGCTGTGGCAAGTTGAAAACGACCGAAAGCAGCCCGCGCCCGGCGGCGGAGAGGTGAAGGACGGCCGTTGCGTCATCCGCAAGGTGTCGAACGGCTGTTTCCACCAGACGATTCCGATCAAGCCGAATACAGGCTATTTCTTCCTCTGCCGCGGCGGCGTGACGAATGACAAAGGCGGTTCGGCAGGGGCTTCTCTCTGCTTCAAAAGCGCTGAGGGGCAATGGCTTCCGCATACAGGCAACGTCTATCTGAAATTCAGTGGGACGGGCGGCACGGAGACTGTCTGGAGCTTTTTGACGACGCCTAAAAACGCGGCTTCCGTTTCCGTCCAATGCAATGCACGCGGCCAGGCCGACGGCGGCGAAGCCTTCTTCACAGGCATCCTCCTGCAGGAGTGGTGATGAAAATACATCCAAAATAGGTTGTAAATAAAAAATACATCCGAAATAGGTTGTAATTCCGTTTTACTAGAAAACCTAGAAACCTAGACTTCTAGAATCCTAGAATAGATATTGCATAAAATCAACATCCTGCGGCTTCAATTTCTGCTTGAAGACGTGCGCCAAGGGCATAGAGCGGGATGTTGACGATGCCTTCTCCTGCATGATAGGGCTTGAGCGATGATTTGACGGAAAGTACGGGATGGAAGGCATCCCGATAAATTGACAGGCTTTTCGCTTTTGTGTTTGTCGCTGCTTTGACTTCAATCGGCACAACATCCGTTTCACCTTGGATGATAAAATCCAGTTCGGCGGTTCCGCTGTCAGATGTCCAGTAGGCGGGTTCGAAACCTGCGGCAGATAGTTCGCAAAGGACGAATTGTTCAGTCAGTGCACCTTTGAAATTCGTGAAAAGCGCGTTGCCGTCAAGCACGGTGCGTATGGGAAGGGCGCTCATGGCCGCCAGCAGTCCGACATCATGCGCATAAAGTTTGAATGCTCCGAAATCACGATAGGATTTTAGTGGAAGTCGTGGTGGGGAAACGCGATAGATTTGCTGGACCATTCCTGCGTCGTCCAGCCATTGCAAGGCGGTTTCGTATTCACGGGCGCGTGCTCCTGGTCTCAAGGCTGTGTAAATGAACTTCTTGTTTTCCTTGGCAAGCTGTGCGGGCAGATTGTTCCAAAGTAGCCGTATCTTGCCAAGTAAATCAATTGGCGCGTGTTTCTTGAAATCATCGTCATAGTCTGACAAAATGGCGAGTTGCTTGGCGCGGACTTCCGAAAGAGCATTGGTGTCTGCGAATGTGGCAACCGCCTCCGGCATGCCTCCTATAAGCAAGTAGTTTTTGAGGGCTGTTTCATATTCAGTTGCCAACAGGCCGACAGTGGTCCAGTCGCCTTGTTTGATGGCTTCGGCTAGACCGTTCTTTCCGACTGCGGAGAGAAATTCGAGAAACGTCATTGGATGGATGTCCAAACGTTCTATTTGCCCGACAGGAAAAGAGGAATTCTGTTTTTCTGAATGCCCCATGGAGAGCCCCAGCAACGATCCTGCGACCATGATGGCTTGTTCCGGTAGTTGTTCGTGGAAAAATTTCAACGCCGTCAAGGCTTTCGGACATTCCTGGATTTCATCTAATACAAGCAGTGTTTTTCCTGTTATGATTTTCTGACCTGTGGCTGCTTGGAAAAGGGCCAGCAGATTTGTCGGCGTGAGGCTGGTATTGGCAATCGCCGCAGATAAATCCGCCATGGCCATGAAGTTAACAAAAACGGTCTTTCTAGGATAGGCTTGTCGGGCGAATTCATTCATCAGCCATGTTTTGCCGACCTGGCGTGCTCCCATGAGCACCAGCGGTTTGCGCACAGCCTTGCGGTTCCAGTCAAAGATTTTTTTCAGGCAGTCTCGTTCCATTTGTCTTGCTCCTGACATAACATATACTTGAAATCACGTTTTTCAAAGGAATAATGATCCTTTGAATCACATTTTTCTAACGAATAATGGCCTTCTGAATCACATTTTCCTGAGGAATAATGGTTCTTTCAATCACATTTTCCTAAGGAATAATGGCCTTCTGAATCACATTTTCCTAAGGAATAATGACCCTTTAGCTCACATTTTCCTGAGGAATAGCAGTTTCCCAGAACCTCCAGAATCTCCAGAATCTCCAGAACCTCCAGAATCTCCAGAATCTCCAGAACTTGACATTCTGGAAACAGCGGGTAAGTTCAATAGGATGGTTTTTCTGAAAATATTTTAACAAGGAGCATTGATATGAGTTTGGCGAAAACGGATGTTGTCGTGGATTTGAACACGAAAGTTGGCGATGTGAAAATCATGAACGCCGTGAACAACGGGCCGTCGGCCTGGAGGTCCGACCAGACGCGGACGAATTTCGGCGACTACCAGGCGCTGGAGATCCCGTATGCGCGAACCCATGATTCCGCCCATTGCCATGCCTATGGCGGCTGCCATTCCGTCGATATCACGGGCATCTTCCCGGATTTCTCGAAAGACGCGGAAGATCCTGCATCGTATGATTTTGTGGAGACGGACGACTATCTGAAGACGATGCGCGCCGCCGGCACGGAGCCGTTCTACCGTCTCGGCCAGTCCATTGAACACTGGATCAAGAAATACGGCGTGAATCCGCCCGCGGATTTCGACAAATGGGCGGCCATCTGCGAGCACATCGTCCGCCACTACAACGAAGGCTGGGCGGACGGCTTTGAATGGAACATCATGTATTGGGAAATCTGGAACGAGCCGGATCTGAAGCCGGCGGCGGACGGCCGTCCGAGCCCCACATGGACGGGAACGCCCGAACAGTTCTACGATTTGTTCTCCAAGACGGCGCTGCGTCTGAAAAAAGCCTTCCCGAAACTGAAGATCGGCGGCCCCGCGTTGGCCTATGACGAACAGTGGGCGGACGCCTTCCTGGCGGAAATGCGCCGTCGCGGCGTGGCATTGGATTTCTTCTCGTGGCACATCTATGCCGTTCTTCCCGAACCGGTTGCGGAGAGGGCGGTGCGCATGCGCGCGTTGCTGGACAAGCATGGGTACAATAATACGGAATCCATCCTCAACGAATGGAACTATGTCCGCAACTGGAGCGACGACTGGATCTATTCGCTGCAAGTGGAAATGGGCGAGATGAACTACAAAGGCGCGGCGTTCGTGTCGGCGGTCTTGACTCGCTGCCAGAGGGCGCCCATCGATATGCTCATGTTCTATGACGCACGCGTGAGCGGCGGCATGAACAATCTGTTCGACCAGATGTCGTTGGAGCCGTCGAGAGGCTATTATCCGTTCAAGGCGTGGGCGAAGATGCGCCGTCTGGGGACGGAGGCCGCCGTGAAAATCGACGGACAGAATGACATCTACGTCATGGCGGCCGTCGGGCCGGACGGCCATGCGGGCATTCTGGTGACGCGTTATCTGGACGACGACAACGTGACGGCGATCGAACTGGTGAAAGTTCGTGTCGAAGGCCGTTCATTGGCTGACGCGACATGCCATTTGACGGACAAGGTGCGTTTCTACACGCAAATCTTCCCGACGGCTGACGAAGATGGCGCGATTACGTTGCAGATGAAGCCCAACTCCTTCGCTTTCATTGAGTTGTAAGAAAAACGAAAGGCAGGCCATGTGAACAAATGGCCTGCCTTTTTTCGGTCACGCCGGAGCGTGTCCCTCCCGTGTTTTTTCGGTCCCGCCGGAGCGTGCCCCTCCTGTGTTTTTTCGGTCCCGCCGGAGCGTGCCCCTCCCGTACTACTATCGTTCATTTTCTTGTTTTTCTGAAAAGATTATCTCCAAGGCATAGAGTTTCCGCATGATGCTGTTCCCGCCTCGCGAAGCGACGACAACCGCCGAGCCGCCGGAGCCGTTCACATTTCAGCATTCATAATTCATTATATTCAAACAAAACATACAGGAGTTTGTCGGCCCGGCGGGGAGGCATTTCGGTTTATTCAGTGTATTCTGTGGACTCTTTATTAGTGTTCATTAGTGTCCATTCGTGGTTCCTTTGTATTTGCTTTCAGCTTTCGGCTTTCAGCTTTCAGCTCCGCGAAGCGGTATGACTTTCCATGACTTTTTTCGAAAAAAGTCATAAAAATGCCCAAACAGATTTGAAAGGCACTGTTTCCCTATTAGATTAAGGTATGTGGTGAAGTCGTCACGACATCGCCGGAACCGTTCGAACACAACGAAAAAACGATGGGATTTTGAAGCCGAAAAAAGTTTACAACTTTTGAAGCGAAAATCCTATCTAGAAGAAATATAATGACTTACAAGACCACAACCGCCATC
>CACYQT010000124.1 GCA_902776645.1 uncultured bacterium | reverse complement strand
CTCCATCGCCTCGACCAATGCCCGGAAACGCCATGCATGGGCCCGCGGATCCTTCGCGTGGAACTGCTCCCAGAATTTGTCGCCATAAACGACATAATCGCGGGCGATGGCCCGCATGTTGGACAGCTTGTCGCCCAACGCCACGATTTTCACATCGCGCGGAGCGGCTTTCAGCGCCTCCAACGCCGCCGCCTTCCGGTCATGCCAGCTCTCCTCGCGGCTGCGCGACGACTGGTCGTGCTTCTCCGTCTCCGCGTCGACCAATTCGGCGACACGGTCGCCGAACTCCGCGCGGATGTCCTCCACCGTGAAATCCGTGTCTTCGACGACGTCATGGAGCACCGACGCCGCAAGAAGCTCCGGTTCGGACGTCATCGTCGCGACAATCGTCATCGCCTCCAACGGATGCACGATATACGGGAAGTCGCGCCCCCGCCGCGGGACGCCCTCATGGGCCTTCACGGCGAAAATAATTGCCTTGTCGACGAGGCTTGTGTCAATCTGTTTCGTCTTGTGCTTTTCCATATTCGTCAGTGAAGTAGTTTTTGAATCCGTTCGTACATTCTGTGGGCCATGGACGCGTTCCGCGGGCGGACGCCATGCAACTGGTCGTAGAATTCCTTCAGCCCCGCCTCGCCGTGGCCGCTCTTTACAATATATATAAGGCACAGGTTCTGCAGCGCCAGCGTGGAGGAGATGATGTCCAGATCCGTCCCGCTCATCTGGCTCAACGCCAGACGGAAGGCGTCGTCTGAACAGGACTTGCGCATCGCCTCCACGTCCGACAGCATCTTCAGCCCCATGTGCTTCAGGATCGGGAGGTAGATCATCCCGCTGGTCTCCTGCACTTCCGCGTTGAAACTGGAGGCGATTTTCTCCGTCAACGCATAGAATGGCTCCAGATCCAGATAATGGCGGAACGATTCGCCGTCGAGCTCCAAGTCCTTGTATTTTCCGTCTTTAAGCAATGTCCGGACTTTTCGCCGATAATTCTCCAGACTCGTGCGGATCGTGCGGAACTCCTCGTCCGCGATCTCCAGAACGACCGCCATGCGCGTCAGCGGCCGGATGTATTCGCGCGGCATTTCGATGTCGGACTTGTAGCCTGTGTCATGGTACACCGTCGCCCACACATGCTGCAGCGCCGTCCGCATCTGAAGCTCAAAGCGGTATTCGTTCAGTTTCGGCAACGACGGATCGCTGAACAACGACGGCGGAATCTTGCAGATGTAATGCAACGACATGTAGCCGAAGTGATCGACATCATGCATCTTCCGCTTGTCGATCGAATTCTTCCAGTCGATGTCGAACACTTTCTCAACCAGCGATGCGATCTTGTCGACTTCGTCGCTGTAGTATGTGATGACGCGGACGCCGACCAGATCCGTCACGTCGCTGATTTGACGGTACTTCTCGCCCTTGAGCTCCAGCTTGCCGGCCAGGCTCTTCTCCGTCTTCACACGGCCTTCAACGCCGACGATGATTCCGTTCTTAGCCATCATCGGCTTCAGATAATCCAGAAGGAAGGCCAGCATCTTCTCAAATGTCGGCTTGTCCTCCAGAAACTGCCCCATCAATTCACTGCAATGACTGTTCATGATCGTCAATAGGTTCCTGTTTTCCGCATCTCCGCCCAACACTCTGATAATCTAATGCCGCTTTTTGCTTAATTCAACCATTTGCCCTTTTTAGATGGAAAAGTATATTTAATGTTTTGTTCGTCATTTATGAACAGACTTTCCCGCACACCTTCCCATCGGTATTTTCCATGTCCGAATCTGAAAATAAAAAGTCCTCCTGGAAACTCAATCTCGTCATGCTGTGGTTCTCGCAGCTTCTCGTCATGGCAGGCTTCAGCGCCATGATCCCCTTCATCCCGCTGTTCCTGAAGGACGAACTGATGGTGACGGACAAGCATGACCTCGCCCTCTACATCACCCTCTTCAACTTCTTCGGCACGATGGCCTACGCGATTTTCGTGCCCATCTGGGGCTTCCTGTCCGACCGTTTTGGCGTCAAGCCCATGCTGCTGCGCGGCACGTTCGTGACGGCTTTCATCTACCCGTGCATGGGCTATGTCACGACCCCCGCCATGCTGGTTTTCCTGCGGTTCGCCACAGCCGCCTGCGCGGGAACGACTTCCGCCTCCCAAACGATGATCGCGCGAACAACGCCGGACAACCGGCAGGGCTTTGCCCTCGGCCTTCTTTCGACGGCCATCTGGGGCGGCTCCATGCTCGGCAATGTCGTCGGCGGCCTCATCATCCACTACTATAATTATCTGTACGCCTTCTGGCTCTGCGGCATCCTCTATTTCATCGCAGGATTCGCCGTCCTCTTCACGAAGGACGACGGCGCACGCATCCCGCTCCACGCCAATCCTGTAGCGGAAACGAAGCATGTCCGCCTCGCCCCCAGATGGCTGCCCGATTTCGGACAGGCCATCTGGTTCATGGTGCTGTTGTTCTTCACGATGGGCATCATCCGCAACATCGAATCACCCTACATCGCCCTCCGCATCGAAAACATCGTCGGCAAGGGAAACGCCGACAAATGGACGGGCATCGTCTCCGCCATTGTCTGCGTCGGAGCCATTTGCTCCGGTGCCTTCATGGGCTTTCTCGCGGACAAGATTCCTCTTCGCTACCTGCTTATTCCCATTAGCTTAGGATCTTCCATCGCGCTCGCGTTGCATGCCGTCGGCAACAACCTTGCGCTGCTGGCGGCCGCCCGCACAATGCTCTTCCTCTTCGCGGGCGGCCTGCAGCCCGTCATCCAGAAATGCCTTTCCGGCATCACGCCGAAGCGAAAGCGCGGCGCGGCCTTCGGCAGCACGGCCTGCGCAAGCTGCATCGGCGGCATGATCGCCGCATGGCTCGGCGGCATGTGCGTCATGTTCTTCCCGCTCAACGGCGTATTCATCTTCAGCGCTATCCTCTATCTCCTCACGCTTCCGTTCTTCCTGTTCGTCATCGCCCGCGTGACCTCCTCCCGCTTCTACCATAGCGTCTGATTATCCACACAACATCCACATCCCAAATCACCATGCAATCCACATCACGCATCATGATGATTCTCTCCGGCCTCTGCCTCCCCTGTCTTGCATCGTCAAGCCTTCCGCTTGCGAATCTCGATTTCGAGGAAGGCATGGCAGGCTGGATTGGCGACAATGGCAAAAGCGTCGTCTGTCCGCAAGCCGCGCATTCAGGAAAACTCGGCCTGCGAGTGACGGACAACGATCCGCAGTCTGGCAGTAGCTTTCGTAATCAAACAATTCCTGCACACGAAGGAACAACCTACCGTCTGCGCTTTTGGGCGCATATTCCAAAGGAGACATCCGGTCTGATCGGCGTCTATTTCATTTTCAAGGATGAAAAAGGCAACACGCTTGCGCGGCCGGATGGCGGCGAATACAAATTCACACTCTCATGCATTCCGAATTGGCGGCAGTTGGATTATGTAGAGACATCCCCCAAAAACACCGTCTCGCTCGCCATTTGGATTCATTCCTTCAACGCCACAACAGGCCTGACAGCAGATTTTGATGACTTTGAACTTGCCGGGCTGACACCGCAAGAGGCGCAGAATGCATGCAGTACATGGCTTCCCGTCAAAACGCCTTTTCCAAAATCATCTCCACAACGCATCGCTGAACTGGAGGCCATGCTTCCTTATAAATTGTGGAAGCCTGGCCCACCCTTCCATGATCGCTCCACATGGGACCGTCTCGCGGCCGATCCCGCCACCAATGTCATCATCTCCCGTGCTGAAAAGATTCTTGCAACGCCACAGCAGCCGTTGACAGACGAACTCTATCTGGATTTCCATCGATCCGGCATACGAACCACTTATGAAAACATCTACCATCGTTGGGAGCCGGAAATCCAGACGCTGGCCGTCGCGGAATGCCTGGAAAACAAAGGCCGTTTCCTGCCGGAAATCATCCGTCGTCTTGAAGAGCTCTGCAACATGCGCAGCTGGCTCATGCCCGCCCATGATCGTGAGTTGCTCAATTTCAACAACATCCAATGCTATGCGGATTTGGGCAGCTCCGCCCGCGGCTGGACCGTCATGTCCATCGACGCATGGCTGGACGACAAACTCCCGCAGTCCCTCCGCGAACGTCTCCGCGAAGAAATACAACGCCGCATCCTCCAGCCTTGTCTGGACGTCTTCCGCAGCGGCGAACTCATCAACGAACTCTGGTGGATGAACGGCACGAACAACTGGAACGCCGTCTGCACAAACAACGTCACGGGAATGGCTTTGGCATTGATTCCAGACAAGCATGTCCGCGCGGAGTTCCTCGCAGGCATGGAAATCTCCAACAAATTCTTCCTTACAGGCTTCCGCGAAGATGGATACTGCACGGAAGGCGTCAGCTACTGGGGCTTCGGCTTCGGTCATTTTCTCGCACTCGCCGAAACCGTCCTGCAAGCCACCGACGGCAAGCTCGATATTCTCAAAAAACAATATCCGCTGCTTGAAAAAGTCGCCCGCTACGGGACAGATATCCAGCTGACACGCCGCCTTTCACCGCCCTTCGCGGACTGCCGCCTGACGGTCTTCCCCTTCAAGGAGGTCCTGCTTCTGATTCAACGCCGTTTCCCGCAAGCCCTTACACAACGCATCAATCCAGACACGCCGTTGGGCTATACGATGCCGACATTCGAATATGATGCAGTCGCACACAAACCAATCTTCTGCGGCTCGTCAGGCCTCGTTCTCGAACACATCCCCTGTTTCGGTATTCTTGGCTTCGGCGATGAAAATCGCTACGCCGCCGCATTGCCCGAATCCGCCCCTCTGCCGCAACACAGCTTCTTCCCGACAGGCGGCGTTGTCATCTGCCGCCCTGCCAATCAATCCAACAACCGTCTTTCCATCGCTCTGAAAGGCGGCCATAACGCCGAACACCACAACCACAACGACATCGGCTCCTTCGTCCTCGCCGTCGGCGACGAGCCACTCATCCAAGATCCTGGACGGGAAGAATATAGCGGACAAACCTTCGGTGTTGCGCGTTACACCTTCGATCTGATGAACTCCTGGGGACATTCCGTCCCATTCGTCGCCGGAAAACTGCAAAAGACTGGGCGGCAGGCGGAAGGAATCTTCACGACAACATCATTCTCCGCGGAAAAAGATGTTGTCGTGATCGACATGAAAGCGGCTTATGACATCCCGCAACTCAAAAAACTTACACGAACAATGACATATGACCGCAAAAATGCCGTCGTCACCATTCAAGACGATGTCGAATTCACGTCACCGCAAGCCTTTGGAACCGCTCTCGTCAGCTTCGCGGACATCCGTCAGAGCGCCACTGGCCAATTCATTTTCAAAAACAACAACGAAATATTGCACACCTCCATTTGATCCACGGATGGACCGTTGCTCTTCAACGTGACCACGCTGAAGACGCAAATTTCTCCCAAGCCACGCCGTCTCGGCATCGACTTCCAGTCTCCCGTCACCCGCGCGACCATCACGATGGTCTTCACCACTAAATAGCTTCGACAGTGAACCTCCCGCACTACTATCGTTCATTTTCTTGTTATTTCACAAAGATTTTCTCCATGGCCACGAGCTTCTGTATGACATCCTTTGCCGCCGCGCAGCGCATGACAACCGCCGAGCCGCCGGAGCCGCTGGCTTTTCCGGCATTCAGAATTCATTATATTCAAACAAAACATATAGGAGCTTGTCGGCCCGGCGGGGAGGCATTTCGGTTTATTCAGTGCATTCTGTGGACTCTTCATTAGTGTTCATTAGTGTTCATTAGTGGTTCCAATTTTATGTTTTGGTTGCGGCTTTGGCCGCTTCAGATAATTTTGTCATTTTTTGTCAGGAAATAACACCATGAAGTCATTTTTTACAGTTTTTGGCGGTCTCGCCATATTCATTTATTCCATGCAGCTGATGGGCGAAGGGCTCCGCGGCGTCGCCGGGCAGCGCCTCCGTTCCATCCTCCATCTCTTCGCGAAAAACCGCTTCGTCGCCATCCTGACGGGAACCATCGTCACCTCCCTCATCCAATCATCGGGAGCGACCACCGTCATGGTCGTCGGCTTCGTCAACGCAGGCCTGCTGACGCTGAAGCAATCCATCGGCATAATTCTCGGCTCCCACATCGGAACGACCGTCACCGGGCAGATCGTCGCCTTCAAAATCAGCGGCATCAGCATGCCCGCCATCATCATCGGCGTCGTCATGTCCTTCTTCAAACAACGCGTCATGAAAAAGTGGGGCATGACCATCATGGGCTTTGGATTCCTCTTCTTCAGCATGGAGCTCATGAGCGACGAACTCCACAAGCTTTCAGACAATCCGGCCGTCCACAGAATCTTCCAGACCTTCCAATGCACCCCTGTGGACGGCGTCATGCCCATCGGCGCGACATTCGGAGCGCTGCTCATCGGCATCATCGCCACCATCATCGTCCAGAGCAGCTCCGCCAGCACGGGTATCGCCATCGTCCTCGCGGGCAACGGTTTAATGGACTTCTACACCGCCTCCATCATCGCCCTCGGCGCCAACATCGGCACGACCAGCACGGCCATCGTCGCCGCCTTCGCGTCAAACCGCGTCGCCAAACAGGCCGCGCTCGTCCACTTCCTCACGGCGACTCTCGGCGTCCTGCTCGTCATCGCGACATTCTGGTTCAACGTCGGCGGCGAACCGATCTTCTTCCATTTCGTCCGCCAATGCTCCAAAGGCGCCTCCACTGGCCGTCTCATCGCCAACTCCAACACGATTTTCAATCTCGTCACGACCATCCTCTTCATCCCGCTCATCTCCGTTCTCGTGAAAATCTGCGAGAAGCTCATCCCCGTCGAATCAGAAAAAGTCCATTTCCAATATCTTGAGCCCCACCTGCTTGCAACGCCGTCCATCGCCCTCGCACAGACGACGGCCGCCCTCCAGATGATGCTCGCGAAGGCATGGACCATGGTCGATTGCGCCCTCAGCCTCTACTGCGAAAACGACGAAAAGAACCAACGCATCTTCAATCAGCTTGAAAAGCGCGAAGAGGACGTGGACGCACGCCAGCAGGAGATCGCCGACTATCTCTCACGCCTCATGCAACGCCAGCTGACGGACGAACAGACGCTCCTGATCCCGATGCTCCTCCATTGCAACAACGACGCCGAACGCATCGGCGACCTTACGTTCGCCATCTGCAATATCATGGACCGACTGCAGGGTTCAGGCCATCGCTTCAGCCCGGAAGCGGAGGCCGAATACGTCTCCCTCCACAAGGAACTGCGTGAAATGACGGAGACGGTCATCGGCCTGCTCTACCAGAACACACCGGACGCCATCAAACTCGCACGACGCCAGAAACAGCATCTTTCCGACCGTCTCGCCCAATATGAAAACGACCACATCCAGCGGATTTCCAAAGGCCTCTGCATTCCCGATATCGGCCTGATGTATCTGGAGCTCCTGGAGGAGATCCGCAAGATCTCCCGCCATCTCACGAATATCACCGACCGTGCGGGCAATTTCTACAAAACCATCGGCAAGACCTACGTCGAAAGCGGCATCACGCTGGATATCAACGGATAAGCTAAGCCGCCAAAAACAAAAATCCCGCCGAAGAAAAATCCAAATTGGATTCATCGGCGGGATTTTTTTCAATTCATAATTCATAATTCATAATTATTGCAAAGCAGCCACTTATAACCGCAGAGCGGTGATTTTACCCCAGCCGTGGGTGCTAACCCACGGTAACGCATCATACCATACAGAACCGCGTCGCGGTGGCAGGATCCCTTACGTTGGGTAAACCCCATAGGCAAAAAAATCCCGCTGATGAAATCCAAAATGGATTCACCAACGGGATTCTTTTTTGTGTTTTGTTGTTTTTCTTTAAATCTATGGATTCAGAATTATCGCATGACATCCTCTGCCGCCGCGCAGCGATGACAACCGCCGAGCCGCTGGAGTCGTTTGCATCCATTAGCAATCAACGCTTTGCTTCTTCATGAAATCCTCAGGATGTCTGTTGGCCCGGCGGCGAGGCATTGATTGTCTTTTCAGTGTAATCCGTGTATTCTGTGGTTTCTAAAATTCGTGTCCTTTCTTGTCTTTTCGTGGTTCCTAACTAATTCAGCATTCAGCATTCAGCATTAGAAACAGTCCCTGACTGTTTCGATGATCAGCTTCATGTCGTCGTCGTCCATGTGCAGGTCCGACGGCAGGCACAGCCCGCGTTCATACAGATCCGTCCCGACCGGCTTCGCCTCCAGGCTGACACAATCCGTTCCCGCAAACACCGGCTGCATGTGCATCGGCTTCCACAGCGGACGCCCCTCCGCGTTCGCCACCGTCTTCAATTTGTCCAGCACATCCATCGGCTTCACATTCACGCCCTTGTCGATCAAAATGCACGACAGCCAGTAGTTCGACTCGCAACCCTCCGGCACGGGGTTCATCGTGACGGGCAGGCCCTTGAAGCCTTCTTTATACGTGTCGTAGATGTGCTTCTTCATCGCGCGATGCTCGTCCAGATGGAGCAGCTGGCCGCGGCCGATGCCCGCGATCACGTTCGACATGCGGTAGTTGTAGCCGATGTCCGGATGCTCGAACCACGGCACG
>CACYQT010000123.1 GCA_902776645.1 uncultured bacterium | reverse complement strand
CTGCCCGAAATAGATTGTCGCGGGGAGGACGGGCGTCGGCCTGTCCTCCTTGAGCACGCCGTCGAAGCGCTCCTGTTCGGTGCGCAGCTCGTGCCGTGCTTTGTGCATGTCCTTTGTCTCCTGCCGCCACGCGAGCATGCGGACCGTCGTGGACAGCAGGCCGCGCACAGGCATGATACAGCTCGGATACGACTGGTTCTCGAACGCGGCCAGTATCGTCACCGGCAGGCCGCCGTCCGTCACCTCGAGCTCCCAGACGACGTCGTTGGATATCTTTTTATACAAGTTCTTAAAGCCGGGCAGCTTGGCGATGGCTTCGGCGTTCCGCTGCAACATCGAGCCTTCGACCACGACGTAGCCGCTCTTCCGCAGGATGAAGTTAATTGCGTCCTTCGCCACCGCTTCGTTCGCCATGAGGAGCTTGGTGGCGGCGTCCATACCACTCATATTATGTCTGCTCATTAATATATCTCCTTTATGGAATGCTTCAAGTCCATTTTGATTTTGAATTTACTATAGCATACCGGAAAGGAAATTCAAGACAAAATTTATGAATTTATATCGAGTATCAAATAGAGTCATAAAAAGTCATAATAAATCATAATATGACTTTTTTATACAGAAAATACCTAAAAATCATTATGATTACCAAGGAATCATAAAAAGTCACAATAAAGAATAATATTGAAAAAAGAGGCTGGATATTCTGGAATCTCTGGAGGATTTGGCCTTCCAGAGAGACTTGTTGTCACGCATGGTCATTCGAAGGCGTTCCCCATATGCGACGGCGGGACGCCGTCGTTACCATGCAACGGCGGGACGCAGTCGTTACATTGTAGCCATAAGCCTCTTATTTTCCCAAATCCTCTTCCTTCATGAAGCCGACGTAGTCCAGATTCGTGCCTTTGCCGTCTGTATTTTCCAATTGGATGATGTGTTTTCCGGCCTTCAACGGAATGGCAAATGGTTTGCCGTTGTCGCGATTAACCGTGAACAGCGTCCATTCATAGGGCGTTTCGCCGAAGCCGCCGCTGCCCGCGAAGGTGAAGACTCCGATGTCGCGGCCATCGATTGTCAGACGGCGCCTTGCGCCGTCTGGATTGCAGTAACAGGCTGCAAACACATAGTTTCCGTCAGCCGGAACCGTCACGTCCCATGACAGCGTATGGCCTTTGTCGTCCCAATGGGAGATCGCCTTGCCATGGACGCCCGGCTTGTCGTCGCGGATATGCACATCGCCGCCTGCTTGGACCATAAACGCCTCAGCTTCAGCGAAATAGCCTTTCGGCATGCCGTTGGCGGCTATCTGGATCAAAACCTGCCCTTTCAGCTGACGACCATCCGGTCGCGTCAACGTGAAACGGACAGGACCATGGAACCGTTTGTCCGACAACAATTTGATTCGTTTCACCATCCGTTCGCCCGGCTTCAAATCGACGTCGAAGGACATCGTGTCGCATGTGACGCCCGTCGGCGGCTGCATCGCCACGGTTCCTTTCAGCGGTTCATGCCGCGACGCGACGACGACCAGCTGGATCTCGTTGGTAGCCTTGCCCTTACCGTCAATGAACGTCCCGTTCAGATTGTGCGATTCGCTCTCCAGATCGTACGGCGGCAGCGCCTCCGTGGCGTATCCCATCGCGTTCGCAGCCATGCGCATGCGGTAGTTGTGCTCCTGCATGAAGCATGGGCGGCGGTCCATCGCGGGCAGATCCGTCGAATAGATGCGGAATTCGCCGTTGATCGGCGAGGCGATAATCTCCTCACGCCAGTCGCCGATGATGTCCGCGATCAGCACCATGCCGCCGAAGGAATGGTCCGACACGGGACCGCCGTTGTGGTCGGTGATCTTTCCGCCGAAAATCTCCTTCTGCAGATCCGCGTCCCAATAGATGGTCCATCGGCCGAAACGGTAGGTGGGCGTCTCCGTGTTTTCAAGCGTCCTGCCGTCCGCCGTCATGAGCCATCCTTTCACGAGGCCGCGTTTGTTCGTTCCGGGCTCGAGAATATGCATGTCCGCTCCGGCGATTTCCGCACCCGGATACAGCGGATCGATGTCCGCGATCTGGCCTTTTCCATCGACGTGATGGGTCGGTTCGTCCAGTTCCCAATAGAGCTTTCCGGTCTTCGCATCCGCCATGCAAAGGCCACCCTTTTTCTGCGCCGTTTCCAAAATCCACGCCACCTGCAGGCCGGGCTTGTCCGGCATCAGCTTGCCGAAGAAAACGCCGTCCGGATGGCCTTTTCCGGTGCTCCACAATGGCGTCCCGTTGTCGTCGATGACGGCACTGCCGAGCACGATTTCGTCCCGTCCGTCGCCGTCCACATCCAACGCGTAGTTCGTATGGGCGCCCTGCCCATACCATCTGCGAGGCAGTTCCGCGTTGTCGTAACTCCATACCCGCTGGAGCTTTCCGTTCACCAGCTGCCATGTTTCAACCGCCATGTCGTCATACGTGCCGCGCAGAATGCAGACACATGGCGTCTTGCCGTCCAGATACGCGATGCACATGAGATTCCGTGCGGAAAAATGATAGGCGGCCTCGCCTTCGCTGCCGAAATGGTTGCGACGGATCCATGGCGCGCGATCGATTTCCTTTCCCGTCATGCCGTCGAGCACGACGAAATATTCGTCTCCCGAATAGACATGGCCGTCCGCTTCGCGATGGTCGCCGTCGCTGACTTTCGTGATGACCTCCGCCTTGCCGTCGCCGTCCAGATCCTGCACGCAGTACGGCGAATACCAGATGCCGCGTTCGATGTCCCATCCCAAATCATACGTCCACAGCCGCGTGCCGTCGCTTAGAAACGCCTCCAATTTATAGGTATCGGGCGATTTCGTCCAGACGACATTCCATGGATCGATGTTGCCGGCGGGAAGCTTGACGACGAAATCGTAGTCGCCGTCACCATTCAGATCGCCGAAACCGACCTTCTGGATCCGCGCGTTCGGATCGCTTAGTTGATAGGATTTATAGGCAAGCTTTCCTTTCGCGTCACGTTTCCAGACAGACGACTCGCCACTCTTGCCGCCGTTGATTTCACGAACAACGTATGTCGCGTTATCAACAGGAGTTGCATCCATAAAATCGCACGTCTGGACGATGGGAGACGCATTGAGCTTCGTCTCCTTTCCATCGACTTTCCGGAAGACGTCAAACGCCGCGTCCTTCGAATCCTCCTTCAGCAATCGCCAACTGACATACACGCCGCCGTCCGTCTCCTGCGCCACGACGCCGCGGCTGAATTTTTCCACAACCTTCGTCTTCGCATGGCCTTCCACCAACGGCCGCGGCTTCAACCCGTCTGTCTTGCCTTCTTCAAGAGCGACGCAATCGACATACAAGTCCGCAGCACGGCTGCCGACAATCCGCAACATGACGGCGTCGACATCGTCCTCCGGCTGGAAAAACGCACGGATGGGCTGCCATTTGTCCGGCGAAAGGAAGAAGTTGCGGCTTCTCGCCACCGTCCACGCTACGCGTTGTCCATTTTTGTAGCCGACCAATTCCAACCGCGCCATGTTCACGACGCTTCCTTTCATCCAACAGCGGAAGATGTATTCACCGCCGCTTTTCACGGGATAGAGTATCGCGTTCGTCACATTCCAATCGCGACCGTCCGGCGAGACGATGTGCAACGACTGCTTGCCTTCCTTATGTTCGTCGCTGACGGTCGCGCCGCCCACGCGGTCGCGATGGAACCAACTCCAGCCGGCGGCCGGACCACCGACCTTTCCAATCTCAAAATCCGGATTGCTCAAGCCGTTGCGCACATCCTCCAGCTTGTTCACAAGGAAGTAGTCAATATACGCGGGGCCAAGCGTTTGCGGCGGCGGCGTATAATAACAGTCGTCGAACCAGCAGTCGAAAAAGCCGTTGTCGATCCGGATGGCGGATGCGATGGCGCCGCTATTGAAACGACGCCATGTCTTCCCTTCATCCAATGACAGGCCAATGATCCGCGAGGAACCATGCATCTCAATGGAATAGAAGCCCGGCTCCGGAATCGGCAGACGGATATGAAGGATAGGCGCCCCTTCATCATGCGTCTTGTGGTCCGCCTTCGTGATCGGACTGCGCACGACAACGCCGCCCGACCACGCCTTTTTGTTCACATCCGTTGACCAGATGCACCATTTGTCCGGCAGAAGCGTCTCCTGATTGGTCGCCTCGCGGTTCACGATCACCGTCTCCGCTTCAATCTGCATCTGCGCATGTATCTGCAAGGCAAACAACAAGGCCATTATCAACCATAGACGCTTCTTCATAAACAAATTCCTTTTTTCTAGACATTCTAGATATACTAGAGCCGCTAGAGCTTCTAGAGCCGCTAGTTTCACTCCGTCACAAGCCCTTTCCACTTCGGCGTGATGCCGAAGCGCTTGTTGTGGACGCCCGCCGCCCAGCCGACATACTGTGAATACACATCCACGAAATCCGTGCCGCGTGTCACGACGGTCTGGTGGTCGATCCGTTCCCAGCCGCGCTTCTCGTAGGCGATGACGTTGTTCGGGCACATGAATTCAATCTTGTATTCAAGCTTCGCCGGGATCTTCTTGATTTTGAACTTCTTAAGGTTCTTCAACGCCTTCTCGGCCGCGGCCTCGATGTCTTTCTGCACATCAATGGGATTGCGGTTGATGGTCGTGTAGCGTGACTGCGAATGCTTCGTGCAGACAGTCATGACGTCTGGCAGAAACGCCTTCGCCTCGCGGCAGGCCGCCTGGTCGCCCGTAACGAGAATCATCGGCACGCCGAAATACGCGGCTTCGTAGGCGTTGATGCCGATTTCGCCGATCTTCTCGCCGTTGATCCACATGTTGCAGACATGATGACTGTCATAGCTGTGGTTCATGTAGCCGTCCGACACGCCTTCCATCGCATGGAAACCGATTTCAATCGCCGCGTCAAAACTCGCATCCGTATAAACGCATGGCGCAAGATCGCCGCCGATGGTCCCCAGCTGCGCAGGATACTGCAACTTCGTGATATCCATGGAGTTGCTGCCGCCGTGGCCGTCCCAGACGACGATTTCGTCCGCGCCGCCCTTCAGCAGGCCGCGCACGCAGGCGTTCACTTCGTCCATCAGCACCTGGCAGGCGATCGGAGTGTTGACGGTTTTGTTGCCGATTCCGTCCGAACGACCGTTGATTCCCGAAGGGCCTTCCAAATCCGTCATGATCATGATCTTCATAATTGTTTCCTTTTTGTTTTCTGGAATTCTAGTTTTCTAGTTTTATCAGTTTATCATTTACAACCGTTTCGCGGCCGTTCTCCACCAACAGCGTCCGCTTCGCGTCCGCCACGCTGTCGAACTCATGGCCGAAGGCGCGTATAGATCGCAATTCCATGCACTTACAACCGTCCGGCAGCCATGGCTTCACGATGAACGACCGCAATCCCTGCGGCACGATTCCGAACATCCCTTCCGTTACAATACGGCAGTACAGCGCGCTTTCCGCCGCCAGATGGCGGCGATTGCCTTCCGGCCACGCCTCGACAGGATACGGCACATGCTCGCCCAACAGACGGCTGGCCGAATAGGCCTGGAACTTGTCCATCACCGTCGCGCCGTAGCCTGCCGCGAACGCGCCGCGGAAGCCATACAGCAGGCTGCGGTCCCACGTGATCTTGTCGCCCTCCTGGCTCAACATGCCTTCACCGTTCCACAGATACGGCGAGAACATCGCCGCCACCGTGCCTTTCGCCCGTGTCTCGATTCCCATGCACAACGGGATGCCGATCCACGATCGCAGTACATCACAACCGTCAAAATACTGATACGTCTTGAAGCCGTGCAAGGTCCGCCCAAAATGTGATTCGATTGCTTTTTCGAGTTCGTAGGCATGTTTTTGATAGATTGCAACCAATTGCGTTTCACCAAGTTCCGCAGCCAGTTTCGCGCCAAGCGTCAAACCGCCATAATATAAAGCGGACGTGTTCAGATTCGCGTCGCCATGCGGCAGACGGCCTTCCAGTTCGTCCGAATCCGACGCGACAACGCCTTTTTCATTCACCTTCCGGCGGCAGTATTCCAATGTCCATTTGATTCCAGGCCAGAGTGTTATGGCAAAATCACGACGGCCCGACGCCAACACAAAACGTGTCGCGCCATAGGCGTACATCGCCGCGTCGCCGCGGTCGCCTGCGCCTTCCCAGATGTCGAAGCCCTCCGCGATGACCGATGACGGAATCCGATGGAAATCCGGCCCCATGAACGGCATGTAGTGACGATAGGCGTTCAGCGACGCGTCCAACGCCAGTTTGTCTCCCGTGAACGCGAACCACGGCCCCGCATATTCCACTTGGTCGTTGCACCACGTCGCCGCGTAATAACTGTCTCCGCCTGGGCCATGCATCGGGCCGCCATGCGTATCAAAAATGCTTTCCCCCGTGCGCAGCTTGCACATTCTGTATTCGGCGTCGATTTCCGCCACGCCCGTATGGAGTTCCAACGGAGCCTGCAATTCCGCCACACGTGCCTGCCGCCGAAGCAGTTCCGCCGTTGCGTCCAGCCGTTCGTATGGCTCGTTGGCGAGCCGCGCCGAAATCTGCAAGCCGTATTCCATCGTCTCGCCAGACTGCAACACGCGTTCGGCCGACGGCGTCATCAACGCACAAACGACATACACGCCGTTGCAACCACGGCCGTATGTCTCCTTTCCGTTGTTGTTGATCACGACGCGGCATGGCTTTCCGCCTGTGTTCGTTACCGTCACGGTTTCGCACATCGACCGCGCATCGGCGCATGGGAACAACCGCCGCCGGATGCGCAACGCGCCTTGTGTGCGGCTCTCGATATCCAGAACACCATCAAAGCGAATCACTTCCGGATATTCCTCCACGACCACTCCATCCATTTCCATCGACGGCAGCCATGCATCCTCTGCATCCAACCGGAACGACGCATGGGTGTTGTTCGGAATCGTCCTCAACATCGGCCAGACCAGATGCCGTTTCAGAAACAGACGGCCGCCCTCCCCGACGCCATACCGCACGATGAGCGAGACTTTCCGCCCGCTCATCTCCAGATGGTCTTCATGCGGAAGATTCGCGTCTTTCCGCACATCCCACACGATTCCATTTCCATCCAATCGCCAACGCATATTTTTCCTTTTTTCTGCTAGAAATCTAGAATTCTAGGCTTCTAGAATCCTAGTGGTCATTTTTTCAACAATTCATACCGCCCTGCGCCTTTCAGGCCGGCCTTGAAGACAAGATACTCGCCTTCAACGGTTACGGGGACTTCTCCCATGTCCGCCTGCGTCAACGCCGCTTTCGCAACAAGCTTCAATGCAGACGGTTCGCCCAACTTCAATTCCGCCGTTTTCAGCTTCACCGTGAATTCTTTGTCGCGCGGATACGGGAAGACGATTGCGCCGTCCGCCGTTTTCTGCACCTTCACGGAGCCGTCTGTCACGATCTTGCCGAAATCAACCACCGTGCCTTCCGGATTCACACGGTTCGTGAAATCCAGATGCTTCGCCTGCGCCTCCGCAATCAATTCTTCCGGAACGGGTTCGAACACGACCTTCGTCGCATCGTTCTGCTTGTTGCGTTGAACCGCCAGCTTGCCAAGCTGATACCGTCCGCCGTCATAGCGCAAACCATCGAGCGTCTCACGGCTGTCCTTATTGTACAACCCCGCCACCCATATATAGTTGTAAAGATTCGCATTGGGAATCTTCAGCCTCTGCGGGCCGACCACGAACGTCTCGCCCGCCTTCCATTCCGTCGACGGCTTCGGCAGCCCATGGTCATCCTGGAACATGATGTGGTTCTCGCCTCCGCGGCGTTCGAGGAAATGGACGAAGGCGCTCACCGGCTTGTCTGTCGCCCGCAACGCCGTCCATTCGTAAGTCACCTCTATTTCATTGCCGCCCAAATATTTGAAATCCTTGACACGCACACGGGCCACAGACGCCCTTTCCTTCAGATACGGCATGTCGAACGACGTGCGAGCATCCGCGAACACATATTCCGGACATTCCGCGTAATCGGCGAACACGCCAGGCCGCGCTTCGAAGGCGGAACGAACTTTGGTGCCATTTTTCCAACCGTTCACCACGACGCCCCACTGCGGGATCATGACGCTACCACCGTCCTCCGTGAACGTCCACGGCTCCGCCCCCCAGTTCACAAGAACAACTGTCCCGTTGTCATACGTAATCACCTGCCGTTCCGTGCATTCCAACGCCATCGCCACGGAGGCGGGAACAAGTTTTCCGCAGACTTCATACTCGATGGACTGCACATCCGCGTCACCATAAAGAGCCTGCGCGGCATGCATCAGATGATGCTCGCGGACGGCCCACGCCGTATTGAAGCACTGCGAGCCTGACACGAATCCCGCATGGCCGTAGGCCAGTTCCTGCGCGCGGTACATGTCGATACGATCCTGCGATCCCGCATCGACGCCCCACGACAGCGAATAGCCTTTCGGATGCCATCGTTCGTAGTAGCCCATGCCGTGATTCACCATCTGCGGATGCAGCTTCAGCAGATCGAAATCCAGATACGGCTTGTGTCCGCAACCACCGCGGACTTGCGCTTCCGTCCCGTCGCATGCGCCCGCCCAATGGATATGGCCACCGCCTTCTCCAAACAGCGGACCGCCATGAATCTCACGCATGTAATCGAACAACTCTTTATCCTTCAATACCTTAAGACGCGCGTTCGCCGCCATCGGCTGCGTCGCGTCATGGTCCAGCTGATGCGACGGCGAGACGCATGTATGGACGTCCAGATACGCGGCCGTCGTCTTGTAGCGGCGGTGGATTTCCGGAGCGTTCATCTTCGC
>CACYQT010000122.1 GCA_902776645.1 uncultured bacterium | reverse complement strand
ACGGACTGGTAGATGATGTTGTTCTTCGCCATCACGTCCGCCCAATGCTCGATCGCGCAGCCATCCCCCCAGCCTGTGAAGCACGACGCATAGCCGACTCTGCCGATCGTCTCGATCTGCTCATCGACAGACATCTTGAAGCCCATGCCCAAACTAATCCCGAATTTCGCCTCTTTCATGATTCGCCTCTGTTGTAACGACGGCGTCCCGCCATTGACCGTGCCATCCGACGGCGCGGACGCCGTCGCTACTTCGCCCCTGTTGTAACGACGGCGTCCCGCCGTTGACCGTGCCTTCCGACGGCGAGGACGCCGTCGCTACTTCGCCTCTGTTGTAACGACGGCGTCCCGCCGTTGATCGTGCCTTCCGACGGCGAGGACGCCGTCGCTACTAAAAAAATCCGTTTCTCTTATAAATTATACTCCACAAATCACATTTCAATGCTACATTAACAAGAAATCATCCATTCTTATTCCTTATATAACCATAAACAACTTGGAAACCAACACCATGCTTCGATTTGAAAAACTCACCATGCAGGGAACGACGCTGAAGCCCGAATCCGTCTTCCCCGCCCTTCGCAGCCACATTCCGGGCAAGCAGGTCACCTATTTCGAAGAGGAAGACGAACTCTTCGTGAATTACGGCGGCTATCCCAACCCGCTGCCGTACTCCATGCAGGACTGCTACACGACGGAGCTCAAAGACGTCACGTTCGATTCCGCCGTGCTCGAAAACGACTATCTAAAAGCCGTCTTCCTCCCGCAGTTCGGCGGCCGCCTCTGGCAGCTGTTCGACAAAGTCGCAAAACGCGATCTGATAACGCACAATCCCATCTTCAAACCGCAGAATTTCGCCATCCGCAACGCATGGCTGGCGGGCGGCGTCGAATGGAACATCGGCCGCTGCGGCCATCATGATCTGACCTGCAGCCCCATGTTCACCGCCACGACGGAAGACGAAGACGGCACGCCCGTCCTCCGCTTCTATGAATTCTGCCGCTCCCGCGCCGTCTCCTACCAGCTTGATTTCATGCTGCCGGAAACGTCGAAATTCCTCTACGTCCGCGTCCGCATCATGAACGACACGATCAACGTCGCCCCGATGTACTGGTGGAGCAACATCGCCGTTCCGGAACGCAAGAAACAGCGCATCATCGTTCCCGCAAAGAAATCATTCGCACATGCTTACGTCGAAAGCGGACAGCGCGCCTTCACAAAGATCCCCGTCCCCCACGACGGTAAATTCGACATCACCGTTCCGACAAACTACCCCTACGCTTTCGACCAGTTCTTCGACATCAAAAAGGAATCCCGCAAGTTCGAAGCCTCCATCTACGAAGATGGCTACGGTCTTATCCAGACATCCACCGACCGTCTCCGCGGCCGCAAACTATTCGTCTGGGGCCAAGGCGCGGGCGGCCATCATTGGCAGCGCTGCCTGACCTCCCCCGAAGGCGAAGACTATCTCGAAATGCAGGCCGGCATCTGCCGCACGCAGAGCGAATGCATGCCCATGCCGCCGCAGACAGCGTGGGAATGGCTCGAAGCCTACGGCGCCATCCAGACTGATCCTGAAAAGATTTTCGGCGACTGGGACGCCGCCGTCGACGAAGTCGCCACGAATCTTGACAAGATGCTGCCGCGCAAGAAGCTCGAAGAAGAGCTCGCCCGCACGAAGAAGACCTTTGCCCTCAAGCCCGCGAAAGTCGTCTCGCAGGGCGCCGGCTGGGGCGCTCTCGAAAACAAGCGCTTCGCCGCCAAATGGGCCAAGCATCTTGATTTCGGCGAGACGAAGGAGCCGCAGGCGGATTGGCTGTTCCTCCTGAAGAACGGCTTCATGCCCGAACGCGATCCGAAACTGCCGCCGCCGTCCTACATGGTTCAGGACGAATGGTTTGACATGCTGAAGAAAGCCGTCGCCGGCGGCGACGCCGCCAATTGGCACACGCTCTTCCAGCTCGGCCTCAACTATTTCTTCCGCCTCGACTTCGAACGTGCGGAAGACCTTCTGCGCAAGTCTCTTGCCGCCGCCAACACGCCATGGGCGCTCTACGCACTCGGCAACCTGTTCCGCGTGACTGGCCGCATCCACGAAGCCGCCAACACGATGGCAAAGGCCGTCTCCCTCTACAACACCGACGAAACGATTGTCAAGGAGACGTTCAAGACCTACGTCGAAGCGGGCGACTACCGCAATCTCGCCGCCTTCTTTGAAATGCTTCCCGCCAAAATGCAGCAGGTTCCGATGTGCCGCCTCCTCTACTGCAAGGCGCTCGTCCAGACAGGCCGTCTCGACGAAGCGGAAGCCGTCCTCATGGCCGACGGCGGCCTCCGCGTTCCGGACATCCAGGAAGGCGAAAACTCCACGTCCGAAATCTACATCAGCCTGCAGATCGCGAAGGCAAAGAAGCAAGGCGTCACGCTGGAGGCGAAGGACGTCAAAGTCCCCGTCATGTTCGACTACCGCATGAGCTGAAGGTAGCGACGGCGTCCCGCAATGTAGCGACGGCGTCCCCGCCGTCGGGGGTATCGGCGTCGTCCCGCCGTTTACTTACATAAAAGGAATCTAGCAAAACATGTGCCTATTGGCCGTCGATCTTGGAATGAAGGCGGGTCTCGCCTGGTTCGGCGAAGACGGACGTCTGCTGCGCTGCCGCACCGTCCACTTCCCGAACCGCACCGTCCTGAAAAAGGCCATGCCGGCCATTCTGGACGAACTGCCGCTGGATTGCGCCGTCATCGAAGGCGGCGGCCCCGTCGCCGCCCTCTGGAAGAAGGAAATCGTCAAACGCGACCTTCCGCTCATCCAGACCTGCGCGGAAGCGTGGCGGGAGGACATCCTCTGGCTGCGCGAACGCCGCAACGGCCCGCAGGCGAAGGAGCACGCCCTGCAGCTCGCCATGAAAGTCCTCCGCTGGTCCAATGTCACGCTCGCATCGCCGCTTGCCGACGACGCGGCGGAAGCCGTCCTCTGCGGCCTTTGGGCCGAACGGAAGTTCGGCATCATAGAGGAGTTCCCAAATGAACTGCGCAAGCCTTGAAGCCATGCTGGCGGATCTTGTCTGGATCGAAGAAAAAAAAGAACCGCTCACGTCCGCCCAATTCTTTTTATTCCTTATACTGGGACAGGTATGTCTGGTTCTCATACTTGTCTTGATCGTTCATTATTTCTTTCCTCAGCATCATAGACGCCTCAAATGGATTGTCACCCACAAACCGGACACGTCCGACTTGACCGAAATCCATTCGATCATCAAAAAACTGAATAAGAAATATCCGCAACTGGAGACGCTAATCCCTGAACTGGACGAACTTCGGTTCGGTCCGCCTCCGTCCGAGGAGCAGTTGCGGGATTTCTACAAGAAGATACGCGACATCTGTGGCTAAGCTCACCCTGCCATCCTTGAAGAACGTCAACGGCGACAAGCCGTCGTGGTTCCATCGTGCGCGGATACCGGTCTGGCTGCTCGTCGCCGCCGCGATCTGCGCTTTGCTGTCGCCGCTGAAAGTGCCCATGACGGTTCATACGGAAGAGTTTGGGAAACTCAATCTCATGTTCGTCATGGATTTCTCCGGCAGCATGGAGGCCAGTGACTGGCCGGAGGACAAACCGCTTCCGGCCGTCGTCACGTCGGACATCCTGCCGCCGAGCAGGACCGCTGTCGCGAAGGCGAACATCAAGTCGTTTCTAGCCAACTATCACGGAGACAGCCAGATAGGCCTTGTCGCCTTCGCGCGGCGGCCCTATCTCGTCTGTCCGCTCATGAAAGGAACCGCCATTCTGGAAGAACGGATGGAGCAGATCACGACGGACGATCTGGAGGACGGCACCGCCATCGGCGACGCCATCCAACTGGCGATCCATTCGCTCAAATCCGTGGATTTCGGCCCGAAAGCTGTCATCCTGCTGTCCGACGGCGTCGATCATTCGCAGAACGACAAGGCGCCGTCCATAGCCGCCGAAGCGGCGTCGAAGGCGGACATCGTCATCCACACGTTCGGCATCGGCGGCAGACACGCCTACCATCCCGTCAACACGGACGGCGGCACGGAATGGCGCCCTGTCGGCGAAGAGCTCAATGAACCGCAACTGACTGAAATCGCCCGTCTTACAGGCGGTCGATACTTCAAGGCCGGCGACGCGGACGCGTTGGCGAAAGCCATCGAATCGCTTGCCGCGCAAGTCATTTCGGAACCGCACAAAACGTCGCGGCGTGTCACCATGCCGCTGACGCCGCTGCTGACCGCCGCCGCCCTGCTGGGCGTCGCCTCCCTGCTCTCCCGCCTGTTGCTCCACGCCTTTTTCTAACCACACAATCCATTGAGACGCAACATGTTCACATCATTCAAAGACGATTTGGACTACATCTGGAAGAAGTTCAGCTCCTTCACATGCCCCGCCGACACAGGGCTGGACTACGCCTCCGTCAAAAAACGGATTGCGGAAATGTCCGCGGACGTGGAACTTGGAGCATTGCCGCGCCCTGTCCACAAGGCGAAAATCTTCCAGTTCGTCACGCGAAATTTGCGAATCGACGTCAATCCGCATGATTTCTTCCCGACGTTCGACTGCTGGGACCGCAACGACCGTCCGTTGACCGCCTTCGTCAATTTCTTCCAGCAGAAAATCCGCCGCGAAAATCTCACGCAGGCCGCCCTGTGGGACAAGATGAACATCAGCGGCGCAGGCAACAGCTGGATCGATTTCGACCATTCCGTTCCGGACTGGCTCGCCATCCTTCCGCTCGGCTTTCCGGGCATTCGCAGCCGTGCGCAGGAGGCCCGCAAAACGCTTGCCGCCAAGCAGCCGCTGACGCTGAAACAGGAGGCCTACTACGACGGCATCGACATCACGTATGATGCCATGCTGGAGATGATGGCGCGTTTCCGCGACTACGCGAGAAGCCACGCAAATGGCTCGGAACGCGTCCTCTATGTCGCCGACGCGTTGGAAAAGCTCCGCACGGCTGCGCCGTCCAACACCTACGAAGTCCTGCTGTTCATCTACATGTATTTCATGTTCAGCGAACACATCGACCGCTTCCAAGTCCGTTCGCTCGGCAATCTGGACAACATGCTGCTGCCGTATGTCGAAAACGACTTGAAGAACGGCACGTTCACGGAAGAGCAGATCCGCGTCCTCTTCGACTACTTCCTCATGCAGTACGGCTCCATCAACAACTACTGGGGCCATCCGTTCTATCTGGGCGGCACCAATCCGGACGGCTCCAGCCGCATCAACCGCCTCTCTTACCTTATATTAGAAGAATTCGACAAGCTCGCCATCCCCACACCGAAGATCCAGCTGAAAATCGCCAAAACGACGCCGGACGAATTCATCGACACCGCCCTCCGCATGATCCGCAAAGGCCACAGCAGCCTCGTCTTCTGCGGCGAACAGGGCATGGGACGCATCATGAAATCCATGGGCGCGACGGATGAAGACGCCCGAAACTGCCTCATCAGCGGTTGTTACGAATTCGCGCCGTCGGGCCGCTACAACGCCAACGGCACCTGCGGCGGCCACGTCAACATGCTTAAACCATTTGAATGGATTTTCAACGACGGCGTCGATTCCCGCACGAAATCCGCCATGGGAGACCGTCTGCTGAAATTGGAGGACATCCGTTCCTTCGACGATTTCTACCGCTGCTATCTCGCCAACCTCAAATGGAGCGTCAACTCCCTCATCAACGTCGCCAACGATTTCGAGCAATACATCGCGGACATCAATCCCTCCAACGTCTTCAGCGCGACGATTTCGCTCAGCATCGAACGCGCGCTCGACGGCTTCTTCAACGGCTGCTACATCAATTCCACATCGCTTCTGCAGACGGGCCTCGGAACCGCTGTGGACGCCCTCATGGCCGTGAAGGAGTTCGTGTTCGACAAACAGGAAATCTCCTTGATCGAATTGCGCAACGCCTTGAACGACAACTGGCAAGGCCATGAAAAGCTCCGCGAGAAAATCCTCCGCAGCCCGAAAAAGTACGGCAACGGCCTGCCGGACGTCGATCAATACGCCGTCCGCATCTCGCAGTTTTTGGGCTATCACATCAACGGCCGCCCGAACGCCCGCGGCGGCAACTGGCGGGCCTCCGGCCATTGCGCCAAACAGTATTTCGTTCTAGGAGAAAAGACGATGGCCACACCGGACGGACGCCTCAACGGCGAAGAGATGTCGAAAAACCTCTCGCCGACCATGGGCATGGACCGCCGCGGCCTCACGGCTCTCATCCGCTCCGTCACGTCCATCGATTCGTTGCTCTATCCGGACGACTACCCGCTGGACGTCATGCTCCATCCCGCCACCGTGCAAGGCGACGAAGGCCTTTCCGTCTGGCGGAGCCTCTTGCGCATGTACTTGGACAGCAACGGTCTGGCCATCCACTTCAACGTCTTCGACGCGGAGACGCTGAAAGCCGCCCAACGGGAGCCTGAAAAGTACAGCGGTCTCCAGATCCGCGTCTGCGGCTGGAACGTCCGTTTCACGACGATGGCTCCCGTCGAACAGGACATGTACATCCGCCGCGCGGAAAATATTTCTGAATAACGGGAGGGGCGCTCTCCAGAGCGACCGGTCAAGCGAAAAACGTGACCATCCCATATCATAATCCATTCATCACAAGCCATTAGCGCCGCGATGCGGCTAAAGAAAAATGCTAAAACTCTTCTACCGATATCTCAAGCCATACAAATGGATGGTCTTTCTGGCCCCCGTCTTCATGATCGTGGAAGTCGCCATGGAACTCGTCCAGCCGCGGTTCATGGCCCGCATCATCGACAAAGGCATCGCGCAAGGCGACTTGCGATGCATCTGGATCACCAGTCTCATCATGCTCGGCACGACCGCCGTCGGCATGATCGGCGGCGTCGGCTGCACGATTTTCTCCAGCATGGCCGCCCAATATTTCGGCACGGATCTGCGGGAGGCCCTGTTCAAAAAAGTTCTCGGACTGTCTTTCGCGGAGACGGACCGCTTCTCCACGGCGTCCATGATCACACGTCTCACACAGGACGTGCAGCAGGTCCAGCAGATGATCGGCATGTCTCTCCGAATGCTTGTGCGCCAACCGTTTATGCTGGTCGGCGGCATTTCCATGGCGATGCACATCCATCCGAAACTCGCCCTCATCCTCCTGGTTCTCATCCCGCCGCTCATCGTCTTGGTGACCATCACCTTCAAATACAGCCGCCCCATGTTCATGGCCATCCAGACGAAGACGGACGCCTTGAACGCCGTCCTTCAGGAAAATCTCACAGGCGTGCGCGTCGTGAAGGCCTTCGTCCGCGAAGACTACGAGAACGAGAAATTCGGAAAAAGCAACAAGTCGTTGGCGGATCAGCATTTAACCACATCCCGCTTCATGTCCGGCATGATGCCCGCCATGATGTTTCTCATGAATCTCGGCATCATCGCCGTCCTCTGGATCGGCGGTTGGACGATCCGCCGCGGCGAACTGACCGTCGGCGAAGTCGTCGCCATGGTCAACTACATCACGCAGATCCTTTTCTCCTTCATGTTCGCGTCGTTCATCATGACGGATATCGCCCGCTCGAAAGTCTCCGCAGAACGCCTCAACGAAGTGCTGGATTCCGAGACATCCGTCCGCAACGACGGCACGCTGAAGGCCGAATCGACGACTGGCGGCGGCACGTCCGTCGTGTTCGACCATGTCACGTTCCGCTATCCGGGCGCCTCCGGACCGGCCATCCTGCAGGACATCAGTTTCGAACTCAAGCCTGGCGAGACGATGGCCATTCTGGGCTCCACGGGTTCGGGCAAAAGCACGCTCGTCCATCTGCTGCCGCGATTCTACGACATCGATTCAGGCATGGTGGCGATCGACGGCCACAACGTGCAGGACTACGAACTGAGCGAACTCCGCTCCCTCATGGGCATGGTCCTGCAGGAATCCGTCCTCTTCAGCGGCACCATCGCCGAAAACATCCGCTGGGGAAATCCGGACGCGACGGACGAACAAGTCGTCGAAGTCGCCAAGGCCGCGCAGGCCTATGAATTCATAACCCGTTTCAAAGACGGTTTCAAGACCATCGTCGGGCAGCGTGGCGTGACACTTTCCGGCGGCCAGAAGCAACGCCTTTCCATCGCGCGGGCCCTGCTGAAAAAGCCGCGGCTGCTGATTCTGGACGATTCCACCTCCGCTCTCGACGGCACGACGGAGCAGAAGCTCCGCGCGGGCATCCGCGAATGGTGCAAAGGCATCACCGTCATCCAGATCGCCCAGCGCATCTCCACCGTCAAAACCGCCGACAAGATTCTCGTCCTGCAGGACGGCAAGATCGTCGGCCTCGGCAAGCATGACGAGCTCTCCAAGACCTGCCGCGTCTATCAGGAGATCGTGGAATCGCAGGAAAGCTGACGGCGCTTCAAGTCGAGGTCATTTCAAAAGTCATACTTTAGCCTGATTTAAATCTGTGATTTTCAGAACCAGCCTTTGCGCTGGAGGCCGATGAATCCTGCTTGTTTTTATATTCTTTTTATAATCAGAACGTTAAGCATTCTTGTCGGCCTCGGCGGCAAGACTATCAGTGAAAAATCAGTGTAATCTGCACGACTATAATTCAATTTCTTGTTTTTTCGAAAAGATTTTCTCCGCGGCATAGAGCTTCCGCATGAGATATTTTACAGCTCGCGAAGCGATGACAACCGCCGAGCCGCCGGAGCCGTTTACATTTCAGCATTCATAATTCATTATATACAAACAAAACATATAGGAATTTGGGCATAGAGCTTCCGCATGATGCTGTTCCCGCCTCGCGAAGCGACGACAACCGCCGAGCCGCCGGAGCCGTTTACATTTCAGCATTCATAATTCATTATATGCAATCAAAACATACAGGAGTTTGTCGGCCCGGCGGCGAGGCATTCTGTCTATTCTGTGTGTTCTGTGGACTCCAAGATGTTAATTTTTCGTGCTTTTCGTGCCTTTCGTGGTTCCAATTCAATGTTTTGGTTGCGGCTTGATTGCTCCAGATGATCTGTGTTTTCCTTGACATAGACATTTGAGCAGTTTTGAAATTGCCTCAAGCCAGCGTCAGCCGCCCCTGCTTGATGCGTTCGATGTAATCTGCCACGGATTCAATGGGCGTGTCCGTGCCGATGACAAAATCCTTCACCGCCTCGAACGTATGCGCGTCCGAACCGGCCGTGGCGGGCAGCCCGTAGGCTTCCGCGTAGATTTTCGCCAGACGGTTGTCCAGTTCAGGACGGCAGAGGTTGGTGATTTCCACGGCGTCGACTTCATCCGGCAGAAGACGGATGCATTTGATGTAGTTCGCACGTCGGTACGGATGCGCATGGACGACGTACGCGCCTTCCGCCCGAACCATCGCAAGATATTCTTTCAGAGGAAGTTTCGGGCTTTCAGGATGCTTCAGCAGCCATTCTTCGCCCAGTCCGTAGGTGAGAAAATCGTTCCCTTCGAAACCCGCCTCGAAACCAAAGAAGACTTTCAGTCCGATTTCGTCCCCACGGGCCTTCGCGGCCCTGTACCCCGCCATCTGGACGGCGACCTGCTCCTCCCACGGCGCGTTGCGGTCCGCCCGCGTGTTGCCGTTGATGAAATGATCCGTGATGATGATTCCCGAATACCCTTTTTTCGCGTAAAACTCCGCCACTTCGGCCCCGGGCATTCTTCCACAACGGCTGCTTTCCGCCGTATGAACATGCGCATCAAACAAATACATGTGTTTTCAAGCTCCTTTTCGTTGACAAACCATATCCATATAATATAATACAGTTCATGAAAACGGCATTCTTTCTAGATGTGATTGATTCATGAACATCGGATTCGCCGCCTGGGCAAATCATCATTGACATAACAGACAATACCATACAGGACAAATACTTATGTTGACCATGCAGCAGAATTGGATCGACCGTTCCGTCGTCGCCGTCGGCAGTCTTGAGCCGTTGGAGCGGCTTCGCGCGAAAATCAAATCCGGCCAGCCGATCGTCTATGGCTCCATCGGCGGATCCATCACGGAAGGCGCGAAGGCGGACACCGCCGAAGGCCGCTATGCGAATCTCATCGCCGCCCATATCGGCGCGAAACTCGTCAACGCGGGCATCGGCGCAAGCGGCAGTCTTTTCGGCTGTTATCGCGCCAAAAACGATCTATTGAAATACAATCCGGATTTCATCACGATCGAATACGCCGTCAACGACCATGCCGGTGAAGATGTCCAGCCAGGATTCGAAGGTCTTGTCCGCCAATGTCTTGTGCTTCCGACCAAGCCGCTCGTCCTGCTGATTTTCACGATGGAGGAGAATGGCCACAACGTCCAGAATCTGCATATACCCGTCGGCAACCACTATCAACTGCCGATGATCTCCTATCGCGACGCGCTCTATCCGGAAGTCACCGCCGGCCGTCTCACATGGCGCGACCTCTCGCCGGACGAAGTCCATCCGAATCAAGACGGCCATCGTCTCGTCGCGGAGCTTGTCTGCCATTTTCTGGACACCGCCGCCCCGACGCTTCATGAGCAACCGCTTCCAGAACCGCTATTTGCGGATTCGCTCCGCTACGCCACGGGACGCATCGTGGACGCCACGACTCTCACCGTCCTGCAAAACGACGGATGGACGACCGGCCCCCATCGTGGCGGCTACACGGCCTTCAAGGCGGACAAGCCCGGAGCCTTTTTGAAAGTCGCCTTCACTGGCTCCATCGTGACGATCGGCTTCAAGAAATACGCGGGCGATTTCGGCATGGCCGAAGTGCAATTGGACGACCAGTCGCCAGTCGTCCTTGACAGCTACTTCCCTGTTCCCAACGAGTTGGCGTGGAAAGGCGGCCACACCGTCCTGCAGGAGCTTGGACGAAATTTACCCGCCGGAACGCACACGATCTCCCTCCGCGTCCTGTCCGAAAAGCATCCGCAAAGCACAGGCCACCAGTTCGATTTCGGCTATCTCCTGCTGGCGGATTGATTTCAACACATTTTTTAGATAATTTCATAGGATTATCAATTATGAAAGATAAGAAGAATGAGAATTTGCATAACCGGGTTCCAATAACCGATGAGATTTGCGAGGCTTTGAAAGAAAAACGCGAAAAGATGCATTACTCGTACAATGATGTCGCAGAACTTCTTGGAGTCCATTGGAGTACATATCGCAAATGGGAACTCCAAGAGACGACTCACTACTCGGGATTGATGGAGCAAAAAGTCATAGCCTATCTGAATGACGAACTGCGTGGACAAATCAATGCAGCCGACATGGCGGCTTTGGAAAAACTCGTAAATCGCCAGAAATCCGTCTTCAGGCTGCTTTCCAATGATCTAAGAATGCAAATTAATTTTTTCACGGATATGGAGAAACTGATCGACAAAACTCTGGACAAGTATTCAACAATCCATCAATCAAAGCAGAAGAAAAAATAGCCTATCTACCGGAATGGCAATCATTCTGGCGATTTGGCCGGCTGCGCCATTTTGTAGGCGGAGTCGCTTTGCGACGATGGTTGGTGGTGTGCCCCGCGCGCTGTTTCATGGGGCCCTTCCGACCGCAGGCTGCGCGCCGCTACGGGCGCTTAGCGGATAAGCATGGTTCCGCGCTCCGGGCGACGTCGCTTCGCGACGATGTATCGCCCTTTATGCAATGCCGTCTTCCAGACGATGATTGATGAGTATTCTTTTAGGACATTCAAAAATGTGTAGTGCAGTGTGTATATTTCTTGAAAAGTATAAAATGATGTGTATGGTATTGTGATGACAGACAATATGAATAGGAAGTTTCGATGAACTACAATGTACTTACGAAGCTACTAAAACAGGCCGGATGGCAATTCTATCGTAATGGCAAGGGAAGCCATAAGATATGGATCCATCCTGAAAGGCAATACCAGATACCCATCCCCGATCACGGGAGCAAGGAAATCAAGCCGGTTCTCGTCAAGACGATCAAGAAACAGGCTGGCCTCGAATAAAATCTGCAGGAGAAAACCAATGAAGAAGATAACATATTTCATGTTCGTGCATGATGGCGGCGACGGAAATGGCGGCCTTTGCTGCGAGTTCCCTGACCTTCCTGGCTGCATGACCGATGGAGATAATCTGGAAGATCTGATGAAAAACGCTGCAGACGCGCTTGAAAGCTGGCTGGAAGCGACTGTGGAAAGAAAGCTTCCCATGCCAGAACCTTCAGGAGCGGAGGAACTTAAAGCGAAGGCGGACGCATGCGAAGAGCCTGTCCTGTTTATCGCCCCTGTGGTAGGTTATCTGCCAGACACAACCGTCCGCATCAATATCACTGGCCCAGAAGTGAAGATTGCGGAAATCACCGCCTTCGCCAAACGGACAAAACGCTCCCGTTCCGAACTCATGGTCGATGCGACATTGGACTATATCCGCGCCAATGCATGACAAAAGACGACACAAGTGGCTATCTCCTGCCAGCGGATTAACGCAAAAACAGCTCGGCATGAATGATTGCCGCGCCGTTTTGTTTTTTTTCAGAATTCTATAATTCTAGTATTCCGGCATGAATCGCGTAGCGACGGTAGGAACCCAGCCGTGGGTAATGTGCGCAAAACGCACGTACCCCCACGGATATCAAAGCGCACGCAACCCACGGAAAAGACAATATTAACGTTAGAACCACGCTGTTGGTCGCAGGATTCCAACCATGGGTATAACCCACGGCATTTTCGTCCGCAGATCGTGACAATCGCAACCGCCATAGGCGGCCTACCCCGCCCGCAGGGCGTGACAATCGTAACCGCTTGCAAGCGAACAAAGAGAGCACAGCTGGTGGTCAGATGCCCCCCCTCTCTCATAGCGCCCGAAGGGTGCCACATTTCACCAGAATGAAACCACATCATACATTATAAAAAGAAGTAATCATGATCCATCCAATCATGACAGATGCAAAAGTTCCAACCGCGATTGGAAATGCGGTAGATGCCTGGATTTTGGTAATAGGCGGCATCACCGTCCTGTATTATGTCATCTGGTTGCTGATATGCCGTGGCACCGGTTGCAGACGGTATCCAAACCATCCCGTGTGGCTGCAACAATTAATGGATCGCGACTATTTCGCCATCGATCTCATGGCCGCCGTTATCTTTTTCCAAATCTATTTTTTTATAGCCATGTATCTGACGGATATCATCTACCACTTGTTAGCCAAAGTTGGACTGGTCGAATTGGTTGAGTAAAAACTACAATTGAAGATTTGATGTTCCATTGTTCCCCAAATGGAAATGGAGAATTGCTATGTTTGTAACAATAGGTAATGACTTCAAAGTCCTAAACGAAATCGGTGATATCATCGAAATTAGTTTTGTTGCCTTTTTCACTGTCATGGGCATTATTTTTCTGATTTGGCTACATGCCAACCGTGGGCTGGGATGCAAACAACCTCCAAAAACTTCCCGTCTGGATGCAGGAACTAATGGATCGCGAATACTTCGCCATCGACGCCTTCGTGGCCTTCATTGCCATTTTCCTATTGTCGATCTCCTTCAGCATCGTGTCCAACATGTTCTATCACTTTCTGGCATGGGCACATGTCGTTGAGTCGCAATCTACAATGCTTTAATTGTAACCACTGCTATCGGAGAACATGGATAAGTTATACAATGATACATCTATTGAAAGATTTTTAATAGATATTGTTTAAAAAGGCTTATCTTAT
>CACYQT010000121.1 GCA_902776645.1 uncultured bacterium | reverse complement strand
GGGCCAGGCGGCATGCCGGGGCCGCCCGGCTGGCCGGGCATGCGGGCCACGCGCACAGGGGCGGTGGAAAGACGGAAGTTGGACCAGTAGAAACGGCGGTGCGTCCTGTTCATGAACTCCTCGAGTTTTTCGAAGAAGACGCCGAGATCCTGCATGGTCAGCGAATCGAAATCCATGCGGACTTCAATCTCCTGGATGTTGTTGCGCAGGTTGCTCTTGTTCTTCTGAGCCCTCACGTTCTTCCACGTGAGTTTCGCGTCGCGGGCGATGCCTTCGAAGCGGAGCTGGACGTCCTGTTCGATGGCGCGTTGGTTGGTGGAATCCCAGAAAGGCTCCGAAAGGGTGCGCAGTTCGGCGATCTCCTGTTCGAACGCCTCTTTCTCCTGCTCCGCGATCGCAAGATTCTCCTGCGCGTCCTTCAGTTTTTTCTGAAGCTGGACGACGCGCGCCTTGGTGGGCAGCTTGACGGAACCGCGGAACTGGTAGGCGAGGAAGAAGACGAAGACGACCACCAGTACGATCAGCACGATCAATTGGTTCTTTTGGTTTTTAGCGGTTGTGGCCATGATTGTGTATCCTATGGTATGCAGTCGTTAGCGGGTGCGGACGTTGCGGGAGTTGTCCGTCGGCGGTGCGGGTGGCATCATGCCGCCGGGGAAGTTTGGCGGGGCGAAGCCGTTTCCGTTCTGCCCGTCTCCGGCGGGCGGTGCGAAGCCGTTTCCATTCTCACCGGCTCCGGGAGGGGCTGGCGGAAAGTTTATGCCTTCAGGCTGTTGCGGCGGTTGCGGAAATCCGTTGTTGTCAGGCGGTTGGCCCGGCCCGAAGTCGTCGCCTTCGCCGTCGTTCCGCGGGCGGTTGAAACTGCCGCGGCGGTCGGAGCTTCGGGGCCGGAAGCCTGTGCGTCTTGGACTGGAGGGGCCGTTCATGGAGCGCGGCGCATTGTTCGGCATCGCGTCGGCCTCCTGCGTCTGGTCGTCCGTGTCACCCTCCTGCTTGGCCTCCTCCTTCATCTGCTCCTCCTTGGCCTTGCGCTCTTCGGCGGCCTTCCTGCGGGCGGCTTCGGCGCGCTGCTGGTTGCGCTGCTTGGCGCGTTCGGCCTCGGAGGGCGAATCATAGCGGGCGTTCATGTCGAAGTCACGTGTTCGCTTGTTGTTGCGTGCGTCGTAATTGGATTTCAGACCGCGGACATCGCCGATATAGGGGGAGTCTTCGATGATGTCGAGAAGCTCCTGCGTGTCGATGGTGGCGGTCAGCGTCGGATCCGTCACGGGCTCCTCCAGCGTGAATTTCACGAGACCTTCATCCCATGTGAAATTGCCTGAGAGCCATGCGGGGGACGGGATGGATTTCGAAAGATCCAGCAGGACGAACGGCAACGGCGGGATGTTGGGCGTGACGTCCGCCATTTCCTTCCGCAGTTCGACGATGGCCTTCTTCTTTTCAGGCTTGATCTGCTTCTGGATGGCGTCCAGTTCGGCGTTGACTTTCTTGAGCTCCTTTTCCAAGGCGCGGATCTGGCTGCTGCGGCCCTGGAGGCTGATGACGGCGTAGATGACCAACGCGAGCAGGGAAATGGCCAGAAGGATGCTTGCGCAGAGCGTCATGAAGACGTTGCGGCGCGGCTTCAGGCCGGGCGGCAGCGGCAGCATGGTGGCCGTGTCATGACCGGCGGCGGAAGTCAGACCGTATGCGGCGAGAACGACGGCGGGAATGTAGGCCATCTGCTCCTCTTTGGGGAGGGATTCGAGTTCGTTCCATTTGATAAAGCCGCCGGGGAGGGCCTTGTCCAGCGTCAAATCATCGGCGGACACCAGCGTCGCCACACGGCCGTCAGGCGACGGCGCGAAAGCGTTGACGCCTTCGCTGTCCGGAATCGTCACGGCGTCCTCTTCGAAGAGCGGATCCAGCGCCGCGGCGGGGGGGATGACCATGTCCAGCTGGCCGAGGGCGGACACGTTGGCGGTCCATTTGTCGAACACGTCGCTTTTGACGTAGACGATTCGCGTGCGGCTGCCTTGTTTTTTATCCTGCTTGGCGATTGTGGAGCGGAAGCCCCAGCGGATTTTGTCCAATGAAAGCGGCGTATGCTTGCGCAGTTCGAAGGCGATCGCGTTGCGGAGCTCCTCCGCGGGGAGGTTCGGCATGGTGACGTCCGCCATGTCCCAGCCTGGGCCGAGGCTGGAGGCGACGGTGAAGGCGGCGTCCTTTGCGTTCAGAGTCTTGGCGAAGCCCGCGAGGACTTCCGCGACGGACGTGTCCTGATCCGCCTTGGCGTTCAGGAGCTTGACGATCTTGCACTTGTCACCGGAACGGGTGGCCATGACGGCCCGGCAGTCGCCGTCTTCGTTCCATGTGTAGGCAATGCATGAATTTCGTGCGAAATGAGGCATATTATCTTGTCGGTTTGGCTATGATGATGTGTTGTTCTGTACTTATGCTAATTAAACGCCGTATCGCGGCATTTATTGCCCTTGGATTGATATTTTTTTATTCGTTTCGGATCTCCCAGATGGAGAAGGTCTCCTTCGCGCGGTCCGCGAAGATGGAGGAGCTGCTCATGTTGACTTCACGCGTGATCGTGCGGACGACGCGGATTTCGCCGGACGGATCCGTGGCCGTGGCGGTGATCTCCGCGTAGTTGGACTCGTTGAAGGAGAATTTGCTTTTCACATTGTAGAGGAGGTCCGCGTCAAGCGACTCCTCCAGCGGGATGGCGTCGAACGTCCATGCGTCGCGCGCGTCCAGAATGGCCTGCAGGTCGGCGTCCGAAAGATCCGTGATCTGGTTGATGAAATCCTGTTCGGAGGCGGTGAAGAAGGGGATTTTGTTGTTGGAGGAACTGCTGCCGCCGGAGGACGTCCTGCCGGAGGAGCCGCCCGCGGCGGAGGACGAGCCTGTGCTGATCGTGATGCCTTTGGGCGGGATGATGGTGATTTCGCCGGTGATGACGTTCTGCCAGTTGTCCAGCCAGTAGATTTCGGCGCGGAACTGCATGGCGTCGTTGCGCGGCAGGGTGGGATAGCCGTCGTTCGCGTAGTCTTCCGCCTCCTTGCCGTAGAGGTTCGTGAGGTCGTTGCTGTCGACGTAGTCGTTGTAGATGTCGATGAATTCGCTGGCGGCGTCCAGTGAATCCGTGTCGTCGATGTCGATGCCGCTTTTGACGGAATCGATGTTTGTGACGGAGATGGACTTGAGGGCGTCTCCGATGAAGACCTGGCATGTGTCGTCGTAGAGGAGATGTTCGCGGCGATCCATCATCCACGGCTCGAAATCGGAGGTGGCGTCGCGGTCGGAGAGATCGACGCCGAGCGTGCGGTCTGAGAAGAGGCGGCGGTCCGTCAGATGCATCCAGAGGCCCATGTCGGCGGCGGATTCGGCCTGGAGGCGCAGTTCGCTGGTGATGGCGGCGACTTTTGCGTCTTTGGCGACGGTTTCGGAGACGAGCATCATATGGGCGGCCAGGATGGTGGTCGCCGCGAGGACGGCCAGCACGAGCAGGAGGGCCATGCCGTCTTGGTTGCTTGGATGTGTCTCTTGATTCAAGTTCATGTTTGTCTATCTAGCAGAAAATCAATTGGTTGTTTCGTCCGGAGCCTCCCACTTGCCGAAGCGTTCGCGGTAGCTGTTGCCCATCGTCCGGCGGAACCATGTTTCGGAACGGCCGTCTTTCCAGTTGACGGTCATGATGATCGCGAGCGGGGCGTCCGTCCGTTCGGATTCCTCCGTCTCCCATTCATCGACCCAGATGAGCCGTTCGGACCAGTCCAGCGTGTCGTCGTCATCGAAGTCGGCGTATTGGAAGGAGATGGATTCGACGTCCGTCGCGAGGATGGAGGTATGCTGGATGTCCCGCACGTCGTCCCAGTTGAAGAACGGGCGGTCCACGTAGTTGAGGACGAGATTGTCGTCTTCAATGGAGAATTCGGCGAAACGGATGGCGCCTTCGTCCGCGTCGTTGAGGCGGTGGAGGAAGGCGCAGCGGAGCATGTCCGGAAGCGCGACGATGACGGGCGCCTCCACGATCGTCTCCTCCTCCGGATCGGGCCATGTGAAGGGGATGATGTTCGGCAGGACCGTATCGATGGCGCGGTCGAGAGCGAGAAGCTCGTTCAACTGGTTGCGACGGACCTGCAGCTTGGACCACGACTGCGTCGTCTGGCCCGCGTAGACGAACAGGACGATGGCCAGGCCGAGGAAGATGGTCGATGCGATGAGCACTTCCAGAAGCGTGAACGGACGGCGACGGAATTTCATTCGAAGTCGTCCTCCTTCAGTATCTTGCGCACATGCGTCTCCGTCATGCGGTTGCCGTCTCGGTCATAGACTTCGATCATGTATTCGCCGATGATCCATCCGTCGATGGCCTCCATCGCGTCTTCATGGATGTCGTCCACTTCCAGAAGCTGGCAGGAAGCGGAGAAGCCTTCCGGCAGGATGTCCGCCGGCGGTTGCGCGTACGGGCCGGCCATGAGAAAGAATTCGGCGGCGTTGGAGGCCAGATGCTGACGCGCCCATCTGTTTTCCGCCTTGATGACGGTGGTCTGGGCTCCCGAGACGATGGCGGCGGTGGCGGCGACGGCGAGGCCGAGGACCACCGTCGCGATCATGACTTCGGTTAATGTGAAAAGATGTCTCTTGCTGAAACGGAACATGGATGGTTATGGAAAGGGCGGTTCGTGATTGGTCGTTCGACCAATAAACGCCGAAATGACGAAAATCTTGCATGGGATTGTGAAAAAAACGTCATGCGGGCGTTGATCCCACATTGACATTTATAAATAGATGTAAAGATAACATGGCAAAAAAGATTTTCAACAAATGGCGTTTTTTTCTTATGACAAGATTATGCGCATGGTTTGGCGGGCGATGTTTTCATGGCGGCGGCCGTGGCATGGGTATTTTTTTCTTGTTATGCGTTTTGAATGATGTATATTAGAATATTGGATGGAAGCGTCATAAAGACGCCCATGGGATGGAGTTCGATGGAAAGTGGTTGAACATCAAGTATTTGGATGCGGCGCGGACATCGTCTTGCGTCGTTCCGCAAAAGACAAGGGAAACGAAAATGGCGCAAGTTGCCGTCTTGATGGGCAGTTCATCCGACCTGCCGAAAATCCAATCCTGCATGGACACGCTGAAAAAACTGGGCGTGTCGTTCGAAGTACGTGTCATGTCCGCACATAGGACTCCTGACGTGGTGAAGGAATATGTCGGCGGCGCGGCGGCGAAGGGCATCCGCGTCATCATCGCCGCGGCCGGCGGCGCGGCCCATCTGGCGGGCGTGTGCGCGTCCCATACGATTCTGCCGGTCATCGGCATTCCGGTGGAAGGCGGCGCGTTGAACGGAATGGACGCCTTGCTGGCGACGGTCCAGATGCCTGGCGGCATTCCCGTGGCGACGGTCGGCGTCGGCAGCGGCGGCGCGACGAACGCGGCGCTGCTGGCGGTCCAGATACTGGCGTTGAACGACGCCGCGTTGGCGGAACGTTTCGCGGCGGACCGCGCGGCTCGCCGCCAGAAGGTTCTCGATGCGGACGAAGCGATGATGAAAGAATATGGTAACTGATGCTTAACTCTCTTCCAGGCAAGGCATTGGCCATTAGCATTTTGCTTCTGGCCGTTCAACTGCCCGCCGCGACGTTTTATACGGAAGTCATCCAGTCCGGACGAATCCGTGTGAAGGCGACGACGGAAGGGCGCAGCCGCGCCGTGGGAGTCTTCGTCTCCAGATGTTCCGAGCGGGTCGACAAGTTGCTTGGACTCAGCGGCCAGCCGCAGAAGACATTGACGATTCAGGAAGCGATATCCGGAGACGAAGAGGAGGAAGAAGAGAAGAACAATCCCTTGCGGGTGCGGTTCCGCCCGGACATGAACAATGTGGAAGTCGTTCATTCCATTGTCTATGCGTTGATTATTCGCCGAGAAATGGAATTGCCGAAGGAGAAGGACGAGGAGGAGCCGCAGCCGTCGTTGTGGAACAAAAAGCGCGAGACGCCGGCGGCTAACTGGCTGGCGGCGGGCATCACGCATCGCATTCTCGTGGAGGAGATGGGCGGCGTCGGTCTCATGTCGAAAGACTATGAAATCGCGCGCAACCAGTATTCATTGCGGGAGTTCCCCGGTATAGACATGCTGGTGGGCGGCGGTATCGACGTCGAATTTCGCCCGCTGTTTGAATTGTTCATGATCCATGCGGATTTGCTGCTGCTCAGCCTGGAGACATTGCGTCACAGCCAGCCGGAGCTGTTCGTCTCGATGCTCCGCGGGGAGCGTTCCGGACGCGATCCGCTAGTTGTTTTCGACGAACAGCTTGGAAAATTCTATCCGGAAGGGAAAGGGCGGCAGGAGTTCTACGAACACCGCGTGGCGATCATCAGCCTGCAGCGTCATCGCGGCGGCGGGGCGGAGATGATCGCGGAACGTGTCGCGGAACTGGAGACCGTCCCGTCGGTGGGCGGCAGCGGGCCCGACGCGTTGAAGCGTGTCCGTCTGGAGGAGATTCCGAAACTGCTGGAGGACTACAAGGCGGATACGCGGGCGTTCATGCGTCTGGAACAGCGTTTCAAGGATTTGCAGATGGACGCGCCGTATTTGCTGCGGGATTCGCTGGGGCGTTATGTCGAGGCGTTGCAATTGTTGCGGGAAGGCAAGTTGCGTCGATTCGGAAAGGAATTCAAAAAGGCCCGCGAGGCGTTTTTGAAGGCGTTGACGAAACAGCGTGAACTGGATGCGTATCTGGATGAATACGAACGGCGAAGCACGTCAGTGAATGCGCGGCTGGATGATTTCATGGAGATCATCCAGCGATATCAGCGGATTGCGGATTCCCTTTATCAAGAGGAAATTTTTCCGAAATAGGGAGGCGCGATGATTTATCTGGACTATGCGGCCTCCGGCCTGGTGCGAGACGAAATCGCCAATCGTTACGCGGTGTATTGCCGCGACTATTCGTTGAACCCGCATGGCGGAACGATGCAGGCGGAAGCGTGCCGACGGAAGGTTCTGGATGCGGAACATCGTCTGCTCCAATGTCTTGGCATCCGTGACGGCGATGCGCATGTCGTCTGGACAAGCGGCGGGACGGAGGCGCTCAATCTGGCGATCCGCGGCGGCGTTGACGAACAGGGCGGCATTTTCATCGACGCCGCGGCCCATCCCGCGATGTTGCGGCCTGCGGAGACATGCGGCAGTTGCCATCGGATGGCGGTGGACGGCCGCGGGCGGATCCAATTGCCGCAGAACGGCTTGTCAAAGACTTCTCTGGTCTGTGTATGCCATGCGAACAACGAAAGCGGCGCCGTGCAGGATCTGTTGACGAGCCGCAAGCAAATTGACGCGGCGGGCGGAGGCCGCCTGCTGGTGGACGCCGCGCAGAGCTTCGGCAAGCTGCCGATTCCGTGGCGTTCGGCGGGAATCGACCTGCTGGCGGTTTCGTCGCGGAAGATCGGCGGGCCTGCGTCCGTCGGCGCGTTGGTGGTGCGGAACGGCATCCAATTGAGGCCGTTGATATTAGGCGGCGGACAGCAGGGCGGCCTGCGTTCGGGAACGGTAGACGTGGTCGGTGTCACGATGTTCGCGGACGCGGCTGAACTGGCTGTCGCGGAACAGGACGCCGTATTGGACAACATTCGCCGCCTGAACGGGTTGCTGTGGGACGGCCTGAAGGATTTTGAATCATATGGTCTGGTTCGCCTGAGCTCTGAAGACGGTTCGCCGTATATCGCGTCATTCGCGTTCAGAGGCTTCGAAGGGGCGGTGCTGAAGCGGATTATGGCGCAGAACGAAGGCGTCGTCATCGGCACGGGCAGCGCCTGTTCGGCGGAAAGCGGCGAATTGAGCCATGTTTTCAAAGGCATGGGATTCGACGACGCGACCGTACGCGGCGCGTTGCGCGTCAGCTTCGGCCATGGCTCGCAGGAAGGCGATGTCATCGCCTTCCTGTCTGCCCTGAAACGGACGCTGGAGACGTATTAAAAGGACTAAAGGGACAAAAGAGACAAAAGCGACAAAAGCGACTAAAGCGACTAAGAGCATCTGCTTTAAGCTTTTAGCTAAATATTTGTGTATTGCGTCCTTAGAAGGATTTCCTGCTGCATGCCGGGGGAGAGGCGGACGAAATAGTCCGTGTAGCCGCCGATTCGGACGACGAGATCCGCATATTCGTCCGGATGGGCGATGGCTTTCTTCAGCGTCTCGTTGTCGGTCACGTTGATTTGCGTCTGGAAACCGCCGCCTTTGATGAAGGCGTTGACGAGCGCGAGCAGCTTTTCACGCGCGTCGTCCGTTGCAAGCAACTCCTTGGAATACTTCATGTTGAAGGCGGATCCGCCGACGAGCGGGTAGTGCTCCCATGAACAGACGGATTTGACGGCGGCGCTCGGCCCGAGCTTTTCGCGGCCTTGCGCGGGGCCTGCGCCATCCGCGAAAGGGAAGCCTGCGACACGGCCGTCTGGCGTGGATCCGGTCTGTTCGCCAAGCCGCTGATGCATGACCCAGCAGAACGTGCCCGGTATGTAAAGCGCGTCGTCCGGCGGCATCCTGTATTTGGAGATCTCCTCGCGGATGAAGCCGACGATGATTGGAATCAATGAATCGACGTCTTGGTTGTCCTGCCCGTATTTCGGATAGGACTTAAGGAACTTCTGCCGCAGTTCGGGGTGTGACTTGAAGTCATCCTTAAGAATTTCCAGCAGTTTGGCTTGCGTCAAATTCTTCTGATTGAAAATCTCTTCGCGGATGACGATGAGAGAATCGACCAGATTGGCGAGGCCGACGAAGGAGCATTCGATCCAGTTGTATCGCGCGCCGCCGTTTTCGATGTCGCGGCCGCGGCTGATGCAGTCGTTCGTGAAAACGCTTTGGAGCGGGCGGCGGCGGTTGGCGATGCGCGTTTCGCGGTCTCTTTTCTGGTCCGCCGCGCCGTTTTTGACATGCGCCGCGAGAATCTTGTGGTAGTTTTCCATGAAGGCGTCAAAATCGGCCGCCTCCGTCTCCAGATTCTCCAACAGCATCTGTGAGAGATTGTAATAGGGCGACGCCACCCACACGTTGGAATATCCGCAGGGGGTGATCTCCACGCAGGTCGAATTGATGTAGTTGCCGCGGATGTCTTCCGGAACACCATAGTATTCAAGGCCTTTGCGGATGACGGCGTCGTTGAAGAACGACGGATTCGGATAGCCTTCCGCGATGACGTCGATGGCCAGCCGCTTCAACGAATGCGGCGTCTTTTCGTTGGCGCAAACGCCGACGGACGGATAGACGAGACGGCATAGGCGGACGGCGTCG
>CACYQT010000120.1 GCA_902776645.1 uncultured bacterium | reverse complement strand
GGATGATATTAAAGAGTTTGCTCATGATCGTCTCCTTAAAATGCTATATTCTGGGGTAGCAAGGCCGTCTCGGCCTTGACAAGGGCGGGACGGCCTTGCTACCTCTTGTCAAGGCCGAGACGGCCTTGTTACCTATTACTTAACAAAATACTTGTCGGCGATTTGGAGATAATGGCCCCAATCGAGTGGCTGCTGGGAGTGGACGCCTGTGCGGATATGGTAGCTGATGTGCCCCGTAACGTATTGATCCGGAGCAGGATCCGTCTCGGCGGGAAGGCCTTCCGAACCGAAAAGGCGATAGACTTCGCTGGCGGCTTTCGCGGAGAGGAATTCGCCATGCGGATCCGCCCAGCTGTCGGCCGTGGCGCTGGCGACGGCGAGAAGGCGCGGAGCGGCGAGTTCGAGCAGTTCATGCTGGTCGAACGGGGCGGTGTCTTCATGGCCGATGTATTGTTCGATGTTCTTCACAAGCCAGTGCGGGAAAACGGTATGCATGATGAAAAGGTTTTCGCCGAGGAGGCGGCGGGAGAGGGCCGCGCCGCCGCAGCCGGAACAGTTGGAGACGACCATCTTGAAGCGTTGATCGGTCGCTCCGGCCCAGAGGGCGGTTTTGCCGAGGCGGGAGAGGCCGTGGACGCCGACTTGCGACGCGTCGATCATCGGATCGGATTCCAGATAGTCGATCATGCGGGAGAGGCCCCACGCCCAGACGCCGATGGACGTGTAGTTCTCATGGCAGCCTTTGAAGCCGTCGACGTTGTCGAAAAGCGTCAGGGCGCTGTGGTCCCATGCGGCGGCGCTGTCGGGGAAGATATCGTGATAGCAGGCGGTTATGGATGCATAGCCACGGGCGACGGTTTCGCGGAAACACCAGAGGGCCTTCTGTGTAGCGCGTTTGTCATGATTGGCTTCGTTTTCGGGGACGAGGCCGGAACGGCGGACGTCAAGTTCATCCGTGGTGAGCTGGTTGCCGCGGAAATTCAGCCCCGCGAAGGCGGGAACGGGCTTCGTGGCGTTTTTCGGAATGTAGAGGAGGCAGTCGAAGGCGTGTTTTTTGCCGTTGTTTTCAGAATGGATGCGGATCTCCTTGCGGATGGCCGTGTTGTTCAAGGCGTCCTCCTTAATGGAAAGGACTTCGAAGGACAGCGACTGCGGACGCGGGAGAATGCGGCCATAGACGTTGTCACAGAAGAATTTGAGCAGTTTCGGACGCTTGTTCGTCATCCAGTCCATGGCGTCTTTCACATCTTCTACGCCGGACGGAAGGGTGAAGGGTTCCATTTTTGATTCGTCTTCGGCGACGATGGCGCGGACTTTCTTCAGAAGGTCCTGGTCCCATTCATTGTTGAGGACAAGGTCTTTGTAGTCTTGGAATAATGACATGGTGGTTTTCTCTCTGGTTATTTACAAGGACATAAGGGACATAAGGGACGAAAGGGATTAAAGGGACAGCAGTGAATCACGCGGAAGCGTGAACGTTTTGGCTTGGTTTGGGCAGCGTGTATGCGAAAATGGAATTGCAGATGGCCATGACGGCGGAGAAGGTGAACAGGAGGCCGATGCCGTAATTCGCCCAGATCCAGCCGCCGACGGGGCCTGCGAGGATGGAGATGAAATGGTTGATGGAGATGCCTGTGGACATCGTGGAGGAGAGCTCGTCATGGGACTCCGCGATGCCGCGGATGTAGATGTTCGTGGCGAGGGCGGTCGTGCTGATGATCGCGTCGAAGATGTAGTTGACATAGACGACCCAGTAGGCGACGTTACGCGGGAAGAGGTCGCCTGCGAAGCCGTAGAGGAGGCAGACGAAGCAGAGGATGATGGTGTCCCAGATCATGATGTTGCGGTAGCCGAGCCTGTCGGTGAGCTTGCCGATGGCGGGGGCGGCGAAGATGTTGATGACGGCGCAGACGGCGAGGAGGACGGCCATGCGGGCCGTTGAGAAGCCGTATTCGCGGATGAGCACGTAGGGCGCGAACGTGAAGAAAATCTGTTTGCGGGCGCCGTAGAAGAGTTCCAATGCGTAGAATTTGTTGAACTTGCGATGGAAGTAGAGTTTCGGGCGTTTTGCCGTTTCGTCTGGAGCGTTCTTGTTGAACGTGCTGATGGTGCTGACAATCATGAGAACGGCGATCAAGCCCCATACTATATTATATAGCGTCCGTTGCTCCATGCCGCTGTATTTGACGCCGACGTAGAAGATGACGGCGACGATGGCGGAGCCTGTGACATTGCCGAAATTCATGGCGGACGTCAGAAAACCAAGCGACTGGCCTGCGTTTTCAGGCTTGGCGATCTGGATGGCGATGGCCTGGCGGACAGGCATGATGAGATGTTCGCCGAGACTCCAGATCATGATGAAAAAAGTCACGATGACTTTATTGGAAGGGACGAAAAGAAGCGCCGCGCCGAGCATGGAAATCATCGTGCCCAGGCGGAGGATTTTCCAGTCGGACATGCGGTTGAGAAGCGCGAACAGGAAGACCAATGCGAGGCCGGGCATTTCGCGGAAGAACTCCAGCGAGCCGCGATCCTGGCTTGTCATGTCATGCATGTCCGAGAGGAAGTTGTTCAACGTCGCGGCGAAGCAGCCTGTGCCGATACCCCAGACGATGATGCTCAGAAAGAAGGAGAACGCGGTGCTTTTGTTTTTGAAGACGTCGGTGAATTTCATTTTAGGCGGTTGTTGCGTGAAGACTGTCGTCAAATCATCCCCCAGAAGTCAAAACTATTAATATGAATCATGATGACTTCAATGCAACTTTCTAGCCATGTAGAAATAAAAAAATCGTTTGGCTTGCGGTGGCGAGGCTGTCTTGGATTTGCCAAGGCCGAGACGGCCTTGCTACCACGCTTATTTCGTAGACGGCCTTGCTACTCCGCTTATTTCGTAGGTTTGGGCAGATCTTGACGGAAGAACAGGCGGAGATCCGTGACGGCGTCCGGAAGTTTGTGGGAGAACGAATAGTGGTCCACGTCCGGATACCATTTGATGGGGCATCCGATCTTGTCCGCCAGCATCTGGGAGCATTTTGGCGGGAAGACGTTGTCGTTCTGCGCGTTGATCATGGCGAACTTCTTGTTTTTCGCTAGAACGCTCAGCGGCTCCGTCAGATTGATGGGATCGTATTTGGCGAGTTTTTTGTAGAGTTCCTCCTGTTGCTGCTTGTCGTCTCGTGTGAAAAAGGCGAGAAGATCGCGCGTTTCGTTGGTGTTGGTGGCGAGAATGTCCGGCAGGCTGCCGCCGCCGATGATCATGAGGCCGCGCTGGATGCGGCGGTCGATATAGGCGGCGTTGGCCGTCGCGAGCGCCCCGAGCGAAATGCCCGCGGCGCCGAGCTTGTTCGGATTGACTTCCGGGAAGGAGAGCAGGATGTCGGTGAGGCGGATGATATCCGCCCGCATCTGTTCAAGCCCTTGGAAGAAAGCTTCTTCCGTTCTCAGAATGGTGAGCGGGCCGAGCAAGCCGCCGCGCTGTCCGAAATAGGGCATCTGGAAATAGGCGGCGACGATGCCGTCCTTCGCGAGCAGCTGGCAGATTTTCTTTTCCAGCTGGAATTTGTCCGGCCCGATCGTATGGAAGATCTGGACGGCGGGCAGCTGGCGGTCCGGCTTGGCGTTCAACGGGAAGTAGATTTCGCCTGGAACGGTGTTGTTGATCGGAAAATCCGTCGTGATGGCCGACGGGAATTTGAAGGCGAAGCCGCGGCAGTCAGGCTGGTTTGGAAGCGGCGTGATTTCAACGTTGAACGCGGCCCCGAAGGCTGGTTTTGCGATTTGGCGTGTTTCGGCCATGAGGATAGTCGAGACAAGGCAAAGGAAGAGGATGAGCGTTTTTTTCATATTGAAGACCTTCTAAATAATGTTGACAGAGGAAATCACAATACGATAAAATAATTTCTCAATATGAAAACGCGATTGAAAAACTGAAAAAAATCAGCGAATGGCTTGTTTTTGCAGATTGTCAAATTAGAATAAGGTATAGATATTTTTCGCAACCGTGTAAACAATCAACCAAAAGAGGGCAAAATCATGCTGGAATTACTGGAAAAAGCATTTTTGATGGGTCTTGGCGGCGCGAGCCTTACGGCGAAGCGAGCGGAGGAATTTGTGAAGAAGGCCGTTGAAGACAAGCAGGTCACCGAAAGCGAAGGCAACCAGCTGCTCAAGACGCTGGTTGACGAAGGCAAGAAGGCGAACGAGAACTTGACGGCGAAGATCGAAGAAGTCGTGAAGAGCCGTGGCGAATCGCTGCTTCCGTATTGGAAGAAGATTCAGGATCTGGAAGCCCGCGTGGCGGCTTTGGAGGCCGAACTGGCCAAGAAGTCGGAATAGGGCGGACTGGTTTTCAATGTCAGGGGGGCGTATGAAAACGCCCCCCTTTTTGCATAATGCGATGTAAAGAACGATTCCGCGGGAGCGGGATTGTTCAGTTGGAGTTGATTGACGATGCGTGATTTTGACGCGGCGCAGGAACAGCGCTTTTTCGATATTTTCAAAAAATACTACGATTTGGAGAAGGACGCCGGAAAGCAGCACAATCCGGAGAACTACTCCCTGGACAGGATGTATCCGCTGGCGGCTTTGGCCGGCAATCCGGAGAAAAGGTTCAAGATCATCCATGTGGCCGGAACGAAGGGGAAGGGCACGACCTGCCATTTCATGTCCGCGCTGCTGGCGAGTTGCGGAAAACGCGTCGGTTTGTTCACAAGTCCCCATCTGTCAACGGTCAGGGAGCGTTTCCAGATCGACAACGAACTGGTTTCCTATGAGACGTTGATCGCCGCAGGCGAGAAGCTCGTCAAAGCCGTCGACGAGGCCGGTCTGTCACCGTCGCTGTTCGAACTGTTTACCGTGCTGTCGTTGAAGATTTTTGCTGATGCTGGCGTGGAATACGTCGTATTCGAAACGGGAATCGGCGGCCGGCTGGACGCGACGAATTACGTCCAGCCCATCCTGACGGTCATCGTGCCGATCAGTTTCGATCACATGGCGTTGCTGGGCAACACGATAGAGGAGATCGCGGGAGAGAAGGCGGGCATTCTGAAGAAAGGCGTGCCGCTTGTCCTGTCCCGCCAGAGCTTCCCGGCCGCGGAGGAGACGATTTTGAAACGTGCGCAGGAAGTCGGAAGCCCCGTCCGCTGGCCGGTCAACGACGACATGGTGACGCCGTTCGCGAAGCCGCGATGGGCGCCGTATCTGCGGGAGAATTTCGCGACGGCGCTGTCCGCCATCAACCAGCTGGGCTTGACGCCGGACGTGGCGAAACTGCGGATCCCGCAGCTTCGTGCACGTTGCGAAGAGATTCGGCATGAACCACTTGTGGTTCTGGATGCCGCTCACAACGGCGATTCGATGTCGCGTCTCGTGGAGGCGATGAACAAGCTGTATCCGAACATTCATTTCACGGTGGTTCTGGGCATCGTGAAAGGAAAGGACGCCCACGGCATCGTGGCGGCGTTGAAGAATCTGAACGGCGAGTTCATCCTGACAAATCCGCATACGGGCAAAGGCTCTGATTTGGAGAAACTTGCGGCGGAGATGAAGGAAGCGGGGCTGGACGTGCGCGGAATCATTCCGCAACTGACGAAAAAAGAACAGCTTCCGACGGACAAGCCGCTGTTGTTCACAGGATCCTTCTTCACGGCGCTGATCGGCGAAGAGTTTTTTGATTAATGCATGATTTGATTATTTAGGAACCACAGATCACACGGATTACACGGATTTTTCACAGATTGCCTCGCCGCAGGAGCCGACAATCGTTAAAAAGGCTTGATGTGGAGATTATAAATTCCAATTATGAAAGAATTCTAACGGCTGCCTGCGGCTCGGCGGTCTGAAAGCGCTTCGCGCAACAGATGAAAGACAAAGTACAAAAGAAAATATACATGGCAATATGAAAATCAATGTTCCAAATGGCCGTGGCGTAGCGGTTTTCGATATTCCGGACGCCAATCTGCTCGGAGTGTACGAATCCTCCGTGAACCGTGTCGCGCCGCCGGCGGATGCGGAGGCGGAAGTCGTTGCGGCTCTTGAGAATCCGATCGGTTCGCCGCGTCTGCGGGAACTGGCAAAAGGGCAGCGGAACATCGTCATCATCGCCAGCGACCATACGCGGCCCGTTCCGAGCAAAGTCATCATGCCGCAGATGCTTGCGGAAATCCGCGCGGGCAATCCGTCGGCGGACATCACGATTCTGATCGCGACCGGCATGCATCGCGGCACGACGTTGGAGGAATTGAAGGAAAAGTTCGGCGATGAAATCGTCGAAAACGAAACCATCATCGTCCATGAAGCGCATGACGATGCGTTGCAGACGTATCTGGGCGTTCTTCCGTCCGGCGGCGAACTGTGGGTGGATCGTGTGGCGGCGGAAGCGGATTTGCTTGTGTCGGAAGGATTTATCGAACCGCATTTCTTTGCGGGATTCTCCGGCGGACGGAAAAGCGTCCTGCCCGGCATCGCCGGAATGAAGACGGTTCTGGCCAACCACTGCGGCATGTTCATCAAATCGCCGAAGGCCCGCACGGGCATATTGGAGGGCAATCCGATTCATCGTGACATGGTGTGGGCGGCACAGAAAATCGGACTGAAATTCATCGTAAACGTCGTCATCAACGGTGAGAAGAAGGTGATGAAGGCGTTCGCTGGCGACTGTCTGGCGGCGCATGCGGTAGGCTGCGACTATTTGAACAGATTGTGCAGAATCGATGTGCCGAAGGCGGACATCGTCATCACGAGCAACGGCGGTTATCCGTTGGACCAGAACATCTACCAGTCCGTAAAAGGCATGACGGCCGGCGAAGCGGCGGCGAAGGAGGGCGGCGTCATCGTCATGTCGTCGAGCTGTTCGAACGGTCATGGCGGCGAAAGCTTCTATAAGTTTATGGCGGAAATGCCGTCGGCGAAGGCGCTGTATGAACAGCTTGGCGCGATTCCGCAGGCGGAGACGAAGCCTGACCAATGGCAGGCCCAGATCTTGGCGCGCGTCATGGCGCATCATGACGTCATCGTCCTGTGCGACGAATGCTCGCGTGGGCTGGTCAAGGAGATGGGCATGCATCCCGTGGCGACGGCGGACGAGGCCATGTCGTTGGCGTTCAAGCTGAAAGGAAAGGATGCGACCGTCGCCGCGATACCCGACGGCGTTTCCGTGATTGTTAGTGATTAAGCCGCTTCGCGGAGCTAAAAGCTGAAAGCTGAAAGCTAAAAGCAAAGACCATACACATTGCGTGATGATAAAGAAAAGGAAAAATCGTTTTACATATCAACATAACAACCGATGGTATTGTAACATTGTAAAAGGAGATTCGAAATGGCATTGAAAGTTTGGTTGTCCGACACATGCAAACGGTATTTCCCGAAGAGCGCGGCGGAAGCGAAGAAGACGTTGTCGATGGATTATGCGTTGAATGAACGCATGAGCTTCCAGGTGCTTCTGCGTCAAGACGGCGGCCCGCAGAAAGTGACGGTTTCCGCGACTGGGCCGGAAGGATGGGACGTCCGTGTCCGCCGGATTGGATATGTTCCTGTTCGTCATGCGAATACAGGCGCGGAAAACATTCCAGCCAAGAAACTTGCGTTGGAAGTCGATTTGGGCGACGGTCTGCCGGGCTATGTTCCGGATCCGTTGTTCGACGAAACAGGCATCATCCTGCCGCAGAACGAGACGCACGGCTTCTGGATTACCGTGAAGGCGCCCGCGAAAGTCGTGGCGGGAACGTATCCTGTCGTCGTCACGATCCAGCCGGAACGCGACAAAAAACAAAAAGTGACGTTCAAAGCCATTTTACATGATGTCAAGTTGGCGCCGCGCAAAGACTTCCATATCACGCACTGGTTCTATGCGGATTCGCTGGTCGCCCAATATAAAGTAAAGGCGTTTTCGGAGGAGTTCTGGCCGATCTGCGAAGAATACGTCAAAGACTATGTGGCGCATGGTCTGGACACGCTGTATGTGCCTGCGTTCACGCCACCTCTGGACGGCGTCAAGCTGCCGACGCAGTTGCTCGGCGTGAAACGCAAGGGGAAGAAATACGTGTTCGACTGGACGAATGTCCGCCGCTGGCTGGAAATGGCCAAGAAGTGCGGTATCACGAATTTTGAATGGGTCCATCCGTTCACGCAGTGGGGCGTGAAGAACGCCATCCGCATCTACGAAGGGCAGCAGGAAGACGAAAAGCTGCTCTTCCCGCCGGAAACGGAAGCCACGTCGCCAGAATACAGGGAGTTCCTAACGCAGTTCTTCACCGAATTGTACGATCTGCTGAAGGCGGAAAAACTGCTGACAAAGTCGTTCTTCCATGTCTCCGACGAGCCGCACGGCGACGAACATCGCGCCAACTACCAGGCGGCGAGAAAGATGCTGAAGGAAATCGCGCCGTGGATGAAGACGATGGACGCGCTGTCCGAAATCGCCTTTGGTCGTGAAAAGATCACGGACATGCCCGTCCCGAGCATCCGCACGGCCGTTCAGTTCTACAACGAAGGCATCACCTCCTGGTGCTACTACTGCTGCGGACCGCGCGGCGGATATGTGCAACGTCTTATGGACACGCCGCTTCCGAAGATCTGGATGCACGGCTTCCTGTTCTACCGCTGGCCGTTCAAAGGCTTTCTGCACTGGGGCTTCAACTACTGGTTCGAATCGCAGACGCGCAATTTGATCGACGTCTATGCCGAACAGGACGGTCTCAGATGGCCGGGCTGGGCTTACGGCGACACATGCCAAGTCTATCCCGGACCGAACGGCAAGCCTGTCGATTCCATCCGTTGGGAAGTTTTCAGCGAATCACTGCAGGACTACCAGCTGCTGCAGACGCTCGGCGTGAGCCGCGACGATGAGATATTCGCACCGATCAAGGACTTCAACGACTTCCCGAAAGACGCGAAGTGGCGTCTGAAGATCCGCAAGCAGCTGCTGAAGTAAAACGATATTGGGCGGGTTCCCGCAGGAGCGGGACCCGCCCACGTTGAATTATTGCCTTGCAAAAATCGGCATGACTATCAGCAGCAGGCCGCACAAGGCGAACACGGCCGCCAGAATTCTGGCGGCCTGTTTGTTTTTGCCGCCCAGTTCGAAAAGGTCGCGGATGCGCCATGGAAGGCTGAGGGCCACCATGCCGAAGATCCCCAACGCCAGGCAGACGCAGCTGAAAAACGGCCGGCCGGGGACGTCATGGACAAACGCCTTGATGATCAGAAAATTGGCGCTCAGCGTGAAGAAGCCGCCGAAGGCGCGCGCGTTCAGATAATCCAGATAGAAAATCGACAGGCCAATCGTGATCGGCACGAGCGCCCAGACAATCGGATGGAATTTCGCTAGATTGCCTTCCAGCATCAGGCAGCCATAGTAGGCCGACCAGACGAGGC
>CACYQT010000119.1 GCA_902776645.1 uncultured bacterium | reverse complement strand
TGCGGACGGATCAACGGCATGTCCATCATCGCCTCGATGATCAGTTTCGACAATTCATTGAAGCCGTCTTCATGGTCGATCGTGTAGCCGCCGATCGCGAAATGCGATTCGGCACCCTTGTCGCCGGCCCAGCCGGAATTGAACGGCGTGTGGCCGTGGATCATGATGAACAGTTCCTGAATCAATTCCGTCGCGTGTTCAGGCGTCAACGTTCCGTCCGCAATGCCTTGTTTGTAAAGCGGATAGAGATACTGATCCGGGCGGCCGATGCTGTCCGGCAGGAAGGCGAAGCAGAAATAGACGCACTGCACCGCCTCTTCGAACGACCGCGCGGGATTCATCGGAACTTGCGTGCAATTCGCCGCCATCCGCAGTAACGTCGCCTTCCGCACAGGATTCTCGCAGGCTTCCGCCAAATCGACGCAATGCTGACGGCATGCATCCGCACGCTGTCCAATGCCGTGGATAACGCGTTCCAACGCCGCGAGAAATTGCAAATGGCTGCGTTCGCCCAAAAACTTCTTTCGCGAGGCGTTGATTTCCTTCACGTAGCCGTTGAGCCCCAGACGGATGAGCTTGCCGAAATCCGCATTGGAATGCTGCCATTCGAACGTGCAAAGATTCTCCTGCGGCTTCCCGTAGTATTTTGCGGAGACTTCACGGAATTTCGCATGACCCGAACGGTGGAAGATGTCGGCGGGAACCGGCGTCTTGTCAAAACGGATATGGCCGACCAGTTCGTTGTCGTCTCCGATCACGATCGGCTGCGCGTTGTAGAACTCGCAGAACCGCTTCGCGACGAACATCGGCTCCGACAGTTTTTCGTCAAACGGGTCGCATTCAATCTCATGCGTCGGTGGATTGATGTCGCTCGTCAGGACCTGATGGACCAGCCTCTGGATTCGTTCGTTCATGATATGCCCATGCTCACGGATAAACCTCTATATTAATTTAGGAAGAAGATGTCTTTACTTTAGCCACCTGCGGGTGATTTTCAAGTGCCACAATATAAATGAAAGAATTTCATTTGCATTGAAATATTTTTACAATATAGTATATTTATAAAATAAATATTACACAAGGATAAGGTGCAGGCATGGAATTCATCTGGGATGAAAACAAAGCAATCATCAACCAGGCCAAACATGGCATTTCTTTTGTTGAAGCGTCCACGGTCTTCAATGATCCTGATGCCTTGTTCATGGGAGATCCCGATCATTCAGAAGAAGAAGAACGCTTCATTCTACTTGGCATGAGCGTAGCCTTGCATATATTGGTAGTATGCCATTGCTACCGTGAAGATGATGAACAAATCCGTATTATCTCCGCAAGAAAAGCAACAAAAAAAGAAGCTGAAACTTATAGAAGGAGAAAATGACCATGAGAGATGAATACGATTTCAGCAACGCCGTGAAGAATCCATACGCCAAGGCTGGCAAAACGGTCGTGACAATCCGCCTGGACACAGATGTCATTGAATACTTCAAGGCCTTGGCCGCCAATATCAATCTGCCCTACCAGACACTGATCAATTCCTATTTGCAGGATTGCGTCAAGACAAAGAAAATGCCGACCATTTCATGGAAATAATCGGCATTCTCAAAATTGTTAATTGTCAATTGTCAATTAATCACTCATGCCGCAAGGCGATGATCGGATCCAGCGCGGCGGCGCGCATGGCCGGATAGATTCCAAAAATCATTCCGACGGAGACACTTATCCCCAAGGACAGCACCAGGCTGGACATGCTCACGATCGTCGGCATGCCGACCGCCTTCTCGATGATCCACGGAATCAGGACGCCGACGCCGATGCCGAACAGACCGCCCGTGAACGACAACACGACCGTCTCGATCAGGAACTGCGCCACGATCTGCCGCTGCTTCGCGCCGATGGCGCGGCGGATGCCGATTTCGCGCGTCCGCTCCGTCACGCTCGCCAGCATGATGTTCATGATGCCGATGCCGCCGACCAGCAGACTGATGCCCGCGATCGCGCCCAAGACGATGTTGAACGTGCGCTTTGTCGTCTCCGCCTGCCGCAGCAGCGTCAGCGGGACGTTCATGACATAGTCCTTCTTCTTGTGGAACGTGGCGAGCATACGTTCAATCGCGTTGGCCGTCGCCTCCACATGGCCTTCTTCATCGACTTCCAGAATCATCTGGTGGAGCTCCACGAGTTCACGGATGTTCGTGCCGGACTTGTTCTGCGTGAAGTAGTCGCCGATCTGCTCGCGCGCCGTACTGACGGGAATGTACGCGTCCGTCATCTGGTCGGGCGTCTGCATGGCGCCTTCGCTGGCGCTTTCGCTTGTGACGATGCCGATGACTTTATAGTAGTTCGAGCCAAGGCGGAGCGTCTCGCCAATGGCGCCTTCCGACGCCAGAAGACGCCGTGCTCCATGTTCCGTCAATACAACGACATTCGCCTTCTCTTCGATGTCCAGCTTCGTCAGAACGCGCCCCGCAATGACGGGCCGTTCGACCAGATCGAACCAATGTTCGTTCGTGCCGACGATTCGCATCTCCAGACTGCGGTTCTTCAGGCGGCCTTCCTTTTCGATAAGTTTCACTGGCACGATGCGGCGGACCGTCGGAATCGTGCCTTCCAGACGCTGCATGTCCGCATACAACAGGCCGTAGATGCTGATACGCGTCCGCACGTTGGATTGGCCGCGCTCCTCCGCGGGCTTCTGCGCGGACACGATGATGTTGCGGCTGCCTAACTTACGAATCTGCTCCAACGCGACTTCGCTCGCGCCTTCGCCGACGGCGAGCATCGCGATGACGCTTCCGACGCCGAACACGAGGCCCAGCATCGTCAGAAAAGACCGCAGCTTGTGCAGCATCAGGTTCTTGATGCCCAGCTGCACATCTCGTATGAATCTTACGGGTGATATGCTCATCTTCCGTTACTCCTCTATCTTCTGGATCTTGCCGTCGCGCATGACCAGCCGTTTCGTCGCATGCGCCGCAATGTCCGAATCGTGCGTCACCATGATGATCGTCTTGCCCTCGCGGTTCAGATTCTTCAGCAACTCGATGATTTCCACGCTGTTGACGGAATCAAGATTGCCGGTCGGCTCATCCGCCAGAAGGAAGACGGGATCGTTCGACAAGGCGCGCGCGATGGCGACGCGCTGCTGCTGGCCGCCGGAAAGCTCCGTCGGCCTGTGTCCGAGACGCGCGCCCAGACCGACCAGTTCGGCCAGTTCCTTCGCGCGTTTCATCCGTTCGTTCGAGCCCCATCCAAGATAGTACAACGGCAGCGCGATGTTCTCCTCCACCGTCAGCTGCGGGATCAGATTGAAGCTCTGGAAGATGAAGCCGAGATACTTCAGGCGGATGTCGCTCAGGTCGTCATCGTCCAGTTTGCTGACATCCTTGCCGTCAAGATAATACTCGCCTCCCGTCGGACGGTCGAGGCAGCCCAGCAGGTTCAGCATCGTGCTTTTGCCCGAACCGCTGGGGCCCATGATCGCCCAGAAACTCCCCTTTTCGAACTGATGCGACACGCCGTCGAGCGCGCGTACTTCGCTCGTTCCCATCTTGTATACCTTCTGCAGATTTACAAATTTGACTGCATATTCCGTCATGGCATCCCCCTGCTTAGTTGCCTTGAGGCTGATTGCCCTGCGGAGCACGCGGAGCGCCGCCTTCACCGCCCTGCGGACGCGGGAAGTTCGGACGCTGGCCGCCGCCTTCGCCACCGCCCTGAGGACGCGGGCCGCCCCAGTTCGGACGACCGCCGCCTTCGCCGCCGCCCTGAGGACGCTGCCCGCCCCAGTTCGGGCGCGGGCCACCACCTTCACCACCGCCCTGCGGACGCGGGAAGTTCGGCATCTGGCCGCCTTCACCGCCGCCTTGCGGCATCGGGCCACCGCCCTGGCCACGGCGCGGCCACTGGCGCTGCCCGCCGCCTTGACGCGGCTCCGCTTTCGGACGATCCGGTATCTCGACATCGACGATTTCATCAACCGCGCGTTCGGACACGGCCGTGTCCAGTGGCGGCGTCATCTGCACTTCCTCGCCGACTTCCAGGCCTTCCAACACATGGATCATGCGGTTGTTGTCCAGACCGACCTTCACATTGCGCCGTTCCACACCGTGCGGCGTCTTCACATAGACGACGGGCTGTCCGCTGATCTTCACAACACTCTGGACAGGAACGTATTTCGCCTTTTCATGCTGTTCGACGATGATTTCCGCCTCGCAGTTCATACCGGACTTCAGCACGTCGCTGCCGCCTTCCAGTTCAACCTGCGTCGCATAGATCTTCAAGTCCGGATTCATGAACATGCTCTGCGCGTCCGGCAGCGGCGCGATACGGATGATCTTACCGTTGAAAACCTGCCCGGGGAGCGCGTCGATGCGCACGCGGCACGGCAGACCGACATAGATTTTCTTCAAGTTCGTCTCATGGACTTTGATTTCCGCCACGAAGACGTCGCCGACCGGCAAATAGATCAATTCCTGCCGTTCATAGACCTCCTGGCCTTCCGCAAGCGGCTCCGCGTTCATCCGGCGGAACGGCCCCTGCGAACTCGTCGCGTAAATGACCTGTCCATCGGCAGGCGCCATGATCTTGCACTTTCCAATCTGGTCTATCATCTTCTCCAGACGGCTCTTCTGGCGGTTCAGCTCCAATTCGCGGGCCCGCAGAGTCGCCTCCGCCTGCACGACGCTCGCACGCGTACTGCGCTGCGTACGTTCCAACGCCATCTTGCTCTGCGAGACATCGCTTTCCAACTGCGCGATCTGCCGCTTGTACGTATAGTCCTTCAGCAACGCCAGATTGTTCTTGGCTGACTTCAAATCCAGTTCGTAGCGATGGCAGCTCAGCTGGTCGGAACGGTATTCCGTTTCAGACAAGTACTTCTCTTCATAGAGCTTGGAAGACCATTCGAGCTTGTCCTGCGCGCGTTTCAGTTCCTCTTCCGCCAACGTCACGCGGCTCTCCGCCTCGTTCAAGTTCTTCGGGAATTCACCGTCTTTGTATTTGATCAAATCCTCTTCCGCGAAACGCAGATTCAGCTCCGCCTTGTCGATGTCCGCCTTGGCCTGGTTCTTCACGACTTCCAGATTCTCCTGCGCCTGGACATAGGAGGCTTCGGCGTTCTGGACCGTGATATCCTGATTCAAACGGTTGTCCGTCAACGTCGAAGAATCCAGTTCGACCAGCAGGTCGTCCTTCTTGACGCGTTCGCCTTCGGGGCGGATGTACAGGATGGACACACGGCCTTCCACCTGGCTCTTGATCGTGATCTGCTCACGCGGCTTCACGCTGCCGGATTCCAGCAGGTTGATGACCAGCGGCCCTTCTTCGACCTTCGCGTAGATCATCGTCTTCTCCGCGCTCGCCTTCGCGGCCTTCTTCTTCTGGTAGTAACGGTAGCCGAAGTACCCCACGCCGCCTATGATGGCGACCGTCAGCAAAAACTTGAACAGGCTCTTGATGAATTTCATGACTGTTTCCTTTTGATTGCAGCTATATTATTTTAATTTATTTGTATTCCGTCAAATCCAGTTCCTTCCACAGTCCGTCCGCACTGACCTGCAGGACACCCAGATCGCGCTGCAGCTCCAGTTCGTTGATGCGGTACGAGACCGCCGCCGAATACAGCGAATTCTGCGCGGACGTCAACGCGCTCTGCGCATCCAGCACGTCACGCAGTTCCGCACGGCCAGCCTGCAGCAGCATGTCCGTACTGCGCACACGGCGCTGCGCCAACTGCACGGCCTGGATCTGGATGACCAGCCGTTCACGGTTTTCCAGCATGTCCCGCAGCTTGGAATGGATGTCCTGCTTCAGCTGGTCTTCCGCCGCCTGGAACGAACGGACCGCCCGCTCCAAGCTGATCAGGCTGTTGCGGTAGCGGTTGCGCTCCGCCGTCCGTTCAATCGGCAGATTCACGTTCAGCAAAGCGCCGTACGAACCGTGTTTCGGGCGGAATTTTCCATCCGGCTGGTCACCGCTCATCACGCCGCGCCCTTCGCCGATGGCCGCGTTGCCGCCGATCGTCAGTTCGGCCCGCAGGCTGTCTTCCGCGACCAGAACCGCACGTTGCGCGTCTTCCACGCGTTCCATCGTGTTCAGGAAGTCCGGCCTGTTCTCGAAGGCCAGTTCCAACGCCTTCTCCGGACGGATTTCATTCGGGCCGGAGTGCTTCAAATCAGGCATTTTCAGTTCGACTGGAGCGTCCGCGGACGGAACTTCGCCGGAATAATCCGCCATCACGACGCCTTCGCTCAACGTCCGCAACTGCGTCAGCAACTTGTCCAGCTCCTCTTTGACCGGCATCACATCCGCATCCGGCGGAAGGCCGAGCAGCACGCGGAAAGCCTCCAGGCTTCTCGTCAGCCCCTGCTGCGCGCTGACCCAGCTTTCACGGGCGTTCAGCTCCGTCTGGATCGCCTGGTCGAACTGGTATTCCGTCATCAGACCCGCATCCGCCATACGGCGTGAACGGCGGGTCGTCGTCACGATTCGCTTATAGCTTTCCTCTTGATTCTTAACGGTTTGCGCTGAACGCAGCACGCCCAGATAGGAATTGGCGATGCTCACGACGAAACGCCGCTTGTACTGCTCGAATTCGCGGACCTGATAGACCAGATTCCGCTCCGCCTGCGTCAACGGCTCCGTCACGATGAACTTTCCGGATCCGCGCAGCAACGGCACCGAAAGGCTGCCGTCATAGGTCAAACCGAAGCTGGAGCCGCGGTCGCCCGTCAGCATCTTCGCCAAATCGACCGACAGCATGCTCGTCAGCTCCACGCCGTTTTTAAATTTCCGCGTGAACCCACCGTCCGCACCGACGACGGAACCCGTGTTGCGCCGCGTCCCATAGCTGCTTTGGATGGAGCCGTTCAGCATCCCGCGGAACGTCGTCTGGAAGGAATGCGCCTCCAAATCAAGGCTTAACGCCGCCTGATACAGCGTTTCCTTCTGCTGTTGGAATTCACGGTTGTTCTTCGCGGCGATCTCGATCGCCTCCAGCAATGTCAGTTTCACCTGCTCCTTCGTGTTCCACCGCTCCGCGTATTCCGCGCCGTCCTTCAGATGCTTTTCCGTCTGCCAGCGCTCCGTATCCTGCAGGTCGCGGATGCCCAGAGAGGCTTCCGTCTTCTTCGGCAGATTCTGGTCCAGCATCAGACGGCGGCGCAACGTGTCCGCCGCGCTTTCGACGACGATCGCCTCATCCTGGCCGGTCACCTTCCCCTGCGCATCCTTTATGAGCGCCTCCGCATGGCTGTCCGCCTCGTTCCGCCAGTCTCGCGTGCTTTTGCATCCTGTCACCGTCAGCAACAGCGACATCATTCCCAAGGCCAAATCTCTTGACTTCATAATGATTCCTAAATTAACTAACCTATATAATTATGATTCCTTATGACTTCATGATCCCATGGCAGAACAGGTCGACCAGTTCCTCCAACGAAAGCCGTTGGACGGCATCCCCTTTCGAATGCCCGACTCCATGCATCAAATTCAGAATACAGCTCGCCAACGCATCGTCAGACAAACCGCCGCGCAAGACGCCTTCCTCCCGCCCATAGCGAAACACATCCGCCAAAGCCGCGATCAGATTCTCGTAGTTCACTTTCATCTGGTCGCAATGCGCACGGGCCTCCGGACTGTCGTTCTGCGTCCGCCTGTTCAACATGAACGCCATGTGGAACATCGGATGACGGCGTTCATGCGAAACCGCGATCTGGCGGCACACGCCTGTGAGAATCTCCTGGAAGCTCCCCTTCTTCATCGCCGCCGCGCGAATCGACGCGACAAGATCCTCATGCCCCGTCTGCAGGATGGCGTACAGCAACGCCTCCTTGCTGGAAAAATACCGATAGAGGGTCCCTTTGCCGACCTGCGCCAACTGCGCGATCTCATCCATCGTGATCTCGTCATAGCGACGCGAGGCGAACAATTCCTCAGCCGCCTTCAGTATCTGGTCTCGTTTTTCTTTCGTCTTGACAGTCATCTTTCCTCCGTCCTCCTGTTCCCAAGCCCCGTCCGTTTATCATGAAACTGACTGGTCAGTTTCATCCGTTCCATGGGCTATCCCCTTGATTTCACGTATTTATTCATCATTTTCAAAACTGACTGGTCAGTTTCGAATGTTTCTTTCAACATACATCATCTTTCCTATGATTCAAGAGAAATCATACATTTTTTTGATTTGAGGCATGAAATATGACTTTTTATCGTTTCATGGCTCATTGCTTCCTTTTCCCCACGCGAAGCACATCGAAACCAACGAACCGCCAATAACCGTCTTCGACAGTGCTCATAACTTATGGCCAATTGCTTATGGATTCAGAGCTTCCGCACGATGTCATTCCCATCTCGCGAAGCGACGACAACCGCCGAGCCGCCGGAGCCGTTGTGACCATTCATCATTCAGATTCTATTATGAAAAAACAAAGTCTTCAGGAGATTTCCGGCCCGGCGGCGAGGCATTATTCGTGTCGATCAGTGTTCATTCGTGGTTCAAAATAAACGTTTTTCAGATTTTCAACGTCATGCTGACCGTTCCCATGGGCGGCAGCTTGAACTGAAGCCGCGTCCCGCCGTCGGCGGTCTCCTCCACCACGGGCGGAATCACAAAACCGCCGGAGAGCAACTGTTTGAAAGCAGCCTTTTTCGTCAGCAATATCCGCGCCCACGCATAGGTGTGTTTGCGGTTGCTTGCGAACAGATGGAACAGCCCGTCGGACGCCTCATAGCCCCACAGACGGATGTTTTCCGCATCCGCCTCCGCCCGCATGACGGAAAACGCCTCATTGACGGATGTCGCAGTGGCAGGCAGGAAACCGTCTTCCGGCCAGCGTTCCGGCAGATCATCCAGCCATGTGTACGGATTCTTCGGAGAATATGTCTTCTCCAACGGCGTACGTCGCTCCGTTTTGCATTCGCCGCCCACGAACAGTTTGAAAACCATCGAATCCTCCACGCCGTCCATGCCGATTTCAGCGACATCGCCGTCTGCCGCCGCATGGATTCTCTTCCGTTCGTCTTCGGAGAAAAAGGCCGGATGCAGCACGACCAACGGCCCCGCCCCGCCCGACGGCAGATCATCTATACGAACGATGGTGGGCAGTACCGCCCCATGCGACAGCAATGCTGCATGGAGCGCATGGGAATTCAACGGCGCATGACCGAAACGATACGCTTCTGTTTCACGCCTGTGCGCATCATCCGACCAGATGACACGTGGATACAACAACTTGGAAGGCTTCGCAACGAACGCCTTTGCATACAAATCGTCGAACATCTCCCATTCCGCCTTGCGGATGCCGTCCGCCAGACAGACCGTCACGCCGTCCAAGACGCGTTTGTCATTGCACAAGACGTTGGCCAGCGAGAAGACGTCCGTCTCCATCAGCGTCGGCGCATGATGCAGGACGTTGTACTGTTCCAAACCGTCCTT
>CACYQT010000118.1 GCA_902776645.1 uncultured bacterium | reverse complement strand
CTTCTCTTCCGGAAGAAGTGAATCGACGAATCCCGCGATCGGATACGGGATGTGCTCATGGCTGGACCACTGCTGATGCAGCATGAGGCCCAAGGCGATCATCGCGAACCACAGGACCATGATCATCGGCGTCCAGAAGACGATCGGCCGCTTCCATTCCTTCCATGGCACGTCCTTCCACGCCACATGTTTGTCGCCTTCGCCGAGGCCGGCGGAGAAGCCTTCCACCACTTTGTCGTTGGACTTGTAATCCGGAAGCATCCGTTCTGGAACAAGATCCAGAATCTTGTGTTCACGCCAAGACGCCTCCGTCTGCTGATAGCGGACCGGCATGATCAGCGACGACGTGAACGTCCGCAACAGGCCGGAGCCCGGTATCGGGCAGCCCGCCAACGCGATGGCCATCACGACCGCGATCTGCCCCGCGCTCAGACGGTGCTTCCCCAGAAACGGATTGATCAACGCCACGAAGACGATGAAGACGCCATATACGGATACAGGCATGCTGTTGCCCACCAAATATGTCTGTTTCAGAATGCGGTCGTTGAAAAAACTGGCGGCGCATACGGATACGGCCCCCAGCAAGCCAAATAACACTGCCCAAAAACTCATGATCGTCTCTTTTGTTACTGATAAACCCGCCAACGGCGAGACACAAAACGGTATTTCACCAATATAATCGTTTTTCCGGCTCTTGCAACATACAACATCAAATACCGCCCCTTTACCATTCATTTAACTTGATTATTTTCATTTTTATAGTAAGTTTATTAGTTGAATTAAAATACCGTTCACAGGTCGCCGGCGGCGACCGGAACGCCTCGAAACAAAAAGGCCATTACCATGCGGAATATCTTCCGACGTCTTAAAACCAAGAAAATGCGCATCGTCCAGAACGGGAACCCCGCCCTGCGGCGAGTCTCCGAACCTGTCGCCGCCATAGACGACGATATCCGGCAGCTTGCGGACAAGATGACCTACACCCTCATGAACAACGATGTGGAAGGCGTCGGCCTCGCCGCGCCGCAAGTCGGTGTCAACAAGCGGGTTATCGTCATCCATACCTGTGGGGACAATAAAAAGGACAAATCGACTCTGTCGCCAGGCGAAATCCTCCTGAATCCGATGATGCCCATCACGCTCATCAATCCGGAGCTTGTCTCCCTTTCACCGGAAACGATCTGTTCAGGGGAAGGCTGCCTCAGCCTGCCGGGCGTCGGTGGAGATGTCACCCGCGCCGCACGCGTCGTCCTCAAGGCGACGCTGCTGGACGGGCAAGTCGTCCAAGTGGAATGCGCGAACCTCCTCGCAAAATGCCTCCAGCATGAAATCGACCATCTGGACGGCATCCTTTTCATCGACCGAATTCCGAAAGAGCAACTTGAAGAGGCGGAGCCCGCCCTGAAACTAATGGCCAAAGAAGAGGCCAAACGGCTAAAATAACGTTTTCCCACCAACAGTAGTTCATGTCAGAATCCCCCCGCCAACCGGAACGCTTTCCTTTCATCCCTGCGCCACTCATGCAGCGGATGCCGTTCCGTTATGTCTTTTTGGGGCTCTTCCTCTGGCCGAAGCTCTCCCTTCTGACCATTCGTCTGCAAGGCGGATGGTTCGCTCCGCTCGCGCTCATCCTCGCCTGCGCTCTCGGCGGTTCCGTCATCAAGGCCTCCCTCACCAGCCCAGAGTTCGTGGAAAAATTCCATCAGCTCACCAAAGTGCTGAGCGAAACGCTCGGCACCCTCCAAGTGCGGAACGACGCCCTGCAATGGTCGTCGGAAGGAAAACTTCCAAGAACGGTCAACGGTAATGAATGGCGTGTGGACATTCTCGGCCCGGAAGACCACGCGGATTTCGGAACAATCGAACAAGGCGTTGACATGAAAGGACTTGTCGTTTCAGACAAAGGCCTCCGCTTCTGGTTCCGGGAGCCGGATACCGGCAGGCTCTTCCCCATGAAATTCGATTTTCCAGTCCCCTATGTCATCAGTTTTCTGAACGCCTACGGCACGCCGCGGCAGAACATCCCCACCATGATGCCCTATGAATTGGAAAAATGCCCGCTGAAACTCCAGCCGCTCATTTTCATCTGCGTGGCCTGCATCCACTTCTCCCTCTATCTTCAGCCTATCCTTCTCTGCTCTTTCATTTTCGTCGTTTTGACGCTCGTCTTCAGACGCGAACGGTGGCTGCCGTTCGGCAATCTCCTCGCCTCCGCGCTCTGCTCCTGCACGCCGCCTTTCCTGCTGGCCCTCATCTACGACCAATTTCCCCTATGGCAGATCGAATACCATAGTCTGTTCGTCGCCATCTTCTTCATCTATCTGATCATCATCATTCTGGATAAAAGCGTCATCGTAAAAAAGAACAATCCGGGCGAGCCGCCTGACGACACGGACTTCTAATCCCGTCGCCAATTCATCGGCACCCCCTGTCATCCATCAATAAAAAACAAGGCACAACATGGCAGCATTAATAGATCTTTTGACAGCACTAGGACTGAAACTTCGCGACATTTTCATGCTCTACGCAAAAGAGACGCAGGAAGCGGAACTCTCCTATGATCCGAACCTCCAGTTCTGGATTATTTTCTGGATCCTCTTCTTCTTCGGTTCCGCGTGCTGGGCGACGTCCATCGCGTCCATGCGACGCCATCCCCCAATCCTCCATTTTCTGCTAGGTCTCGTCATTCCATGGGCTTATCCCATCTACATCCTTTTCACCATGGACATCCACGGCGAAAAGGAACGCCGTGAGGCGGAGCAGGAGATGATCGCCCAGAAAGAGGCGGAGGAAGAGGAAAAACGCCGCATCCAGGAGGAGCTCAACGCCCGAAAGGCCGCCGTGGAGACGGAGGCGGGACTCAAACCGACCGACTCCCGCTGGACTCCCCAGTATTTCAACAGCATCGCGAGAGACTCCGAAGGCCGCAACGCGGGCCCGTGGAAGGCAATCGTTTCCGGCACGGAGATCCTTGTGCTCGAAATCATCGAGGCGGAGGACGATCTGGTCTATGTCGTTTTCAAAGGCTACAACGACGAACCGTCCAAGATGCGCATCCCATACTCCAAAATCGAATCGTGGGAAAAGACCGTTCTCATCTAGCCGCATTCCGAAATTCATTATACCTATTTATTATAGACAATCATCTGAAGCATTATGTTCGAAGCAATTGAAGCCAATGTCTCCTTCCCGAAAATGGAAGAGGAGACCCTTGCCTTCTGGGAACAGAACGGCACGTTCCAAAAATCACTCGCGCAACGCAAGGACGCCCGTCCTTTCGTTTTCTATGACGGCCCTCCCTTCGCGACTGGCCTGCCCCACTACGGCCATTTGCTCGCAGGAACCATTAAAGACGTCGTTCCGCGCTATCAGACGATGTGCGGCAAATATGTCGAACGCACGTTCGGCTGGGACTGCCATGGTCTTCCCATCGAAGCGCTTGCGCAGGACAAGCTCGGCCTTTCGGGCACGTACGCCATCATGCAGGCCGGCGTCGATGTCTTCAATGAAAAATGCCGTTCCATGGTTCTGACATACGTCAACGAATGGAAGCAGACCGTCAACCGCATGGGCCGTTGGGTCGATTTCGAAAACGGCTACAAGACCATGAACCCCACCTACATGGAGACCATCTGGTGGGTCTTCAAACAATTGTGGAATCAAGGCCGCGTCTACAAGGCGCACCGCATCATGCCCTACAGTTGGAAGCTCACGACGCCGCTCTCCAACTTCGAGGCCAACCAAAACTATAAAGACGTGCAGGATCCAACCGTCACCGTCCGCATGAAGCTCACGGATGCAAAATTCGACATTCCCGCAGACATCACGCCATATATCTGCATCTGGACGACCACCCCGTGGACGCTGCCCGAAAATCTAGCCGTCTGCGTCGGCCCGGACGTCGATTACTGCCTCCTCAAGGATGGCGACACGAATGACGCCTATATCCTTGCGAAAGAACGTATTTCGGCCTATTACAAGAAACCGGAGGAATACACGGTCCTGCTGGAATGCAAAGGCCGCGATCTCGTCGGCCTCCACTACGAACCGATCTTCCCCTATTTCAAAGACACGCCGAACGCCTTCCGCGTCCTCATGGACGACTATGTCACCACGACGGACGGTACGGGCATCGTCCACCAGGCTCCCGCCTACGGTGAAGACGACTACCGTGTTTGCCGCGCCGCCGGAATCGATCTCATCGACCCGCTGGACGACGAGGCGAAATTCACGGACGCCGTCCCAGACTTCAAAGGCTTGAACGTCAAAGACGCGGACAAGCTGATTATCAAGCATTTGAAGCAGATCGGCAAGCTTGTCCAGCAGTCCACCATCGTCCATAGCTACCCGTTCTGCTACCGTACGGACACGCCGCTGATCTACCGTGCCATCGACGCATGGTACGTCCGCGTCGAAGACCTCCATGAGCGCCTGCTGAAGAACAACTTGCAGACGTCCTGGACGCCGGAGTACGTCGGCGACAAGCGTTTCGCCAACTGGCTCGCGGAAGCGAAAGACTGGAACATCTCCCGCAACCGCTTCTGGGGCTCCTGCCTCCCCGTCTGGATCAACGTCGACGATCCGAAGGACATGATCTGCGTCGGCTCCATCGCCGAACTCGAACAGCTCTCCGGCGTGAAGGTCACCGACCTCCACAAGCATTTCATCGACAAGATCGAAATCCATAAGGACGGCAAGACCTACAAGCGGACGCCGGAAGTTCTCGACTGCTGGTTCGAATCAGGCTCCATGCCCTATGCGCAGCATCACTATCCCTTTGAAAACAAGGAGAAAGTGGAAGGCGCGTTCCCCGCGGATTTCATCGCCGAAGGCCTTGACCAGACGCGCGGCTGGTTCTATTCGCTGCTCGTCCTCGCGACATGCCTGTTTGACAAGCCGGCCTTCAAGAACGTCGTCGTCAACGGCCTCGTCCTCGCGGAAGACGGCCGCAAGATGTCCAAACGTCTGAAAAACTATCCGGATCCGACGGAAATCATCGAGAAGTACGGTGCGGACGCCCTCCGTCTGTTCATGCTCGGCTCCCCCGTCGTCCGCGCGGAAGACCTCCGCTTCTCCGAAAACGGCGTGAAGGAAATCCTCCGCACCGTCATCATCCCGCTCTGGAACGCCACGTCGTTCTTCGCCACCTACGCGAAAGTCGATAAATGGATGCCCGAAAACAACGTCGCCGCCCCGCCGAAGAAGATCACGAACATTCTGGACAAATGGATCCTCTCCAAACTCATGGAGACCATCGAGGATGTCCGCAAGTCCATGGACGCCTTTGATTTGCAGAGCGGCGCCAATCGCTTCACATCGCTTATCGAGAATCTGACCAACTGGTACATCCGCCGCTCCCGCCGCCGTTTCTGGAAGTCCGACAACGACGACGACAAGAACGAAGCCTACCAGACGCTGCACTATGTCATCGTCACCATCTGCCAGCTGGCCGCGCCGTTCATTCCGTTCGTCACGGAGAAGATCTACCGCGAATTCCGCACGGACGCCATGCCCGAATCCGTCCATCTCTGCGACTACCCGCAGGTCATTCCCGAACTGCTGGACGCCAATCTCAACAAATGCATGGCCGACACGATGTGCGCCGTCGAACGCGGCCACTTCCTGCGCACGCAGGTCTCCATCAAAGTCCGCCAGCCGCTCGGCAAGGCGGTTCTGGTCTCCGCTAACAAACAGGTCCGCGACAATCTCAGCAGCATGGCGAAAGTCATCGCCGAAGAGCTGAACGTCAAGGAAATCAACGTCTTGGAAGATGAAGAAGAACTCGTGACGCTGTCCGCCAAGCCGAACCTCAAGAAGCTCGGCCCGAAACTCGGAAAGCGCATGAAGGATTTCATGCCGCTCATCAACAACCTCTCCGGCAAGGAAATCGCCAAGCTGCGCAAAGGCGAGACGCTGACGCTTTCCGCCGCCGCTGGCTCGACGCTGGATCTCGTCGAAGACGACATTCTCGTCCAGCGGCAGGAGAAGCAAGGCATGTCCGTCGCCAACGAAGGCGACATCACCGTCGCGTTGGACACGCAGCTCACGCCTGCGCTCATCCAAGAAGGCTGGGCCCGCGAAATCGTCTCGCAGCTCCAGTCGCTCCGCAAGGAGAGCGGCCTCGAAGTCGTGGACCGCATCACTGTCCGCTACCAGGCTCCGGCGGAAATCGTCGCGGCCATCGAAGCCCAGAAGGCCTACATCGCGAACGAAGTCCTCGCCGTCTCCATCGAGAAGGATGACGCTGGCCAAGACTTTACGGAAGTCAAGCTCAACGACCAGAAGGCCCTCTTCAAAATCGCCAAAGCCTACTGATGATTCCTCAGTCCCGAGCCCCCTCCTAACAAGGGGGCTCGTTTTTCATTGTCACCCACCACATCGCGGTTCATTCCAATGTCAGTCAAGCATGTCTGTCCAAATTGCGGCTCCACGCTCACGCTGGACGCCCCCATGCCCTCCCTGCGCTGCCCGAAATGCAAGACCACCATGCAGCCGGAAATAGCGACTCCCGCCGCCGACACGCCTGAGGCGGCGGCGACGCCGGTCGTTCGCCCAATGAGAGTCGCCCGCACCGTCAGTACGATCGGCCCGCAGCCGGCCGCGACGCCGACGGAAACGGAACGCCTACTTGAAGAGGCCCGTTTCAAAGCCCAGCAGGAACGCGACCGTCTTCTCGTGGAGGCCAACAAGCAGATTCTGCAGGCCAAGGCGGATGCGGAGGCGTCGCTCCAGCAGCTTCGCGAACAGAAAATGGCCGAGGCGACGGAGGAAGCCAACGCGATTGTCGAAACCGCAAACCAGAATGCCGCGAAAATCCAGTCAGACGCGGAATCGGCTGCGCAGCAGCGGCTTGCCGAAGCGGAAAGCGCGGCGAAATCATGTCTTGAAGAGGCGGAGGCCGTCGCGAGGAAACGCATGGAAGAAGCGGAAGTTGCCGCGCAGCAACAGCTTGAGGCGTCGGCTACCGCCGTCCCACCGCAAACAGAAAACCAGCCGGATCCTGCGCAACAGACGGCTCCGCAAGCCGCCGCGCAAGGCGCGTCGCTTGAAGAGCAAAAGGCGAAAATAGACAAACTTGCCCGCCAGAACCAGATCCGTTTCTGGCGGCTCAACGCGTATGTGGCGATTTTCATCCTGACGCTTATCTGCGCCGTCAAATCCAACGGCAACACGCTGGTCGCCGTTCTCGCCAGTCTGGCGGCCGTCATCTCCGTCGGCCTGGCCGCATACGCCGTCTATACCTTGCGTTCCTGCATCGCCTTATTAAAGGCGGAGCAGAACGGCACGAGCCAGCCGAATGCCGCATCAGCGCCTCAACCGTCGATTCCGCGAAAGACGCCCTCTTTTAAATTGAAAAAGGAAAAGCCCGCGGCGGTCGCAACGCCCGCCGTCAGTCCCGCGGATACCGAACAGGCGGCGGAACCAGCTGCCCCGCAGGACGATGCCGATCAAACGGCGGATGCTTCAGCCGCCAATGCGGCAGCCGAAGCGACATCGCCCCAGCCGCCCGTCCGCAGGACGCTGATGCCCGCCACCAAGAAGAAGCCGGCCAAACCGCTTTTCATCAAGAAGAAAACCACCGAATAAATTGGAAGCGCGTCGTTGGGCCGCCGCCCCCCAAACGACGCGTTCCGTATGGCTTTCAATCATGGATCCGCATTCGCCGTTGTCATTTACATTGTTTCTGCTCCTTCCTTCCGTGACGGAGCTGCTGCTGTCGCTGTTCACCTTGCTGATACTTCATCATTTGCGCAAGACCTTCAGCCTCTTCCCATTGTACATGACAATGGACCTTTTCCTGATTGTCAGCCTGATCATCGGCATTCCGAACTTCACGCTCGCGTCGTTCATCTCCGGCCGCTATGTCCCCTTCCGGCTGGGCACCCTGCTCCTACCGTTAATGACGATGGCTCTTGTCATCTACGAAACAGTCGGCACACGTGAACTCCAGAGGCTGGTCTTCGGCCTCGTCGTCACGCTCGTCTGCTCCATCACCTTCTTCATCATCATGATCGAAGTCCTGTCGCCCGAAGCCCGCAGCACCATCATCGATTCGACACAGCAATTCACCACCCCCGCGTTCCTAAAATCGGTGCTGACATTCACATTCGCGCATCTGGTCATCATCATCTGCATCCCAATCATCTACCAGGCCTTCCGCAACTGGGACATGCCGTTCTTCGTCAGCCTGTTCGTCTGCCTCGGCATCATCTATGTCTGCCGTGATCTCGACATAACCTCCGTGCAAAAAATGCCCTACACGCACAAGGTCGCATGGATGGTCCGGCTCATCCTGCTGGGGTTGACAAGCGGCGTCATATGCCTCTATCTGAAGTTCGTGGACATCCACATCAAGGATAAAAACAGCAAGAACAGCCTCTTCGACGATTTCATCTACCATTTCCAGTCAGCGGAAAATCTGCAGCAATCCCTGCAGGAATGGGAGGAACGATACCAGCTCCTGCTCGACCACTCCCCTGAAATCATCATCATCATTGACCAGGAGCGCAACATCCTGAACGCCAACGCCGCCGCCATCAAAACATTCGGCCCTTACTTCCTGTCCAGCAAGCAGGAGAAGCCAATCATTTTCGATGAAGACCTCAAGCCCCTTCCGCGAGAGCAGATCTGGCAGGATCTCCTCAATGATCCGGATCCCCGCGCTTATCGTTTCTTCCAGCATGCCATGCTCAAAATCGACGACGAAACATACATGCCCATCGATTTCAACGTATCCATCGGTAAAATCGACGGCGAACCAGTCGCCATCATCATCATGCGCGACATGACAGAGCAGCGCAAACAGGAAAAAGTCCAGCAGGAACTGCAAGAACAACTTGTTCATTCCCAGCGTCTTGAATCCATTGGCGTTCTGGCTGGCGGCATCGCCCATGACTTCAACAACCTCCTCCATTCCATACAGGGCAGCGCAGACGCGCTCGCCCTCCAATCCGATTTGACATCGTCGCAGCAGTCCATGCTCAGCAACATCAATTCCGCCACGAAACGCGCGTCGAGGCTCACCTCCCAACTGCTGGCCTTTGCGCGGAAAGGCAAATTCCATATTGAATCCATTGAACTGCAAGCACTTGTCGAACAGACGGCACAACTTTTCCAGGCGACGGCGAAGAATATCAAATTCAAAGTCATCATCGAACCAGACCTGCCGACTATCAGCGGTGACGCCACGCAACTACAGCAAGTCCTGCTCAATCTTCTCATCAATGCTCGCGATGCATTGAATTCAAATACGGAAAATCCGCGAATCACCCTCCGCGCTCAAGCCATGCGTGACATGACAAATGAATGGAACCAACGTCCAGACAAAGACTTGGACATCAAAAACTACGTCTGTATCAAAATAAAAGACAATGGTTGCGGTATCGATGAAGAAACTCAGAAGAAAATTTTCGAGCCATTCTTCACGACG
>CACYQT010000117.1 GCA_902776645.1 uncultured bacterium | reverse complement strand
TCCAAGTCGTCTTGACAACCACGCGCATTTTCATCATCATCTGTAGAACTAACAGACTTGTTAATCGGGCGCCCAAAATGTAAAATAGTCAAAGCAGTATCCGTTAGCTTGACAACCATCCTTTGATAGGGAGACAAATCCTTTACGGCAATTTCCATCTCTTTCACGGCATCATCAGCATTTTGAAACAACTCAAATGGTATGGATTCCAAGTCATATCCACAATGTTCGGTTATGCGTGTTATCACAGCATTGATGATATCCATTTGAATGTTTTTATCTTCTGATACTGCTATTCGCAATTCATCTACCTTCTTTTGAATTTTGTTTTCAAGCTCGTCAATGTGCTCTTGTTTTTCTTCATTCTTTTCTTGTGTTTTAGATTGTATAGCTTGTATCTTGTTTTTGTGTAATTCATGCCATTCATCCAAAATGGAATTCAGATTGCTTTTCCGTATTCCAAGACTTGGTAAATAGGAATGAAGTCCTTCCAAAATGATTTCTCTGACAATTTCCAAGTCAAGTAATTCTGACTTCTTTATATAATCCAAAATACTGTCTGCTGATGTCGAGAAGCCCGTCAACTTTTCAACTAAAATCTGGATTGTCCGCTCCAGTAGTTTCATAAGCTTTACATTTCCAATTTCAGTACGATCATCTTCTGTCAGATGTCTTAGAGCTAAATAGATTGATTTGCGGGGGGAACAATTATAGACACATGAGTAGGATGTGCTTCCTACAAGAAGGGAATCCATTTCATCAGTCTTTGCCAAAGTAGCTTTTATATTTTGCCCCAATAAGTTTTTCATTTCCAAAGTGTTTGTCTCATAAACTTTGACACATAAACGACAGTCTTTATATTTTTTTGAGTCCCAATAACTGACCTGTCCTCTTAAATTGTCAGCATCACCTTTGTCCCAAAGATGTTGCTTGACATATTTCTGCATCTCCTTAGAATCGTCGCATAGAACAATGAGTGTTGCAATATGGTACTTTAAATCATCGTCCCATCCAACAAAATAATTCTCAACATCTTGCCGTGTACTAGCGACTTTTGCTTCCCATTCATCAAGTGTAAGATTATGGGTATCACTAAAATGAGGAACCTGTGCACAAACAGTTTTTGCTTTCTGCTCATCATCAGGAAAGAAATCTCTACAAGCATGATGAAGCAATTGACTTGGCGAGATTCCATTTCCAGAATGAACAAGTTTTTCCGCATGGCAAATCTGCCCCTTTTCATTTGGCAATTTCAAGAGTGATAGAATCTGATTATTAAAATCTTTACATTTTGTCAGGACTTGTAAATATTCCAGATACAGTCGAGAAGGCTTTTTACTTTCTTGTTCAAGTAAATGGTTACAAGTTTGCAATAGCCATTCTATTTGTTTATCTTTGGATAAAAAACTAAGATAATCTACCATGATGATACTCGTTGAAAGATCATCTTCTGATTCAAACCTCAATTTTTTCACAAAACTGATTGCAGGTAGAAGTTTCTCAATGACTGGTGATGCAATTAATTTCTTGGTTAAATCATCATCTATCGATAGCCGTCCAATGCAATAGCAATCAAATTGTGACAAAGCCTCTCCAAGTATCTTACCGTATTCAACAATTTGCGGTAATAGGTGTTCTTCCAGCCATCTCCATGCTTTCTTAGTCCATGTTTTCTGAAGTGCCTCCTCCTCTTCTTCTTCCATTAGCACATCATCATAAAGGAAAATGCCACATTGGCTTATGATATCTTTGACCTCATCTTCGCCACATGTCAAGTTTAATATTCGATAGGGACTTGCCAGTTTCCCATTTTTGCATCTGATAAATGGTTGTTGTTTTAGGTATCCAAGAATCGCCTCATCCAATTTTTCATCTGGATTCTGTCGTATAATTGCTTTTAGGGCATCTTCTATGACTGGCGATAGTTCTTCTGCCGAAAATTCATTTCCGTATTCAATACAGAATTTTAGTGTTTCTGCATAAGACCAATATGGAACATTCTTACTCGTAGTTTCATACAAATCTAACAGTTTATCAGCAGGTATTTCACATCGATTATAGTGAGACAATGCAATATCTGGAACCTTACATTTACCATAATCAAAATAAACAATATCATTAAGTGCCGCAAATTTGCCGCCTCCCATTGGGTAAACTGGCAATGACATGGCAACCTGGCAACAAATTCGGTCCGAGTGGGTGAAATCACCAATTAAATATTTCCATGTACTATTGTTTATATTATTCATTTGGAAAGGAATTTCATTACCCCAATCCACCTTTTCCAAGCGACGCAGAATTTCATCATGCGTCAAAGGCGTAATATTCAAAGTACGTTCTGCATCCCGTACAAGAAGCTTTGTCAATTCATCTGGTAATTTGCTCTGTTTACTGTTGGTCTTTTCAAAAAAGAGCTTTAACAAATTGTCCCAGAAATCAATTGCTTTTGATTCCTTTGCTCCTTCATTTGGAAGAATGAATAATTCACTATCGTCTGAAAAACGTTTTGCGTCTCCATGAAGAAGGTATCTAACAATCTTGTTGAAATCAGATAAATTGCCTGAATTAATCAAAGTCTTGAAAAGGTCAAATCTATCATGAACAGAATGAAGTTTTAGAAGATTTTCCTCAGGGAAAAAGCGATTCAAATCTTCCCTAAAGGAAAATCTGTGAAGCTTAAAACGCTTCTCCATCAAGTCAGTATAAAATGAATCAGTTTCCTGAAAACGAAAATATTCAATGTCTGCTGCTTGAGCAATTCGTGGGATAAGTGTCGTTTCACCACCATTTAGGAAAATCGGCTGAGATGAATCCAATATTTTTGAAAGAGGCAGAAATTGCCATTCTTTTTTCTGATCAATAAATGCAAAGAGTTTGAGTTCACGAATTTTTTCACTATGTTCTGCAGAAGGGCAATGATTTAAATAAGTAAAAATAATATTTTTAAACAATGCACGCCGTTCATCATCCTCGGCAGCCTTTGTCATCCTTCCGGCCATTTGTTTGAATAGTATTTCTAGATCTCCTGTAGAAATATTCTCATATTCGCATATCTTGATGCTTTCGCCAACCTCATTTTTCACATCCGGCCTTTCATTTTCGGTATAACTGAAAAGCATAGGACTGACTTGGACATCTTCATTCAATGCCATTTGTTTCCATAATTTGAAGGTATCTTCATTCCAGTTTGTCCGTGCAAGATATACTTTCTGTGTCACATTCGAGAAATGACGCATCAAACGATAAATGTCACTTTGTAGTTTTTTATAGGCATCCATTGAGATGTTTTCCAATAGCAATCTTAACAGCTCATGCTGTCTGGAAGCGTCCATTGGATATAACGACATCAACTTGTCAAGCCATGAGACAAATGGAATCGAACTACGGTGAATCTCATGAAGATTGTCAATAGCTAATCGGAGACGGCGAAAAGTACTATCATCCAAATCAACAGATCGCTTTATAGTAATTCCAGGAGTTTCGTTTTGAACAAGTAACAAATCCTGAATAGCTAGTTTTTCCATCAAAACTTTCTGTAAAGCCTTATCATGAGTTTCCGGAATACAGAGAAATTCTTTTGAAATCGGCACTTTTCGCCATTTCCAGCCTTCTGGTGTCAAACAATTTAAAAATTGATATTATCTTGTAATTGAATTTCTATAGTTCAATTCAAGTTGTTCTTCATCATGTTTATCTAAATAGTTATTTATCGCCCCAACGACTTTGGTGATATGCTGTTGATTTTCCCATGCAGAAACTTCACGTTCAAAGGAAGGAATGACCATTGGGAGCAATCCATTTGAGAGAAGCCTGGCATTCCAACGGTTTTGGATGGATGCATTTTCATCATTTGACGCTGTAAAATCCTGTCGTCCTGCATCGACAAATAGCGTAGCATGAAAGCATAATGCCAGATTAAATGGCAAATCAATGGGGATTATACATTTTTGTTTATCACTTGTCAAAGGTAGAAAAACACAGTGTTTGACAGAAAAAGAAGTTGTCATCCCATGATCAACTTCGCTTTTTCCCCAGAAAAGTGCAGCATGCGGCGTAACCTTTTCTTTGAGGAAATTACCATTCTTGTCGCATTTGGCAGAGAGCGGCCAATCTGGATCATCCATCATATCCTTGAATTGATCTTGCTCAAAAAGTTTCTCATTTCCAATGACTTGAACAGATGGAATAGATTCACTCCGATGTTCAAGCCGCATGTCAATCGTACCACTTTTCATCTGAAGACGACGTTCGGCGAAAACAGAAATCGTGTCGATAACATTGTTTTCCATGGCATCGATAAGAGAAATTTGCCGCAAATGTTTGAGAAATGGTAGCATCTCAGCGATAACAGGTGAGAGACTTTCTGAAAACAGTTCTTCCACATCCGTCCTACTCCAGCAGCCAGTTTTGATTGGCGGACATGCCTCACTGTTCATCCATCTCTTTCGAAGAGGAAGCCAAACGCAGAACCATCGTGGCCAATCTTTAACCCATGGTGCGAGATAAGCATGAACTACTTTGGAAATCGCATCACCATGTGCCGTGTATTCATCCTGCCAATTTATGCGGGAGGGTGGCGTTACTTCAGGCTCAACATTATCATACCAAGGATCCAAAAACATGACATCGGCGTCAAATTGGCTCCGATTTTCAGGCTGTTCAAAAAACAAGAAAAATGCCTCACAAAGGTGGAAGACACTTTTCATTCCAAGTCCAAAATGTCCAATTTTGTCTTTGTCGCTACTTTTATTGCTCGTAGCAACCTTGAATAAATGATTCAAGTCATCTGCGGTGAGCTTTCCGTCATTGACAAAAAAAATGCCATCTTCCTTCAGCAACGGATGTAAAGAGGTCGTGCTTGGGAGAAGGCCGTATCCTATAAGCAACCGTTCCGCCTTCGCATCATCAGCATTTTGGATTAATTCCTGAGTAATGCAAAATTTGTTGCCATAACGTTTGGCATCCAAATTCGTCCGAATTTCATTAATGATACCTTCCCGTTCCACCGTTACAGCTTTTGGCTTATAATCCATGCAATATCTCCATATTTACTATCTATTGGATTTCCAAATTCTCCATTTGAGAAAAAGGGGCGTCTCAATCCATGAATTACTGAGGTTTAGGACGACCTTGCAAAGGCACAAAAAGAGACGCCCGATGTGGGCGCTCCACCGTGTGCCTTTGCAAGTTTTTGAAGGTCCTAATTTCAGTAATTCACAAAGCACAAAATCCAACGGCCACAGCCATTGGCTATGTCAAAAAAAACGCTGTTATTTTAGGTGATAATAACTCCTTGTTAGTAGAGGTTGCACCGCCCATCATGGAGCGGAACGACAAATAAACACAATACTTTAAGCCTTCAGGAGACGATTGCAATATGAAGATGAAAAAAAGTATTTGGAAGGTCGCTCTCCTGAAAGACTGCGGCATTGGCAGATGCTGTATACCAAGGGCGTGTTTTGCGTAACAATTGTGATTGTTTGCGTGTTCACAAACGATCGCTCTGAAGAGCGCCCCTCCCTGTTCAAAGCTTCTCCACCTTTGTATCCTTCAGGCGACGCGTTTTGCCGTTGAAGTTGAGGCCGATGAGCCAAATCGGCAGATTGCGACCACGATACGGCTCCTCATAGCCTTTCTTCTTCACCTGCTCCAAAGCCTCATCAGCACTTTCATCCACCTTCAATTCGAAAATGAACACGCCGCACGGGTGGACAGCCACGATATCCGCCTGACCGTTTGACTGGCGATCCTCCGCCGTGCATCGCATGCCCTGCGACCACAATAGAATCAACAGATTCCGCTCGAAAGAGAACTCGTGAACGCTTTTTTCTTTTGCCCCATACGGGAGACTGGCGTACAAGGACTTCAGACCTGTGAAAAACCCGTCCCATTCGCCATCCAGCAGATATGCGCCTATTTCTGAAACCCATGTGGTATCCTGCCCCGCGGCGACAGCCGTCATCAGCGTCGCCAGATCCTGCCGAACCTCCTTATCAGGAACGCGGAGCGTAAACATCCCTGTATTTCCATCATATTTATCTATCGTAAGATAGCCTGCCTGATAGAGCATCGGCACGGTCTTAAGATTACAGAGATCCGTAACGTCGAAGTCCCGCTCACGCACTTTCCTGACACCGTCCATATCGACGGCCAGAAAATCCTCCCGTTTCAGATAGTTCATCATCATGGAAGCCTTGCCCGTCGATGACCAGCAAGATTGGAAGAACACTTCCGGCGAGGCGAGATTCACGCCGATGGACACGGGATTATAAACGGTTTCCACGTCTCCCTTGCCAAAACGGTAGCCGTTGAACCAGACCTTCAGTTCCTCCCGGTATTCGTCATACGGCTTCTTCATCATCTCCGCATGGGCGCGCATATGGCCGTCGAAATAACGGTCCAGCTCTGTCTCCGTGTAGCCGAGCATCGTCGCATACGCGTCTTTCATCGAAATATCCGTCAGGTTGGACAGAGCGGAGAACACCGACATCTTCGTGAACTTCGAGACGCCTGTGATCATCAGGAAGCGGATCCTTCCCGTGCGGTCCTTCATCTGGCTGTAGAAATCCGCCAGCAAGCCACGGATTTCTTCGGCGTCGCCCGGCTTGTCCAGAAGACGCGCCACTGGCGCGTCATATTCGTCGATAAGGATGACGACGCCCTTTCCATCGTTCCTGGCGGACAGCTCGTCGATCGACACGGCAAAATTACCCACCGCGGAATATTGCGCATTGAACGTCCCGCCGGCCTCGGTAATCCCCCTTTTTACTTCAAGCAGAAATAGTTGTTTGAACTCTTCCACGGTCGAGGCGGCGGCATTGATGAAGTTGAAATGGATCACGGGATATTTCTCCCACTTCCAGTCCGTCTTCGTGATGGCGAGACCGTCGAACAGCTCTTTCCGCCCTTGGAAGATGGCCTTCAGCGTGCTGATCATCAACGACTTGCCGAAACGGCGCGGACGCGACAGAAAGAACCGACGCGCATCCAGTCTGGTAATCAGATTATGAAAATAGGCCGTCTTGTCAACATAGACGCATCCATTTCCCCTGATTTCAGGAAAATCACTGGAATCTGTTAATATGGGCTGAAGCTTTTTCATATTGCTCAAGGCACAACTTGAATCAGAGAGTCTGCTTTATCAATACATTATATATGATAGATGATTTTGCAAATATCTTTGAATCTTTTTTGATCACCCCGTCACGGGCCCCATACCACATTCACAATTTCAAATCTCATTCCTGTCTTAAGAAGTCTGCTTTTAGCTTTCGGCTTTTATGACAGCTTCATCGGCACAGAGACGCCGAAGTCCCGTTTGTCAACGGATTCCACGCCTTCATCCCGCATTCCATGCAGTTCGAAGACAACGACTTCGTTGCGGCCTTTCTTCAGCAACGGCGCAGGCGCGTAAAGCGTCAGTTGTGGGCCGACATTCCAGTAGCGTCCAAGATTGAAACCGTTCAGCCAGACGTTTCCCTTCATGCCGCCCGGAATCTTGATGAATGTGTCGCAAACCGTTTCCGCATAAAAACTTCCACGATAGAACGCAGGTTCTTCCATGGATTTGAACGGCTTGAACGGCAATCCGCTTATATCGTTCATCGGCAACGAGATGGCCTTCAGATGAGACATTTCCCGCATCGTATAGGCGATGCCCATGAACAAGATGCCTTTGCGGTCTTGATTCATCAGATAGCCGTAGTTGATGCGGCCCATGTTCTCCACCAAAACATCGACGTCCGCCCCACCTTCGGGAATCGTCACCATCACGCGATGTGGTTGCGGATCATTGCGATAGAGCGTTCCCGCCGGCATGCCGTTGACAAGAATAACGGCGCGGTCGCGCAGTTCGAACAGCTCCACGGGATATGTTCCGGGAACCGTCAAACGATAGCGATACATGATGAAACCGTAGTCTTGATCGATTTCCTCCATGCGCGGCGCACGACGGTAGTCCTTCCACTGCCCCAATACAGGCAACGTATCATACAAACTGACGGATTCCGTCAGTTCAATCTTCCCATATGCTCTTTTCGGCAGGATGACAGGCTTTTCAATTGGAACGCCCTGCGCTTTGCATAGCTCCTCCTGCACAGCGTAGTATTTCGGCGTCGGATCGCCTTCTTCATTCAACGTCCCGTTGACATCGTAGCTCGTAATCAACGGCTTGTACGGACAGTTGCCGCCATTCGCTCCGTTCATGAAGCCGAAGTTCGTGCCGCCGTGGAACATGTAGAGATTGAAATTGATGCCGTTCGCCAACGCTTCTTTGATATCTCCACGGACATCTTCCGCCAAATGTTCACGGCACTGCTCCTGCCAATGGAAGGCCACGCCGTTCCACAACTCCATGACAAACGGCGGGTTTTCGGGATTGAAATCATTCAGCTCCTTCACCAGCCGCGCGGGATGGCAACGGCCATCGACGCATGCCATCGTGCCCGGAACCGTTCCCGATGCCAAATGATGTGGCGTATTGCCGTCGGCCGTGAAAAGCAGAATCGTAAATCCATGCTCCACATAGCATTGGCGATACGCTTCCAGATACTCATGGTCATCGCCATACGAACCGTATTCGTTCTCGATCTGCATCATGATCAACGGCCCGCCTTCCGTATATTGCCATTTTTTCAGACGCGACAGCACTTCATCCATATACCGTTTGGCATATTTCCAATAGCCTTCATAAAGAGTGCGAAGACGCATCTGCGGGTCTTTCAGCAACCAGGAAGGCTGTCCGCCCAAATCCCATTCAGAACAGATGTACGGGCCAGGCCGTACCATGACCAGAAGTCCTTCCTCCTGAGCCATTTGGATATACCGTTCGATATCCAGCCAACCACTGAAATCGAACTGGCCCGGCCGCGGCTCATGGCGATTCCAGCACATGTACGTCTCCAGACAGTTCAGCCCGCATTGACGCAATTTCACGATACGGTCACGCCAATAATCGGGATGGATGCGGAAGTAATGCATCGAGCCAGAATGGATTTTCACGCTTTTGCCGTCCAGCAAAATCTCACGTTTTCTGATTTCTATGGTTCCCATGATATATGCAAATCATTACGATTGTCTATCGTCTTATCATCCAACGTCTTCTGCTCACGTCTCATGTCTCGCGTCTCACGTCAAACCGTGAATGTTCAGAACAGAAAGCAATGGACATTGCCTGCCAAATCCACTGCCACGATTCGATTGCTGACGACGGCTACCGGAGCGATGATCGGCGCGCCAAGATTCAGCTTCTGAACGACTTCGCCCGTCTCCGGATTGAACACATACAGATTGCCGTCGTTCGCGCCGACGACGCCCATGCCGTTCACCAAAACACACGAACGACGGTACGCTCGTACCAGCCCTTCTTGCCTGTGATCACGAGCTTATATTCTTTCTTTATCTCATCCGGCAGCTCCCTGTACCCCCTGATAAGACCTGCGACATTCTTTCGAGGCTCCAAAGTTACGACATAGAGAATATATCTGTCGATATCAAACTGCTTCTTGATTTCACCAGTGCGCGGCTCAATCAGCACGACACCGCCGCTGTAGCTCGCCAGCAACGCCAATTCATTATTATAAGGTATGACGCCGAGGCCACGATAACGGAAGATTTTTCCGTCGTTCTTCGACCACAGCTTCTGGCCCGTCTTCGCGTCGTAACCGTTCGTCGAGGCCCAATGGCGCGACCAGAAGATGACGCCGTTGACGATGGACTGCGGCGTGGAAGTCCTTGAACAGGAAGCACCTGCCTCCTTGTTCTCCCATATCGTCTTGCCCGTCGCCGTCTCCAACGCCATCAACGTCGAACCGCAAGTCATGATGTAGCGTTCGCCATCCAAAATATTGGCATGCGTCAACGGCAATGCCGTGCGCAACGCCAAATCGTCGCGTTTCCAACGGACCGTGCCGTCCGCCGCATTCAGGCCATAGACGCCGTTGTGATCATCCAATGCGACGACCACGCCGTTATAAACATCCAAACTCTGCCGCACGCCGTAAGGCGTCTCGAAGGCCCATTTCTGAACTCCCCTAGTTATATTCAATGCTCGGACGCCCGCGCCCTTGAATTTCGAATCCGGCATGGTCGCGACAAACACTGTCCCGTGCTCAATCACAGGCGACGCCTCGAAGATCGGATTGCCGACGTTTGACGTCCATTCTTTTAACAATTTCAAAGTCTTGTATTCTTCATCAATTTTTCCGATCGAAGCAGTTCGGCTGGCATTGCCGTATGCACTGCCCCATGTTCCCAAACCTGCCAAAGCATCACCGACAGGCAAATCTGGAACGCCATAGCCCCCCGTGATAGTTTTCTTTTGCCCATCTGCAAACGTCGCTGTAGCGACAACCTTATCACGCTGCAGGATGTCTTTATCAACGCCTTTCACCCCCCAAGTCCAATGACTCAATCGTTGCAATTTGATCTTTTTTCCGGCAATATCTTCAACCTCCACACTGACCACAGGGCTTGTCGAATCGTATGCATTGACCAGTACATTGCATTCAGTCTTATCATTGGCAAATGCCACCAAGTGGTCGATTTTGGCAAACCGCCGTTCCACATCCACAAGTTTCTTGTTTTCAAACGTATAGACAGGGAAACTTCCCGAACTGAAATCAATGCCGCCACGGCCGGGCGGCGGCGTGCAGACGGACACGGCGCCATTCTTGTACGTCGAATACATCCAGTCGTGATGATGGCCGTAGATGATGCAAATCAAACCGTACTGGCTCATATCGACGGGGCAGTCCGTGCCTCCGCCATAGATCAAATCATTGTCCGTTCCGTTGACGAAATGCGTCACCATGATCAACGCCTGTTCAGGATCCTTCATCTCCAGATCGTTCTTCAGCCAACGGGCCACTTCCACCGTCTTGTAGCCTGTCTTCGCGTCGCCGTAGGGAACAGGAAGCATGACGATATGCAGCTTGCCCGCGTTCCACGAGTAGAACGGCGGTCCGAACAATTCTTCAAATGTCTTTTCGCCGAAACCAGCGGGATCGTCTTTCAGCAGATCATGGTTTCCGTTTGTGTAATAGATTGGCATGCCGAGCTTGTCGGGATTGACGTTTTCCGCGTGGTATTTCAGTCCATTGCGGTAGCAGATGTCGCCCGAATGGATAAGCGCGGCGGCTCCGATGGCGTTCGCGTAGTCGCGGCCATTCTCTGCCCAAATCAACGAGCCGCTGGCCTGCTCCGTGTCCGAAAAATGGATGAAACGGATCGTATCTCCCGCCGAACGCGGCCACGGCAACAATTCGAAATCATATTGCGTCTTGCCTTCCTCCACCTTGAGATAGTGGCGGACCTTTGGGCGATATCCTGCTGGAATGGAAACCGTTACAAAATGCGCCTTTTCATGTCCCGCCAACGTGAACGCGCCGTTCGCATCCGTTTTGACGCAGTTCAAGCCATCCGAAACGACCACACCCTGTAATCCCTTTCCGCCGCATGACACGGTTCCCTTCATTTCCGCCGCCATGACGGCGACCGCCGCCAAAACCAACAAGCCAGTCAATCGCAATGTTCGCATGTTCTTTCCTTTCTTGATAATGGTGAAACAATCTGTTTTACTGTTATAAAGAAAAGGTATATTGGAAAACGCAAAATGCAATATCACGTCAACAATATTCGTGATTTACCCAATCATAAAAAACGCAGCGATTCGCTCTTCCGTCGCTTTTGTCGCTTATAACCAGATACTATAATCCTGTCGGTACGTCCAGGAAGATTGTTTCCACATCAAAATTCGCCGCAGTCAGCTCCATGACGGCTTTCACGCCTGTCGTCTCCGTCGCGTAATGGCCTGATGCGATGACAGATACGCCCATCTCCATGGCGGGATGGTAGCATTGATGGCGGAATTCGCCCGTCAGCAGGCAGTCGATGCCCAACGACGCGCATTCGTCTATCGCGTCGTCACCGCCGCCGGACACGATGCCGATGGTCGCCATCGGCCTGTCCGCCGCCGTGAAGAAACGACTATTCGCATGCAGTTTTTCATCCATAATCGACACAATTTCAGACAGTTCCATCGGTTTCGGCAGGCTTCCGCAGAAGCCGATGTTCTCCCCATGATAGGCGAAAAACGGCTTGACGTCCTGCAAATCCAGCATGCGGGCCAAAACGGCATTGTTGCCATGGACGGGATGCATGTCCAACGGCAGATGGCAGGCGTACAATGACACGCCGCCCGCCATCAATGTCGCGACGCGGCGGCCCGTGTAACCGTTCAGATATTTGATGCCGCCGCCCCAACTGAAGCCATGATGGACAAACAGCAACTGCGCGTCGCTGGCCGCCGCCATGTCGAACGTCTTTTGACATGCATCGACGGCGAACGCCATTTTCCGCACATCCGCCACGCCTGCGTCCAATTGCAAGCCGTTGTTGGAGAAATCCTGCGGGGCAAGCCCTAAAAACGTTTCATCCAGAAAACGTTTGATGTCAAGCAGCTTCACCATGCTCAAACCTCCTCCAATACCATTATCATTCCTTTTCCTGTTTTTTCGAGACGATCTTTCGCATGACATCCTTTTTCCCGCGCGAAGCGCCATTCAAACCGCCGAGCCGCCGGAGCCCAACATTGATCCTTTGCCATTCACCTTTCTTGTTTACGGACAATATCATCAGCATCATGGGCGACGGCGGCGAGGCTTTCTGTTTGTTCTGTGTCTTCTGTGGACTAAAAATTCGTGTGTTTCGTGCCTTTCGTGGTTCCTAATCAACGACTTGCACTTCCCGCGCCATGCGGCGCTTATGCTGGAAATACGTCAATGCGATGCACAAACTGGACAGCAGGAAACTCGCGCCAAGCAGGCAGTACGCAAGACGCGTCCGCCCTGTGTCGAAAATCTTGCCCAGCACCATGGGGCTCAGAATGCAACCAACTGCGCCGCAGCCGATTGTGAATCCGGAAGCCGTTCCGCTGTATTTGATGTTACGGACGGTCACCATGCTGACGACCATCGGCCACGCTCCCGCGCAGGCCAGTCCCGCCAGCGTCATCAAGACGATGGCGCTCTGCCAGTTTTGCGCCCAAACCTGTCCGATCAACAGGATTCCCGCGGTGGTCATCATCCCGCAGATGGCCGTCTCATACGTCTGCTTCTGCGGCAGGAACGAACACAGCAGACGTCCGATGGCGACCGCGCTCCAGAAAGCCGCGATACTCAGCGTCGATATCTTGTCCGTCGCCCCAAGCTGCTTCAAGTAGTTTGGGCCGAACGCGTAGATGGAAGTTTCCGCAAAGACGTAAAGGAACAGCCCCAACGACGGCAGCCAGATGTTCGGCAGCAGTTCCAAAACACGGCGCACGCCGCCGTTCGTGTCCGCGGCGGATTCACTGGCCTTGTACGGGAATTTCGAAAACGCAAAACACAACACGAGAGCCGCGCCCAGAAGGCACGTTCCGAAATAAAGCCACCGCCATGAAATGCCGCGTCCGATCAGAATTCCCGCCGCCACGCTTGCGCTGTTCGCGCCGATGCAGTAGAAAATCTGGGCAAGATTCATAAATAATTTACTTTTCGTCGGATGCAAATCCGTCAGGCCGGCCGCGCTGATGGATTCGATGCCGCCGCCGCCCATGCCGACGATCAACGCCGCGATGCAGACCACCCAGAATTTCGGCGCCAACAGCATGACCAGGCAGCCGATGGTGATCAAGACGCACGCCCCCAGCAGGCTGTTGCGTTTTCCAATACGGTCGGACGCCGTACCACCCAGAAAGCACATCGCCGAAAAACTGAAAAACTGCACGGGATACGCCCACTGCACAAACACGGCTTCGCGCATGCCGAACTGCTCGCCCATCTGCTTGCCGACGGCCGCCAGCAGATTCGCCGTGATGGCGAACGCCACAAGGCTCATCAATGATGTACATGTCGTCAGGCCGCGACGCTCATTTCCACTATTCATCATGGCTCCTTTTTGTCCTATCGATAGCTCACCATCACCTCGAAATCCGTCCGTCCAACGAAATTCGCCGTCAACGCCTTCCGCAGCCGTTTGTCGAACCCGCGCCGTCCGCGCAACGTGGCCTCCGCCTCGAAATTCTCCAGAAACGCCTGGTAGCGCGGGATGACCACATGGCTTGGGCAATCGCGGAAATCCGTCTGGCCAGCCATGATCGTGCGGCGGATTGCCGTCAGCAACGACAAGCCGCAAGCCGCCGCTTCCGGCAGTTTCGAACACAATGCCAATTCGCTCTTCCATTCAGACGGCATTCCCATGCTGTACGCCTGCAGATCAAACGCGATTCGCGCCCGCGGAAACAGCGGCGCAATCGGATAGACGGACAGCACATGCCGTTCCACCATGTCCCGCGTTTTCTCATCGCATAGCACAAGCCATTCGTTTTTCGGTTGTTCCGTTGTTTTGGACGATGGTTCGGCAACGGCCCCGCCGTGCAGGAGATGAATCCCCAGCTCGCGGATGAACGTGTCCGAAACATCATGGAAACGCAATTCCGTCAACGTCTCCGCGCAACGGCTTGACAACATGTCCAACTGCATGGGAGACAACGGCAAATGCAACCGTAGCACGGCATTCAGCCGTTCTTCATTCCACGGATGGAGCTCCGCTTCCAACGCCGACAGCGGATTCCGCCCGCGAAGCTTCGTGAACGTGGAGGCCACGTCGCCATAACCGGACGCCGTCAGAACGGACGACAACAGCGTGTCGATCTCGCCTTCCGTCATCGGCGACTGGCCGCGCAGGCGCTCCTCCACCGTCAATGTGAATTGGTCGACCAGCCATGAATCACGCACGCCGTTCTGCTCGAAGGCGGCCCGCAAATCCGCGCAAAGCCCCGCAAAATCGTAGCTTTGACGCTGGCCCCCTTCGCCTAGAACGAACAATGCCTGTTCAGGTATCAGAATCATCCGTTGTTTTCCCCGTCATTGCTCTTCGACGGCAACTTGTGAATCTCATTGATGAACGCATCCGCATCCTTGAAATGGCGGTAGACCGACGCGAATCTCACATATGCGACTTCATCAAGCTCCTTCAGTTCCGCCATCACCAGTTCGCCGATCGTATGGGACTTGATCTCGTACTGCGAATTCACCTTCTCCGCAACAAGATCCGAAACTTTTGAAACCAACTGGTCGATCACTTCGTCGCTGATCTGACGCTTCCAGCAGGCCTGCTTGATGCCGGCCATCAACTTGTCCGGCTTGAACTCCTCACGGCGTCCGTCTTTTTTCACGACAAAAATATCGGCAGGGATGA
>CACYQT010000116.1 GCA_902776645.1 uncultured bacterium | reverse complement strand
TAGTAGTCTGGAGCGGTCAAGCCGCAACCAAACCATTGAATTGGAACCACGAAAAGACACGAAAGAACACGAAAATTTTTTGATTTAGGGCACCACAGAATACACGAAATAAACAGATTGCCTCGCAGACGTCGGCCATAGTGCTGATGATTTTGAGCAGGCATGATATGATGGATTGCTGAAGATCAAGATGGCCTCCGGCGGCTCGGCGGTTGTCGTCGCTTCGCGAGGCGGGAACAGCATCATGCGGAAGTTCTATGCCTTGGAGAAAATCTTTTCAGAAAAACAAGAAAATGAACGATAGTAGTACGAAAAGTTTTATAAAAAGCAAATGACACGCTATATTTTCGGTGAATTTTTGATTGGACACCATTATAAATAAAGGAAAAACACCATGAAAAAGAGTCTGTTTGCATTGTTGGGATTGACGGGCATGCTGATGGGAGAGATCATTCCGAAGGAAATTCCGAGCCCTCTCGTGCTGTTGCAGCCCGAACAGAAGAAAATCATGCAGTACGACACGCATGAAGAACGCGCCAACATCATGAAGGAAGACCACAAGTTGCCGAAAGAAAAGAGGTTATACTGTTCGAACACGGCGAAATGGCGCGAGGCGGTTCCCGTCACGTTCGAATGGACATGCACGGACGGGGAGGTAGGCCCGTTCACCGTGACGTTCGCGGACAACGAGGCGTTCGAAAATCCGCAATATGTTGTGATTAAAAAGGATAAGGGGACGTCCGTCACGCCGCCGAATTATCTGACGAACTTCATGATCGGCCAGAAGTACTACTGGAAAGTGACTGGCAAGAAGGACAAGCAGGACGTGACATCCGCCGTGTCGACGTTCACGACGGAGGACATGGCGCCCCGCTGGATCAAGCTGGAAGGCCGCGTCGGCAACACGCGTGATTTGGGCGGCTGGAAGACGGTGGACGGCCGCCGCATCAAGCAGAACATGATTTTCCGCGGTCAGGGGCTCAACGACAACAGCATCAACGGAAAGCAGCCCGGCCGCAACCGCCTGACGGCGGCGGACATCGACTGGATGCTCAACAAGCTGCACATCAAGACGGATCTTGACCTCCGCAGCTCCAGTGAGACGGCGAACATGACCGTTTCGCCGTTGGGGCCGACGGTGAATTTCATCCATCATTCCTCCAACGCCTACAACGGCATCTTCAAGGAAAGCGGCAAAAAGGTCATGGCGGAGAATTTCCGTGTGTTCACGGATATCGAGAACTATCCGATCTACTTCCATTGCATCGGCGGGGCGGATCGTGCCGGCTCGTTGGCTCTTGTCTTGGAGGGCATTCTCGGCGTGCCCGAACGGGAGCTTGGCCTCGATTGGGAAAACACGTTCTATCCGCATCTTCCGGACATGTGGGAGGATTTCAGTCCGACCTTCTGGTGCCGCTACCAGTATTTCCTGGAATTGTTCCCGCAATACGGCAAGGAAGGCGATTCCTTCAACAAGATGATTGAGAACTACCTCCTGAGCTGCGGCATCACGATGGAGGAAATAGAGACATTCCGGAAGATTATGCTGGAATAAGGGACTAAAGCGATAAAGCTGCTAAAGCGACATAAGAAGGGGCTGTTGCGAAAACATGCAACAGCCCCTTTCTGTTTTTAGCTTTTATAAAGAATAAATGTCAGTCAAATCTCCAAGGACGCTTGCAGGATGTCCTCAGCAGTCAGCATGCATATTCCGTCAGGTGTCTGAACGTTGTCTTCAATGGTTGGCAGAATCAGCACATGGATTGCTTTCGCTGGAATTTTGGGAGGTGATTTACGTTTCAAAAGTTCTTGTGACAACTGGTTGACCTCCGACTGGGTGAAAGGATGCTGCGACCATTTCACCTCACCAAGTAAAGCAATATCACCTGCGAAATTGGTGGAAACGATGTCCCATTCCGGCTGGTTTTCCTGCCACCATCGTTTGGGGGGAAGCCAACAATCATCATCCTTCAGAAGGGATTGGATTCGTCTTGCATGGTGCAACGTCTTTCTGGCCAATTGCTCCCATTGATAGGCGTAGATCGCATTGGCGTATTTAGCCCATGCGAGGAGACGGGCATTTTTAGGGGATTGATCAAAAAAAGACCGTCTTGGGGCGACGACTTGAAACCAAAAATGACAAAACGGATCGGCAATGGAATACAGTGTTTTTTTTGAATTACGTTCAGATTCTCCAAAGGGGATTTCCTTTTTCACAAGTCCTAGTTCGACGAGGCGGGCCATGGGGCGTGACATGGCGGTCGTCGACTGTTGAAGACGGGAAGCTATTTCGCTGATTCGGTGAGCCCCGTATCCAATAGCCTCCAGATATGGCCGTAGGCTAATTGCGTTGGGGATTTCTGATTGCAGAAGATAATTTGGCTCTTCATGATATAACCCCAATGGGTTGAATACTAGATCGTCAAGACAATTGTCGATATCATCTGAATAGGTTTCGGCGGACTGCCAATAGCGTGGAACTCCTCCCCAGATGAAATAGGCTTTCAATGCATCCAGGCTTGTCGTCAGATTCAATGCTTCCTGTATATATCCTGCTGCCAAAGGGGCTAAGGGGAGGATTTCCTGGGCGCGTCCGTAGAGGGGGGAAGATTTGTACAACGTCAGGCCTTGCATCATGTGCTGGCTGGAGCCCGAAATAACGACCAGAAGACCATTTTGACGAATTTCGGAATCGATCCATGATTGCAAGACGCTAGGAAGCGTCTCATCAGAAGTCACTAGATAGGGGAATTCATCCATGATGAAAGGCCCATGCCAAGCGGCAGCTTGGGCGCGTAAAGACAGTGCATGAAGCAACGCATGCCAATTGGGATAAATGACTTCATCAAATCCCGGGAAACGGGAGGCTATCATTCCGGCAATTGTCTGTCTTTGCAAGGAGGACGATGATGTATCTCCGACTGTGTAAAGACCATCGTTTTCACTGCACCATTTCGTCAACAGATAGCTTTTACCGATGCGACGGCGACCATAAAGAACGGCAAAACCGCCGTTTTTATTCGTTGACAGTCTGCGCAACCGTTTGAGTTCTTCTTGTCGATCAATGAAATCCATGTTTTGTAATAAGATTATGCAGTGATGTATTATGCAGTCATGTATAATGTATGTCTGTGTAATTTAATGCATGTTTGCAATTCTTCAAACCGTTATGCCGCATGCCATGATATTAGTTTATAACCTTATTATCTCCAATGATATCTGGCTTGTTGGCCATGGAGTCGGCCTCCGTGATGGGGCGGATGACCTTGCAGGGGCAGCCCGCGGCGAAGGACATGGGCGGTATGTCGCGTGTGACGACGGCGCCTGCGCCGATGACGCAGCCGTCGCCGATCGTCACGCCCGGGCAGATGACGACGTTGGCGCCGAACCAGCAGTCGTTTCCGATTTTGACCGGTTTGGCGTAGCATAGATGGGCGGGCTTGCCGTCTTTGTCCAGCATGGTGCGGCGTTCGTCCGGCAGCATGGGATGGATGGGCGTGACGATCGTGCAGTTCGGGCCGAAGTTGTTGTCGTTGCCGATTTCGACGGTCGCGTCGTCCTGTATCGTGAGATTGTAGTTGAAGAAATTCCGCTTGCCGATTTTCGTGTGTTTCCCGTAGTGGAAGAAAATCGGGCCTTGCATGAACGTGCCCTCGCCGATTTCTCCTAAGATCAACTCCAATAGGTGTTTGCGGATTTCGACGTCGTCTTCGTCGGTGCGGCTGTATGCCGCGCTGAGCTTGTGGGAACGCATCTTGATGGCCCGCAGTTCGGGATTGCCGGGGGCGAACAGAATGCCCGCCATGATTTTGTCTTCTTCTTTCATTGTGTCTGAAAAACAAGAGGTTGTGGGAAAAAGGATAACGACATGTATGGAAAATATAAGTCCGCGGGATAAATTATCCAATTTGCAACGTTTTTTTCATGTCGGACAAATCGAAGGGACCATGAGATGTTCCGTGAGCTGCTGTTTGCATGTTTCGCATTAATAGGGAGTTTGACGATGGGCATTACACCGAATGAATTCAAAGGAACGGATTCCGAACGCATTGCACAGGCGTTGTCAGTTTTGAAAAAGCAGGGCGGCGGCACGCTGCGGATGCCGCGACGCGAAGACGCGGACGGCCGCGCTTTCTGGCTGATCGACGAAGCGATTCTGCTGGACGCGGATACGACGCTCATCATCGAAAACTGCACCATCAAGCTGTCGGACCGTTGCCGCGACAATTTCATCCGTTCGGCCAATTGCGGCTACGGCATCGAGAACATCCAGAAAATCAACAACATCCATGTCGTCGGCATCGGCGATGCCGTGTTGCTTGGCGCGGACAATCCGCGGGCGACGGGCGACAGCGCAAAGAAGCTTGGCGACCGGACTTACGGCACGGATGCAGGGAAGGAAGGCGAGACGCAGACAGGCGACTGGCGGAACATCGGCGTGCTCATGGCGTATGTCGATGGTTTTTCCGTGCAAGGCGTCTCCGTCGTCGATTCGCACTGCTGGGCGATGTCGTTCGAACATTGCACAAACGGTTTGCTCTCCCATCTGCATTTCAAATCGACATCGAAAAAAGTCATCGACGGCAAGACGGTGACGATGCTGAACCAGGACGGCATCGACCTGCGGCAAGGCTGCCATAACATTGTCATCGAGGCGATTACGGGATACACGGGCGATGATTTGATCGCATTGACGGCCATCGGCAACGGAGGCCGGAAGGCAGGCGTTTACGGAAGCACGATGGTCGCCGGCTCGCTTCCTACGGACGACGACGACATCACGAACATCCAGATCCGCAACGTGACGGGCCATTCGGCCGGCCGTTGCCAAGTCATCCGTTTCCTGAACACAGGCGGCAACAAAATCAACCATATCATTCTGGACGGTTTGATCGACAATTCGCCGAAGGGTTTTGAATCGCATGCGACCATCCGCATCGGCGACCACAATCCGAACTGGGGCGGCGTGACGCCGTTGGGCGACACGAGCGGCTTCATCATCACGAACGTCCATGGCGGTTCCAGAAACTGCATCCTGATCGCGGGATCGTTGGCCAACTCCATCATTTCCAACGTTATCAACCATTATCCGGACTGCGGCCCCGTGACCTATGAATCCGGCCAGGACTACGTGAAAGACGTGATCATGACGAATCTGAAATGAACCACCAAAAGAATTGAATTTAGAACCACCAATGGACACCAATGGACACCAATGTGCCTCGCCGCCGGGGCCGACAAATTGCAAAGGGCTTTGTTGTAGATTATAAAATCTTGACTACTGAAACTGCAACGGCCTCCGGCGGCTCGGCGGTTGTCATCGCTTCGCTAGGTGGGAATAGCATCATGCGGAGGCTCTATGCTTAGGAGAAATTCTTTTCAGAAAAACAAGAAAATGAACAAAAGTATTACGAAAATGCTTTGTCATTGCTAGAGATATAATTTTTCATGTGTCAGTATTTGCTTTAAGCTTTTAGCTTTAAGCTTTTAGCTATGTAAAGAAAGGCTGTTTATGTATCGCAAGATAAAAGAGAAGATATTCGAAATCATCCAGCCGGCTGAGGACGGCAAGCTGGCCAGTCGCATTTTCGACTGCATCATCATGTTTCTGATCGCCCTCAGCATTTTCAGCATCTTCGCCATCACGTTTGATCTGTCCGAATCGATGACACGCCATCTGAGGCAGGTGGAAAAGGTCAGCCTCATCGTTTTCACCATCGAATATCTGCTGCGCGTCTGGACGTCCGATCTGCTGTTTCCGGAGGAGACGCGGCTGAAAGCGTTGTTCAAATATCTGACGATGGGCATGGCGATCATCGATCTATTGGCGATTCTGCCGTTCTACTTGCCCATGATTTTCCCAATCAACTTGCTTGGGCTACGTATGTTGCGTCTAACCAGAATCTTGCGCGTATGCAAACTGACGCGTTATTCCGAGGCTCTTGCGTCGATCGCGGATGTTTTCACGAGCAAGTCGAAGGAGATCATCGCGTCGTTTCTCGTCGTTTTCCTGCTGCTGATCGTCGCGTCGCTGATGATTTACTATGCCGAGCATGAAACGCAGCCGGAAGCGTTTAAAAACGCCTTCTCCGGGCTGTGGTGGGCCGTCGCCACGCTGACGACGGTCGGATACGGCGACATCTATCCGGTGACGGTGATGGGGCGCATCATCGGCGCGATCATCGCCTTGCTGGGCATCGGCATGGTCGCCATTCCGACCGGCATCATCAGCTCCGGTTTCATGGAGCATCTGCGGAAAAAAGAAAACGCGAACAACGAAATCATCTACTGCCCGCATTGCGGCAAGCCGTTGAAAGGCGGGCATGTATCGTTCCCGTTTTTCCCGTATTCGACAAATTATATTAAGCATCAAAAAGCGCACCGTGGTTCAAAATGAACCGACGGTGCGCGAAAAAATAACGAGGGCGTTTCCGCATGCCAAGGCCGGGACGGCCTTGCTACCCCCTAAATTGCCAAGGCCGGGACGGCCTTGCTACCGCAGATTGAGCTTGCGGAGGAGCGGATAGATCACGTCGGGGCTGTTGGTCGTGATGGAGTCGCAGTTGAGCGTCAACGCCTTGTTCAGCTCTTCTTCCGTGTCGACGGCGCAGATATCGACGACGACGTTCTTCTTGTGGTAGGCTTCGATCTCCTCATTGGTGGCTTCCTTCGTCCAGAGGCAGATCTTGTTGAAGACCGGGCCGTAGAGAGTTTCATCGACGGGGCACTTCAGGTAGCGGGGCGGGAAGCATTGGATGAAGATGGAGGGATCCCATTCCTTCAGCAGCTGCAGCTGGCGCGGGTGGAAGGAGAGGATCAGGCTGTGGGAGAAGATGTTCTGCTTCTTGCAGATCTCATAGACCTGCCGTGTGCAGTCGTCATCGTCCTCCTTCAGTTCGATGAGAATGTAATAATTCGGATCTTTGGAGAAAATGGCGTCCAGCGTCTCCTCGAAGGTCGGAATCTGCGTGCCCGCGAATTTCGGATCCTTCCATCCGCCGAAATCGAGCTTGCGGATGTCGTCGAAAAGGAAATCATGGACGTAGCCTTTTCCGTTGGAGCAGCGTTCGACGGTATGGTCATGGGTGACGACGAGCTTGCGGTCCTTCGTGGGATGGACGTCGAATTCGAGCGAATCGAGGCCGTAGTCCATGGCGGCGAGGAAGGAGGGGATGGTGTTTTCGGGATACTGCGAACGGAAGCCGCGATGGCCGACGATCATGAAATTTTCCAGCATGGTGGTGTCCTTTGTGGATTTATGGTTGAAACGGATTGAAAGAAAGCATAACTGATATATTGTAGCATGGAAGTCTGAAAAAAGAAATGATACGAAGTGGAAAAATCATGGAGAAAAATGTAAAAAAAGCCGGAATGCCATTATATTGGATGGTATGGTTTATTGTCATGGCCTCAATGGCTTTTGGAGAAAACAAAATGACTGACTATCCGATACATGTGAAGGATCTGCACATACGCGACCCGTTCGTGCTGCCGATCGCGCAAGAGAAGACGTACTACATGTACGCCTCCGGCAAGGCGGAGGGCGGCTACGGTTGCAAAACATACATGAGCAAGGACTTGGAGCATTGGAGCAACCCTGTCACGGTCTTCGATCCGCCTGCGGAGTACAAGGACTGCAACGCCTACTGGGCGCCGGAAGTCCATGAATACAAAGGGAAATACTACTTGTTCATGACGTTGAAGGCACCGCGCAAATACCGCGGCACGCATATCTTCGTGGCGGACAAGCCGACGGGGCCGTTCGTCCCGACGTCGAAGACGGCGGTGACGCCCGCGCATTGGGAATGCCTTGACGGGACGTTGTTTGTGTCGGACGAAGGCCGCCCGTACATCGTGTTCTGCCATGAATGGTGCCAAGTGCGCAACGGCGGCATGTGCGCGCTGCCGTTGACGGACGATTTGAGCGCGGCGGCCGGCAGCCCGATCTATTTGTTCTCCGCGTCGGACGCCCCCTGGGCGCCGAAGAAGGAGATCGGCGCAGACGGTTCATTTCCAACGTATGTGACGGACGGGCCGTTCATGTATCGAGGAAAGGACAACCGCTTGTTCATGCTGTGGTCCAGCTTCGGCCCGGGCGACTACACGGTCGGTCTTGCGGAGAGCAAGAACGGCAAAATTGACGGCGAATGGTTCCAGCATGAGAAACCGGTCTATGAGAACGGCGGCCATTGCATGCTGTTCAAGGATTTTGACGGAAATCTGCGGATGTCGTTGCACGGGCCGAACAGAGGGCCATTGGAACGTGCTCACTTCCTGCGGCTTGTGGAAACGGATGAAGGGCTTCTGAGGGTTGCGCCGTGAGCGAGGCTTCCGTTGATAAAGAAAAGCTGCCGGATGGCGGCGGCAAGACACAGGACGTTTCCGATGTCTTCGGGCGGTTGCTGGAAGAGCCTAGACTCCAGGAGTTCAAGGGCAATTATGAACTGCATGGAATCATCGGTAGGGGGGGATATGCGGAGATATGGGTCGCCAAGGATCTGCAGAACAAGCGGACGGTGGCGGTGAAATCGCTTCGTGAAGACAAGGTGGAGGATCAGCAAGCCCGCAACGCCTTCATCCAGGAGGCGCGTCTGATGCTCTATCTGCAGCATCCGGGCATCGTTCCCGTGTATGATTTCTTCAAGGATTCAGGCGGGCGGCTGCACATCATCATGAAACTCGTGCTGGGCCGCACGCTGGACGATCTGCTTAATCAGGCCCATGAGGAATACAAAGGGAAGACGCCGCGCGAAATCGAGTCGAAGGAGAGGGTGCAGATGGCCGAGCGGCTGAAAATCTTCCTAAAAGTCTGCGACATGGTGGCTTACGCCCATGAAAAACACGTCCTGCACCGTGACTTGAAGCCCGCGAACATCATGCTCGGCAAGCAGGACGACGTCTATGTGATGGACTGGGGCATCGCGGAGCCGCATGAAGGCGACGAGCCGATACAGGCCCCCGAAGACACGACGGGAACGGTCTGCTATCTGGCCCCGGAAATCATCCGACGCAAGAAATACGACGAGCGATCGGATGTCTATTCCCTTGGGCTCGTGCTATTTGACTTGGTCTATCTGCATCCGGCGTTCGTCCAGATGGACGAACATCTGACATGCTATTACGCCGTTCGCGGGAAGACGAGCCATCGGAAGCACGAGTACGGCTACCGGGTGCCCAACTGGCTGCGGTTGGTCATCGACCATGCGATCTGGCTGGATCCGGACAAACGGACGCCGAGCGTCGCCTTCTTGATGGAGCAGATCCGGAGAGGCATGGCGTACGACGCGAGCCTGTGGGGCCGCCTGAAGCGGCTTATAGGGTTGTAAGATATTCAAGGGCAAGACGATAGCCCTCAAAACCATACCCCGCGAATGTCTTGCGGCAGGCCATGCCCGCGTAGGAGATCTGGCGGAACGGCTCCCGTGCGGAAACGTCGCTGAGATGAACTTCGACGGCGGGCAGGGCGA
>CACYQT010000115.1 GCA_902776645.1 uncultured bacterium | reverse complement strand
GATGCCAAGGGCTTTGCCTTTTTCCTCACCAAGCTTGATGCCTCTTTCCTCACCAAGCTTGATGCCTCTTTCCTCACCAAGCTTGATGCCTCTTTCCTCTCCGAGGCCAAGTAGATACTGGTCGTACTCCGATATGTCCTTCTTCATGTTGTTTCCTTCCTTTTGACTGGGTTTCTTCAATCTGATTCCTGTCGCGATTCTCACGACATCGTAGGCCAGCCCTTGTACGTCATCACACTTTTGCCAAAGCCTCGGTCATATACTGTCTGGCTTCTTTTTCATCAAGCCCAAAATATGATTTCAGGTCCTTTAGCAGCTGCGTTGATGCCAAGGGCTTTGCCTTTTTCCTCACCAAGCTTGATGCCTCTTTCCTCACCAAGCTTGATGCCTCTTTCCTCACCAAGCTTGATGCCTCTTTCCTCACCGATCTTGATGCCTCTTTCTTCTCCTTTTTCCTCACCGATTTTGACGCCTCTTTCCTCACCGATTTTGACGCCTCTTTCCTCTCCGATCTTGACGCCTTTTTCCTCTCCGAGGCCAAGTAGATACTTGTCGTACTCCGATATGTCCTTCTTCATGTTGTTTCCCTCCTTTTGACTGGGTTTCTTCAATCTGATTCCTGTCGCGATTCTCACGACATCGTACGCCACGTCCGGCATGTTTTCGAACGACGGATCTTCCTGAATCTCTTTGCGCAGGGTTGGGCGATCCTTCGCATATTTGATGCATTTTCCAACGGCCCGTAGCGGACCGATCGGCATCTGTGACAACTCTTCCGGCGTCAAGTTCTTGAGCGACAAGAGATTGCATGGACCATTCATGAAAAGCCCGCGAAGCTCCTCCGGAATGTCCTGCATCTCCTGAAGGTATGTGGGGCCCGTCCATTCCTCCTGCCCGAAATGGATCGTCAGGGGCAGGATCAACGGCATCCTGTCACCGGGCAGCACGCCATCCATCAGCTCCTGGGATGTCTTCAGCTCGTTTCGCTCATTGTGCATGTCTTTCATGGATTGCCGCCAAGCGGCGCAGCGGAGCGCCACCGTCACCAGGGATCGCAACGGCATGACGGTGCTGGTGGTGGACTGGCTCTCCACCGCCACCAGCAGATGAGTCGTCCGCCCGTCCTTCTCCACGTCAAGTTCCCACACGATATCGCTGCTGTTCTTCTTGTAGAGCCTCTTCGAGCCATGCATTCTGGCGATCGCCTCGATGTTCCTCTCCTGCATGGAATCGGCCACTACCGTGTAGCCGTTCCTCCTGAGGACGAAGTCCACCGCGTCCTTCAACACCCTGGGATGGGCGATGAAGAGCTTGGAGGCCGCATCCATATTTCTCATGGTTTGTTCCTTACTAATATATCATACAGTTGGCACTGGACAAATATTTTTTCTTCTTTTTCCAATACCATAGCGCAAGAATTTCAAAATGCAAATTCATTATTCGGTAAAAAATGAAAAATTATTTGATGTATAATTGTCAAAAATCAACTATAAGACTTTAAAAATAAACATGATTAACAAAAAGTCATAAAAAATCATATAAAGTCATAATAAATCATGAAAAGTCATAATAAATCATGAAAAGTCATAAAAGGAAAACGACAAAGAATACGTTTGCATCCTGTCTGCGTCTCCATGGCGGCAGAACTTTTGGAAACGGAACTTCCATAGGTCCGCTTCTGTTCATTCATGCGATCTCTGGCAGAAAATAGGTGGCGGGCGGTTGCAAAATGCCTCTGCCATACCATATTATAATAAAAGATTCCATGCGGTGGAAGTATCATCCGCCAAGTTTTCAACAGGTCTTACCGTTAATACAACAGAGAAAAACAGGAAATCCGATGGTTATGCGTAGGAACATGCTGGTATTGTTCAACATCGTTTTGGGATGGCTTTTGTTGGGGATATATCCTGTCTTGGCGGATGCGAAAGTTGAGGATGCCTTGTTGGCGGGCGCGTCTTCCGTAAAGACGGCATTCACGAAGCCGACAAGAAGCGAGACGGAAGCTGAAGCCAATTCCGCGCAGGACGGAATCAATCTTCTGCCTGGCTGGAATCTGATCGCCGCGCAGGGCGATTGGCTGAAGGAGGGTAATGAAGCGGCGTTCGCGCCGTTGAATCCTTTCAAGCTGGATCGGCAGAGCATGTCGTACGTTCGCGCGACGTTGCCGCTGACGGCTGGAACGCCATTGTGGATTTATAGCGGCAACCAGCAGGAGGTCCGCTTCGATTACGAGGCTCCCGGCATCGTGGTCGGCGGGATATCTGAAAGAAAAGGCTGGCATCTGGTCGGCGTCGGTGGTGAAAAGGATGTCATGCTGGGCGAAATTTTGTCCGCATGGCAATGGAAGGATGGCCGGTGGAGTCCATTGGAAATCCATAGCGGTTTTGCCGAGCTCGTGGCCGGCCGTGGATATTTCATCTACAAGGCGAAGGGCACCGTGGCCTGCATATCGGCGGAGTGGATGAGGCAATATTTTGATGGACAGGATTTCCATTGCGAGGACGATGCGGATGGCGACGGCCTGACGAATCTGGAGGAATATGAAAAGGGGACCAATCCCATCAATTCCGACACGGACGGCGACGGCATGCCGGACGGCTGGGAAGCGCGATACGGCCTGGATCCGTTGGATGCGGCGGATGCGGCGATGGATCCGGATCAGGATGGCATCAGCAATTTGTCTGAATACGAACAGGATCTTGATCCGACGATCGCGGATACGGATGCCGACAAGGCCCTTTACATGGTCGTCGATTTGTCGGACGGCCCGGATGCGGAACGCTATCCCGTGAGATATACGAACTCGCTGCCGAATTTGGACGACGATTCCTGCCGTACGACGAAACTGTGGCTGCGGAGGATTCCGAAAGGCACGTTCATGATGGGCGCTCCGGAGAACGAACTGGGGCGTTTTGCCCGTGAGACGCCGCACAGGGTGACGTTGACGCAGGACTATTTCATTGGCGTGTTCGAATGCACGCAACGGCAGTGGAGTCTGATTATGGGAAGCAATACATCCCGCTATGCGGGGGATTGCAGACCTGTCGATTCAAAGGATTTTGACAGCATTCGTGGTTCATCCGCAACAGGTGGCGCGGGCTGGCCGGAGTATGGCCATGCTGTCGATGCCGCATCGTTCATGGGCAGGCTACGGGCGAAAACGGGGCTGACGTTTGATCTTCCCACGGAGGCGCAGTGGGAGTACGCCTGCCGCGCGAAAACGAAGACCGCCCTTAATTCGGGAAAGAATTTGACGAATCCGACTGGACAGGATCCCGCCATGGACGAAGTCGGCCGCTACCAGTATAATGGTTCCGACGGAAAGGGCGGTTATTCGTCAAATCATACGAAAGTCGGCAGCTATCTGCCGAATGCCTGGGGGCTTTACGACATGCACGGCAATGTCCAGGAATGGTGTCTGGATTGGTGGAAAAACAGCGGATACGGGACAAATGCCGTGGTGGATCCTTGCGGACCGGAGACGGGAACGCTTCGCGTCCTCCGTGGCGGCAGCTGGAAGCGAATCGCGCAATTCTGCCGTTCGGCTTTCAAGGATGGCGACTGGTCGTGGAACACCTATGAACTATACGGTTTCCGCATTGTTTGCCTGCCGTGACCGTCTGATATGGCGCAGGCATTCCGCCTGCGCCTTTGGAGTGGCGCGTGCGTCCCGCGACGCGGTTTTGACGTGAGACGCGAGACGTGCATAAAGACGTTAGACGCCTAGACAAAGAGACCGAATTGATCACTTGGGTTGCGGCCAACGGCCTTTTCAAGTCCATTCGTGGTTCAAACATCGTTTGAACTGCGGCTTTACCGCTTCAGGAATCTTGCGGTGAGATGGCTCAAAAAGTTGCATTTTGCCAATTTGGATGTCTATTGGTGTACATCCTTTGTTTTAAATCACCGCAATAATTGAAAACCATGAGCTTCGATACCAGCTGCTTATCACAATTCGACCTGCCGGCGGACGTCATCGGCCAGATTTCCGCCGCATGGCAGTACTCCCAGCCGAGCTTCCCGGCGAATGGCGTCTATTTCCTGCAGGAGGATTATCTGCGGAAAATGGCGGAGATGACGAAACTCCAGCGGGAGGCCGTGCCCGCGTTCATGGAATGCGGCGCGAAAATGCATGGGAACGAGGCGCTTGCGCGTCTGGCATGGCATTGCCATTGGATGCTCCATATCGCCTCCCGAGACCTTCAGGAGCTCGGCGTCCCATGGAGGATCAAGCCGCTGGATTGCACGTTCTTTCCCGCCATCGTCAATCTCGCGGCCTTCCCGCACGTCGAGGCGTGGTACCGTCAGCGCGGCATTCCGGAATCCATCCTGCGTGACTCCCTCTCTGTCGTAAGTGTCTGGACACAATACCATTTGGAGCAGACCGGCCGCTGGGGCTGCGATAAGGCGTGGATATCCCATCACGTCGTCCCGCGGATTTTCCGCCTCCACCGTCTCGAATTCGAACTGTCCTCCTGCCATTCGCCTTTCAAAATCTACCGCCATGACGGAGACGGACGGATCGCCATACTCGCGCCGCCGGACAAGAAGGTCTTTGCTGACGGCTTCTTCTGCCAGGCGGACCAGCCACCAGCCTTTACGACAATCTTCACGGAGACAGATACTTCCGTTACCGGATACCCTGCGCTTCCGAATGGCCGGATGGCCAGCCAGACCGTCACGCTGCCGTTGAAGGAATGGTCGCTTTGCGTTCGTCCGGGCGATCCCGTGCTCGGCGTCCATATCCCCGCCGTCGATCCGCTGGATTACGACGAATGCCGCGCCGCCATCGAACAGGCCCGCGATTTCTTCCCGAGATACTGTCCGGAATTCAAATTCAAGGGCTTCGCCTGCGGTTCATGGCTGCTGGATCCGACGTTGCAGGACTTCCTGCCGAAGACCTCCAATATCGTTCGTTTCCAGTCGCTTTTCAATCTTTATCCCAGCCTGGACGGCAACGACTGGCAGACGCGCGAACGCGTTTTCGGCAATCCGGACCTGCCGATGGAAAGCGTTCCGTTGAAGACCTCCTTGCAACGGATCGTCCATGACCAGATTCTGAAAGGCCACCGTTTCCGCGAAGGCGAGATGTTCCTGCCTCGTTAAGATTATTCAACTATTTCAATTCCATTTATTTGCAAACAGGAGTCGATGATGATCAAACCAGGTGTGATGCTGATGAACGACTGCGGCCCAGACGGACAGCCGTGGGACTGGAAGGCCAAGCTCGCCGAATGGAAAGCCGCCGGCCTTCAGGGCGTCGATGTCTTCCAGATGTTCCTGACCCGTACAGGCCTTTCGTTGAAGGACATGAAGGCCGTTCTCGACGATCTGGGCCTGCTGCCCACCGTCTATTGCATCCCGACGGATCTTGTCTCTCCTGATCCGCAAGTCCGTGCGAAATCGCTGGATACCGTCCGCGCCGGTCTGGACGCCTGCCGTTTTCTCGGCGTGAAGCATCTTTTCAGCCATGGCGGCCAGCATACCAACCAGGGCGAAGAGGCCTTCGCGCGCTACATGGACGGCCTCCGCCAGGCGGCCGCACTTGCGCAGGAGGCGGGCATGATTTTCAGCATTGAAAACGCCGGAAAGATGTGCAATTCAGGCGATTCGCTCGCCCGCACCCTGAAGGAGGTCGATGCCCCGAACATGCGCATCACGTTCGATGGCGGCAATTTCATCACCTGCGGCGACGAACCGCACACCGCCATCATGAAACTGCGTGAGAAAGTCGCGCATGTGCATGTCAAATCGCATGTTCCGGCGCCGCCGGACTATCCGCGCCCCTACAAGTATTGCCCGACGGGCGAAGGCCATCCGGACTACAATTTCATCCGCGACATGCTTCGCGACGTGAACTACGACGCGTGGTTCTCCTTCGAGCCCGAAGGCGGATTCGATTCCAAGTGGGACCAAAGCATCCGCACGCTCGTCGATATTCTGAAGTAGCAAGGGCGTCCCCGCCCTTGGCGACATGGTAACGAGGGTGTCCTCGCCCTTGGCAATGTGCAGAGGTAGCAAGGGCGTCTCCGCCCTTGGCGACACGGTAACGAGGGCGTCTCCGCCCTTGGCAATGCGCAGAGGTAGCAAGGGCGTCCCCGCCCTTGGCAATGTCAAAAACAAACAAGCCCGGACCATCATGGCCCGGGCTTGTTTTCATAAACGCAACTCTTTCAAATTACGGAAGATAGCGTTTCTCCTTGAACCAGAAGACCATGGCGCGGCCCCAGTCTTTCACGGCCTTCTTGCTGCGGAGGCCGTAGCCGTGGCCACCGTCGGTGTAGTGGCGGAACGTGCAGTCGAAGCCTGCTTCGCAGGCGGCTTTCGTGAAGACACGGGAGCTCGGAACCCAATGCGTGTCGTCCGCGTTGTGAATGAAAAGCATCGGCGGAAGATTCTCCAGCGGAAGGAGTTCAGGGGAAACCTGCCCGTCTTTCTCAAGATAGGCGGGATAGACGGGAACGGCGAAATCCGGCCGTGCGCTGATTTTGTCAATGTCGTCGATCGGCGCATAGGATTGTTCGTTGAATTTGCAGGTGGCGCGGACGGTCAGATGGCCGCCGGCGGAGAAGCCCATGATGCCGACGCAATTTGGATTAATGCCCCATTCGGCGGCGTGGGCACGGACTTGGCGGATGGCGCGTTGCGCATCCTGGAAGGCCCCCGCGCGATTGTTGGGGCAGCGGTATTTAAGGATGACGGCCGTCATGCCGTTGGCGGCGAGAAATTCTGCGATTTCCGTGCCTTCGAGATTCCATGCGAGAATGCTGTAGCCGCCGCCCGGGCAGACGATCATGCAGGGCGCGGGCTTTGTAGCGTTTTGCGCGGGATAGAGATACAGCGCCGGTTCGCTGACTCCCGAAATGCGGAGGACGTCGTTGGCGGGATCGCCGGCATGTTCGGGGCCGTTGGCTTTTTCGCCGGGCATTTTGCCGTCCGGCCAGATTTTCAGGGTGGCTTTGGCGCCATCGAAGGCTTCTGAATACTCCATGTCATGACTCCTTTTTATGGTTGGTTTGTTTCCTTGTGGAAGATCTGCCGCGGTCAGAATGGCAAGACTGCCGATAAGAATGAATGTGATGATGGTTTTCATGTTTAGTAGGTAGCGACGGCGTCCCGCCGTCGTAGGGTTGTAACGACGGCGTCCCGCCGTTGATGGGTGTGTGCCGTCTGAAGTTAAAACGTTTTGAAAAATAATCATTCCAATTTTACTTTATCACATAAACAGGCTATCATAAAGAAAAGAAACAACAATTTTGCCGGAAAAACTGCTTTTTCCATGAAAAAGGACGGATGATGAAGAATTTATTGACGCTGAAAGTCGCGGATACGCAAGTTCTGTACAATACGAATGACAACGGCTGCGTGGAACTGTCGCTGTATCCCGCCGGCCTGTCTCCCGCGACGGGCGGTCGCGAGCAGCTGTCGCCTGTGGCGGAAGTCCGTGTGCGCGGCGACGCGGCGACGGGCGGCTTCGGCGGCGGCCGCACGATGCGTTTCGGCGGTTCGGCGGGGCGCTTCCGCTACCAGTCGCAGACGGTGGAGGACCATCGCGTCACGACCGTCATGGCGGACGACCGCGGCTACGAATTGAAGCATATATTATTATGGTATGACGACTGCCCTGTGTTCGCCGTCCACACGGAATTCACGAACAAGTCGCAGGCTCCCGTGACATTGGACTTCATGACGAGTTTCATTCTCGGCGGGCTGGCCGGATACGTCCAAGGCGATGCCTATGAACGGCTTAACATCCATCGCTACCGCTCCGCCTGGAGCGCGGAGGGCCGCCACATCTGCGAATCCGTGGAGGATTTGGTGCTGGAGCATTCATGGGGCGGCGGCCTCATGCGGGCGGAACGTTTCGGGCAGGTCGGCACGATGCCCGTGCGCGGCTGGCATCCGTTCGTCGCGTTGGAAGACAAAGGGGAGGGCGTCTTCTGGGGGGCGCAGCTGGCGTGGAGCGGTTCGTGGCAGATGGAATTCGTGCGGTACAGCGGCGACACGCTGTCGATGGACGGCGGTCTGGCGGACCGCGAGTTCGGCCATTGGAGCAAAGTCGTCGCTCCAGGCGAGACATTCGCCAGCCCCGAGGCGTTTCTCGCCTGTCGGAAAGGCACGTTCGATGAACTGTGCCAACGACTTCTGACGATCCAGGAGCGACGGCTGGACGTGCCCTCCGTCGAAGAGGACCTGCCCGTGATTTTCAACGAATGGTGCTACAGCTGGGGCAATCCGAAGGAGTCGGAACTGCTGGCGGCGGCGGACCGCCTGAAAGGGACGCCCGTCAAATATCTCGTCATCGACGCGGGATGGTACAAAGAAGAGGGCAAGAGCTGGGGCAACACGCAGGGCGATTGGATCTACAACAAAGACCTTTATCCTGACGGACTTATGGCGACAGCGGACCGCATCCGCGAACGCGGCCTCATTCCGGGCATCTGGTTCGAGGCGGAGGTCTGCGGCAACGCCAGCCACGCCTTCACGGACGATGCGGATCTGCATCTGAAGCTCGACGGCAATCCCATCTACGCCAGCGGCCGCCATTTTCTCAATCTCCAGCTGCCCGAAATCCGCAGGAAGATGGATGAAAAAATCGTCTATTTCTTAAAAGAGAACCACTTGGGCTATATCAAGATCGACTACAACGAGACGGTCGGCATCGGTTGCGACCATCCGGATTCCATCGGCGAAGGGCTGCGGAAGCAGGTGGAGGGGACGCATTGGTTCTTCCGCCGTTTGCGGGAGGTCAATTCGGATCTGGTCATCGAAAACTGCGCTTCCGGCGGCCATCGGCTGGAGCCGTTCATGATGTCGCTGACGTCGATGTCGAGCTTCTCGGACGCGCACATGGAGCCGGAAATCCCTGTCATTGCGGCAAATCTGCACAATCTCATGCTGCCGCGCCAATGCCAGATCTGGGCGGTGCTGAAGCCTGAATACGACGACACGAAGCTACGTTATATTCTGGGCGGTGGCATGCTGGGGCGGCTGTGCCTCTCCGGCGGTATCACGAAACTGTCGGACAGCCAGTGGTCGATCGTGACGGAGGCCATGTCGTTCTACGAGAAGATCAAAGGCGTCATCAAGCACGGCGAATCGGCGTATTATCCGTCTGTTGCGCCGTCGTGGCGACATCTCCGCGGCGGCTTCGCGTTGCGACGCGTCAGTCTGGACGGCAAGTCGGCGATCGCCTATTTCTTCGCGTTCAATGAAGCGCCATCGTCATTGAAACTGGACATGCCGGAAGGCGATTGGACGATTGCGGACCGCTTCGGCGAAGGGGAGGCCGTCGTCGACGGCGCCACTGTGACGTTCACGCCCGCCGCCCCCATGAGCTGCCTGATCTTGTCAATGCATAATGCATAATTATTGCAAGGCAGCCATTTAAATCCGTCTGACGTCTTATCGTCTCCTGTCACCCTCTCGTCTCACGTCTCTCGTCTCATGTCCTCCAGTGAAAAGCAATCCAGATTGCTTTTCACCCTTACTGCCGGGCGGCGCAATGGCTCTGCCATGACGCGGTTTTGACGCGAGACATGAGACGCGAGACGTGAGACCACCCCATGATCGTTCCCGCCGGAGCGGACCCCTCCCATCACTACCCACTACCCACTAATCACTACCCACTATCCATCGTTCCCGCGGGAGCGGTCCCCTCCCATCACTAACCACTAATCACTACTGTTCGGCTCCGCGAAGCGGTATGACTTTCAATGACTTTTATCGAAAAATGGATAAAAAAGTCATAGACAGGTTTGCAAGGCACTGTTTCCCTATTAAATTAAGGTATGTGGTGAAGTCTCCACGGCTTCGCCAAAACCGTTCGGACACAACGAAAAAATGATGGGATTTTGAAGCCGAAAAAAGTTTACAACTTTTGAAACGAAAATCACATCATCAAGAAATAAAATGACTTACAAGACACAAATCGCCCTCAGCTCAGCTCAGCTCAGCTCAGCTCAGCTCAGCTCAGCTCAGCTCAGCTCAGCTCAGCTAGCTCAGCTCAGCTCAGCTCAGCTCAGCTCAGCTCAGCTCAGCTCAGCTCAGCTCAGCTCAGCTCAGCTCAGCTCAGCTCAGCTCAGCTCAGCTCCCTACGTCCCGCCAAGGGGGTAGTGTGTCTTGGCCATTTGGCCTTTTCCCCTTCAAAAGCCTTGTACAAAACCGTGAAAAACACGTTGCGTGCAGGGCTTTTTCATATCCAGTATCAAAGCCGTTTTCCTGTCGCTAACTAGCGACAGGAAAACGGCTTTCGATTTTTTGGCCCTTGTACGCTTTTTGACAAGGGTTTGCGGCAGCTTTGTCCCGAGTACGGGACAGCTTAAAGCCTAAAGCTTAAAGCTTAAAGCGAATTCATTCGGGAGGGGCCGCTCCGGCGGGAACGATGGGATGGGTTAATCTTATGTCTTACGTCTTTTGTTCGCGTCTCACGTCTCATGTCTCATGTCAAACCGCTTGATGGCATCGCCATCAAGCTCCTAATTAGTGGTTAGTCTTGCGTCTGACGAGAGACGAGAGACATGAGACGTGAGACGTAAAATCAACTTTGCCACGAACGACTAGCCGCCAGCCGCTAGCCACTACCCACTACCCACTAACCACTAACCACTATCATCACTTCCGCGCAGCGGCCCGCATTTGCTTTAAGCTTTTAGCTTTCAGCCTTTAGCTCACAATTATGAATTGTGAATATCCAGAATTCGACGACTCGATTCTGACGATCTCCGGAACGGAGGTCGTCCGCCCCGTCAAGACCACGCCGCTCCACGAATTCAAGTTCCGCGACTACTGCAAGGAGAACGGTCTCGTCAGCTACCTGCCGTTGCGCAGGGTGTGGCGGGTGCGCAACCAGACCTCCTCCAAGGGCAAGACGTACAGCTACTCGAAGGAAGTCCTGCGGCCCATGTTCACGGGCTACGTCTTCGTCAAGATTCCGCTGGAACGGTTGCGGGGCCTCTTCGAGACGAAGCTTGTCACGAAAATCCTCCATGTGGCCGATCTCGACGCATTCATGGAGGAGGTGAAGACGGTCCGCAAGGTGGAGCTGGTGGGCTTCAAGCAGGAATTGGAATTCAATGCCGACATCGCCGTCGGCGACCGTTTCCAGATACAGAACGGCGTCTGGGAAGGCGTCACAGGCTTGCTGACCAGCCGCGACAAGAAGTTCAAATGGACGGTCCAGATCGAATTCGTCAACCAGACGGTGACGACGACCATCAATCCGTCAAAGTTTAAAATGATCAAACTGGACTAATGCATAATTCATAATGCATAATTCATAATTATAGCTAAAAGCCTAAAGCCTAAAGCTTAAAGCAAATTCAAATGCCACTTAGAACCGCCCGTAGGGCGACACATTAGTAACCGCTTGTCAGCGAGCATAGGGAGCGCAGCTGGCGGCAAAAAAGCAAATTCAAATGCCAAATGAAACCGCGTTAGCGGTAATCGGATCCCAGCCGTGGGTGAGCGTTAGCGAAACCCACGGTAGACAAAATAACCATACAGAACCGCGTTAGCGGTGGCAGGAACCTGCCGCCTTTGCGGAACTGAAAGCCTAAAGCTAAAAGCAAAGACAATGCCGCTACCGCCCGCAGGGTGTGATTTTCGTAACCGTGGGTCAGCGACCATAGGGAGCGCAGCCCACGGTAGACAACGACAGAAAGGGCGCCCGGCAGGGTGCGATTATTGCCACTGACCTCCGTTCCCGCCGGAGCGGGACTCTCCCATAAACTAATCACCAGCCACTAACCACTAACCACTTAATTATGCATTATGCATTATGCATTATGCATTGAAAAAGCCCCGGCGGGGAGGCAATCTGTACTACTATCGTTCATTTTCTTGTTTTTCTGAAAAGATTTTCTCCAAGGCATAGAGCTTCCACATGATGCTGTTCCCGCCTCGCGAAGCGATGACAACCGCCGAGCCGCCGGAGCCGTTTACATTTCAGCATTCATAATTCATTATATACAAACAAAACATATAGGAGTTTGTCGGCCCGGCGGAGAGGCATTTCTGTTTATTCCGTGTGTTCTGTGGACTCTAAAATGTTGATTTTTCGTACCTTTCGTGCTTTTCGTGGTTCCAATTCAATGGTTTGGTTGCGGCTTGACCGTTCCAGGTATTCTGTGGTTCAATTAAAAAATTCGTGTCATTTCGTGTCCATTCGTGGTTAAAAAATGATCGGAAAACTTACACAAAAACTTGACAATGTGGTATTTGAGAAGCGGCATCCGCTTCTTTGGGGCGCGATCCACACCTATGCGCGGTCGGAGAAGGTCGTCCAGGGCATCCTGAAGGCGCATGGCATAGAAAGCTATCTCCCGTTGATCACGCCCTACGAGAACGGCCTCAAGACTGAACCGGTCGTCCAGACGCCCGGCTACATCTACGCCTGCTGGGATTGCCGACGCCACCCCGGCCTCTGCACGCCCCGCAACAAGATGTACCGCGACGAAATGCACCATATCTCCATGGAGGACGGCATCATGGAGTCGATGGTCGTCTGCCGCAAGCTGGAACTGATCTCCAACACGTATCCCGTCACGGCCTGCGCCGCTCCTCCAAAAGGCGAAACCGTCACGCTGTCCGACGGCGAGCTGGCCGGCAGCCGCGGCATCCTCTCAAAAGAAAACGACAAAACCTACTTCTACCTGCAACTGGACAGCAACAGCTACGCCAAAATCCAATTGGAGCTAAAAGCTTAAAGCCAAAAGCTTAAAGCAAATTCAAATGCCAAATAAAACCGCGTAGCGGTGAAATAACACAGCCGTGGGTGCCAACCCACGGAAATATAAAATACCACATAAAACCACGTAGTGGTGGCATAACACAGCCGTGGGCTTTTTTCAATGCATAATTCATAATGCATAATGCATAATTATTGCAAGGCAACCACATAGAACCGCAGAGCGGTGACATAACACAGCCGTGGGTGGAGCGAAGCGTAACCCACGGTAACGCAAAACAACCATACGGAACCACGTAGTGGTGGCATAACACAGCCGTGGGTGCTAACCCACGGAATCGTAACATGCCAAATGAAACCGCGTTAGCGGTAATCGGATCCCAGCCGTGGGTGAGCGAAGCGGAACCCACGGTAACATAACATACCATATAGAACCGCGTTAGCGGTGGCAGGATTATTCCGCGGGTGCCAACCGGCGGGCAATTAATTCTGCGAAGCAGCCATAGCTCCACGCCAAGTGGCATGACAACCGCCGAGCAGAGGTCGGCCGTTTCGATTCTTCCTTGAACAAAATCCACATATTGTCAACAAACTCTGCAGAACTATGGCCGACGTCTGCGAGGCTTTCTGTTTGTTCTGTGTAATCTGTGGTTTTCTCAAAAAAAATTCGTGTTCTTTCGTGTTGATTCGTGGTTTAAAATGAAAAAAATCTACCTGTCCTCTCCCACCATGCACGGCCCGGAACTGGCCTACATGAAGGAGGCCTTCGAGACCAACTGGATGTCCACCGTCGGGGCGAACATCAATGCGGTCGAGAAGCAGATCGCGGAGAAGGTCGGCTGCAAATATGCCGTCGCGCTGTCCTGTGGGACGGCCGCGCTGCACCTCTGCGTGAAGCTCGCCGGCGTCAGGCCCGGCGACAAGGTCCTCTGCTCCGACATGACCTTCGCCGCCACCGTCAATCCGGTCGTCTATGAAAAGGCGACGCCCGTCTTCATCGACACGGAGCGGGAGACGTGGAACATGGATCCCGTCGTGCTGGAAAAAGCCTTCGAACTCCATCCGGAGGCGAAGGTCGTCGTTCTCGCGAACCTCTACGGCACGCCGTCGCGGTTCGACGAGATTCTCGCCGTCTGCGAAAAGCACGGCGCGACGCTTATCGAGGACGCCGCCGAGAGCCTCGGCGCGTCCTACAGGGGCCGCCAGACGGGCACCTTCGGCAAATACAACGCCATCTCCTTCAACGGCAACAAGATCATCACGGGCTCGTCGGGCGGCATGCTACTGACCGATGATAAATCCGCCGCCGAAAAGGCGCGGAAGTGGTCCACGCAGTCGCGGGAGGCTGCTGCATGGTACCAGCACGAGGAGCCTGGCTACAACTACCGCATGTCGAACGTCATCGCGGGCGTCGTCCGCGGCCAGATCCCCTATCTGGAGGGGCACATCGCCCAGAAGAAGGCCATTTATTTAAGGTATATGGAAGGCCTGAAAGGCCTGCCCGTCAGCATGAACCCGTATCAGCCAGACGCCATGGAGCCGAACTTCTGGCTGTCCTGCCTGCTCATCGATCCCGCCGCCATGTGCAAGCAGGTAAGATCCGATTCCGACGCATGTTACGTCCACGAGCCCGGCAAGACCTGCCCGACGGAGATTCTCGAAAAGCTTGCCGCCGCCAACGCGGAGGGCCGCCCGATCTGGAAGCCGATGCACATGCAGCCGTTCTTCCGCATGAACCCCTTCGTGACGCGCGACGGCGACGGCCGCGCCCGCACG
>CACYQT010000114.1 GCA_902776645.1 uncultured bacterium | reverse complement strand
GAGTAACGGCATGATGGACGATATTTTGTTTCAGCAGAGTTTGCAACGCCTCCGCGACGGCCAACGCCATCTGGAAGGATTCACGCACCGTCAACGGATGTGTCTGCATGAGTTTGGCGAGAGAGCATCCTTCGACATATTCCATGACGATATAGGCGAGATTCTTTTCTCTGTCGAAAACGGTGTCCTTTATTTCTATAATGTTGGAATGATGGATGCTGGATGCGTATTTCACATCTTGCAGACATTGTCCAACGAGGGCAGGTCGCTTTTCCACGAAGGCCGTTTTCAGGAGTTTGATGGCGAAAACGGTGTTCATGACGGGCTGTTTGACGAGATACACTTCACTGATGCGGCCTGTTCCGAGAGAACGGACGACTTCAAACTGTCCGATGCTGTCGCCTGCTTCGAGAGAGGGCTTGCTGGCGTCTAGACTTGCCTTGTCGATTTTCTTGAAGATAGCCATGGTTGTGCGAGTGTTGTATATGGTTGAAGTTAAATTGCTTTCGGGGCGAATGGTAGGGTTCCGAGATGATGGTCGAGCCTGGCGTTCGCCGGCATGTCGAGCGAATCGATTCGGTTGTGTTTCAGATAATGGAAGGCAAGGCCGCCGACCATGGCGGCGTTGTCCGTGCAGAATTTCGGCGGGGCGAGAAGGACGGTTCTTCTTGCTTTCGTTGCGTCTTTGGTAAGTTTAGCGCGCAGATAGGAGTTGCAGGCGACGCCGCCGCAGAGGCAGATATTCGGCGTGGAGTATTCCCGTGCGGCGGCAAGTGTCTTCGCCACAAGCACATCCATGACGGCGGCCTGATAGGAAGCCAAAAGGTCGGGCAGGTCGCTGTCGGCGATCGTTTCCATCTTGTGGACGGTGTTCAGCAAGGAGGTTTTGACGCCGGAGAACGAAAAATCGTATTTGTGCTCAGGCGCGACAGGCTTGCCTGCGGCACCCGTCAAACTCCTGGGGAAGTTGTATTTAGTGATGTCGCCAGTCTTGGCGAGTTTGTCGATCAACGGGCCGCCTGGATAGCCTAGATTAAGAATCTTGGCGGCTTTGTCCAGAGCTTCGCCAGCGGCGTCGTCTAGCGTCGAACCGAGAATTTTGGCTTTGCCGTCTTCCGGAATCAGAACGATGGCGGTGTGGCCGCCGGAGACGACCAATGCCAGAATCGGAAAATTCCTGCTGTCTGCAAGCACTTCCGGATGTTCGATGAACGCGCCGTAGATGTGGGCGAGAAAATGATTGATGCCGATGATCGGCTTGCCAAGCGAAGCCGCAAGGCCTTTCGCATAGGCGTTGCCGACGAGCAGGGCGGGAATCAGGCCCGGATTGCTTGTGACGGCGATGGCGTCGAGTTCGCCAAATTGGACATTCGCCTCGTGCATGGCGGAAGTGACGACGGGATCGATATTTTTAAGATGTTCGCGCGCAGCTAGTTCGGGGATGACGCCGCCATATCCCGCATGGAGCGCGATCTGGGAGGATATGACGGACGACAGGACCGTGTGGCCGTCTTTGACGATGGATGCGGCGGTTTCGTCGCAGCTGCTTTCGATGCCGAGAATTATCATGATGGATGATGCCTTATAGTGAATTTTTGATGAGTTGAGCCAATTCGATATGAGTAGTAGGGATTTGGAAATCAACGAGTTGCTGCGTTGTGGCGAACGCTGCGGGCAGGTCGTTGCGGCCGTGGGTTCCCTTGACCTTCGAGCAGTCGGTCGATGTGGAGACGAACGGCGGGAATCCCCAGAAGAGTTCGCAAGGATCGAAACCGATTTTGTTATGGATGTCGATATGCGTCGCGTAGTCGGGAGCTTCTTTGGGAGAGTCCCACCATTGGTAGGCGAACCATGCATTCGGTTTGGCGGTCATGACAAGATCGCCTGCTTCGGGGCAGTCAAGATTCGCTTCCTGTTGCGTTTGAACGATATCGACGCCGTCCAGTTGCGAGAGGAGCTTTTTGACGGCGTCCAAATCGTTTTTGTTTTGAACATAGACATGCGCGACTTGGTGGTCGCACATGGCGAACGCGCGGCTGTCGTAGAGATTCGGATATGTGAGACCGCCGGAAACCGTTCGCGTTGAGAAGAATCCGGCCTTTTTTAGTTCGCGATTTGGATAGACGACGGTCGTGGCGGAGGTGATGGCGTAGTCGCCCCAGACGATGACGTCATAGTCCGGCCTGACGGCTTTTAGCATTTTTTGCAGACTGTCCGCCAGAAAATCGACTTCGGGGGAGACATGCGCGTCGTCGTTTGGCCCGTATTTCTGCAGGCAGTAGTCGAGATGCGGCAGATAGGTGAACAAAAGGTCCGGATATTCGGAACGCGCGATGTCGATGGTCGCCTCGACGATCCATTCCGTTGATTTGCGGCTGGCGAGCGGCCCCCAGTAGGAAGATAGTGAAAACGGCCGCCCGATATGTTCAACTAGTTTTTGCTCAAGGTTTTCTGGCTTCGTCTGGCAGCCCATGATCATACCGCCGTGATGCTTGTGGATCGGGGCGGGGGAGACGACAAAATCGACCTTTTCGCCGAGATTCTGCTGATGGAAAATCATGGCGGTCTTGCCGATGTTACGGTCTTCCCAGATGCGTTTGCCGTTGACAAGCTTGGCGGATTGGTTCCAAAAGGATGTCCTGCATGATTTTCGGTCATAGAGGCCGTTGCAGATGACGCCATGTTCGGCAGGCGTAAGTCCCGTGCGGATCGTTCCTTGTGCCGTGCATGTGACGGCGGGGAAGACAGGCGTGAGCTGTCGGAAGCGAAGACCTGTCTTCGCTTCCAATGACGGATATTTACGCGGGATGTCGTATCCCAACGCGGCGCATTGTATGACAAGAAGTTTCATGGTTCTCAATGATTTTTTTTCGCGGAGACGCGGGGCTTCAGCTTTGTGCGATGGCTTTTGACAGCGCTTTCGCGCAGAACCAGCCGACGATCAGCAGGACGGCGACAACGTATGCGGCTGTCGTCTTCGAAAACAGAATCCACGTGACTTGCCAGAAAACAAGCGGACGGAGCAGTGCTCCGATGGATTGCTGCATCTCTTTGGGAGATACTGTCTTATGGTAGAGCTTCCCGGCCGTTTGCTCCTGAAGGAACACGGTCAGGACGAGAAAAACGGCTGGAATGGCGAGAGCCACCGTCTTTTCCGGCAACGGCAGGACGGTGCCAAACCAGGCCATCGCGGTGGCGATGGCAGGTATTTGGACAACGAATCCGACGTTTTGTTCTTCGTTCTCCTTGTCGGCCAGCCATGTCACGGCGGCGATGTAGGCGGTGACGGCGGCGAAAGGCACGAAAACGGGCCAGATTTTTCCATATGGCACGTCAAAACCTGTTGCGGTGACGCCGAGTAGAAAATTCAGTCCACGGCAGAGGCCCATGGCGATGCTGCCAGCGAGGCGATAGTGTTTCAACCACATGTTGTAAAGAGCGATAGTTATGAACAAGACAACGAAAACAAACAGACTGTTAGAATCTATGTGTAATAGGAAAATACTGATTGAGCTGCCTGGACAGCAAATAGAAGCTATAATCCATAGTTGGACACAGATCCAAGTGGCCTGCTGACGATTGATTCTTCCGCTAGGAAGCGGCCTTTCAGGGCGGTGGATACAGTCTTCTTGGTAGTCCACAAGGTCGTTCATCACGACACCGAAGGCGTAGATGAAAACAGACGTCACGGCCAGTAAGACGATGGTCCATAGGGAGACGGTCTTGTTGCCTATAAACACCGACGCAAGGAAATATCCCGCCAGCGAATCGCCGGGGGCTGTGAACAGGTTGGGCAACCGTAGCAGCCTCAACCATGGCATGATTCTGTTTTCCTTTTGATCGGACATGTCAGAGGATTTCAAATTCCCAAGTGCCGTCTTTCTTGATGATTATGTTGCCGATTCTGACGCGGCGCATCCTGCCGCGTTTTGGAATCAGGCGTTCGTTTTCATGGGTGACGCGTTCGGGCCGCCAGAGGCCGACCCACACTTGATATTTCTTGTCTGGGGCGAGATTGTCCGGAAGGGTGAATTCAAACGTGGATTTGTATGTTCCGGGCGTATGGAAATCACCGCTGTCTTCGCCGCCCATGGCTTTGAGGAGCTGTCCTTCGGGGCTGTCCAGATGGAAGAACGATTTGATGCGATCCTCCTGCGGGAAGTTGGTTTTCCATGTGATTTCGAAACTTAGCTTGCGTTCCGCGATCGATCCTTTGTGTGCGCTGAGGACGGCGGAATAGTCCGCTTGCAGGCTGGTGGAACCGATTTTATAACGTCTTGAACCGTCGTTGCCGTCGATGGGCAGTTCGAGAATCGGCTTGCCGAATTGGTCGCCGACGGAGAGGAACACGTCAAAATCGTCAATGACGACATTTGGCGGGAAGGCGCATGTGATTTCCGTGGAGACGGCCGGCGCCTTCTGCTTCAATGCGACGGGCAGGTTGCGCAGATTGAATTTGTCGTTGACGAACACGGCGGCGATGCCGCCATTTTTATTTTTTAGCGTGATGGCGGGATAATAATCCGCATAGGCTGGAGCGACGCCGCGGTTCTGCCACGTGGATTTGAAGACGAACGGTTCGTTGTATCCGAGATTCACGGAGAAGGAGACGGACTGCGGGAGGAAGCGGAAGCCGATGATGCGGTTGATGTCGCGGACAAGTTCGCGGTTGGCCTGCAGGAATTCATGAGGCCACCAGTGGATGGAGGCGTAGGTGGCATGGTAGTCCTCAATGGACTGAAGGAAGCCGTAACCGTCGCCCCAGCATCCTCTTGCGGCAGAACCGCCGTAGTGTTCGCTTTCGATGTAGATCGGCGCGTTCCGCCAAAGCTGCTGCGCCGCCTTGGCATGGAAATAGGCGCGGGGCGGGTAATCGACAAGAATGCTGTCGTCGCGGAAACCGTATTTGTATTCGGCCATTTTCGCCATCAGCAGGTCGTCTTCCTTTTCAAGATTGGCGCCGATGATGAACTTCTTTCCGCTTTCGTCCATGATATCGACGAAGGCGTTGAATTCGCGTTTGAACTCCTGTGGCCGCCAGTAGGAGGCGGTGATTTTGGCGGAATTCGGGCGGTTTTCGGCGTCGTAGTCGAAATTGACAAAACGCGCGGCGAATTCCGTCCCATCGGGGAAGGCGTCGTTCGCTGGGAGGTCTGCCGCCAACGGAACAACGGACGCGTTGCCGTCTTCCGCGATGGTAAGTATCGCCAATGGAACACGTTGCTGTGGAGCAGGGGCGGTCTTCCATCCATCCGAACGACGATGCGGATTGTGGGCGACAAGGCCCGCCGTGATCATGAACTTTTGGCCGCGCCATTGATGCGGGAAGACGATGTCAAAGGTGAATTCCGTCCAGCCGTTCGCCTTCCATTGCGGCGTGATGAAGCCCGGGCGCGAGAGGAAATCGTCCTGCGAGAGGATCGGCGTCTTCTTGAAGTGCTTGTGGTAGAGCGCCATGTGCTTCAGGATGACGTCGTCCGGATAGGCGCGGCGTGTGGAGGCCCATGTATGGCCTTCACCCCATGTGCCGATGGAGCCGATGTCGAAGAGCTCCACGTCCGGATGGCCGTCATAGCGTTCCGCCAGTTTGGCCAGCAGATGGTCGAGCTTTTCCAAGAAGATAGGATCGTTGAAATCTGGTTCCCAATGACTTCCGTCTGGCTGTTCGCCTCTGCCCGGTGTGAAGCGATAGCCTTTCGCTCCGGCCTCTTCGACCCATTTCGGCGTCGCGTAGCTGAAGGGCGTTTCGGAGCAGGTGATGCGGAAGGAGGTCTTGATGCCGCGCGCGCGGTAGCGCTGCATGGGCGTGTCGAGAACGGACCATTCGAAATGGCCTTCCTGCGGTTCGATGAGCGACCACGGGAGGCGCAGATAGACCTGCGAGACGCCTTTCCAGTCGTCCAGCATGTCTTCCGGAGCAAGACGGGAGCCGTAGGCCTGGATGTTATTGTCGTAGAAATGGAATACGAAGCCCATGCCGGGATTCGTCAATTCTTCTCCATTATCTTGGAATGTAACGGTTTGCAAGTCCGACGCGAAGATTGCGGCAGACATGCAGATGGTGGTGAGGAGGAGTTTTTTCATGAGTCTTGAACTGATAGTATTGGATTATGGAAAGATTCCGGACGGAGCCGCCCTTTGCGTGACAAGGAGCGGCCATGAAAGAGATTTTAGCGTACAATGGATAAAAATCAAGTTTCTTTATAAATAATGGAATGAAAAACAGGATAGCGGAGGTATATTATTATCTTTTGACGTGCGGAAGCAAGGGAAGCGTACGATGCCGTCGCAAACGCGTCGGCAATCAAAGGACAGGATGCACCATGTTGCGTAAGATCAGCTATTACGGTTTGTTGATTGGAACAGTCGTGTTTTTTGCGCTGTTTTTCTTCTATCCTGTATTCCAGGTGCTTAAAGGCGGTTTGCGGGATAGCGAAGGGAAGCTGACGTTCTTCTATCTGGCTGAAGTCTTCCGCAATCCGATCTATCTGGAGGGGCTTCTCAATTCCGTGAAGATCGCGATTTGCTCGACGTTGGTGGCGGTGCTGATTTCGCTGCCGCTGGCGTGGCTGTCCGACCGATTCGAATTCGCAGGGAAAAAATATCTGACGGGCGCGTTGCTGCTGCCGATGATTTTGGCGCCGTTCGTCGGCGCGTTGGGCATGCAGTGCATTTTCGGCCGTTACGGCGCGTTCAACACGCTATTGGAACATTTTGGACTGTTCGGGCCGGGCGAAGGGCCGGACTGGTTCGCAGGTGGATTCTGGGGCGTCGTCATCATGGAGGCGCTTCACCTGTTTCCGATTCTGTATCTGAATATCGTCGCGGCATTTGCGAATGTCGATCCGATGCTTTTGGAAGCGTCGGCGGATTTGGGCTGCACAGGCTTCAGACGGTTCCGCAAAGTGATGCTGCCGTTGATCATGCCCGGCGTGTTCGCGGGCGGTTCATTGGTTTTCATCTGGGCGTTCACGGAACTCGGCACGCCGTTGATGTTCAATTTCGACCGCAGCACGGCGGTGCAGATCTATTCGGGCATCAACGAAATCGGCAGCAATCCGATGCCGTACGCGTTGGTTTTGGTGATGATGGTGCTGTCCGCTCTGATGTATATCATTGCGAAAGTGTGCTTTGGGCGCAACAGCTATGCGATGATGTCCAAGGCGGGGCGCGCGACGTCGACGGTGCGGCTGACAGGCCTCAAGGCGCTGCCTGTGATTCTCGCCTTCGGCGCGATCGGTTTGTTCAGCCTGCTGCCGCATCTGGGCGTTCTCGGACTGGCGGTCTGCAATTCATGGTATCGTTCCGTTTTGCCGACAGGGCTGACGACGGCGCATTTCGAAGCCGCGCTTGGCCATAGCCTGACGGTTCCAAGTATCGTGAACAGCCTGCGTTACGCGGTGTTTGCGGTCATCGTGGCGTTGCTTCTGGGCATCTTCTCGGCGGTTGTCATCGTCCGCGGAAAAGGAAAATTCCGCTGGCTTCTGGACACGCTGATCATGCTGCCGTTGGCGGTTCCGGGCTTGGTTCTGGCCTTCGGCTATGTGGCGATGTCGCAGAAGGGCTGCCTCTTCCATTGTTTCGATCCAGTTGAGAATCCGACGGTTCTGCTGGTTCTGGCGTATGCCGTCCGCCGCCTGCCGTATGTCGTCCGCGCGGCCGTGGCCGGATTGCAGCAGACATCCGTCACTTACGAAGAGGCGGCGGCGAGCCTTGGCGCGACGCCGCTGGTCAGTTTCCGTCGCATCACCGTGCCGCTGATTACGGCGAATCTGATCGCGGGCGGCATTTTGGCGTTCAGTTTCTCCATGCTGGAAGTGTCCGATTCACTGATACTTGCGCAGAAAGCTGCGTACTTCCCGATCACGAAGGCCATCTACGAACTGTCGTCGCTGCTGGGGCAGGGGAGCGCGTTGGCGTCCGCCCTCGGGTTGTGGACGATGGTCTTCTTGGGCATGTCCATGCTGACGGCGTCCTGCCTGCTGGGCAAGAAACTCGGCGCGATGTTCCGTGTCTAAAAGAGGGATGTTCGAAACGTTTTGTGAATGATGATGACGGCCGACGATACAATTTGCGCGATCAGCACGGCGCTGGGCGGTGCGGTAAGCATCGTCCGTGTGTCCGGGCCGGACGCGGAGAAAAATTGCGGGCGGCTGTGGCATGGGCGGACGTCTCTCGGCGAGACGCGAGCCCGTGAACTGTCGCTTGGACGGTTGTCGTCTGCTGATGGCGAACTGATTGATCCGCAATGTCTTGCGGTCCGGATGCCCGGTCCGCACAGCTACACGGGGGAGGATGTCGTGGAGCTGCAATGCCACGGCGGCGCGCTATGCGCACGGCTGGCGTTGGATGCGCTGCTGAAGACGGGCTGCCGTCTGGCGGATCCGGGCGAGTTCACAAAACGGGCGTTTCTGAACGGGCGGATGGATCTGACTCAGGCGGAAGCGGTTGCGGATCTGATCGGCGCTGGAAGCGACGCGGCGTTGCGGCTGGCGGGGCGGCATCTGGAAGGACGGCTTGGAGACAGGATTCGCTCTTTGCATGGGACGGTGTCCGATGTTCTGGCGGAAGTCACGTCACGGCTGGACTTTCCGGAGGAAGAACTGGATTGGCGTGATCCGCAGGACATGATGGACGGCTTGACGGCGGTTCGCCATGAACTGGCGGAGCTGTTGCGCACACGTCGCGAAGGCGAAGTGCTGCGCGGCGGATTGAGCCTGGTCATCATCGGGCCGCCGAACGCAGGCAAGTCAAGCCTGCTCAACCATCTGTTGGGCCGCAATCGCGCGATCGTGACGGATATTCCTGGCACGACGCGGGATACGATTGAAGCACAGCTTGTGATTCGCGGAATTCCGCTGCGTCTCATGGACACGGCTGGCATCCGCGACGGCGGCGACGTCGTCGAGCAGGCGGGCATGACGCGGGCCCGCGAATGCGCGGAGGCGGCGGATCTGGTGGTCTGGCTGACGGACGCGACGCGGCCGCAGGCGGAACAGCCTGTTCCGCCGTGGGATTTCCGCGGGACGGTCCTGCAGGTCGTGAACAAGGTGGATTTGGCGGAAGCGCCTTCGACGGAGGCGATTCCGATCAGCGTGAAGACAGGCGACGGCATGGAGGGGCTGTACGACGCGGTCGAAAAGGCCGTCTGGTCTGGCCGTCATGAAAACCATGACGACGTGGCGGTGGCGGCGCGCCATGCGGCGTTGCTGGAAGAGGCGAACGCCGCCGTGTCGCGGGCCGTCGAGAGAATAGGGGAGGAGTCATGGGAGCTGGCGGCCGTCGATTTGCGGACAGCGGTCGCGGCGTTGGGCAGAATCACGGGGCAGAGCGTCGAACCGGACGTTCTCGGTGCGATTTTTTCAAAGTTTTGCATCGGAAAATAGAAAATCGGCGTGGAGTCCTTATAGTAGTAAGTAAAGAATTATCCAAATAAAAATAGTTGAAACCAACCGAAACAACCAAACAAAAGGAACCGAAGAATGAAAAAACTGACCGCTCTGTTGATGGCGCTATGCGCGATGTGCGCATTTGCGCAGGAAAAACAAGACGCCGCCGAAAAGAAGATTGAGATTCCGGCGGACAAGGAGATCCTGCAGATCAAGCTGCCGCGCCCCCTGTTTTCCGGAACGCCGCGTGAACTGCGCACGCCGAACTTGGAACCGACCCGCAAGGTCGGCGAAAAGCGCCCCCCGATCATCGTCCCGAAAGGCCTGAAAAACCTTGCGTTCAAGAAAGAAGTGACGAGCAGCGACAGCGAGCCCGTCGTCGGTGAGCTCGAATGCATCACGGACGGCAACAAAGACGGCGTCGAAGGCAGCTACGTCGAATTGAGCCCCGGCAAGCAGTGGG
>CACYQT010000113.1 GCA_902776645.1 uncultured bacterium | reverse complement strand
AACAGATTGAACGGATCGCGGCGAGCGGCTGCAAGGCGTTCTGCGTGGAATCGCGTCCGCATCGCGATTTCTGCGGCGAGACATGGTGGCGGGACATGGATCTGATTCTGTCCGAAGCCAAAAAGCGCGGCATGAAGGTGTGGATTCTGGACGACAACCACTTCCCGACGGGCAACGCCAACGGCCTGCTGAAGGAGAAATACCCTGAGCTACGGAAGTGGCATCTGACGGAACGGCATGTCGATGTCATCGGCCCCATGCAGGACGGCGCGCTGCTTGTCCAGCCGGACAACGATGAACGGCAACTGCTCGGCGTCTTCGCCTACCAGCGGCGTGAATTGGAGGAAACGCTTGAGCCCAAACCGATTCCGTTGACGGGCAATATCGTCGACGGGCAGCTGATATGGGACATTCCGAAAGGCTGCTGGCGGGTCTTTTTCCTCTACAAATCTCGCGCGGGCGTGAATCCGCGGCAGCAATATTACATCGACATGATGAACGCGGAATCCGTCGCCGTCCTGCTGGAGGCCGTCTACGAGCCGCATTACAAACATTATAAGAAATACTTCGGCAACACGTTGGCGGGATTCTTCTCCGACGAGCCGAGCCTCGGCAATCTCTGGTTCGGCACGACGGAAATTGATCGCGGCATGTACAACCACCGCCTCGGCATGCCCGCGTTGGGCCTGCCGTGGCATGACGACATGCTTGCCGGAATGGACAAGGCGTTGGGCAAGAAGAGTTTGGGTTATCTGCCGGCTTTGTGGTACGACATGGGCAAGCCGACGGGAGCAGTCCGTCTGGCCTACATGGATCTGGTCACGAGCCGCTATCGCGACTGCTTCGTGCGGCAGCTGGGCGACTGGTGCCGCGCGCGCGGCGTCGAATACATCGGCCACATCATTGAAGACATGAACGCCCATGCGCGACTTGGCTGCAGCGCGGGCCATTACTTCCGCAGCCAGGAGGGGCAGGACATGAGCGGCATGGACGTCGTGCTGCATCAAGTCATGCCCGGCATGGGGCATTTCAAGCATACCGCCTCATGTTCAGGAGGTTATGTGAATCCGGAATTTTTCCATTACGTGCTGCCGAAACTGTGTTCCTCCGCGGCGCATCTGAATCCCGCCTTCAAAGGGCGCGCGATGTGCGAAGTCTTCGGCGCGTTCGGATGGGCGGAAGGGGCGCCGTTCATGAAATGGCTCATGGACTTCCTGATGGTTCGCGGGATCAACCAGTTCGTGCCGCACGCCTTCTCGCCCGCCTATCCGGATCCAGACTGTCCGCCGCATTTCGGCGCGGAAGGCCATGATCCGCAATTCGATGGATTTACGAAAATCATGGGCTACACGAACCGCGTCTGCCATTTGCTGGAGGATGCGCGTTACGAGGCGAAAGTCGCCTTGCTGTACCATGCCGAAGCGGAATGGATGAGCCGCGATCTGAATGGCGCCATGCTGACGGAGAAGCCTGCGCGGATTCTCATGGACAACCATGTCCAATACGACATCGTGCCCGCGGACGCCATTGTCGGCAACGCCTTCGCGCAGGGCGGCCGGCTGGTCGTCAACGGCAATTCCTACGAATGTCTCGTCATTCCGAAAGCGCCTGAACTGCCGCCCGCGTTGCTGACGGCATTGGCGGCGTTGGGCGACGCGGGGGTGAAAATATGGTTCATCGACGACGTGCCGCAAGGATGCTCCGTCCTCTCCTCCGTCATCCAGCTGAGGCGGCTGGCGGACGATGCGGCGGAGGCGGGGCTGCGGGACATCGTGGTCCGCCAGAAGGGCGACACGCTTTGCCATTCGCATTGGAAACGCGGCAAGGAGGACATTTTCTATTTCGTGAACGAATCGACGACGGACGCGTTCGACGGGACGGTCATCCTGCCGGTCGCGGGCGAATATCTCCAGCTTGATCCCATGGAGGAGACCGTCGTCCGCGAGAAGACCTCTGCGACCGGTAGCCTGAAGCTGAAACTGGCGCCGTATGAAGCCTGCATCGTCGTCTTCGGCGACATGGCGACGGCGGAATGGAGGACGTTCCGCAGGGCCAGGGAGCTGAAGGCGGAGCCGCTGAAAACGACGCCGTCGTTCTACGTCTCCCTGGCGGATTCAGATGATCTGGGCAGTTTCCGCCCGTTCCTCAACACCACCAAACTGGTCAATATCACGGGAAAAGGCTATCAGGTCGGTTTTTCCGGTGTCATCCGCTATGAAACGACGCTTGAGCTGCGGGAGAGCCAGACGAAAGGCGTTCTTGATTTGGGCGCCGTCGGCCAGACGGCCCGCGTCTGGCTGAACGGCAAGTGCGTCGGATTCCGTGTCTGCCCGCCTTATCGCTTTGAATTGAAAGGTTTTGCGAAGGCCGGAAAGAACCGTCTGCAGATCGACGTGGCGAACACGCTGGCCAACAAAGTCCGCGACCATTTCTCCTATTTCATGCAACTGACGCCGTCCGGACTGCTTGGCCCGATAACCATCCTGTCATGACGGTCGTTGGACTGTTTGAAACGATTGCAAGCCAACGTCTTGCGGGTCATACGGACATGAAGGCGTTCAGACAGCGGAGCGTCTTGTCGACGGTCGGATAATCGGAGAAAAGGAAAATGCGCGGCTTCAGGGCGTCGTCCGTTTCCAGACGGGACTGGAGGGCTTCGTCCTTCAGGAGGAAGCGGTCGATGCCGACGACGAGCGGGGCGGAAGGATTCTTCTTCAGCCAGTCGAGGCGCGTCATAATCTGCGTGGCGTGCCAACGATGGAAAAGCTCCAGATGGACGATCGTGCCGCCCGCATGCTGGAAGGAGAAGTCCGGAAAGGCGACGTCGTTGCCGTCGCCTCTGATGAACGGCGCGTTGCCGACGATCGTCCAGTCTTTCACCGACTCCTTGAAATAGCGGTGGAACAGCTGGATTTCCTCCGGAACGTATGCCGTGAAATTATGGTAGTGGGAGACAAGGCCGGAGGATTCGTCCAATACAAGAAAACGTTTGGATTCCTTCCAGTTGATTTCGGCGCGCATGCTCCAATGGTCCAATGCGCAGACGGCCGGGAAGAAGCAGGCCAGCTGGAAGCCGTAGCGTTTCGACTGGTCGAAAATGGACGCGGGGCCGTCGATGACGATGGACAATTTTTCCGGCGTGTTTTCTCCTTCCGCGTTGTTGTCCGCCGAGATGCGGGCCAGCAGTCGGAAGAATTTTAGATATTTGAAGAGGCGGCGGAGTTTGGCCGGATCCGTGTCATGGACGGTCAGCTGGATGCTTCCCGCATGGAGGAGAAGGCCTTGCACGAGGCCGCAGTTGTAGCGTTCGAGAACTTGCTTCGGCGTGATGAACGCGAGCTTGACGAGGCGGTCGTTTTCCGGAAGGTCTTCGTAGATGGACTCGCGGGCGGCCAGCGGATTGTCCGCCGTGGCTTGCGCAAGCCGTTGCTGGTATTGCTCTTCCGTCTGGCCTGGATGGGCGCGGATGATTTCCGCCGCCTTCTTGAAGAGACTGAAGCGGGCGGCGGGATAGTCCATGTCCTGCGGCGACGAGAAGACGGCCTGGTCGTCGACGATTTTCAGGATGCCCTGCGCGAGTTTCGGTGTGCGGAAGCCCTGCGCGGCCTGCGTGGCGAGCTCCTCGATCTCTTCGCGGATGGGGCTGTTGGACGGATCATACGCCGCGAGAAGGCGTTCCGCGAGATCAATCAGTTCGGTGTCGCTCGTATCGACGAATTGCGGCTTGAGCCTGCCGTTGGCCATCTTACATAGAATCAGGTCTTTCGTAAGCACGGTGGTGTCTTCTCCTTTCGCTGACGTAGGATTCGGAAGTTCCGGCGGAGATGAGTTCGTAGAGGACGGCCTGTTTTCCGGCCGCGGGGCGGAGGATCCGGCCGAGCCGCTGGACGTGTTCGCGGATGGATCCGGAGCCTGAGACGACGATGCCGACGGACGCTTCGGGCACGTCCACGCCTTCGTTCAAGATCTTGGACGTCACGAGCACGGGGAGGTCGCCTTTGCGGAAGGCGTCCAGCAGCGAACGGCGTTCGGCGATTTTCGTATGGTGCGTCAATACGGGCAGGCGGAAGCGCTGCCCGATCTGGTAGGCGGTCTGGTTGTCCGCCGTGAAGATGAGAATTCGCTCCTGCGAATGTTCGTTGATGAGCTGCCAAAGCAGATCAAGCTTGCCTTTTCCCGCGCGGGCGATTTCTCGCTGTTTCATATAGGCCTTCAGGGCCTCCCGTCCGTTGCGCTGCCGGACGCATGCGCGGAGGAACATGTTCCATCCGTCCCGCGCGGAGAAATTGATGCGGTTCGCGCGGACGAAATCCGTGTAGATCTGCCGCTGGCGGAGATATTCGTCCAGTTCGTCGTCGTCGAGCGCGACGGGAATCGTCTCCGTCCGATAGGCGGAGAGGGCGTTGCCTTCCATTTCGTCGATGTCCTTCCGGAAGCAGATCGGGCCGAGCAGACGGTCGAGGGCGTCGTCCATGCCGTCGTCCCGTTCGGGCGTGGCGGTGAGGCCGAGGCGGAACGGGGCGATGCTGAATTTCGCAAGTGTCTGGTATGTCGGGCCTGGCAGATGGTGGCATTCGTCGACGACGAGCAGTCCGAAGCGGTCTCCGATGGATTCCATCATGAGGACGGCGGAATCGTAGGTGGAGACCGTCAGATCCTGCACGTCCTTCGAGCCGCCGCCCAGCAGGCCGACGGGCAGGCCAAAGGCCTTTTTCAGCTGGGAGGCCCATTGCTCCATGAGATCGATCGTCGGGACGACGACGAGCGTGGAGCGGTTGGAGAGCTCCATCGCCATCTGCGCGACGAAGGATTTTCCCGTGCCGGTGGGGAGGACGATGACGCCGCGGCGGCGTGCCTTGTTCCATGCGTCAATGGCCTGCCGCTGGTAGTCCCGCGGCGGGAAGAGCGACTGGCGATGGAGCTGCAGGGCGGCGTAACGGCGGGCCTGGTCGTCATAGGGGATGGCGGCGGAATGGAGGGCCATGATGATGTCCGCGTACGCGCAAGCTTCTGCCCGCCAGGCGGATACTCGCACGTCATAGACGCAGAGATCCGTGATGGGGAGCTCCGTGTCCCGTGGCGCTTCTATCAAAAGTGTTCCGTCTTTAAATAAAATTGAAACCATTATGATTCATAGAGAAAATTAAAAAACAAAAAAATCATATAATTAATGTAATGTAGAATTGCGAATATCAAGAAAAGCTAGTAGATTATATAAAGGTAATAATGTCGATAATTCTGTCTTATCGGCTATGGAATGTTCAACATGTTGTGTCTCAGACACAAAGGAGTATTTGAAGACTATGCGTACAGTAGGAACGGTGGTTCGCGGCATCCGCTGCCCGATTTTCCGCCAAGGCGATGATCTGGCGGCCCAGGTGGTCTCCGCCCTGAAGGAGGCATGGGAGAACGAAGGCTTTTCGATGCAGGACCATGACGTGGTCGCGATCACGGAGTCCGTCGTCGCGCGGACGCAGGGCAATTACGTGACGGTTGACCAGATCGCGGCGGACGTCCGTGCGAAGTTCCCCGGCGGCGTGGTCGGCGTCGCGTTTCCGATTCTGAGCCGCAACCGCTTTTCCGTGCTTCTTCGCGGCATCGCCCGCGGCGTGAAGAAGATGCATCTGCTGCTGAGCTATCCGTCTGACGAAGTCGGCAACCATCTGATGGATCCGGATCTGCTGGACGCCAGCGGCGTGAATCCGTATTCGGACGTGCTGACGGAGGCCGAATACCGCAAGATCTTCGGTGAGAAGGTGCTGCATCCGTTCACGGGCATCGACTACGTCGATATGTACAAGGAAATCATCGGCCCGGAGAAGGTCGAAGTGCATTTCGGCAACGACGTCCGCGCGCTTCTGCCGTTCACGAAGCAGATTCTGACGTGCGACATCCATACGCGCAAACGCAGCAAACGGCTGCTGAAGGCCGCCGGAGCGGAAATCGTCTACGGTCTGGACGACATCTGCACGGCTCCCGTCGAGCCGGGCGCCGGCTTCAACGAAAACTACGGCCTGCTCGGCTCGAACAAGTCGGACGACGAGAAGGTCAAACTGTTCCCGCGTGACTGCCAGCCGCTGGTGGAGGACATCCAGGCCCGTCTGAAGGCGTTGACCGGCAAGAACATCGAAGTGATGGTCTATGGCGACGGCGCGTTCAAGGATCCCGTCGGCAAGATTTGGGAATTGGCGGATCCCGTCGTCTCCCCCGCCTATACGGCTGGTTTGAAGGGAACGCCCAACGAACTGAAACTGAAGTACTTGGCGGATGAGACGCAGAAGACGCAGAGCGATGACGCGGCCGTTCAGGAAACAATTCTCGAAAAGATACGGTCAAAGAAGAAGAATCTGGTCGGCAAGGATGAATCGCTGGGGACGACGCCCCGCCAGCTGACGGACTTGCTGGGCAGCCTGTGCGATCTGACGAGCGGTTCCGGCGACAAGGGAACGCCCGTCGTTCTCGTGCAGGGCTACTTCGACAATTTCGCCGACCGCTGACCGCCGCGAAGGCGGACGCCTCCGCAGAGCTAAAAGCTTAAAGCTGAAAGCTTAAAGCGAAGACAATGGCCAGGCCGCTATTGAGAAGCTTAAAGCTGAAAGCTAAGACCACGGCGATGCGGTTCGTGGGGCGAACCATTCGTAAGCGCTTGCAAATGCATGAAATGCATGCCGTTTCGCATACGGTAAAATGAAAATGGACAACAGGAAAATGAGTCATCACATCGTGTTCAAATCATTCATCCGGCTGATGGCCGTGGCGGCCATCGGTGTCTGCCTGCATGCGGACGACGTGCTGACGCCCGAGCAGATCGAGACCTTGGCGGACCGCTGCGTGACGGCGATCGTCCGGCAGGAGCTTGATCTGCGGGAACTTGCGGCGGATTTGAATCTTGACTGGCCGGTCATGCCCCCCGCCTACACGTTCACGGATCACAGTGAGCGTTCGACGGCGCAGGCCATGGCGGCCGCGAAGGAGAAATATCCGGATTCGCTTGTCGAAGAGGCGAAGGCCGAGGCGGAGAAACGGTACAGCGTGCTGAAGGTCGGCGACCATGCGAAACTGGTGTCCAACCGTCAGCCGGTCAGAGTCTATGAAGGCCGCATCCAGGCGATCACGGACCAGTTCATCCGCATCGGCCTGACGGGAAATGTCTCCGTGAAGGATCTGGACGTCGATACATTGGCGCGTTTTTCAGAGGAGCGGAGCAAGGAGCGGAAGGCGTGGTTCGTCAAGCAGGCCACCGAACGGATGGAGATCAACCGCCAGGCGATGGTCGAGGAGCTGTGGCCGGAGATCATGGAGAAGAGTCTTCTTGCGGATGGCTACGCCCCTATTAATAAGGAAAAGAAAAAGCTGAAGGTTTATCTGGGGCAGGGGAACTGGCTGAACAAGAGCGCCGTCCTGCAGGAGAAGGCGATGGCGCTGAAAAAGGAGATGTATGAAGACAAGATCGGCGACGCGCGGAAGAACCTCTATGGATCGTTCGGATACGAATATGACAGCATGATGGGACGCTGGCGTCTCGTGAACCATGTCCATGACCTGCCGTTGAACGGCGGCGTCACGTTGGAACGGTCTCTTTGGGAGAAGCTGAAGGGGCATTGAGGGGGAAAAGGTGAAAAAACAGTGAAAAACGAAAGTTTTTTCAGGAATACGCCAAAAAAAGCGTGTAAATGAATTGCTTTCATGGGAAAAATGTGCTAAATTGGTTTATAACAGATTATATTTGGATTAAAAATAAGAAAATTACATAAATAACAAGTTGAGATTATCATCAGGAGTCAGTCATGAAGCTATTCAAAAAACGCAATCGTCTGTTCTGGTCCTTGCTGTTGTCAGCATTTGTCATGGTTTGTCTGAATGTCCGCGCCGCGGATGACGATGATGACGAAGAAGAGGAAGGCGAAACGGATTGGCACGTGGAGCGTGCCAAACTTGAAGCGGAAATCGAACGTTCCGTGCAGAAACGCCTTGAACGCGAAGTGACCGAAGAGAAGGTCATTAACGGCCTGAGCCGCACGATCCCGCAGTTGGCTCCGTGGACGTCTCCTGTCCGTCCGCCAGAATTGACGAAGGACGAAGTCGAAGAGGAGCTGATGAAGGAGATCATGAAGGAAGTGAAGGTGAAGTTCCCCGACTCCCGCCGCGAAGAGTTCAAAGGCGAAGCCGAAGAGAAATACAAGATGTGGAAGCGCAACGATGACGTTGAATTTGTCATACGTGATGGAAGAGGCACGGACACGGATGTCAAAGGCAAACTGCAGGAAGTCTCCACCGAGCGCGTGAAGGTCTTTCCGCGCCGCACGGTCAATGTCCGCGACTTGAATGAAGAGACGAAGGCCCGTCTTTACAAGGTCTTCCATGACAAGGCCGTGGAGGAATATGTCGCGAATGAGAACCGCCGTTATGATGTCAAGATCGAAGGCTACAAGATGGACGAGAAGGAAAAACGCATTCCGGACGCCTACCTGAAGAGCGGCTACATCCCGAACTTGGCGACCATCATGGAGAACGGCGTGCCCAACAAGCGTCGTCTCGCCCTTCGTCTGACGAGCCCGAATCCAGAGCACTGGGTTGCCCGCAAGGATTATGTGACCGATCTGTACAAGGCTCTCCGCGAAGAGGCCGGCGCCCGCATGAAGGACGAAGAGTCCAACCGCGTGTTCAAGGCGAAAGGCTACATGAAGGTCAACAAGAAGACCTTCAAGAAGCTGATCGAGAGCGGCATGCCGGAAGACGACGTCTCCGGCTGGATGCCCCGCGCGGAATACAACCGCCTGCAGCAGGAGCAGCGCGAGCTGATCGAGCAGGAACGCGCCCAGCAGGGCGGCGGCGGTGGCGAACCCGGCATGGATGGCGGTATGCCGCCGGAAATGTCCCACTGATGATATTGTAATGGCAGGGGCTGCCGAATCTGAAAGTTTTCATGAATCGGCGCCCCCTTTTTTGTATGGGGGGAGGATGAAAACCGCGACGGCGGCGCCGTCGCGGTGCGATCGTCGGGAAGGCCATGGATTACGGTATGGGCGGGAGGAAGGTTTTTTCCAATGAAGTGCGGAGCCGGACGATGAGCAGAAAGTCAGTGAAAGTTGATTTTGGGGAGACTCCCGGCCTTCGGGCCAGCGAGGATCAGGAGTTTTTGTTGTCCGGGGCATGTCGCGGCATCCGTCTGGAGCTGGAATATCTGAAGACGGAGCTGGCGTTCAATTCGTTGGGAATCGAATCGACGTTTGTCTTGTTCGGCAGTGCGCGGACGCTGCCGCCGGATGTGGCGGAGAAGCGTCTGGCGGAGGCGAAGGCCGCATTGAAGGCCGATTCGAAGGACGCGGCGTTGAAGGCGGCCGTCCGCAAGGCGGAGAATCTTGTCGAGCAGAGCAAATACTATCAGGTCGCGCGGGATTTTGCGACGCTGATCACGCGTGAATGCCAGAGCCGCGAACTGGATCCCATCAACCGCTTCGTCATCGTGACCGGCGGTGGCGGCGGCATCATGGAGGCCGGCAACCGCGGCGCGTCTGACGCGGGCGGCGTGTCCGGCGGCCTGAACATCACGCTGCCGTTCGAACAGTATCCGAATGAATACATTACGCCGGAACTGAGCTTCCTTTTCCATTATTTCTGCATCCGTAAGATGCATTTCCTGAAACGCGCGAAGGCGTTGGCCGCCTTCCCCGGCGGCTTCGGGACGATGGACGAACTTTTTGAAGCGTTGACACTGATCCAGACCAAGAAAATGGCTCGGATACCCGTTTTACTATATGGACGCGAGTTTTGGGACAAGCTCATCAACTGGGATGTCTTCATCGATAGCGGCATGATTTCCCCGGAGGATCTGAACTTGTTCACCTACTGCGAAACGGCGCAGGACGGCTGGAAGGCGATTAAGGATTTCTATCATCTAAATAGTTGACAACAAGGACGGCGTATGGGGGCGCCACAGAGGACGGAGGGCTTTGAGGATATATGCTTTTAAGCAAATTCACATCATTTTTTTCG
>CACYQT010000112.1 GCA_902776645.1 uncultured bacterium | reverse complement strand
GTCCGGCCGTCAGGATGTAGATGGCGAAGAAGATGTCCGCGATGAGCAGGTAGAGGATGTTCATTTTAAGCAGGCCGCGGACGTTGCAGTTCATCATGAAGAAGATGCCGATCAGCACGATGGCGATGCCGACAAGGCTGTTCCGGTCCGGCTTCTGCTTGAAGACCAGATAGGCTAGAGGCGGGACGAAGACGAAATAGGCGGACAGGACGCAGGCGGTGATGGTCGTGTCCAGCCCGCTGGCTCCTATCAGGATGAAAAGATTGAAACCGAACAGTTCCGCGGAGAGCAGGGCGCTTTGCTTGACGAGATTCATGTCCAGTCGGAAGAGTTCGTTGAAGAACATCGCGAGCACGATCAGGAAGCCGATCAGATTGGTGATGCAGAGGAAGGCGAAATAGGACACCGTATCCGGCACGCCGGAAAGGAAGGCGTACTGGATGGCCGCGAAGAAGGTGATGATGAACAGGGATATGTTGGCTTCGAGCTTGCTCATAAGGCAACGGTTTCCTGGGCGATGTATTTTTCAAGGAGGATGTCCGGCTTGTAGGACAGCTTGGCCTTCCGCAGGCCTTCCACGCCGGCGTCCTCCTCCCGGTTGATGAACGCGAAGCCGTCGCAGCACAGGCGGACAAGTTCGCGGTTCAGGATCTTGTAGATGTCGTTGTAGCGCCTGTCTCCTTTTTCGATGATGACGTCGTAGGCGGTGTCGGAAAGCGGTGCGCCGTAGGCGTAGCCGCAAAGTTCGCCGTCGATGATGACGACGATGCCGGAAAGACCGAGCGCCTCGAAATGCGCAAGGCCTTTCTGGATGGCGAGATTCTCATAGTCCAGCTGGACGTCTTCGTCGATGTGCTGCTTTTCCGTCAGCCATGTCCGCTGGAAGCGGAGGATGCCGTCGATGTCGTCCGGCTGGATTTTCCGGACGACGGCGCGGCCTTCGTAGTCGCGGTAGAACGTCTGGATGTCATATCGTTTGGAGGCGAGCTTCCCGCCTGGGAGATTGGCCAGCGTGTTGAAATTGTAGATGTATTCATACCAGTCGCGGTTTGGTTCGATGGCGAACTGGTTGGGGAACAACTCCTTAAGTGATTTGGCGGCGTTTTCGGTGATGGTTTCGAAACGGACGGAACAGCGGTTTTCATGGGCGTCTTCCATGATCGCCGTCAGGGCGTTGCGCAGACCGTCCGTGTCCGCCGTGTCGCCAAGCGGGAAGAGATAGACGCGCTCCTTGTCCGTGCTTTTCCCTTTGCGGAGCGTGAAGAGCCAGCCGTCCTGTTCGCAGACCATGTCCTGGTATTTGGCCTCCATGCAGTACATGGCGACAAAAGAATGCTGGCAGGAGTTTTCCCCGTAACGATAGAGATATTCTTCTACATCATGCTTTTGGGCAAGTGAAACTGGATGGAATGAAAGCACTGTCGGGACCTTTTTGATGAAAAAATCGTTGGACTTGGATGTAAAACACAATAAAACAACATACATTATAAATCAAAAACAACGCATGTCAATTATCCGCGCGGCAAGCGGGATAAGTTTTTCATGTCGTTTATGTCCCTTTTTTTTGTTTGTGTCCCTTTTCTTATTGGAGTTTTCACATGGCAGACAGAGAAAAATACATCAGTGAATTCACCGGGCAGGACTATCAGTTTCTGGAGAAACGGCGGCCTGTGCCGATGTATGTCCGCGAACCCGCCGCAGGCTGCAACGAACATACCGGAATCATGCTGCTCGTCCATTATTGGACTGGCACTTTCGATATGCTGTTCGAAGCATGCGACGATTTCTGCGACCGCTACAACGTTGTCGCCGTCACCGTGGACTATCTGCAGAGCGGGCATGACGACCAGGACGGCATCCCGTATGATCTGGCGTTGATTCAGACGGTTGACTGCCTGCGGGCCATCTACCACGTGCAGAACAGGTTGCGTGCGGAAGGCAAGCCGTTTGACGCACGGCGGATCTATGTCGCGGGGCAGTCCGGCGGCGGCATCATCGCCTTGATGTGCGCAAAATTGGCGCCATGCACGTTCTCCTGCGTTTTCGACCTGTGCGGCTGCGCGGGGCTGACGGACCACCATGCCTTCGACATGAAGGAGGGCGGCTGGTCGCGCGATCCGTCGTCGCCGTTCTACAGGACGCCCGCCCATCAGGAAATCCGTGATCCGGGCAACCTTGACCATCTGCGCAAACAGTTCGAAATGAACCCGAAGGAGAAGTACATCATCGTCCACAGCCTTGATGACGGAACGTGCTCCGTGTTCGACAAGATCGCCATTTTCCGCAACATGGTGGAAGTCGGCTACCGTCCGTCCGCCGTTTTCGTGACGCCGCAGGACGTGGATGGCACGGCGGTCACGACGACGGACCATCCGGTCGGCAACCCGCATCAAATTTATATAAAGTATGGCGATGAATACTTCAGGCAGGATGGAAAATTCGCCTGCCGCCGCGACGGCGAGACGGATTTCGAATTGCGCCATCAGATCAGCTACGATGTGACGGGCGGCGTCTGGACGATGGACTACTCCGGTCTTCCGACCATCGCCTTCCGCAAGGCTTGAATGGACGTTGGATTAACAAAAAATTAACTTTTTTCAATGTATTCAAGGATTTTTATTTGCATTTTTAGAATAAAAGGTTACTTTTAGCGTTTAAAGACACGAAGCCCCGTTGGCTTTGTATGTCGGCAACCAAAAAAAGGAGTAAGAAAAATGTTCAAGAAAGCGTTGTGTTTCACACTGATTGAGCTGCTGGTCGTCATCGCGATCATCGCGATCTTGGCGGCCATGCTGCTGCCCGCGCTGGCGAAGGCCCGTGCGAAAGCGCGTGCGATTTCCTGCACGTCCAACATGAAGCAGCTGGGCACCTCCATGGTCATGTATGTCGGCGACAACGACGACATGTTCCCGTGGTGGCGTTGGGACCAGCACCGCCTGAACGAAGGCGGCGGCTCCAACATCAACTCCGGACCGAAGTACTGGGCTGCGGCCGCGTACGAATACTGCGGCGACTTCAAAGCCTTCCAGTGCCCGGGCAATGTGAAGAAGACCGGCGATGCGTGGGGCTATTGGATCGACGGCACGACGACGTCAACCGGCGGCAATAAATCCAACCTGCAGCCGACCTATGGCTTCAACGAACCCATCGCCATCCGTATCGGCGGTTTCAAGCTCTCCATGATGAAGTCCCCGACGGAATGCCTCATGATCGCCGACTGCTCCAGCCCGTACATCGGCTGGACGGATGGCTCCGGCTATCTGGAACGCATTCTGCATCCCAACGGCGGTACCTACGGCGAAGCCAACTACTCGCAGTCCGTCCTGCACAACACCGGCGCCAACATGGCGTGGGTTGACGGCCATGTCGATTATCTTGACTGGCATGCCATCAAGCGTTGGGACAGCGGCGGCAAGTGCCGTTACTACGAAGAAGAGCTAAAACGCTGATTTCCAGCGAGTTAGCTAAAAAATGAATCCTCCGCGCCATGACGGCGCGGAGGATTTTTTTTGTCTGGTATGCTAGCAGCCTAGTATTCTAGCAGCCTAGTATACTAGAAATACAATTCCGGCCGGCAGGCCGGCTGGAGCGATTCGCGGTAGTCGACGACACGGTCCGGCTCGCCGTAGGAGGCGGGGCGGATGAACCGCGCATGCGGGTCGAATTCAAAGCTGATGACGCCCGGAACGCCGCCCGCGTCGGCAATGATGTCGCCGTTCGGGGCGACGGCGATGGAACGGCCGCCGATGGCCGGATTGTCCATGGCGGGCGCGGAACGGAGAATCGTGCAGCCCGTGTCGAAGGCGCGGGCCCGCGAAAGGAAGAACAGATTTTCCGACGGCTCCTGCCGCTGGTGGCTGACGATGACGACGACGTCCGCGCGGAGTTTCGCATAGTGGCAGAAAAGCTCCGGGAAGTAGAAGTCGTAGCAGATGGCGCAGCCGTATTTCACGCCGTTGATTTCGAACAGGTTGGCTTCGTCTCCGGGCTTGATGCCCTTTTTCAGTTCGGGCACGACAAGATGATTTTTCGTGTAGGGGGTGATGGACGGCTTGCCTGGCTGGAAGACGGCCAGCTGGTTGCGCAGGACGCCTTTTTCATCCTGCGTCATGAGCCCCGCCATGATGACGGCGCCGATGCGGTCCGCCTCTTTCTGCAGTGTCTTCACATATTCCGCGCCTTGGTTGTGGATGACGTGGATCATTTCGTCAAGACTGCTGTATCCCGTGACGTTGGAGTTTTCCGGCAGGATGACGAGATCGACGGAGCCTGCGGAAATGGCGGCGAGACGGCTTGTCTGCCAGTCCAATGTCTCCTGCATTTCATGGTGCAACGGGTACGGCGGCTGGAATATGGATGCTTTCATAGTTGGGAGGGCTGCGCTCCTGCGCGGCCAGTGGTTAGTGAAACTGCGTTAGCGGTGGCAGGATCCCAGCCGTGGGTGCAACCCACGGAAGCCCAGTAGGGGCGGATGGAATTTAGCCGTGGGTGAAGTGAACGCCAAACGGGAAGATAGAAAACCATACAGAACCGCGTTAGCGGTGGCAGGATCCCAGCCGTGGGTGCAACCCACGGAAGCCCCGTAGGGGCGGATGGAATTTAGCCGTGGGTGCAACCCACGGAAGCCCCGTAGGGGCGGATGGAATTTAGCCGTGGGTGAAGTGAACGCCAAAGGCGTGCACGAACCCACGGGTTATTTCCCGCTAGTCAAAATCACGCGGAAGCCAAGATTGTCATAGACGTCTTCCGGCGCGCTCTTGCGGCGGATGGCGGCGCGGCAGCGTTTGGCGGCGTTCCGCCAGCTGCCGCCGCGTTCGGAATGCTTGGTCCCGTTTGCGGCGCCCTGCGGGTCGGCGACGAAGCCTTCCTGATACGGGCCATACCAGTCGTTGCACCATTCCCAGACGTTGCCGTGCATGTCATAGAGGCCCCACGCGTTGGGGGCGTAGCTGCCGACGTTGCATGTGCAGTCGATGTTCGCGCCTTCCTGCGTGGTGCCGTACGGCCTTGTGCCGTCGCAGTTGGCCTGTTCGCCGTTCAGCTTGTCGCCGAAATGGAAGGGCGTCTTCGTGCCTGCGCGGCATGCGTACTCCCATTGGGCTTCGGTCGGAAGATCAATCGTCATGCCGTCGGGAATGTTTTGCGCGAGTTTCAAGGCTCTCTTGCAGAAGTCCTTGGCGTCGAACCATGTGACGTTTTCGACGGGATGGCTGTCAAAGCCGTCGTAGTTCGACGGATTGCTGCCCATGACGGCCGTGTACTGCTTCTGTGTGACGGGATAGATGCCCATCCAGAAGCCTTTGGAGATCTTTACCTGATGCAGCGGCTCGTCGTCGTCGCGCTCCGCTTCGGCGGCGGGGCTGCCCATCATGAAGACGCCGGCGGGGCACCATGCGAGTTCCAGCGGGACGTCGCCGGGGAGCATGATCGTCATGTTCGCCTTGAGGTCTGACTCGTTGGTGAAAAACGCCGAGAGGTCGCTCCAGCTGATGCCGCAGGCGCCGCACATCCATGAAAGCAGAGAGATGTCCAATGGCGGGAACTGGCAGTTGGCGAGAGTCTGGCAGACGTTCCAAAGTGCTGGAACCGCGTCTTTTCTGAAATTAAGATCGTCGACGAACGACTGCCAGACCTGCTGGAAGTCCGCATCCGTGCGGAAGCTCGCCTGCTGGTAATAGGCGATTTCGTAGAGGAACGCGACGCGCGAGGCGTCGCTCGTCAGTTCGTTGCGCAACGTATTGAGAATCTGCTCGATATCCGTCGTGGAGACCGTCTGGAGATAGGATTCGTCGCTCTCCTGCAACTGGATGCCGAGCGAGCCGCGGATTTTGACCAACGCCGCTTCGCACTGTTGCATGCGCGTCGCCTTGGGCAGCGCCTTGTTGGCGAGAATCGACAGGATGATGCCTTTGCAATAGGCATGGCGGAAAAGCGGATTCCGCTTGGCGAACGGATGGGATGCGGTTTTGACGGTGTCGCTCATGATGGTTCCTTTGGGTTGGAGAGACGATTACATACGTTAATATGTATTACTCTAATCCCAAAATAGAGATTTGCCAATGCGAAACGATTGCGATTCGCATTGGCATGATTATTTCTTTCGACGGCGGATCCTCCACGTCCGACGGCGGGACGCCGTCGCTACATTCGGCGGGACGCAAGCGGGACACCCGTTATGCTTCGCTGTACCAGCCGAGGAAGGTGAAATCCTCCAGTTCGTGCTCCAGTTCGTTCATGAGATTCAAGACGGCCGGAGAGCATTCCGTGGCGGCCAGATCGAAATAGAAACGGAATTCGAAATCGCTGCCGCTTACAGGGCGGCTTTCCAGTTTCAGGAGGTTCAGGCCGAGCGCCGCGAATTTCGCGATGACGGAATAAAGCGAGCCCGGACGGTGCGGCAGCGACATGACCAGACTGATGCGGCAGGCGCCCGGCAGAATCGTCAAGTCCTTCGTAATGCAGATGAAACGCGTGTAGTTGTTGCCGTTGTCCTGTATGCTTTCCTGCAACGTCTCCAGATTGTAGAGACGGCCGCAGTCATGGCTGCAGATGGCGGCGAGATCGCGGCGGCCGGAGGTCGCGACAAGATCCGCGGCGACGGCGGTGTTGGCGACAGGCGTCACTTTCACGTTGGAGAGACCGCTGAGAAAACGGTCGCATTGGCCGATGGCCTGCTGATGGGAGACGATTTCGCGGATGTCGTTCATTTTCACGCCCGGCAGGGCGAGCAGCGAATGCTGCACATGCAGGCGGATGCTTCTGACGATGTAGAAGCGATGCTGCTGCATGAGGTCGTAAACAGGATTGACCGTGCCGTAGGTGCTGTTTTCGACGGGCAGGATGCCGTAGTCGCAAAGCCCTTTCTTGACGGCTTGTGCGACGCCTTCGAAGTTGCGGAACCACGTGATGTCCGGCAGTTGGAAGCAACGGCCGGCGGCGAGTCCGGAATAGGCGCCTTCCGTCCCCTGGCAGGCGACGGAGGCCAGGCTGGGCAGCGTCTTGTTGAAGGAGGCGTCCCATGCCGCTTTCAAATTGGATGAAAGTTCGCCGGGCTCGGAATTCAGCTGATGCTGATGGGCGCGGCTGACGTCGAACAACGTGCCGTAGAGCATCTGGACATAGCTGGCGAATTCAGGCCCCGCCGCCCGTGCGAGGCGGATGATGATTTCGCGTTCGCGGGCGGGATGGCCGATGGCCAAATGTTGTTCTTTCTTGAATTTGGCGATTTCTCCCGCCACTTCCATGCGTTGCAGGAAAAGCTTGAGGATGTCGTCGTCGATGGAGTCGATTCGCTTGCGGTAGTCTTCTAAGTTCATGGGGCTCCTTTGAGCTAAAAGCTTAAAGCTGAAAGCTTAAAGCAAAATACAGTGGTTTGTGGTAAGATTATGGGGGATACGAATGAAAAGATTCAAGGGATTCAAAGGATTTAAGAAGGAAGAGATAAAAGGAATTGGCATTAAGCATTAAGCATTAGCTTTTGCATTTGCTTTAAGCTTTTGCATTTGCTTTAAGCTTTTGCATTTGCTTTATGCTTTTAGCTTTTGCATTTGCTTTTAGCTTTTAGCTTTTAGCTTTTAGCTTTTAGCTTTTAGCTTTAAGCTTTTAGCTTTTAGCTTTTAGCTTTTGCTTTTAGCTTTAAGCTTTTAGCTTTAAGCTTTTAGTTTGTCCACCTCCGCTTTCCTCTGGCTGCCTTCGTGGAGGAGCTGGCGGAGCTTTTCATAGTCGTTCTGCTGGATGGCGTCGCGGTATTGCGCGAGACGGTCGATGAGGCCGTTGAGCTCGTTCAGCATGGGTTGGCGGTTTTCGAGGCAGAGTTCCGCCCACATTTCCGGCTGGAGGGTGGCGACGCGTGTCATGTCGCGGAAACTGCCGGCGGAGATGCCGGTGTGGGACATGGCGGTGTCGCTTTTGATGTAGGCGCTGGAGAGGACATGGGCCAATTGCGATGTGTAGGCGATGACGCGGTCGTGCTCCTGCGCCGTCGTGATGGTGATGCGGCCGAAGCCGAGCGAAAGGAAGAACGCCTTCGCGGCGGCCATCGTTTCGATGGTCGTGCCGCTTTTGGGGACGAGAACCATGGAGGCGCGATGGAAGAGATTCGGCTGTGCCGCCGCGAAGCCGAAGCGTTCGATGCCGGCCATCGGATGGCCGCCGATGAACGTAAATCCATATTTTTCAGCCAGTTCGAATCCGGCCTCGCAGACTTGCCGCTTGTTGCCGCAGCAGTCGAAGACCATCGCGTCCCGGCGGATTTTCGAAGCGTTCTCCTTCAGCCATTCGATGGCGGCGTCCGGGAAGAGCGCGATCAGGATGATGTCGCATTTTTTGAGCAGGGCGGGCGTCAGCAGATCGTCGATCGCTTCGACCATTTTGGCGCGCAACTGGATGGATTCGATTTTGTCGCAGCCATAGACGGTATGCTCCGTGTGCGTCTTGACCGCCTTCGCCATGGAGCCGCCGATGAGCCCCAGCCCGATGATGCCGATGTTCATGAAGAGCCTCCCGATGACTTACGCGATGGCCGCGCGGACTTTCTCGATTTTCTTGACAAGTTTCGCAAATGTCTCGGGCAGAAGCGACTGCGGCCCGTCGCAAAGCGCATGTTCGGGATCGTTGTGGACTTCGATGATGAGTCCGTCCGCTCCGGCGGCTGTGGCGGCCAGCGACATCGTCGGCACGAGTCTGGCGATGCCCGTGGCATGGCTTGGATCGATGACGATCGGCAGGTGGCTGAGATTTTTGATGACGGGAATGGCGGAGATGTCAAGCGTGTTCCGCGTGGCGGTTTCGAACGTGCGGATGCCGCGTTCGCAGAGGATGATGTTCGGATTGCCGCCGGCCATGATGTATTCGGCGCTCATGAGGAGCTCCTGGATCGTGTTGGCGAGGCCGCGTTTCAGCAGAATCGGCTTGTTCGTCGTGCCGAGCTTCTTCAGCAGTTCGAAATTCTGCATGTTGCGGGCACCGACTTGAATGACATCGACGTCTGCAAACAAGTCCAGCTGCGAAATCTCCTCCGATTCGATGGAGCAGGGGCCGGCGATGATCTGGAAGTTCCCGCCGCCGATCTTCAGGCCGTTGATGTCGACCACCGTGTCCAATGGATGGAATTTCCGGTTGACGTTCTTGTAGGGATCCTGGATCCGCTTCACATCTTCGACGATGTCCAACGCCTTGATGAGATCGATGTCGATGCCCGTCGTGTCGCCGACGAGTCCGAGAATCAGTTGGTGGACGCCCTGCGACTCATGGATGGTGATGCCTTGGCTGGTGATCCAGTTCTTCAGGTTGGTCAATTGTTTCGGATTCGGATTTTCCTTCAGGATGACAATCATGTTCGTGGTTCCTTTTTGGTTGGTTGCTTTATATGATGTGGGATTTTGGCGCAAAAAAAACCGCCGGCGGCTTTTCGCTGGCGGTTTGGGATTCTTTCGTTCATTGGCCTGTCTTGGTCAGACGGCGGTTGTCAAAAAAGACCTTTTTGCGGCGAAAAGCGATTGGCCGGGCTTTTAAAGTAAAAAGCACGGTAATAATACTCGCCTGCAAACTGATACTGCTTCATATGGTCTTTTTATTTAAGGTATGTGTTTTGGGCGGAGTGTTCTCCGCCTTTGAAAAACAATTTTAATATAATACTGGTTCTGCGTGTTGGTCAAGTGTTTTCTGTGATTTTTTTATGCAGATGACGAAAAAACACACTCTAAGGCTTAGAGAGCTTCCGTATGATATCATTCCCGCCTCGCGAAGCGATGACAACCGCCGAGCCGCCGGAGCCGTTGACCTTTCAGCATTCAGATTCTATTACGAACAAACAAAATCTTCAGGAGATTGCCGGCCCGGCGGCGAGGCATTTCGGTTTATTCAGTGTATTCTGTGGACTCTTCATTAGTGTTCATTCGTGTCCATTCGTGGTTCCAATTTAATGTTTGGGTTGCGGCCAACGGCCGCGCCAGGTATTCTGTGGTGCCTTGAATCAATAAATTTTCGTGCCTTTCGTGCCTTTCGTGGTTCCAATTTAATGATTTGGCTAATGTTTAAATGAACTTGTTGTAACGTATTATGGTGCTGGCTGTTTTGCAGCTTCGGGCTTTGGCTGCGCGGCAGGTTTGTTGTCGACAGGTTTCGCTGCTTCCGCAGGCTTCGCCGCGGTTGGTGTGATCTTGACGTTGCGGACATTGTCGAACGAAAGCAAGGCGCGCGATTTGTCCGCCATCTGGAGATGGAAGGCGATGAATATCGGCGTCCCGTTGATTTCCGGCAGGTTGAAGATGACTTTGCGATGCCATTCTCCGTCTGCCTTCATGGTTTTCACGTCCGATTCGGCAAGCGGCACGAGATTGGCGTCCAACAGGACAACCGAAACTTTATAGGAATCACCTGCGTCTGTAAACAGATCCGCGCGGATGCGGCGCGGCGGAGCCTGCTGCAAGATTTTGCCGAGGCGTCTGTAGAACAGGACGTCCGGATGCGGATAGCCGATGAACTGCGCGGCGGAGAGCACGTTGTCCTGTCCCGTTCTGCCGAGACGGCTGTAGCAGTACGTCCGTTTGTCGGTTGCGGAGAAGGCCCGCGCACGCCATAGCGAGCCGTCCGACGTGGCTTCGAGGCCGTCTGTCTTGCTGTCCGCGATGGCGGGCTGCGAGCAGAAGAACGGATACATGACGGTTTCGGAGAGGTTGCCCGCGCCGTCCTGCGATTGCGCGGCAAGGAACCAAAGTCCTTTGGCGTCAGGGATTTCGACTGGAATGCGCGAACGGAGCAGCTTAGGATTCATCTGCTTCAGTTCCGCTTTCTCCATGTCCTGCGTCAGATCCGCATTGAAGGCGGCGATGCCCGTGGCGTCAGACGACGAGAAGTAGTACAGCTGGAAGGGAGACAGTTCGGGCACGAAGGCCACGTCGTCGATCCGCATGCAGCTTTTCGCCGTCGGCTTCCCATAGTCGCCGAATACCATGATGTTGAAGCTGAAATTCTTTTTGTCCGGGAACGCCTTGGCGAAGATTTCGCGGAGGTTGATGAGCGCCCAGCGCCATTGTCCGTCGTCTTGGGCTTCCGGTATTGTGCCGATGACGGATTCGACGTTTTCGTCGCTGCCGGTCATCTTGATGGTGTAGTACTTGTGGTCGAAGTTGAAATTGAGATTGACCTTTGTTCCGGGCATGATGCGGTAGCGGAAACGGAGGAACGGAAATTCCGCTGTCGTGATGCTTCGCTGCATGTAATAAAGGAAACGGCGGTTGGTGATGTCGGCGGGCAGCGACATCTGCAGGCACTGCGAATGGGTGATTTCGTCATTGACGTATTCGAGGTCCGCATGCCTGTAATTATTCCACAATGGCGTGTTGGACGAATAATGGAGGATGTGGCGGAAGGCGTTGCTGCCCGTCGTCGAAACGTTCGGCGGCAACGGCGGCTTCTTGTCCTGCGAGAAATCCGTGTTCCACGACCATTCAACGGGCGGCGCTTCGACGCCTGCGATGTTGCGCACGCCGGTCAATCTGGCGACGAAGGCGTCTCCATCCTTCATGGCTCCGCCCATCAAGTTGTTGTCCGACAGCATGTTCCATGTCAGCGTCCGTGTTTCCGGATCAAACGTCGTATTGGCGCGGTTCAGCGTTCGTTGCGTGCCGTTGATTTCCAGCGAAGCGCCGCTGAAGTTCATGGATCCACCGTCCTTGTTGAACGTGACGGAAACGGTATCCGCCGCTGTTTTGGAGGTCGTCATCGGCATGGTGGCGACGGCTTTCGGAGCGGAATCGTCCACGAAATAGAGGTAATGGGCGGCCGGCCCCCAGTTGCCGTTCTTGTCAACGGCGCGGATGTGGAAGTATTTCAGGCCGGGCTCGAGTTTTTCAAAAGAAGCGGAGGAAAGGGCGGTTTCGGGCGTCGTGTCCGGCATGGTGTCGTCCTTGTCGTCCCATACGTAACTGTATCCGGCGATGCCGCTTGGATCGCTGGAGGCCCAGTTGAGGGCGAAGGGGCCGTTGACCGTCGTGGCGATTTGCGCAAGCCGCATGTTGGATACGGCGTATGTGCTGCCGGGCTCCGTTCCTGCATAGTAGAAATTGCCGATGGAGACTTGGTTGACGTTCCATGACTGCTGCGGGAAGGTGGTGGAGCGTTTGTCGAAATAGGGGCGCAGATCGATGACGGCGCGATGCCATTTGCCGTCCGCCTGGATGTCCGGAATATCCTGAAGATATTGATCCTCACGGACTTCCTTGTCGGTTATGCCGAATGCGGAGCGGACGGAGCCGATGACGAGAAGGTCGATGTAGGTCTGCGGATCCGGAATGTTGTAGTCGAAGGAGATGAATGGATATTGGTTTGCGGAGAAGGGCGAAAGTTTGAAATTGACGGCGGAATCCGTTCCGCAGATGGTGTTCGTCACATGGGCGGCGGGCAGCGGCGTGTCGTCACGCATGGCGAAATCAAGCCTGATCCGGCTGCCGAGATTGTTCGGGGTGACTTCCAAGCCCGGGTAGCCGAGTCCCGCCAGTGATGTTTTGGCGTCTTTGATGACGGGGCGCGACGGCGGCGTCTTGTCCTTTGAATGGTCGAAGGCGAAGGTGGCCGGCAGAGCTTTCACAACTGGCGCCGTGATGCAGTCCTGATAGTTGAAGGAGAACGCAAGTTCTTTCAAATCAGGCTTGAAGGCGGAAAAGTGCGGCGTGATGGTCAACGTCCGTTTCGCGCTGTCATAGACGGAATTGAGGGCGTTCAGTTTCATGGACTGCTTGTCGATGCTCAAGGTCGATTCATGGAGAATCGGCACGATGGATTCCGCCCCCTGGAACTGGACGACGACGGGATTGCCGTCCCACGGCTGGCCTGCCTGCGGGGCGACGAACGTGGCGGTTAGCGGCGTTTCGGCGGGCAGCGGACGTTCGTAGGCGGTCAGCCGTTTCCATGAGCCGTCCTCCTGTTTCGTCTCGACGAGAAGGAATTTGTCCGCAGGGGAGGACGATTCGAAAACGTGCGTGATGTCTTTCAGGACCTTCGTGGATTCAGGGGCCTTCTGGCTGTCGTCGGCGGTGGCGGCGAACCATGCGCGGTATTCGGGCGGCTGCTGCTCGGGCGCGACGAGCCATCTCGTGGCGACATTGGAAGGCTTCACGGATGAAAGCTTTATGTTGCGAATTCGGTAGGTCGCCCCGCGATGGTTGCCGTTGAGCCCCGCGTTGAGATAGCCTTCGTGCAGCATGCCGACCATCATGGATTTGAGCGTCCATGCGTTGCGCCATGGATATTTTGCATGGATGGCGCGGTTCAAGTCGATGGAGACATGCGTCCATTCATCGGCCTTCGGCTTCTGGATGCCGCATATTTTATAAAGGTTTGGCCCGTCATGGTCCGGCCCGCTCAACGGAATGAAATACCTTGCGACGGGATCTTCCTCTATGCTGAAATAAAGGTTGACGAAGGCGTCCGATGACGCCTGAAAATCGAGCTCCAGCTTCGAAACTTGCAGAAGATCAACATGTTCCAGCGGGAATATCGCTCCAAAGTCACCGCCGGAATTGGCGTTGCGGAAAATCCATCCGTTGTCGATTGCGGCGACTTCCGCGCTTTGGTCGCCGTTCCATGACGTGAATTGGAACGGCGTCCGGAACTGCGGCGCGGAAGTGATTTTCAAGGCTGGAAGCGTCTCCTGTTCGGTGGGCGGAAGAGGGCGGAATTGCGGTTGGGCTGCGGCTTCCGGCTTCGCCGCTTCCGGCTGTAGATCCGCAACGGGCGCCCTGCGGCTGAAATGACGGTAGTTGACCTTCACGCGGGCGAGCACGATGGAGTTGTGCTGCGTCCACAACGCGATGCGGCGGCCCGCCGCCAACGGCGATTTTTCATGGAAGGAAAGAACAGGCGTGTTGTCGAACCACATGTCGTAGTTGCTGCCCGTCTTGCGGATTTTCAACGCATACCATGCGCCGTGGACGGGACGGCCGCCCGGATCGTAGTCGACGGCGACGGCGCGGGTTACGGGCGAACGGAAACGATTGCGCGGGATGAGTTCCGCATCCGATTGCGTGACGACTTTGTCCTGCCGCCAGAACTGCGTCCATTTTTCAGACCATCTTGCATCCCAGGCGGATACGATGAGATTGTAGCCGGAGAACAGCTCATGGCCGTCGCCGTCCAAGGCGACATTGATGTCGCCGACGCGCGGATAGGAGATTCGCGCCCCTTCGAGCAGTTCGCCCTGCCGCATGCGCATGCCCGCGAAACATTCGATCGTGTAGTCGCCGTCAAGATCGAATTTCGACCACAATGCGGCGGTTCCCTTCGATTCGCCGTTCATGTGCGACCAGCGTGGATCGCAGGCGAAACGGTTCGTGACCTGCCAGCGGCCGGACTGGATCCAGTCCGTTTCCGCCTTTTCAAAGAGATAGTCCTTCAGGCTTTCGCGCTTCAGTTCCAAATGGATGAAATCAAGCTTGGCGGGAATGTCAACGGCGAACGCGCGGCCCGTCAACGGCTTGTCGTCATGGACGCAGAACAGTTCGACGCCGTCGACGGATGCCCAAAAGACATGTCCGTCCTTTTGGAACGACAGCTTGCCGTAGGAATCCGTATCCGGCGTGCGCGGCTGTTCGCCGATCTTTTCATCGATGATCTGCGAGCCTGGAATGACGGTTTTCGCTTTGGCGTTAAATGGCTTGTTTGCAAGGACTTTGTCGCCCTTCAAGAGGGAGAACGTGCCTTTTAACGTCGCAGGATCAAGCTCCGTCTTCAGAAGGTAGGATTCGGCGGATTTTGGATCGTCCGCTCCGAAATGATAGTTGAGATTCGGCTGGATAGGCGCGTCCAACGTGAAAGCGCCGTAGAGATCGCCTGTATAGACATGCGTTTGCGGATAGGACTGGTCGTCTTTGTCGCCTTGCTTGATCCATGCATAGCGGGAGGACGCCCAGCCCTGCATGAACGGGTCGTTCGCGAAACGCGCGATATCGACGGTTTGCTCCCAATCGCGGTTCAGCGTGGCAAACAAAACAAGATCGGCGAATTTCGCTTCTTTGCTCTCCGCGAGAATAGCGATTTTTCCGCCAAGCTCCTGCGCGGGAACGGGATGGCGAATCATCAGCTTGCTGTCCGCCCAGACGGTGACGGCGTTGGCGAACGTCGTGTCCGCCGCAAGCCTCAACGATGTCTTGCCATCCCATGGGCAGGGCAACGAGACAATCGTCTTCTCCGCGGCGCCGTCGGCTTGACGTAATTGGATCTGCCCGCCGTCGGCGGCTGTCCAAATGGCGCGGTACTGTTGTTTGTTGCCGACCGCAATGCCTTGCGCACCAACGGCTTGGCTGTTCAGCAGACTGACTTCAACGCGTTGCGCGGGCCAGTCGTCACAGCCGATGGCGGTGAAGGCGCGTTTGTCGGCAGTCGCGGATTTCGGAGCGTTGAAGATTCCGACGGTGTCATTTCCATTTAACCATTTTGCGTCTTCGGCGGCATTTGGATTGGCGGCGATGGCGGCTCTATTAAGAAGTCCTGTAATGGATTCGCCTAATTTGGCATCCGTAATCGTTTTGACTTCCACATCATCAAAGAACGTCTCGTTCGCGCCTTTGGCGTACAGACCGATTTTGCCGCCGATGAACGACGGATTGACGCTGCGCGTGACCACTGCGTCGTCCAGAAGGACCTGGAATTCATCGCCATAGAGACGGACGGCGAGTTTCCACCATGTTTCGGAACGGCCCATGACCATGGCGGATTGAATCGTGGTGTCCTTTCCGTTTTCACGGCGGATGACGGCGAGTTTGGCGGGGCTTTCGCCAAGCGTCGGAAGATTCCATTCGACGCGATTGAAATTCTTTTCATCCTGATAACCGAAAATCAGACCAAATTGCGAAAGGAACGGCTTGATGGAGACGGACGCCTCATAATCGCACCAGAAGTCATAGCCTGTGACGATGATCGCTTCGCCCTGCGGCGCTTTCGCGGATAGGCAGAACGGGTTGGGGCTGCGGTCGGCGACAGGCTCGTAGCCTTCGCGGATGCGTGCGGCCGGATTGTCGTGGATCCGTTCCATGACGGAGTAGATCTTCCAGTCGCCGGAAACGGGCGTCCAGACGCCCCACTGCTTCGCCTCTTCTTCCGTCCGCATGAAGTCGTCGCCGAACGCGAACGGCTCAAGTCGCTGGTAGTCAAGCTTTTCAATGGCTGGCTTGCCGTCGGTTTTCGCGACGATAAACTGTCCTTTCAATTTGGCGAACGTGACCACGCGGCAAAGCCGTTTGCTCGGCGTCAGCAGTTCCAGCCAGACACCGTGGCGGCGGATGATGAGCGGCGTCTTGTCGTTGATGGCGACATCGTGGATGTCTTGCTTCGTCCCGTCGCTGATTGAAAATGACAAGACATTCTTTTGATAGGAGAAGAAGACGGATTCGCCGTTTGGCTGCAGATCGCCGAACGCGAAATTGATCGCATTGGCTTGCGGGGCAGGGTAGGCCCGCAGTTCAAAATTGTCATGGCGGATTTTCTTCAATTCCGCCGCGTTGTCACGCCAATTGACATCGGCTACGGAAAAATGGACGCTGGCGAACAGGGCCAGCAGGAAGATGAAAATGGAGCGGTTCATTGGTCTATTATAATTAAAGGTATGGTTGGTTCTTCGGTTGCGTTTCATTCCATGAAACGCAGCGCTGGGCGGATTATTGCATGGATTCCATGCAAAATCAATGAAAAAACCAATAAAATATAGCATGAACCGCTGAAAATCAATTCATCAGACCCGTGAAAGGCAGAGAAAATACGAGTTGCCAAATGAAAAATTAAACGCACACGGAATCTTGTAAGTGTTTTTACATTTAAAAATCACTGTTTTTTACGCTTTTGCCATATCTGTAATACATTTTCCCCTTGAAATCAAATATAAATAAAATTCTATAATCATTTATAATAACAATACTACATAGTCTTATATCTTTAACTCCATATTTCTCAAATAAATTAAAATTTAATAAAATGTTACTCTCTCACATAGAAGATAAGAAAAAAGCCATTGTATGAAAAAAAGTTCAATGTATTTCCTATTAGAGTTGATGCTTTGGATTTTTCTCCTTATAGTTTCACATAAGCGGCGACATGGTGTCGTTGCTGTAACAAAACAAAGGAGTATTTATGTTCAAGAAAAGCAAAGTTCGAGCTATTCTGGAACGGCTTGGAAAGAATCAAAGCACAGGGCTTATTTCCAAGACATTGCAAGTATCCAGAGAAACAGTGACGGAAATCCAGGCACTGTTCGAGAACTCCGGAAAGACATGGGATGACATTTCATGCTTGGATGATGAGATGTTGTACACCCTTTTCTATCCGGAAAAATTCAAACACAGTCGCAGATACGCCCCTGTTGACTACAAGTATGTGCACGGGGAACTGATGAAGACGGGTGTCACGGAGAAGTCGTTGTGGGAAGTGTATTGTACAAAGTGCAGTGAAAAAGGCGAAAAGGCGTGTTCTTACCTTACTTTCACAAGAAACTACCAGAAATACACAGTCAAAAAAAGCTATACCAGCAGAATACCCCACAAGCCTGGGGTGACATTGGAAGTGGACTGGTCTGGGCCGACTATGAGTTATATCGACTCTGATACAGGGAAAACGATGACTGCCTACCTGTTCGTTGCTACCATGCCTTATAGCCAAAAAAGCTATGTAGAGGCTGCCCCAGACATGAAAGAGAAGTCTTGGCTTTCATGCCATGTGCACATGTTCGAATTTTTTGGTGGCACTCCCTTGAGAATCGTATGTGACAACCTCAAGGCTGGCGTTGTCTCACATCCTGTAAAAAATGATATCATTTTGAATGAACACTATCTTGCACTTGCCGAATATTATTCCGTCGCCATCATGCCGGCCGGTGTCAGAAAACCGAAGCACAAGGCAAGTGTGGAAGGCACTGTCGGCCTGATTGCCTCAGCCATTATCGCCAGGCTTAGGAACAAGATATTCGCCTCTATCGATGTTATGAATGAGGCAATAAGGAATGCGCTTGATGATTTCAACAACAGGCCTTTCCAGAAGCGGGAAGGAAACCGTTCGACTGTATTTGAGCTGGAGGAGAAACATTGCCTGAAGGCGCTGCCATTGGTTCCATACGAGGTGTGCGAATGGTCATATGAGCATAAGGTCTATCCAAATTCGCATATCTGGTGGAACAATGGGCAGTACTCCGTACCATGCAAGTACATAGGAGAGAAGGTGAACGTGAAATTCAATGATCATATGGTCTTCATCTACCACGACAGGGAGGTAATAGCCAGTCACCAGATTCTTCCCAGGCATTTGAAATATGGGATGAGGACGGACGAAAGCCATCTTCCCATGAGATTGAAGCAGGAAATGACTCCTGAAATGATGCGTAACAAGGCCCGTGAAATTGGCCCGCAGACATTCGAGGTCATCCGCAGGATGTTCGCGGAAGCCAAGGTAGAAGAACAATCGCTTCAAACAACAATCTCCATTGTCGCTCTGGGAACGACATTCTCTCCAGAAATACTTGAAAAAGCCTGTGAACTATCGCTTAAGGAATACCACATGCCCTTCTATGGGACTATCCTCAGGCATGCACAACAACTTAATCAAAATAAAGACGATGAGGATTATAGAGAAGAGGGCAGAAAATCCGGTATTGTTCGTGGTGCGGAATATTACAAATAGGAGTGCTGATAAAATGGATGCAAAATTGAAGAAAAGCTTGTCCGAAGTTGAATTGGTCGATCTAGCGAGAATCATTGAGGCGCAGGAGAAAGATATAAGCCTCATTGATATTAATTTCGATGAAAGGATCGAACGGATTCTCACGGCTCTGGTGCAGGAACGGGAAAACAGACTCATTGAAAGACTGATAAGAAACGCAAATTTCAAATATCCCATGGCGAGCATCGAATCACTCAACTACGACGCCAGGCAAATCAAGAAATCGACAATCAAAAATCTGGCGTCCATGGGGTTCATCTCAAACGCCACCAACATTATTATCACTGGACCCACCGGTGCAGGGAAAACATATCTGGCTTGCGCACTCGGAGTTGAGGCGT
>CACYQT010000111.1 GCA_902776645.1 uncultured bacterium | reverse complement strand
GCATCAGGAAGGAGCTTCGATGCGACTTGTTATAGAACTCAACGTAGGGGCTGCCCCAGATGTTCTACATGCAGTCGGCTTTGCCTTCGCCGTTGCGATAGTATTTGGATGTTTCGTCGATGAGATGGCCTTGGTAATACAGCGTCACATGGCCGCCGGCCTTCTGGACGGCTTTGATGTTTTCACGAAGCGTTTCCGCGCCGCCAAGCGTCGGGCTGACCTCCAGATCCGGATATTGATTGTCATGGCCGGAATGATACCAGCCGAAGAGGCCGACCGTGTCGCAACCATGCGCCTGGGCGAGTTCGTAAAGCTTTGGCAGGGAATCATATGGCCACATTTCATAGCCGAACTGCTGCTTGTTGATGACAAGAAAATATCCGGTCATGTTTTGAACCCATTCAGGGCGTGCGGGTTGCGGGCGGTATTGCGACATCCAGGCGGCGTAGTCCTTCGCGCCTTTATGCCAGTCGCCATGGTAGAAATCAAGCACGGTTTCCGCAATGGCCATGGATTTTCCGGCGGCCAGGCAGATCATTCGCGTATCTTCGAGAACGACGGTGTTCTTGCCGACTTCGCCCTGCTGGCGGAGCTCCGTCGGGAAGAAATCCGGATCATGGCCTGTGAGGAAAAGCGTGTTCACGTCATCCGTCAATGCCTGCCACTGCATGGAGGCGCCGCCGCCCGGATAGACGACGGAATGCGCGTTGAAGGCGTTTTCACGGTGGCGCGGCATGCGGCCAAGCCATGTCCCGACGTTCTGGATGCGCTGCCCCGTCTGATTGGGCAGCAACAATGCGGGAGCGCTGTTGCCTAACATAACAATCGGTCCGACAATTGGATAGGTGAAATCAAGAATCCGCGTATCCGACTGGTTGTCGATATCCGCGTTGAAGACGATCTTTTCATCTTTCAGCGTGGCGGAAAGCGTCAGTTTGATCGGCTGCGTTTCATGATGGCGGCCATCGAACGTCTTGACGCCGTCGAACGTGAATTTGACGGACGTTTTCGTGGCGGCGGCTTTGCATAACTGCGTGTCGAGTTCGGCGACGACTTCTTTGCAATCGCCTTGCTGGCAGGTCATTCGGAAGGCGGATTTCGGCGGGGCGACGATGATGCTTTCTTTCGTGCAGGCCGTGTTCGTGAACGAAACGAGGCGGGCCTGTTCGTCAAAAACGGCGGTGATGGTCTTGGATTTCAGGGTATGCATGACGGGACCTCCTGCTTTTTTATGATAAAAGGGACTAAAGGGACTAAAGGGACATAAGCGACATAGGTGACGCGGGTTAGAGCCTCACAAAGCTCCAGCCGATGGGCTTTTCGTTGTCGTAGGGGAGATAGGCGTGGAAGGGGCGCGGGTCGTCGTCGAAGACGAGCGGCATGAAATAGCGGTCGCCTTCATAGAGATTCAGCGACATGACGTCCTTTACGGGAATCCATGACAGAGGGCCTTCTACGCTTTTCGGCGTCGGCGTGCCGTCGAAGGCGGTGATGAGAAAGATGAAGGCGATCCAATTTTCGGCATGCGGCCCGAAGGACGTCCAGTTGACCGTCCCGCGGAGCGTCATTTTCGTGACGTCGATGTTCGCCTCCTCCTTGATTTCACGGATCATGCAGGTGGCGATGTCTTCATCGGGCAGCATGTGTCCGCCGAGGCCGTTGTATTTGCCGAACTGCTCGTCGGACTTGCGTGAGATGCGATGCGTCATCAAGACGTTCTGGCGGTCTGGCGAGAGCACATATCCGAGCGTGCTCATGATGGGGCAGTAGTTTTGTGACATGTTCGTGCCGTGTGGGTTAGGAGAATGAAAGGCCGAGCGGGAGGGAATCGCCGCGCAGATCCGTCATGAACGAATTGGCGACTTTGTCCGACTGGAGCGCCTGGAGCCAGTCTTCGGGCGCGTTGTGCTGTTTCAGAATGTCCAACGACTTCTTGCGGAAGCCGTCGGAAAGATCGATCGTGCGGACGCCGGTATGCGTGATGGCGGCGGCCAGCGCGAGCAAGGCGAGACGCGGCTGTTTCGCCGTCAAGAGATATTCGAGCAGCAGTTTCGCCTGCGGCTCTAGTTTGGAGGCGGGAATCATGGCGTCTTCCGTCCCGTGGAGCGGGATGCGCTCCATGAAACGCGCGACTGGCCAGAAGGATGCGTCCTCCAGTTTCGCGGCGGCGTTCAGGAAGGCCTGCAGGCATTTCAGCTTGAAGGACGGCGACATGCGTTCCATGGAGGCGATGCAGCGCCATTGCTCCAACGCCGTCTGGTCGCCTTTTTTCAACGGCGGTTTGCCGTCTTTCGGCATGAGTTCGCGGGCCAGCGAGCCTGCGAGCTGTTCCTGCTGGCCAGCGGAAAGGCCGCCTGAAAGACGCCGCCAGAAGATGAACCAGTTCTGCTGGACGGAGGCGTTTTTGGCCGCCAGCGGGCCGGGCTTCCACAGCTTCCACGCGTTGCGGATGCGCAATTCGTCGCCGATCCGCCCCGTGCCCGGCCGGAGGGCGAAGCCCGCGAGATTGAGCCAACGCGCCTCGTGGGCGGGCGTGGCGGCACGCCATTCGATATGCTGCAGTAGCAGATCCGCCATGCGGCGGAGGATCGGAGCGCCCCATTCGCCGCGCGGCGCGTCCAGAATCTCCTCCAGTTTCGTCATGAAGGAGGCGTTCAGCGACTGCGCGTCCTGCGAAAACGCCTCTTCGATGAAGGAAAGCGCCTTTTCGGCACGAGTTTCATCGACGATGTCCTCCCGCAACGGTCCGTTCGCGTCGTTCTGCGCGGTGCCGCGCAGGACAAACGAGAGAGGGAAACGGTGGCTTTTGTCAACCGTCTCGCACCAGACGTCCAGCGTGCCGATTTCGTTAAGTTGCGACGACAGCGTGACTTTCAGATCCGTCTTGTCCGTCTTGCGGCCGAATCGCAGAATCGTCTGCAACGGCGGCAGTGGCGTGATGTCGTCGTTTGGCTCGACGATGTCACCAAGCTTGTCGTCCAGCCGCGTGGCGGAGGCGTGGAGGGGGAACGAGACAGGCGTGTTGGCCTGCAGGTGGAACGTGTCCGGAAGCTGCCGGACGACGCCTTCGTCCGTATCACGCGGCATGACGCAGAGGAGGTGTTTCCCGTCCTGCGCGGCGACTTCCAGAAAATAGGCGTTCGCGATGCCGCCTTTGACGCGGACGGCTTCGCCGCGTCTTGCAAGTCCATAAAACGCAGCTCCTTGCGAAACGGCCAAAGAAAAATCGGCCGATTCCAATTCTTCTGGAAGCGTTCCGCCGTTCCATTTGGCGACGGCGTCGCGGATCCGCTGGCGAAGGATGGACGGGATGAGCGTGCCGCCGTTGAAGAGGATCTTGTTCGGCAGTGCGATCGGGGCGGGATTGCGCAGCGTTTTTCCCGCGAATTTCAGAAACGCGAGAATGTGTTTCGTGACGGCCGCGTCCGCGGCGTAGGGCAACCCCATGGACTGGATGCCGCGGCGGCGATCCGGCGGCTGGGAATCGACGTCGACGAGCGGGAGGAAGCCGTCCAGAATGGCGGTCTGGATGTCATCCCGTTTGAAATCAAAGGTTTTCAGCGACGCGAAGATGGAGCTTCCTTCGCCCGCGACGGCGACTTGCATCGTCTCGGGAGCGTCTTCGGAAAGCAGTTTCTCCTTCGCGCGGCGGCACTCCTGGCAGAGGCGCGACCACTGCCGTTGCGGAAGTTTCGTCTTCCACGCTGTTTCCGCGATGTGCGCGAGTGTCATGTCCATGTTGTCGCCGCCCAGCAGCAGATGTTCGCCGACGGCCTTGCGGCGGAGCGTGTAGTCGTCTTCGATTTCGACGATCGTCAAATCCGTCGTGCCGCCGCCGATATCGACGACCAGCACGACATCACCGACGGCGACCTTCTGCTTCCAGTCCTGCTGGTTGGCGGCCAGCCATGCGTAGAAGGCCGCCAGCGGCTCCTCGATAAGCGTCAATTTGGAAAGGCCGGCCTGCCGGGCGGCCTGCACCGTCAGTTCGCGGGCCGTTTCGTCGAACGACGCGGGAACCGTGAGGACGACCTGCTGGTTCTCCAGAAGACATGGCGTCCCGTCATCGTCTTTTGTTTTCGCAAACCGTTTGTTCCAAGCGTTTTTAAGATGCTCTAGATACTGCGCGGAGGCATCGACGGGGGAGAGCATCTGGTCGCCCAGTTCGCCGCCCCACGGGAGGATCGGCTTCGTGCGGTCCACGCCCGCATGGGCAAGCCATGATTTGGCGGAGGCTACGAGACGTTCGGGTATCCGCGCGCCTTGTTCGCGGGCGAAATGGCCGACGGCGATTTTTGGCGCACGATTCCATGGAAGCGACAGCGCGTTTTCCGGCAAGTCGTTCTCTCCAGGCAGATAGCAGAATGACGGCAGCAGCGTCTCCGCGGCCGTTTCGCCGACGGCGACGGTCTGGACGACGGGAAAGTCATGGAGGGCGCGTTCGGGCTCCGCCATGTCGATGTAGCAGACGGAGCAGTTGGTGGTGCCGAGGTCGATACCGACGAGAAAACGGCTTGTAGCGATGGATTCAGCGGATTTCACAGGAGGGACGATATTATTATTAAGGTAAAGATTTTCATGGACCATACAATAGCGCAAAAGCCGCTGAAGGCAAGAAGCGGTCAGCGGCTTTTGGTTTGTATGATCGACAATGTCTGAAAATTACTTGTATTCGAGCATGACGCCGTCGCGGACATGGGCTTCGAAGAGATCGTCGCACATGGATTTGATTTCGTCCAGCGTCAGTTCGGAACGGGTATGCGGATCGAGCATGGCCGCCTGATAGACGAGCGAGCGGGACTTCGCCATGGCCGCTTCGATGACGAGATTATGGACGTTGATATGCGTCATGTTGAGGGCGGCGCACTGAGGCGGCAGTTCGCCGACGGCGCAGCCCTGCACGCCGTTGCGGTTGACGAGGCAGGGGACTTCGACGCAGGCTTCCGGCGGGAGGTTGGAGATGAGGCCATTGTTGAGGACGTTGCCGCCGATTTCGATCGGCTTGTCCGTGATCATGGCCTCCATGATGTAGGAGCCGTATTCCAGCGTGCGCGTATGGGTGAGTTGCTTGTTGTGGACGATTTCGTCACGCTGGCGGTGCCAGCCGGCGATCTGGTTCTGGCAGCGGCGGAGGTATTCGTCCAGCGGGATGTTGAGCTCTTCGATGAGTTCCGGATAGAGCTTCTTGATGAAATACGGATGGTATTCGGCCGTATGCTCGGAGGATTCCGTATTGTAGTAGCCGAAGTGCTTCATGATCTCGAAGCGGACCATGTCGTTGTGCTTTTCGGCTTCCTTCTTGCGGGCGGCGCGGTTCATCTTTTCAGCGGCCTTGCGGACTTCCGGATAGATGCTCCGTCCGTCTTTCGCGATTTCCAGCAACCACGCCATGTGGTTGATGCCGGCGATCTTCCAGGTGACGGGATTGTATTTCTCCCAAAGGCCGAGCTCGCGGAGAAGATGCTCCGCGCAGACCTGCACGGAATGGCAGAGGCCGACGGTCTTGATGCCGCACTTGCGGATCAGGAATCCCGTGAGGATGGACATCGGGTTCGTGTAATTGAGGAACCATGCGCGCGGGCAGACGGCCTTCATGTCGTTCGCGAAGCCTTCGAGCACGGGAATCGTGCGCAGGGCGCGGAAGATGCCGCCGATGCCGATCGTGTCGCCGATAGTCTGGCGTAGGCCGTATTTCTTCGGGATTTCAAAATCCGCGACGGTGGAGGGCTCGTAGCCGCCGACCTGGATGGCGTTGATGACGAAGTCCGCGTCCTTCAGAGCGGCCTTCCGCTGCTTGATGCCCAGATGGGTGGTGATGACGGCGCGTTCGTCATTGATGTTCTTGTTGAGGTTTTCGAGCATGAGCTTGGACTCATGGAGACGCTCGGCATCAATGTCATAGAGGGCGATGTTGCTGTCCCTCAGGCAGTCCGTGAGCATGGCGTCGCCGATGATGTTTTTGGCGAAGATGGTGCTGCCTGCGCCCATGAAGGTGATTTTCGTCATGATGTGAATCTCCTTTGTTTATACCGTGGCCCCACGGTATAATGGCTTCTGGAAGTTCTCGATTGGCTTATCCTTGGAAAGGAATGACAAGTAACCATAATATAATGCATAAACGGAATTTTGATAATCGGCAGGGCGACATTTCCCTCCGGCAGGCAAAGAATGTGTGACAAAAAAGCATGGTCTGTGCCAAAATGGCACAACAGGGGGCGTCAAACGGATGCGGAAGACGGTCTTCAATGGATTGGCATGAAAAATGCTTTACCATAATTATCTGTTCATGACAATCGACAGAAGAAAGGAGGATTAAAATATGAACTATGACAAATTCACGGAAAAAAGCCGCGAGGCGTTGGGCGAAGCCCAGCAGATGGCGGCGAAGATGAACCATCAGGAACTGACTGGCCTGCATCTGCTTGCGGCGTTGCTGAAGCAGACGGAAGGCCCTGTCTGCTCCATGATGACCCGTATGAACGTCGATCTGAAGGCGTTGAACAATGAGATCGACGAAGAACTGAACCGCATCAACCAAGTGACCGGCGACGCGGGGCAGGTCTATCTCGGGCAGGAAGGCACGCAGATCCTGCAGGAGGCGGAGGAATTCGCCAAACAGCTGAAGGACGACTACATCAGCGTGGACCATCTGCTCATCGGCATGACGGTCAAAGGCCATGCCGTGAAACGTCTGCTTGAACGCCACAACGTGACGAAAGACAGTCTGCTGCCCGTTCTGAAGGACATCCGCGGCAACCAGCGTGTGACGACGCCGACGCCGGAGGCGACGTTCGAGGCGCTGTCCAAATACGGCAAGGATTTGACGGAGCTCGCCCATCACGGCAAACTGGATCCTGTCATCGGTCGTGACGAGGAGATCCGCCGTGTCGTGCAGATTCTGAGCCGCCGTACGAAGAACAATCCTGTTCTGATCGGCGAGCCTGGTGTCGGTAAGACGGCAATCGTCGAAGGCTTGGCGCTGCGTATCACGCAAGGCGATGTGCCGGAAGGCCTTAAGAACCGTCGTCTGATTTCGTTGGACATGGGCGCATTGGTCGCCGGCGCAAAATACCGTGGTGAATTCGAAGAGCGTCTGAAAGCCGTCCTGAAGGAAGTCACTAGCTCCGACGGCGAGATCATCCTGTTCATCGACGAACTGCACACGGTCGTCGGTGCGGGCGCGACGGAAGGCTCCATGGACGCGGGCAACCTGCTCAAGCCTATGCTGGCCCGTGGCGAACTGCACTGCATCGGCGCGACGACGCTGAACGAATACCGTAAATACATCGAAAAGGACGCGGCGTTGGAACGTCGTTTCCAGACGGTTCTGGTCGCTCCGCCGAGCGTGGAGGACACGATCTCCATCCTGCGTGGTTTGCGCGAACGCTATGAAATCCATCACGGCGTCAGCATCCGTGACGCCGCATTGGTTTCCGCCGCAACGCTTTCCGACCGTTACATCACTGACCGTTTCCTCCCCGACAAGGCAATCGACCTGATCGATGAAGCCGCCGCCAAGCTGCGGACGGAGATCGACAGCCGTCCTGTCGAGCTCGACGAGGCGATCCGCCGCCAGATGCAGATCGAAATCGAACTGGCCGGCCTTCGCAAGGAGAAGGACGACGCCTCCAAGGAGCGTGCGGAAAAGCTTGAAAAGGAACTTGTTGAAGTGAAGGCGAAGACGGACGCCCTGCAGGCCCGCTGGCAGGCTGAAAAGGACGCCATCAAGAAGGTCAGCGACTACAAGGAGGCTCTCGAACTGGCGAAAGTCAATCTGGAGAAGGCCCGCCGCGCCTACGACATGGGCAAGGCGGCCGAACTGGCCAACGGCGTCATCCCCGGCCTTGAGATGAAGATCAAGGAGGCCGAGGCGAAGGTCCAGCAGGTTGAAGGCGAACGACTTCTGAAGGAAGAGGTCGATGAGGAGGACGTGGCGGAGATCATCAGCCGCTGGACGCACATCCCTGTCAGCAAACTGCTTCAGGGCGAACGCGAAAAACTGCTCCATCTGGACGACAAGCTGCATGAGCGGGTCGTCGGCCAGGACGAAGCGGTCCAAGCCGTTTCCGAAGCGATCCTGCGGGCCCGTGCTGGCCTGAAAGACCCGCGTCGTCCTATCGGCAGCTTCATCTTCCTCGGCCCGACGGGCGTCGGCAAGACGGAACTCGCCAAGACGTTGGCGGCCAACCTGTTCGACGATGAACGGGCCATGGTCCGTATCGACATGTCCGAATACATGGAGAAATACTCCGTGGCGCGTCTGATCGGCGCTCCTCCTGGATACGTCGGCTACGATGAAGGCGGCCAGCTGACGGAGGCCGTCCGCCGCCGTCCGTACTGCGTGCTGCTGTTCGACGAAATCGAAAAGGCGCATCCGGATGTGTTCAACATCCTGCTGCAGGTTCTCGACGACGGCCGTCTGACCGATTCGCAGGGCCGCGTGGTCGATTTCAAGAATACGATCATCATCATGACATCCAACATCGGCAGCAAGGACATCGTCGAATACGACGGCAAGGACTTCAACGCGATGCGTGAACGTGTGATGGCGCAGCTGCGCGCTTCGTTCAGGCCTGAGTTCCTGAACCGTCTGGACGACATCGTCGTCTTCCAGCGGCTCGGCAAGGAGCACATCCTGTCGATCGTCAATCTGCAGCTGGCGGAATTCGCGAAACGTCTTGCGGCGCAGCGGATGGGCCTGGAAGTCACGGACGACGCGAAGAAGCAGCTGGCGGAAGAGGGCTACGATCCCGTCTACGGCGCTCGTCCTCTGAAGCGTGCCGTCACACGCCGCCTGGAGAATCCTGTGTCCAAACTGGTCATCTCCGGCGAGCTGTGCGAAGACAAGAAGGTATGCGTCGACTACGACCGCACGAAGGCGCAGTTCACGTATACGTGCAAGTAAAAAAGGTGTCGCGCGGCGTCCCGCCTGAGGCTTTCAACGGCGAGGACGCCGTCGCTACCTTGCAAAAGGCAGGTTTGCTATTATTGTATTGTTCGGAGAGTTGGAACAACTTCAACCTATCGGACAAACCATGAAATATGCAATCCTGCCTTTGTTTTTTGCCTTGATGCTGTGCGCGCAGGTCACGCCTGAGCAGTTCGACACGGCCATGGGGCTTCGTGTGTTCGGCGACGGCGACATTTGGAGCGAAAGCGCGCAGTCGCTCGGGGCGCGATTGAACTGCCATATGGCCGGCGACGGCGCCGAAGGCGTCGTCCGTTATTCAGCCTATGTGAACAAATTGCCGTGCTTCGGCTCGAAAGTCGGGCAGATCCGCGCCAGCGAGCGGAACGGGAAGCTTCTTCAAGTCGCCTTGACGCTTGGAAACAAAGGCGATATCGCAAAAGGGACGAAAGCCGCCGCCGTGAAGAACGCCTTGGTGAAAGAGGCAAAGGAACTGCGCAAGGCGATCAATGACGTTCTCGGCAAGTCTGCGAAAGGGCAATTGTCGTTGAGCGGGAAGAACGTGCGCGTCGATTGGTGGCGGTGCGGCGATTCGGCGGTCGTATTGGACGCGGAATCCGGCGAATTCATCATCCTGCGGTTCATGTCCATTGCGACGTTCGAGGCGGGCGTCAGCCGCAAGGAGGCCCGCCAGAAGGTGCAGGCGGCCAATTTGATGAAGAACATCGACCGGAAGGAAAACGGAGACGTGTATTTGATGAACGTCCCAATGGTCGATCAAGGCCCGAAAGGCTATTGCGCCCCTGCGTCATTGGAGCGTGTTTTCCTGTATCTCGGCATACAAGGCGTTGACATGCACCGCATTGCGGATGAGGCCAAGACAGGCGTCGGCGGCGGGACAAGCGCGGAGGAACTGGAGAAAATCGCCCAGAAGTGGGGCCGTCGATACGGCGTTTCGACGCATACCGCGCCGTTCAAGTTCCGTTCCATCCAGAAGGCCATCGACGAAGGCCTGCCGATGATCTGGACGATGTGGTCGTCGAACGTCTATGGCGACCGCGCCAACCAGAATACGCATGCGCGGCAGACGATGACGACCGAGCAGTGGCTGAAGACGCTGAAGAAGCAGAAGAAGATCAAGG
>CACYQT010000110.1 GCA_902776645.1 uncultured bacterium | reverse complement strand
AAGATCTACCGGGCGCTCGTCACGGGACGAATGCCCAAAGACGAAGGCCTTCTCGAAGACTGGCTGATTCATGACGATTTCAAGGCGGTCGTCGCCTCCCCCGGAAGCGACGGCGCCAAACGCGCGACGCTCCGCTACCGTCTGCTCGAAACGCGTCCGGACGGCCATTCATTGCTTGAAATACAGTTGGAAACAGGCCGCTACCACCAGATTCGCGCGCAGCTCGCCCACGCGGGCTGCCCAATCGTCGGAGACGATCGCTACGGATCGCGCGAACCATATAAAAACGGCGCTGTCGCTCTTCAACATGCAAGCCTGACGATCTTGCATCCAATCACAAAAGAACCCATCACGTTCGAAGCGAAACATACACTATAACCTATTATAATAACCACCGGAAATCACCATGACGGAACTCGAACAACAACTTCTAGCCGTTCAGGACCAGGCCCTGGCGGAAATCCAGACCATCAACGACGAACAGTCCTTCGAGACTGTCCGAGCCAAATACATCGGCCGCAAAGGATCCCTCCCCGCCTTGATGTCCAAGCTCGGCACCGTCCCGCCGGAGGAGAAACCCGCCGTCGGCAAGACGCTCAACGCCGTCAAAAACGCCATCCAGAAGGCTTTCGACGACCGCGCCGATCAGCTCAAGCAGAAGAAAGAGGAAAAGAACGCACTCGACCTCTCCCTGCCCGGACGCAAGCCCGAAATCGGCCACAAGCATCCCGTCTTCCTTGTCATGGACGCCGCCGTCGCCATCTTCCGCCGCATGGGCTTCATCGTCGCGGACGGCCCCGACATCGACACCGTGTGGGACAACTTCGACGCGCTGAACGCCCCCATGGACCATCCGTCCCGCTCCCCCGAAGACCAGTTCTATTTCAATCTGGACAAATGCGACTATCTCGACAAGAACACGATTCTTCTGCGTTCGCAGACGTCTGACGTTCAGATCCGCACGATGATGTCGCAGAAGCCGCCCATCCGCATCATCTGCCCGGGCCGCTGCTATCGCCGCGACACGCCCGACGCGACGCACGGCATGTCCTTCCACCAGATCGAAGGCCTCTATGTCGATGAACACGTCTCTTTGGCCGATCTGAAAGGCGTTCTCGCCTCCTTCGCGCGCGACATGTTCGGCGACAAGACGAAAATCCGCTTCCGCCCGCATCACTTCCCCTTCACCGAACCGTCCGTCGAAGCCGACGCCAGCTGCATGGTCTGCGGCGGCGCGGGCTGCCGCGTCTGCAAAGGCTCCGGCTGGATTGAAATCGGCGGCGCGGGCATCGTGAATCCCGCCGTCTTCCAGAACGTCGGCTACGATCCCGAAGCCGTTTCCGGTTTCGCCTTCGGCCTTGGAATCGAACGTCTTGCGATGATCCGTTACGGCATCAACGACCTCCGTCTCCTCTACGACAACGACGTCCGTTTCCTCCAGCAGTTCTGACGGAAAGCACAACTCGATAACACAATCAGGCCGCAGACGAACATATTCGTCTGCGGCCTGATTCATTTTGTCTAGGATTCTAGACATCTAGAATCCTAGAAATCTAGAAAACAATCACTTACAGCACGCCAACCTTCTTCAGCTCTTTCTTGATGTATTTCATCTCATCGGCGGAGCAATGGCCGGCCGGATAGACGGCGGGGCCCATGTCGTAGCCCTGCAGCGTCAGAGCGGCTTTGACGGAGCGGACCGTATTGCCGCGGCCCAGACGGAGCAACGCCTCGATGCCGTAGTTGATCTTCGTCTGGATCTCCCGAGCCTCATCGATCTTGCCTGCGCGGAACGCTTTATACAGTTCAGAGAACCAACGCGGCATCACGTTGTACGTGCTGCCGATGCCGCCGTCCGCGCCCATCATCAGACCGCAGATCAGCGTTTCGTCCGGCCCGTTGATGACATTGACGTCGCCGCCGTTCAACTGCTTCAGCTGCCACATCTTGTAGTAGTTCGCGCGGGTGTCCTTCGCGCCGATGATGTTCGGCACGGCCAGCAGCCGTTCGATGATGCCGTTCACGTCCAGCGCCACGGTCTTCTGCGTCGCGTACATCAACAACGGCAGATCCGTCTCGCCCGCAAGACGCGTGTAGTATTCGCAGATTTCATCCGCGTCGTATTCGAACATGTAGTTCGGCGGCACGGCGGACACGCCGTCGGCTCCGGCCTTCGTGGCCTGACGCGTCAGCTCCATCGCTTCATACGGATCTATGGAACCGATATGGATGATCATCTTCCCGCGGCCGGCGTTCGCCTCGATGGCGGCGTTCACCATCACTTCGCGCTTTTTGGCGGACAGACAGGCGCCTTCGCCAGTCGCGCCCGTCACGTAGAAACCGTAGAGCCCTTCATCCAGAAGATGGTCGATCAGTTTCTTGACGGTTTTGACCTTGATTTCACCATTGTCTTCCAACGGCGTCGGCAACGCGGCCATAACGCCTTCAAAACAAACTTTGGACATATCCTATATTCCTCTAAAATCTAAAAAACATCCACAAGCCATAAGCGCCATAACGCCTGTCGCTTTAGTCGTTTATGTCGCTTATGTCCCTTCTCTGCGTAAACGGTGGTTTTGCTTTCCGCTTTCAGCTTTCAACTCCGCCGCAAGGCGGCGGCCTACCACGTCGCGCAGTCCGCCAAAATCTTCAGCAGGCCTTCCAGCGACAGGTCTTTCGACTTGCTGAATTCGCTGGAAACGATGCCCTTGTAACCCATGGCGTCAATCGCCTTGAAGATCTGCTTGTAGTTCAGTTCGCCAGTTCCGGGCTCGCGGCGGCCGGGGTTGTCACCGAAATGGAAATGGCCGATTTCGTTCTTATACGTCGTGAAATTGCGGATGACGTCGCCTTCCGTGATCTGCTGATGGTAGATGTCGAAGAGGAACTTCACGTTCGGGCTGTCGATGGCCTTCACCAGATCGGAACCCTGCTTGGAGGTCACCAAAGCGTAACCAGCATGATCGACTTTGATGTTCAGCGTTTCATAAACCAGCGTGATGCCAGCGTCTTCCAGCAACGGCGCAACGCGGCGGCCCGCGATGGCGACGTTCTCAAGCTGCTGCTCCTGCGTCATGTCATAGCGCAGTCCGCCGACCGTCACCAAAACGACCTTCGTGCCGAGCAGTTTGGCGTTGCGGATCGCTTCCTTCACATCCGATTCGAACTTGTCATGGAACGCCGGATTCACGGGGCCATCGCCATTGATGGAACCGCTGCAACTGATCGCGCCGACTTCAACGCCAAGCTCTTCGCACTTCGCGCGAACGGCTTCCTTGTCCTCCCATTTTCCCGCGCCAAGATTCTCGAACGCATGGAATCCATAGGCGGCGACCTGTTCGACCATTTCCACGTGGTTCAATCCGCCGAACCAGCCGCTCATGACGGCCAGCTTGATCTTCATGTTCGCGCCAATTTTCTCAACATCATAATTTACGGGCATTGTCTGTCTCCATGAACAAAGGTGATTGGTTATTTACAACAAAAATGAAAATCCATTACCTTAATAATATACGTCCAAACTCAAAAATCAATTATCTTCGGGGAAAAATCAAAAGGCATTGGGAGGCTTGAGCTAATTATGGCCCGCAGTCATCTGTACGACTATCGCTCATTCTCTTGTTTTTCGCGACGATTATCACTACGACTAGGAGCATCCGCATGATCTCATTCCCATCTCGCGAAGCGACGACAACCGCCGAGCCGCCGGAGCCATGCCGCTTTCACGGAGCTAAAAGCCAAAAGCTAAAAGCTGAAAGCAAATGCACTACAAATAACTAACCACTAACCACTAACCACTAACCACTAATCACTAACCACTATAAATGGCGGCGAGGCATTTTGGTTTATTCAGTGTATTCTGTGGACTCTTCATTAGTGTTTATTCGTGTCCATTCGTGGTTGATTATCAATGGTTTGGCAGCAGCATGACATACGTCGGGAAACCGATGACTTGGAAGTTTTTCATCAAGACCTGCGCATCGGAATCCGTTTCGTCGTCCCCCTGCACTTTCAGCAAAACAATCTTGTTCTTTTCAAACCACGCCGTGACGTCTTTGTCTTTCATCGTCGTCTTGTCCATCATCACGCAGTTCTTGCAGGACATCCCCCAGAAATCCACCAATACAGGGCGGCCGTCCTTCGACGCATCATCCAGAGCTTGCGCGACATCCGTCCGCCAGCCATCGCTGTCCGAACTTCCTTTATCTTTCCAATTCAACAAGTTCCATCCAACATGCGCGTAGTAGATCGCCATCGCAAAGATCAGCACGCCGAACAGCTTCTTGACCTTTTCCATCCATGCTCCGGGCTTCGGAAGCATCGACAGCCCCGCCCCCAGAAACGGCCACGGCAGCCCCATGCCCGCCCCCAGGAGGAACGGCAGTATCAGTCCGATCTGCTTTCCGTCCGCATACATCTCCGTCGCCATGACCAACACCCAAATCAATACAGGAGCGACGCACGCTCCCGCCAATACCGCCGTCAAACCGCCCAATAAAAACGCGCCGACCATCGTGCCACGACGTTGCATCCCCCCCTGCCCGCGATATCGCGAGAAGTCGATCGCAAAGACATCGAACATCGCAAGTCCAAGAAACACAAACACCAACGCAACGGCGAAATTGAACCACGCCGACGAATTGATCGCCCCGAAACGGCTGCCCGTCAAAACGACGATGACACCCAGCAGGCCATATGACAGCGCCATGCCCAACGCGTATCCAAGCCCCAGCCCGAAGCCGCGGCCCTTCTTTCCGTCCTTCGCCCCCGCGCCCAGAATCGCCAGATTGATGGGAATCATCGGCAACACGCACGGTGTCAGATTCAGCATCGCCCCCAACGGCAAAAGCAACAACGCCACAAGCCACAAGCCATAGCGCAAGAGAATGCGCTGCAACAAGTTGCCATCGCTTTCCGGCTCGCCTTCGCGAGCCGTTTCCAGCCATTCCAGAAACGACTTCGAACGCATGTAGCCTTCCGTGACGCCGCCCGTCTTGAAATGGGACAGCAATTCTTTCATGTCGGACGACACTTCCGCCGTCGTCTCCTTCACGGCCTCCACGGCCGCGCCTCCTGACGACGTCAGTTTCAGTTCACGTTTGTCCGGCGGATAGCAAAGCCCCTTATCCGAACATCCAACCATCGTCACATAAACGGTCAACGGCTCCTGCGCGTCGCCTTTCAGACGGTATTCCCGCCGGAAGTCCTGCGCGAAAACCATGTCGCCGTCCAGTTCGACAGCCTTGTCACCCGCAACCTGTTCCAATTCAAGATCATCCGCCTCTACTTTCAAATCCGCCTCATACACATGATGCTCCGGCGGGACTTTGAAAATCAATGAAAGATTCCATGTCTTCTCGCCTGCGGCCGTCAACGTGGCATTGACGCCGAACGGCGACGCACACCAGCCGCAAAGACACAGCGCCATGACGGCGCAGAACAGTCTGAACGTTTCAACAGCTTTAAAATCCATTACTTACCTTCTGCGATTTCGATGATTTTCAGCATCCATTCCAGATTCTGCCGCGCCATCCGACCGGGCACGTTCAGGCAGCCATGCAGATAGCTGCGGATCAGCAGCCGCATCATGTCCGGCCGTTCGACGACGCCGTCCGCCGTCTTGATGTCCATCTGGAAGATCTTGTTTTCATCCAGATGGCCGCCGATGTCGTACAGTTCGCCGTTCAACGTGATCTGCCGGACGTTCTTCGGCTCCTCGTCGCGGTGGAACGTCGTGATCTTGCAGTCTATGACACGGCCGTCACGGCACTTGCACGGGAACGTCGCCTCCGCCAGATGGCCTTCGAACGTCGTCTTCACGTTGGCCCAGTCGATTTCGCCGCAGGCGGACAGGACTTGCGTCACGCCGAGCATGTGCGGCGCAAGGTCGATCCATGTCCATTTCGCGTTCGGGGGGCGGTTCCGCGTCGGCGAAATCAAGCAACCTTCGAAGGACGCAATCTTTTCTCCCGCATGCTTTTCCAACCACAGGCGACGGATTTCCTCCGCCGCCATGACATACTGCGTGCAGACGCCCAATGAAAGTTTCTTCTCTTCGGCAAGCAATGTCAGTTCGCGGGCCTGCGCCAACATGTCGTCCGGCGTCAAATCGTCGTCATAGACGAACGGCTTTTCGCAAAGCACATGGCAGCCCGCCTCCAACGCCGTCTTCACAGCGGCGTAATGCATCTTCGGCGGCAGGCAGACATCCACGACATCCGGCTTCTCCGTCGCCAACAGTTCATTCAAATCCGTGTAGCCGCGCCCTTCGAAGGCGAACATAGACTTCAGCGTATCCGTCGTCTTCGCAATGCTTTCCGCATTGCTTCCGAGAAACGCCGCCACCTGCGCGCCTTCCAGCCGCCACCAGTTCGCATGGTGCCGACCTATTCCGCTCGCCCCCAGAATCGCCACCCGCGGATGGGACGGAATCCTCTCGCCACGCTTGATTTCATACCCTTTCAGCGCCTTCACCAGCTGCACGCTCAAATCGCATCGACGGAAGCCCAGCACCTTCGTCCCGCGGTAATTGAAGTATTTCTCCACATCCAACGCCGTCAGGCAACGGTAGATAGGACAATCAAACGACGTGAGCAGCTCCTGCAGGCTGTTGAACGACAACTCCTCCGTCACCAGCAGAAACGCCAGTTTGTGGGCCACCTGCTTCAAACGGTCGCGGCCGACCTCTATGATGCCGGCCCGCAGCATGAACGGACTCAATTTTTCAAAAATTTCCATACCCTTCGCTTTCCTGTTGAACGTTGTTTATCACCTAAAACGCATTTGGCGCTTTTTTATTTTTCACTTGACAACACTGCTTTTTCATCTAACTTAATACATGTTTCGGTATTTTCATCCAATGGCATGAAGAATCTACACACCATTATTCAAGGAAAACAACCATGATCAAAGCCATCAGCTACTGGTCCGTCCAAGGCGGCGACGGCTCCTGCTCCGCGCAGGACGCCATCCAACAGGCAAAAAACGCCAATTTCCAGGCACTTGAACTCTGCGTCGGCACGTCCGGCCCGCTGACTCCCGAAACGTCCGAAGCCGACTGCAAGGCTTACAAGGCCGCCGCCGAAAAGGCCGGCATCAAACTGGAATCCGTCGCTTCCGGCATGAGCTGGGGATGCTGCCCCACGAGTCTGGACGCCTCCGTCCGCAAACAGGCCATCGAACTCCACAAAGGCGCCTTGCAGCGCGTCGCGTGGCTCGGCTGCAAATCCCTCCTGTTCGTTCCGGGCGCCATCGTCATCCCGTGGGAACCGTCCTTCAAGCCCGTCCCCTATGAAAAAGCCATGGAATGGGCCCGCAACGCCGTGACGGAACTCGGCCAGACCGCCAAAGATCTCGGCGTCAAACTCGCCGTCGAAAACGTCTGGAACGGCTTCATGTACTCCCCCGTCGAATTCGCCGCGTTCATCGACAGCATCAACAATCCCGCCGTCGGCGCCTATTTCGATGTCGGCAACGTCCTCAACCACCAGCAGTGGCCGCCTCACTGGATCGAAATCCTCGGCAAGCGGATCGACCGCATCCATATCAAAGATTTCAAGCTCTCCGTCGGCACGCTCGACGGTTTCTGCGACCTGCTCGACGGCGACATCCCGTGGAACGACACGATGGCCGCCCTCCATCGCATCGGCTACGACAAGACCATCACCGCCGAAATGATGCCGCCGGATCCGACGCTTCTCGACCGCACATCCAAAGCCATGGACAAGATCCTTGCCATGTAACCCACTAACCTTCTAGCCTCCTAGATTTCCAGCATTTTAGATCACTAAAAACTCAGCGGAAAGTCTTTTTTGGCCACTTTCCGCTGAGTTTTTTATTTCGGCAAGCCATCTCCCAGATACCCGCAGACGTGGAGATTCTTCGGCAGGATGCCGCGGCAGAACATTTCATCCGCAAACAACCGATGCATGCTTGCGAGTTGCTGGATGACCACCGTCGCCTCATCGTCGTGATTGTAAATCAGACACATGCGCGACTCCTTGTTGACGAAGTGCGCCGCGTTTCCTTCGATGAACACTTTGCCTTTGCCAAAGTTGCTCACGACGGGCAGGCCGCTCCATTCGCCGCCGTAACGCGTATGATACGAACGGAAGACATCGTGGTTCTCCACCCAGAAGACATCGTGTCCGCCTGGCCAGTTCGGACGGACGTCATGCATTTCAGAGAAGATTTCCGGAACGCCCAGAATATTGCAGAACTGTATGATTCCCTGATAGTTGCGCACGCCAGCAGCGCGATTCAGCATCGGTCCAAGCTCAAACCAGCAGCTTAATACGTCAAACTCCGCGCCATGATTTTCCGCCAACACAGGCGTGATCAGCGTCGAAGCCTGCACGGAAACATGCAACGGCTTGTCGCCTAGATATTTCAGCAGAAAACCGCCTGTCGTATCGTAAATCCGTCCATTGTCGAAAAGGACATTTCCGCTTCCTCCCACGGCCAGCGGATGACGTCCGCCGCTGAGGCCGATTCCGCTGAATACGAGATTGACATCTCCCTGCGCCACAAGCAGATCGAATGCCTGATCCTTCGCGGCGATAAAAGCCTGCCCTTGCGCATAAATCACGGCCTTCGACGGCAATTTCAACGTCCGCGTGATTTCAAACCGCCTGCCCGGCAGCAGAATCAACGGCATGGCATTCTTTGCCGCTGCATCAAAAAGTTTCTGCAAGTTATCCGTATCATCCGCCATCGCTTTCATGCCGATGCCGTAGTCCGCCGCGTCAAATCGACGAAGCCCCGACATATGTGGCAAAGGCTTCATTTCAGGCCGCTTCGGAAACATGGCGGTTACTTGTTTATCCACTTGCGGCACAACGAACGGCTTGAGAATGTCTGGCAGTTCCGCCTTGATTTCCGCGCCGTTGCTATCCATGCAAATGGCGTATGTAAGATTGACGGGCGGCAGTTTGCACGCCGCCGAACAACTTTCCAGCAAATCCGCCTCCGTCTTCGGAGGTTCTTGGAAATGAAACATTTCGACTGACCGCCCACGGGCTTCATGGCAACGGCGAACCGTCACATGCGACGGCAACACGCGTTTGACATCCACCCATGCGTTCACACGCGAATTGGCGGCATTCGCCGTGCAATCCTCTATAATGGTATTGTAAACGGCGCTCCAGACGTGCTCTTTGCGCGGCAGCTGATTGATGGACAGAAGCGGCGCGCCATATTCCGTCGTCGAAACAGCCTTGACGCGCGTCAGGCTGAACTGCCCCGACGTGGAGACAATCCACGCATGCGGATAATCTTTTGGCAGGTTGGCGACCGTCTCCATATCCGTAAAGGAGTATTCTCCAGTGACTTCCCATATCGGCAACGTCTGCGGCAACGATGAACGGAAACGGACATTATGGAAATTCTGCCCGTCCGTCGAGCCACGATATGCCGCCGCGCAGTCGATGAATTCGCAGTTGCGGATATTGACGATTGTGGAATTGGGTGCCCGATGCTCCCAATGGCTGCGCTTCAGTGTCGGCAGACCGTCCTCCCATGTCAGTTCGTATGGCGAACAGTATTTCTGCTTGTCCCATGTCTCGGGTCCTTTTGCGCTGATGTTCCCCCATGCCTCCGTGAAAATGGCCGTATCGGACGATTGTTCGAAGCGACAATTGTCAAAAAGCATCGTCGCCGTATTTTGGTTTGCCGTCCAGAAGCAAATGTGGCTTCCGCCTTTGCGGAACGTCAGATTGCGGATCGTGCAACGGAAAGCACTGTGCAGATATAGCAGAAGCATCTGCGAATCAGCACCTTCGATAATGCTTCCCTCTTCACCGCATAGCGTTACATTCTTCCGGCCGACCAATGGACGACTGATGCGATACGTCCCTTTTGGCAGAAAGACTTCCGGGTTGCCGCCGTCCCATACGCCCCAACTGGGAATCTTCCCCAAGTTGTTGGCGTAGATCATCTTGTCCGCATCACGATATTCCTCCGCCTTGTTCAAAGCTTGTTGAATGGCGACAAAATCATCTGCCACGCCGTCGCCCTTCGCGCCAAAATCGCGAACATCCAATCTCATTCCCGACAAAGGCAACACACTCGACGCCAACAACATCACACAGAATTTTATTGTCATTATTCTTCTGATTTTTGAAGTTCTTCTTTGATTTGGAGCAATCGCTGCCTTAGCGGCTCAATTTTTCTGGACACAGCTTCCCAGATAAGCATCTCATCGGTTTTGATGTAATTATGAGCTACTATGTTTCGCATACCTTTGATTTCGCCCCATGGAATATCCGAATATTTCAGTTTGAGCTCTTCGGAAACCGTGGCTGCATCTTCCCCTAGCATGATGAAAGCAAATTTTACCGCATATTGTTTTTCCTCTGATGCAAGATATTTCGTTGAAGATCGGTCAGCATAATTCCAGCATCTCCTTGCGAACAGTTTTACTGAATTCATCATCCTTCAGCAGACGGCGCAATGAAACCACATCTACTGCGCAACCAAGCAAATCAGACAAGTCCAATTCAAGTCCTGCATGGTCGAAAAGTGTGGCATGCTCCTTGAACTCGGCAATAAAATCAATGTCACTGTCCGGCGTCTCCTCTTTACGTGCACAAGAACCGAACACATAGATTTTTCCTGCATTGTTCTTAAAAGCGATTCGACGGATTTCGCCTTTCAATTGCTGTAGTCTGTCAAGCTGACACATGTTCATCTCCACATCAGTATCCTGAATCCCAATCTATAAACGCATTGCATGGAATGTATTTCAACATTTCGTTTTTTCAAGTCAATCCAATTTTTCAGATTGAGACTTTGTAAGTTGTATTTATGACAGCTTCATCCGACATGCCGTCGCCCTTCGCGCCAAAATCGCGAACATCCAATCTCATTCCCGACAATGGCAACACACTCGCCGCCAACAACAGCCAACAGAATTTTGCTCTCATAGATTTTCCGCAACGTTTCATTAAGAAGGCCAGTGACGTCATTGCTTTCGACACCCCGCAGCCTCAAATATAGCTATGTTCATAAGATAGCCACAAGCGAAATTCAGCCAAAGGTGGCTTGACCAACCGTCTTTAGCGTAAGAGCGCCCCATCTTCTTTCCTCTTTTCCCAACACCTTATATATGGTATAGGCTTTTGCAAATTGCTTGAGATGCATTTTCCATTAAACCAATGAAACTGCTGACATGTCCCTCCTGTCATAAAATAGCTTCATGGATTCACTCACATTAGGAAAACAACACTCTTGACCTTTTATTTTAAATAGATAAATATTAATTATTTAGAAAGAATATACATTTGACTCTAACAAATATTTTAATATATGAATAGCTTGACATATAACTATTATAATTATACATTGATATGATATATCTTACTAGTGTATGGCAAGAATAGTTGATTCATGCAAGATAGACACCCAAAGACAAAAAGGAAAAAAACATGAGCACACGAGCAATTCTTGATTTAAAAGGAGAAGACGGCGGTTCTCTTCGTCTGTACTGCGCACGTGACGGATATGTCGGAGGTCTTGGCGAGTACCTTTACGATTTCTGCAAAAGGCAAAAGGTTGGAATGTCTCCGGCTGAAGTGCTCTACGCTCTTTTGTTTGACAACCGCTACGGTCTGGAGACATATGGTGAGAACGAAATTCTAGATTACGTCTATCAGATAAACTGCTCGTCAACACAAATGCCGCTTCTTCTCTGCTGGGATGTGGATTACTCTGGTAACTATAAAGACAAGTCCTTTAACGAGCGGCTGATTCCCGTTGATCTGGAAGTGAAAATGAACGAAATCAAAAATAATATCTGGCCTGGCCTATCTCCATGCCCATATTGCGGCAAGCACCCCAGCATTGGTTGGTCTTCTCATAAGGGCAATACTGTATCTTGCGATGACGTATCCTGCAAAGGCAGTTCTCTGATTGGATGGTATCAAGTTGAGCGTGACGCCGAAATCGCCTGGAATGAGCAATGCAAGAAGAGCCATCCCAAAGGCTGATGACTTGATTTACGATGTGTTCATCCTCAGTTCGAAGATGAACACATCACACTGATAAATCAGCCATTACATCCGCTGGCCTTGTGTAGAACATTCGTCCTACAATTGTCCAAGCAATTGATTAACATTTGCGTAGCTTGGATTTATGGCAAAAACAGCATTCAGATCTTTCTTTGCCTGAGGTTTTTTACTACATTTAAGAAATACTTTTTTTATTATTTATCAATTTTCAGAGGAAACAAAATTCCCTCTAAATTAAGAGATGGATTTTCTGGACGATAAATTTCTTGTGACAACAACTCAATGATTTTCGCTTTTATCATTTCTTCTGAAGTTTTAATTTTGTCCAAATTTACTTGATAAGTCAGATCAATTGTTTGCATTGTTAATGCAGACACTGGGATGTTGTTGAGATATTGCAATAATTGCCAATCGGCTAATACATTTTGTATTATTCCACTCTCATCTACCTCACATCCATAATATGCCAAAAGCTTCTCACCTCTACTATCTGTATGTTGTTCCCTTGCAGAATAGATAATCAACGGATTCGGAAGATTAAGAATAAAAGCTGTTTGGACATTGAGTTCAAGAGCTTGTTTCAGACCTTGATTGAAGACAGCACTACCAATTCCGATTACATGTTGGTCTCTTTTCGCATTACGTGTGAAAACTACATTGTCATAACGGCTTTCAACCCGGAAATCTTCTAACCACTTATCCGGTGTATTAAATCGGTAAATGCCCTCTTTGCTCATGAGTCGCTTATGATCATTTAGCTCTAAAATATTCTGAAAAAATCTATATAAATCTTTCAAATCAACTTGAGGAAGAATTTTAGAAGTCTGTTGGTAATCAAAACGTGAAGTATTACCAACAATCTCCTTTACAGCTTCAATGACATCTTTTTGACCAAATTGTGCTGATTCTTTATCAAACCAAGTATTTAAAGTGTCTTTACTAGCTTGGTATGCGGCCTCCCCAAAGAGTTTATTGAACAATTTAGGTGGCGTCATGCCCAAAACAAGCATAAACATGTCCTCCCGCTCCTCCATAACGGCACCAAAAGCCTGATTAATTGCAGCAATTTTGTGATTCAATTTATCCCATATTCTAGATTCGACTGTATCTGGGTTTCTAAAACTATGCACAATAACCTGCTTTTTTTGTCCATAGCGATTCAGGCGCCCAACACGCTGATGCAGTCTCATTGGGTTCCATGGAAGATCAACATGGAAAAGGACATGGCAGTTTTCCTGAAGATCAATACCTTCACCAGCGGCTTCTGTCGCTATAAGGAACTGCATTTTTCCATTATTGAAGTCCATTGCCGCCTGTTTACGTTCAGACCTAATACACTTGACAGTTCCATTTGGGAATTTCACATCATCTAATTCATTATCTCCATTAATAAATGTTACTGAGCTTGGGCCATATTCATCCATAAGCGATTCTAGAAGAAGCCGCTGTGTAGCTTTATATTCAGTGAAGAAAAGAATCTGCAAGCCACTGAAATGTTCCCTAATATCCTGTAAGATTGTATTTATCTTGGTTTCAGAAGTTACTTTTTCAGCTAGAGTTAGTAATTCTTTCAATACTGGCGTCTCATTTTCAATCAACTGGATTTCATTGGTAGTCTCAACCATTTGTGTATCAAGCCTGGCTATTTCATCATCATTTAACGAACATTGATTACCTGTCATGTAGTCTTCATATTCTTTTTTTGCTTGTTCTGCCAATTCTATATTATGTTGTTGCATTCCAAGACGGTTGAAAATGGCATGCCTAATTGCTGCTACTGAACTGGAAGCTAGTTTCTGCATGCAAATCAAAACAAGCATTACTGAACGGCTTATATTCAATGTCTGGCGATCGGCATAAAGATAGCCCGCACTAATGAAATTTGTCAAATGTTCATAAAAATTTGCCTCTTCAGGAGAATAAGTATAAGTACTGGAAGTCACGATCGGCTGCTGAAACAAACGTTTCCCATGTAGATCCGTAATTGTGTATTTATTATTTCGGATCATGTAATTCTGCAACAAATCCAATTGAGCAATTTGCGGAATCTTGGGATTGAACACTGGTGCAAGAAGATGCATGAGCGAGAGAAAATCGAAATCTTTTCCCCTATGAGGAGTCCCAGAGAAGAAAATCATATCTCTGATACGACCTTTTTTCTGCATAGTTTCAATCAATTCATACCCAAGCGTCTTTCCTTGATATTCCGAATTATTTAAATGATGGGCTTCATCAACTATAACAAGATCCCAAGGGTCCGCATCAAGCAATCGCTTGATACGGCCCTTATGATCCAAAGACAATGTATTATAGGATGCGATGACACGTTCACGCGTCCCCCAATAGTCATTTCTTTGCGTATCTGCATCACTGACATATACATCAAAGGCCTTGTCAAACATATCTTTCAGTCGTTCACACCATTGATATATTAATGCAGCAGGAGTTAATATCAAAATACGGCAGTGTGGATTATCCGCCAAATATGAGGACAAAATGATGCCAGCCTCAATTGTCTTTCCCAACCCCACGTCATCAGCCACCATCAATCGACAAGGTTTCCTCTTTCTAGCCTCTCGACAAACCCAAAGTTGATGTGGCAATAAATCAATTTTTGAACAATTAAAGACACCCCATTTGTCATTTGCAGATTTAATTGCCAAAGCCTGAAAATGCGTGACTGTTTTTAATGAAGGCGAACTTTTTCCTTGCTCAATTTCATCAAATGGATTGAGAATTATCGTTAGCGATGATGCTGGGCAGTTCTCAATCTCATTGCCAAAACGTACAACAACGCCTGCATCATCTGGCAAGACTGCCAATACAATACCAGTTCCCAAATGTGTATGGCGTACTTTTGAATTAATGGTAAATTGCGCTGACATTTTTATCATCACTTCCTATCGAGAGCTTTGAATGCGATATCGAAGCTCAAGTCAAATGTATTTCCATTTACTTTTTCAAAAATTTCCTCACTCTTCATACCATCCATTTCTTTACCAAACAATCGTTTTACTTGAGTGCAAGGAACGTAGCAGAAGCGATGCAATGCCTTATTCGTAATCGTGCCAGAACGGATTAGTTCACGCAGAAGCCAATGTGGGCCAATATGACCGAGAGCATAACGCAAAGGCGGTACGTTCATATTAGCCCCATCCCAATATGAACTGCTGGATGGCTGGAATATATCCTCTGCCTTTTTTGGAACAAATCCATCACGGTTAAATCTATCCAATAGGCTAATATATTTCATAAGAAATTTATTAATCTGATAAATCCATGGATAAAGTTGCATCCAATGACTATACTCTTCTGGCGCTCCATTGTATTTGTTGAACGCGTTGTCCAGCAGCCGGATCCATTTCTCTGATTTTTTTTCTATCGGTTCATCTGGAGCCGCGAACACTTCCATCCATCCAAGCTGGCGACATTTCTGGACAAAGCCACGATGTTGCACATCTTTCTGACGACCGATCTTCCGACTCATGGCTAGGATAAAGAATTCCATCCACTTCTGACGTGATTCCAAATCGTCATCTTCCATTTGGACTGGAAGTTTTAACAGGTATTCGGAATCCCGATCGTATACATCTTTATTGTATTTTTGGAGAATTGTAGATTTATAGAGTGGCCAATTTTTAATAAGCCACTCCAAATCTTTGGGAGTCATAGACTTTGCCTTTTCTGGCCCCTCATCAGGAGCATCTGCCTCATTGGTTATGATTCCTATATTTTGAAGCTTCTGAAAATGTTCAGAACTATCATTAGACGAAGATGTATCTTCATCTGAATCTACACTGACATTTTTTGCAAACACCCCAAGCCGGTGTTTGACAGCATCAATGATTTCTACAGGTAAGTCTTTCTCCGGCTCAAGAATCTGGGCAAGTTCATAACTTTGCTTTCCTTTCACCAAATAACGACATACAGCATTGATAGCTTCATCACTTTCAGCATTTTTCACCCATTCTACTATTTTCAAAACGGAAATTCTGTTTTCATGCAAACATTCAGCAAGTTCAAAGAGCATATGTGCTTCGTCATCATATTCATCGGACAAGATGGAGGTATCGTCTGCGAAGTCCAAAAGCATATCAATTTCTTCACTATGAGATGACTTATGTGAAATCAAGTCACGTGCTAAAACTGAAGTATTCCTTTGACTATAAAAATGATGATTTGAAACAATTGAAGCAAGTAATCGTTCATCTGATTTGCAATAGTCAATAATATCATGCCATTGTTTCCCATTCAGAAGTTCAGGTGATAGTATGGATTGTTTTTCAAACCAAGTCTTCAAGATTTGAAATCCAGTGATTTCTTCACAATGGATATACAGGATATTCTCTAGCACTTCAACCGTTCGACGACTGATTACATGTTCTAACTGTTTTGAGGAAAATGGCTTAAAAAGTTTCCAATTGCAAGGCTCTGTCAACCGTTCTTCACAAGAATACTTGCAATTTCCCAATTTCATGAATTTGGGGAGTCCATTATTAAGATATGTCGGAACCGCTGGGAATTCCATTAAGAATTTCCCGTAACCATGTAAATTCTCCCTCGTTCCCCAGAATATATTTGGTAAATAGGTTCCAACACCCACTTTTGATCTCACACGCCACTGTCCGCTATTCTTCCCACCAGTGAAACATTCCCACAAAGAAGATAGCAAATCCTCACTGAAGCCATCGTAGTGTTCCTTTAAGAAACGGTACAATTCATGCCCAGCTTCATTTGCCATATCTTCATTATGTTTATTAGTCATCATCAAATTGTTACGTCCAATATCAACAGCAAAATTTCCGTTGACAGCAAAACCAAGATCGTTATGCTCTTTTGTAGGTTCGGTAATCCAGACAGTAGCGATTTTTTCATCCAACCGCATAAACTTTCTTTTATTAATATCATAACCGAGCGCAATATCTATTCCAGATTTCTGAAGATGAATGACTCCGAAGTCGTGTCCTGGGCTTGTATTGATAATGTCAAAACCATTGAATGTCTTCTTTTTCTGTGCAATAAAAGTATAATGGCGACTCTTGTCAATAATGTCCAGTTGTCGAATGGCATTTGAGAATATAACAAGTAAATCAGCAGAATCAAAAAAGGAATCCAACCGCATGGTTAGACCATCTGTCATGCACTTTTCTCCATATCCATAAACGTCTATTCCTTTACGTATAGGCAAATGAATCAACGTCTCAGGCGGAAGAGGAACTGGCAATTCAGCGTCATTTTTCAATTCAGCTGACAATTGTTCCAAAAGCTTTCTCTCTTCTGGTGTAGCATACATTGGAAACAATGTTCCTTTGATTCGAAAGCGGAGATGCGCACTAGATACAAGCGGTTCATCTGTCAATTGATAGACGCTCTTAAAACCAAGGCCAAACTTGCCAGTTCGTTTCAATTCTCCTACTTCCTTGTCGGAACGCCAAAGCTGAGCCAGCGCTACTGCGGCACGTTTCAGGTTGCCGCCGTGCTCATCCAGCTTGCTTTCGAATTTCTCTGTCAGCGAAAAAGCATCCGCCACGGATCCCGCGAATCCTGTAATGATTGAATTTCTGTAGATTTTCTTGACTTTCTTCGCGCCGTTTTTCATGATGGCGGTCTCACCCATGGTGACCTGACCATCTCCGCCGA
>CACYQT010000109.1 GCA_902776645.1 uncultured bacterium | reverse complement strand
AGATGTCCCGTTTGGCGATGTCCATCGGCTGTTTCGGGATGAACACGAGATAGTCCGGACGGTTGATGGCGATGTCATGGGCGTAATTCGCGTAGGGAGTGCCTTTTAGCGTATCGATGACATGTTGGACATTTTCCGACAGCCTCCATGATTGGTTCGACAGGTCGAATCCGGCGATGATGGCCCATTTTTTTAACGTGAAGCTTTCGCCTGCCTTGACGTTTTTCTGCCAGACGCGGGTAACGTCGCAGGCGTTGGAGCTGTGCGGCTGGAACGGCGGGACATCTTCACGAAGCGTGAATCCAAGTTCCTTTAACAAAGGTGCTTGTGAATATGGTGAACCCTCGTATGGCGTCAGGACGGTCAGCAAGCCTTCGCGAAGCACTTTCACGGGGACCTGCCCGTCAATTTCTGCGCAGAGGAAATCCATGCCGCGGATGGCTTCCGGGGGCTTGTACATCTGGTAATTGCGGTCCGCATAGAGGAAGGCGCCTTCCTCCAGTTTGCCAAATGAATAGCTTTCAAACGGTTGCAGAAGCGCGGGGGCGGCTTGCACGAACGGCGCCACGGACAGAAGGAAAAGAAGATGTTTTGTCATGGGAAGAAAAAAGAAAAGGGATGAAAGCGACTAGGGGACTAAAGCTGTTCAGTCAACTTAAGCAGTTCGGGGAAAAGGACTTCAGTGGAAAAAGGCTTGAGCAGGAACGTCCATTTGACATAGCGTTTGTTGAAATCGGCGGCGGCCTTTTCGAGGGCTTGCCGACGGATGGCGGCGGCTTCGTCGGATTCATCCGTGTCAGTGGCATCCGCATATTTCTGCTGTGATTGCTGCGATGTTTCGGCCGTCATCTGAAGCGTCATGAGGCCTTGCGGCGTCTTGCCGAAGGAAAGGAACATGATGAGGCCGTCCTTCCGTGTGACGACCAGAATGACGGGCTTTGCCTGCCCGCTTTGCTCCAACGTGATTTTTTCTGGCAGCACGTCGATGATGGAAATCTCCTGCAGTGTTTTGATGACCTGTTCGACGGCCGTGGGGCTGACCGTCTGGTCTTCCGGCAATGGCGTCTTCAGCTGGTAGCGGTTGTGGCGGAAGACGATCTGCCATGCCGGAACGCCGTTTTTCACCATCGCGACGGCGGCCGGAGCGAGCAGTTCAGGGATACTTTTCTCCAGCCATTCGGCGGCCCGTCTGTCCGCGAAGGGGAAGAGATACTGCGACGTGGCGGTTCGCTGGTCCGGCAGGAGGATATAGCGCTTTTGCGGCGTGTTGTCGTGATTTTCAAGCAGTCTGCCCAGCTGATAGACGGCCAGAGCGTTGCCATCGAGATCGCAGAGTTCAAGCGTCGCTCCATCCTCCTGCGGAGGGAAGCCCGCTTCCTGCCGCAACGATTCGGAAAGCGACGTCGTGCGAGCGTTTTCCGAACAGAGCGCGAAGACCAGCGTGTCGATGTCTTCTCGATGGGCGAAGAAGTCGTTTTTCTCCTTGATGCGCCATCCTTCAGGGGAGCGATAGACGGTTGTCACGCCGTGCGCGTTCCGCACGACGACGCTGCCGAGTGTTTCCGCGTTGAAGTCCGGAGCCAGCAGCTGGACGTCTTCATGCGTTTCCTTCGCGGCATGTCTGGGCGCCATGGCGACGTGTAGAACAATGGCCGCCGCCAGCAAGGCGATGGCGATATATAATGATCTATAGGCTGATTTCATGGACATGGTGTTCTCCTTCAACGTCTTCTCCAGCCCCAGATGCAGCCGCATATCACCAATGCGCAGGGCACGATGAGCAAGTTGGCCAGAATGATGCGGAATTGGAAGGATTCAATGCTCTTGCGGACATGGGCGCGGAGATTGCGCAATTGGCGGTTGGAATCCGCGATCTGCCGTTTCAGTTTGACGAATTCCGTCCGTTGCGCGGCTGTCAGCAGCGTCGAGCCGCTCTGCTGGCGTGCCTTCTCCATGTTCATCAGGCGTGCCCGTGCTTCGCGATATTCCTTTTCAAACGCCTCCAGACGTTCCTGGTATTGCTGTTGCCCAGCCTCCTCCATGTTCTGCAACTTGCTGAGCGGACGTTGGATATTGGCGCGGTTGCGGATTCCGGACAGGCTGTCGCCGCCGCCGAGGCTGTCCAGAATGTTGAGAAGGAACTGCATGTTGTGGTTGCCGCGTTGGACGGACATGGCGTCGTGGAGGAAATCCGCGTCGCCGACGAGAATCGCCGTGGATTTCCGCGGCGGATTCGCGGCCTGCCCGTAGGGGGACGGAAAGACACCTTCCAGTCGGATGGCCAGCGGAAAGTTTTTGTTCTGCGGCGTGAAATCGGCCAGAATGTCCTGCGCGGAGCGGAAGGTCATGGAGGAAAGAAGCGGCTGCGATTGTGTGCTTGAATTGATAAGCGGTGTAACGGTAAGGCCTAGCGATAATGTTTCGGAGAATACGCCAGCTTTGAAGAATTCGAGGGAGGAGAGGGCGGCCGTCGTCCTGTCTCCCGTGAACTGCTTCTGCGTGAGGGTGAGCCAGTCCAGATGGCGGACGGTGGCGCCCTTGCTGTTCAGGAGAATTGTGGCTAATTCAGTGTCCACCAGCACTTTGTCGTCTGTGAACTGGATTCCCCACGCATCCGTCAACGGTTTGATGGAGGAGGAAATGCACGGGGCGTATTTCAGATTGGCGTGGCGGCTGTTCATCTGCGTCCAGCAGGCCGGATCAAGGAAGGCAGCGAGCGGCTTTCCATTCTGGATGAAGGTGTCTATGGCTTTCAACGTGTTCTCCGGAAGTTGTTCAGGCTGTGCAAGAAGCAACACATCCACGTCTTCCGGTATCTTGTCGCAGCTCATCGGCAACGGTGTCAGATTGAAGTTGTTGTTCTTCAGTTCTTCAACTAGCGCCCACGGCTGCGTGGCGCGTTGCGTGGCGATATCGACGCCGCCGAGAATCTTCATGGGGCTGATGATGGCGATGGACGCGCGCCGCCGCGGCGTCAGCTTGGCGATGGCGGCTGTCAGATCATATTCCAGAAACGTGGCTCGTTTGGGATCCAGATAGGGGATGACGATGCTTTTACGAGCTTCCTGCGAGAAACTTGCGCCGATGTACAGGCGGCTTTCCAGAATGGTCGGCGTTGCGTTTTGCGGCAGGATTCCCGCTTCGACGGCGGCTTCCTCCTGCGGCGAATCCGCTTCCGGAATGATGCGGTTGACGGACAGCATGCCGTTCGAACGGCGCTCATATTCCGTCAGCAGATCGTCGATTCGGCGGATATGCGATTTGAAGGCGGCCGGTAGGCCGGGCTGTTCGGGCGTGCGGTAGAAATCGACCGTTACGGGACGATCCAAATCCTTCAGAATCTGGCGTGTGGCGGAAGATAGCGTAAATAATCTGTCCGCCGTGAAGTCCATCGTCAGATTGAAATTCGAACAGATGCTGTTCAAGGAAAGGACGGATATGCAAAGCAGCGCGGACTGTGACAGCGGATGGGCGAGCAGATTGCCGAAACGGCCTGCGGTTTCGTTATTTGTGCGTCCGCGTTGCAGTTCGATGACGGCTTGGTTGAGGCGCAGGGCGATGACGATGATCGACAAGAAATACAGAATGTCCTGCAGATCAAGAATGCCGCGTTGGAAATTCTCCAGATGCGGCATGACGCTGAATTTCGCCACCCATGCGGCCCACTCCGCGCTTAGGCCCCATTTGGAGAGGAAAAGGGAGGTGGGACCATGGCCGCCTAGCACAAACAGAAGGCAGACTGCCACGGAGAAGATGAAGCTGATGACTTGGTTTTTCGTGCAGGCGGATGTGAGCGAGCAGATCGCCAGAAAGGCACCGGCCAAAAGAAAACCGCCGAGATAACCGGTCATCATCGCCCCCCAGTCTGGCGAGCCGAGCCATGCGACCGTCAGCGGAAGCGGGAAGGTCAACAACAGCCCCACGCCCAGAAAGAACCATCCTGCAAGAAACTTGCCGAGAACGGCCTGACATGGCGTAAGCGGCATGGTGAGAAGTATTTCCACGGTTCCCTGACGGCGCTCTTCCGCCCATAGGCGCATGCCGGCGGCGGGAACGAACAGCAGAAACAGCCATGGCAGCCAGAAAAACAATGTCCGCAACGACGCTTCGTTGAACGCGAAGAAGTCGCCGACCAGGAAGGTGGCGACGGTCGTCATGGCGAGAAACGTGACGAGAAATACGTAGGCGATTGGCGTGCAGATATATCCGCGTATTTCCCGTTTGGCGATGGAGAGGACGGTGTTCATGAAGTGTATCGTGCGGTCACGCCGTGGCGGCGGTCAGTTTTCTGAAGATTTCGAACAGATGGCCTTTTACATCCGCGATTGGCTTGTCCATGACAAGCCGTCCTTTGTCGATGATGACGACTCGTGTGCAGATGTCTTCGACTTCGTCAAGCAGATGGGTGGAGATGAGAATGGCCTTTTCGCGTCCCATCTCCTTGATCATGCGGCGCATTTCATATTTTTGATTGGGATCGAGCCCGTCCGTCGGTTCATCCAGCAGGAGGGCGGGCGGATCATGGACGAGGGCCTGCGCAAAACAGGCGCGGTGGGAATATCCTTTGGAGAGGGTTCCGATGACCTGCCGTCTGACGGATTGCAGCTGGCAACGATCCAACGCGTTGTCAACGGCTTGTTTGCGTTCCGTTTTCCCCAAGCCGCGCGTCTCCGCGCAGAAGGACAGGAAGTCTTCGACGGTCATCTCCTGGTAGAGCGGGGCGTTCTCCGGCAGATATCCGAAGCGGCGGCGTGCTTCGACAGGATGAAGCGAGACGTCCAGATCGTCGATGAAGGCATGGCCGGATGTCGGCGCGATGAAGCCTGTCATCATCCGCATGGTCGTGGATTTTCCCGCGCCGTTCGGGCCGAGAAAGCCCAGAACCTCCCCCGGCTTGACGTCAAAGGAAATGTCGTTGACGGCGAGCCTTGAGCCAAAGGATTTGGTGAGTGACTGCGCTTTGAGCATAATGGAAAAACGTCTGGCTATGGAGGTGACACGAGTTTTGCGAAACTGACGGCGCGTTTGCCGAAGATCTTGGTTTGGATGAGTTTCCAGCAGGATTTCGGGAACCAGTCGAAAGGCATTCGCGCCGCATGTTCGAGGGCGAGAATGCAGCCTTCCGCCGCCAATCGCGGCCAGGCGGGGCTTGCGACGAGCTCCGCGCCGCCGAAGACGCCGTCCGGCTGATGGTAGGGCGGATCCGCCAGAATCAAGTCGATTTTTCCTGCGACGGAGGAAAGCAGGCTTGCGAACTGCGAGACGTCGCCGCGGATGAGTTCGAATGCTCCTTTGGACAGATTTTCGCCCATGGATTTGGCGACTGCATCGTAGTTCCGCTGGATGAAATCCGCATGCAACGGATTGAGTTCAATGGATTTGACGCATGCCGCCCCGCGGCTGAGCGCTTCCAGCCCCATGGCGCCCGTTCCGGAAAACAAATCCGCCACCGTCATGCCGGAAATGTCGCCAAGCATGGAGAAGACCGTCTCCTTTACTCGGTCCTCCGTGGGACGGAGCGACAATCCGTCCGGAGCGCTTAGTCGTATGCCGCGTGCGTATCCGCCGATGATTCTCATGGTCGTCAGTTCTGTGTTATGAAATTGGTCGTGCGGGCATTGCAGTTCGGGCAATGCGGATTAAGCGTGAATCTCTCGATCATATAGACATGACGGCATTTGGGGCATCTCGCCAGACGCGGCCGCGAGAGTGGCCATGCGATTTTCTTCTCTCGAAGGATGTTGAGGGCGTATCCTCCGAAGGCAATCGCCAAAATCAGAATCGTGTAACCAAGAAGCCAGTCTGCCATGATGTCGAATCGCTTATATATTAAGGTATGATTTTAAAGACGCCAGTCGATGATGAGAACGAGCGGTTTTTCCGGGCTGGCCCCCGGCGTCAGCGGCAACGGCCCTGCCTTTGCAAGCGTCAGCCTGACGGCGTCCAATGCGAGCATGTCCAGTTCCGCGTTGCCGCAGGAGCGACGGACGATCACACGCGGCATCGGAAGCAACGGGCTGGGCGCGATTTCGATGGCCGTGGTCTGCGTCGGCACGCCATGGCTCAAGGCCAAAGCCTGCCGTTGCGCGTCGTTTTCCGGCGGCGTGAGGAGAAGGCGTCCGTTTTCGGAATGCCAGAACACGCCGTGCGCGGGGGAGATCGGTTGCGCCAACGGCAGCGAAATCTCCGTCTTGTCGTTCCAGTTGTCCGAGATCAGTTGCGCCAAGGTGGAGACGTCGATGTCAAGCGGCACGGATAAGACAGGCGGAGGGGCGATATTGTTCCGCGCCTCTTCGATGGGGGGGACGGATTGTTTCTCAATTGGTTCCGTTTTCGGCACGAAATGACCGAATCCCAACCGGTGGTTCGGCAGGATCAACAACGTGGGATCGTTGATTTCCGTCCAGTTGTAGATGGCCTGGATCGCCTCCGGCTGGTCTTCGTCCGGCGGCGGCAGGCTAATGGCCTGCGTCGTCTCGCCGAAATCGAGCTCCGGCGGCGGAGGCGGCGGATTGCCGTTCATGAAGGCGAAGGGAACATGGATCGCCGCCGTGACGATCAACGCCGCGAACAGCCGGAGGCCGTATATGGCGTTGGTTTCCCGCTTCGGTTGTATGAGCCTGGATGACGGCTTATGTGGTGTCGCTTCATTCATGCTGGGTCATGGCTCTTCCAGAAGGTTGACTTCCGGCACGCCTTGCTTTTTCTCAATGTCCGTGACGAGAAAAATGCCCAGATTCTTGGAACGGGCGAGCGTGATGATTTTGGTGATGGTTTCGTAGGTGATATCCTTGTCCGCGCGCAGGACGATGGCCGGCTTGCGCGTCGGCGCGTCCGGATCATCCTCCAGATGATGGCGGTTGGAGAAGGCCTTCACGGATTCCAATACACGGCCGTCCAGTTCCTGCTCCAGACCATGCCAGTCCAACTCCTTTTCATTGAAGAAGATCTGCCCCGACCGTGTGATGGTCACGATCAGCTTGTCCGCCTCCTGCAGCTTGGCGGAGGAGGCCGTCGGCAGGCTGAGAGCCGTTTCCAGCTTGGTTCCCGGCCAGAAGACAACACTGTTGCTGATGAGGAAGAAGACCAGCAGGATGAAGAAGACGTCCAGCAGGGCGATCCACGGATACTGCCCCGCCTCGTATTCGATGTTTGTTCTCCAGCGTATCATAGGCTCTCCACGTCCGTTGGTCTTGGCGGTCTCGCGGGCCTCTCGGCGGTTGCGACTCTTTCCTTGCGCGCGTCACGCGCGGGCGGCTCCGGCTTGTCCTGTTTGTCCTGTTTGTCCTGCTTGTTCCGTTCATGGACAAGGCAGAAATTGATCATCTCCTCGCAGCCTTTCTCCATGTCGCCGACAATGTTCTCCATCTTCTGCGCGAGAACGAAGCTGAACAAGTGGACGGCCATGGCGACAATCAGGCCGAGGGCGGTTGTCAGGAGGGCGGACTTGACGTCGCCCGCAAGTTCAGTCGTCGGAACGAAATGCCCTTCCTGGCTGATTTTGTCAAAGATGCTCATGAGGCTCAAAAGGGTTCCGAGAAGACCGAGAACGGGCGCGATGTTGCCGAGGCACGCCAGGACTTTCAGGCCGCGGCGCAGCTTGGGCAGTTCCGTCATGTACGCTTCATCCGCCGCATGGCGGGCCTTCGGCTCGCCTTGGTCGAAATGCGTGATGACGGCCCGGACAACCGCCGAGACCGGATAAGGCTTGCTGTCGCAGATGGCGACGGCCTCCGTGATTTTGTTGTTTCGCGCGATGTTGAAGATGCCCCGCAGGAACTCATGCGTGTCTATGTGGGAACGATAGTAATAGAGGTAGCGCTCCAGAAAGAGCGCGAAGGAGACGATGAGCAGGACCAACTGCAGGTAGATGATAGGTCCCCCTTCGCGAATTAGTTGTTGTGCGTAGATCATATCCGTTTTCCTGTCTTGGGTGATGGTTTTTCTTCGATTGACTATAATTTAGCACATTGACAGGTTTTGTGCCATGTTTTGCGAAAAAAAGGGCGCGGACTCTTTATCATATATTGCTTTTTTTCAAACAAAATTTGAGAATGATGATTCTTTTTCCTTTTTAATCATGAGAAAATATATATTTTACTATTTTTGAATGATGATGATAATCATATCTAAGAGAATTTTAGTTTATACTTAAATAAAATTTGCATGAAAATTTGAATATTATAAATTCTCGGTTACTGGTATAGATAATCATGATAATAGATTCATGGCGGGAAAATAATGATTGGCGTTGTATATTAGTGATATTGTGATAATAGGGGTTGTTATTTTGACATGGAAAAGGCATCATGGCCAAGCAAAAGGATGGCGATATGAACTTGAAAAAGGAAATGGCTGAGAACCATCATCGTGTTCCGATCACGGAGGAGGTCCGTCAGGCGTTGCGCGAAAAGAGGCTGGGCTTCGGATTGTCATATTCGGGGGCGGCGGAATTCATCGGCGTCCATTGGTCGACATACCGGAAATGGGAGACCGGCGAGACGACGCAGTACACGCGTGAAATCGAACGCCGTGTCCAGTGCTTCCTCACGGAGGAGAAGCCGTCCATGGCGACTCTTGACGAACAGGAAAAATCCACCCGGATGATGGAGAAGCTGATCCACCGCCTGCGTTATACTCATCGGCTTTGCCAGAAGCAACCCCGTCTGCAGGAAAGACTTGCGGTCCGTCTGGAAGGGTTGATCGATGAAATTCTGGGCATTTATTCCCAGAATCCATAATCAGGCGTTGCAGCAGACATCGCCATCCGTCTGCCGCATTCGTTGCCTGTACAGCGCAAGCCGGACTTGACAGGCATGCGCTGACGGCGTGACATCAGAACTTGAGCAGGACGAAGCCAAGCGGCGGCAATTGCGTCTGGATGAAAAGCGCGCCGTCTTGACGGCGTTTCGCATCGATGGATTGCCAGGAGCCGTCGGCGGCAAGCCGCTGGACGGCGTCGGTCTGAGTCCATGGACCGGCCAATGGCAGCGAATCCAGCATGTCGAGCCCGATGTTGAGGGCGACGGCGATTTTCGAGCCGTCGGGCAGTTCTGCCGCCTTCAGGAGGATTTCCGCGTCGTCAGGATGCCAGATCGGCATGGCGTCCAGTTTTTGCAGACATTTGCCCAAGAGCTGTTTGCGTGTTTCATTGAACATTCCGAATGAACGGAGGCCGTCATTCTTGCCACATTCATGCGCGAAGGTGATGACGGATGTGCCGTCGGCTTTTTGATAAAGGACGGCGCCGGGGGCGAGTTTCTTCTGGTTCGTATCGAAGATGAACGAACGATGGTAGAGATTGGTCAGAATGGTCGTTCCGTCCGCTGGTTTGAGCAAGGCGATGCCGCTGTTGTTGAACGGCATGATCTCTTCGCCGTCGGCCTGTTCGTAAGTGACATGCTCAAACGGCCATGCTTCGGCCGTGCAGCCGCAGAGGCCGCCCAGCCCGCGTTGGGTCAAGGCGATGGCGGCGGTGCCGTCGAGCAGGACATTGCGTTTGAATAGCGATTTGATTTCGTCGTCGGACAACACGTTGATCTGCGGGGCGGAAAGCGCGACGGCGTTGCCCGGCTTCTTTGAAAAGTAGATGGGCAGTCCCATGCGGCCGAGCGTCTCATGCCAGCCGCCGCCTGCCGGGCTGTTCGGATAGTTGAAGACCGGCTTGGCCGGCATGGGGATGCAGATGCCGCGCCATTGTGGTTTCATGGCGTAAATAGCTTCCAGCTGGGCTGATATGCCAGCAAGCGCCTCTCTGTACGCCTTGCCGGAATTCGGCTCGAAGGACGACATGCGCGTAATCCAGTATTTGCCGCCTTTGCAGCCTTCCAGCGCGGACATCGTGACATGCATGCGGAGGGTCGCGGCCGACGTGGAGTAGCGGTTCTGCGGGAACGTGTCGGGTTCGCAGATGAGCGTGACATCGTCGTCGAAGGCGGCGACCTGCGTGGCCGTGAAATGAAGCCATGCGGGGATGTTGCGCAGGGAATCCTGCAGATAACGGGCGTTGTTGATGCGGATGACGGCTTCTCCTGCATTGCCGGCCAGTATTTTCGCGACGGCCGGGGCGTGGCGGACATCCTGCGAGCAGAGGCAGAAACTGCACGGAATGGACGGATTGACGGCGTCGATGGAGTCTCGGATGAGATGGGCGTATTTGACCATGGACTCCTGCAGGATGCCGTCCATGATGAGAGCGTCCTCCTTTGACGAATTGACGGCTTCGCGCAGTTGGTCACACGTCAGATTCCGCCCCGTCTTTTCATTGAAAAGCGCCGTGTGGAGCGGGCAGAAGCAGGCGGATCGGCCTGTGATGAAGCGCGTGTCGTCGTCCAGCATGAAGAAATCCGGCTGCGTGGCGGCCGCGGTCATGATGGCTTTGCGGACGTAGTCGCGGAAGGGTTCCCCCTCCGGGCACATGGTGTATTGGGATCCTCCGTCTATTCGGACAATCTTCTGGAAGTCCGTCGGCGAGTCCGGAACCCATCCATGGCCCCAGGTGGCTTGGATGAGAATGCCTGTCGGGACGCCTTTTTCCTGAAGGAGCTTCTGGAAGACTTTGAAACGGCGCGAATACTCGGCGGCCTT
>CACYQT010000108.1 GCA_902776645.1 uncultured bacterium | reverse complement strand
GGCGGTGCTGAAGGAGGCGTTTGAAGATGAGCAAAGTGATCGACTTTATCGACGATAAGGAGCTTGGCCCAGCATTGAATGTCACCGGTCTGGCGGTTGACTTTGACGCTGACTTCACGGCTCGCGCAGACGGCCTTGCGGGCGGCGGTGAGCAGGGATTCCTCAATGGCTTCGAGCAGCGTCTCGCGGTCGATGCCGCGGTCGCGTTCGAGCTGTTCAAGGCTGTTCATCAGTTCACTTTTCTTCATGGCTTATGCTTCCTCGCTGAAAACGGTCTAAGATTTTGATAATAGCCAAGCCATGCCCTGGTCAATTCGAAAAAAAAAGCGGGGCATACCCGCCTTTCAAGAAGAGATCAGAACTCGTTCGGCATTGCCTATTGTTGATACTCTATTAATATATATCGTATAGACCAAAATACAAGCATGGAGCTTAAAGCTGAAAGCCGAAAGCCGAAAGCCGAAAGCCGAAAGCGCAGGCCATCAGCCTGTCCCTTTAGTCGTTTTAGTCCCTTTAGTCGTTTTAGTCCCTTTAGTCCCTGTATGCCAGCAAGAATTGCTGCAGAAGACTTCCGCCTGAATTTGCTTTAAGCTTTTAGTTCTAAGCTTTTAGCTCTAAGAAAGTGCATGCTCCGTCCTTTTGATGACTTCCAGCTGGAGCGTCTTCGACAGGCGGTTGAAGTATTCGGAATAGCCGCCGATTCGCACCATGACGTTCGGATAGTCCTGCGGATTGTCATAGGCCTTCCGAAGCGTTTCCGCGTCCATGACGGAGACCTGTATCTGCAGGCCGCCGCGATGGAAGTAGGCCATTATGAGGGCTTTCGTGCGTTGGCGGTTCTCCGGCGTGGCGACCATGTCGCGGTTGAGACGCATGTTGAAGACTGGCGTTCCAAGATATTCGGACTGGTTTGGAGCCGTGACGGAATTGACGAGGGCCGTCGGCCCGCAGGTGTCCGTGCCTTGGACGGCTCCGAAGGAATCGCCGACGGGGGCGCCTGCGTGGCGGCCGTCCGCCGATGCGGCGACGTGGGCGCCTTTGTACGCATATGTCGTGAAGAGGTTGATGAACGGAATGTAGGTGCGATGCGGGAAAGAACGCGAGTGGACGGCGTCCGCTATTTCGTGGATGACGCGCTTCGCCAGCGAATCCGCTTCGGCGTTGTCGTTGCCGAACTTAGGCATGTCGAGAATCTGCGTGAGCAGGGCGTCGTGGCCTTTGAAATCGTCTTTCAGGGCCTGGTCCAGTTCGGCGATGGTGAACGGCGCCTTGCCTTCGTATGCGCGGCGGATGACGACGAGAGCATTGACGGTGTTCGTGAGGCCGAGAATGCCGATGAGGCCGCTTTTGTAGCGTGCGCCGTCTGCGTTGAATTCGCCCATGTTGTCGATGCAATCCTCCATGAAGAGCGTGCGGATGAGATTCGGCTGGTAGAGCGCCGCCATTTCGTGGCCGACTTCACAGCGGCGGATGACTTGCCACGCCTTTTCGCGGATGTTCGACATGAAGCGGTTGTAAAAATCGTCAAAGGAGCCTTCGCAGAACGGTGTGGCGGTGAGAATTTCGAGGGCGTGGAGGTCGCCGTCCGTGGATCCGACGTTGGATTTGCCCATGATCATGAGCTCCGTGCAACCGCCGAAGGAGAGGCCGTCGTAGTCTTTTTCCCTAACGTTCCAGATGGTGCTTAAGTTCTTGTAGTAGTTTGGCTTGAAGTAGAGGGACGGATTCGTGTTGCCGTTGAGCCACGAATCGAAGATGACGTTCCATGCGTCGTCCGGCGTCTCGTCGTCGATGAGAACGGATGAGCCTGGCCGCGCGAGACCGACCTGCGCTTTCATGGCGGGTTTCAGCCACGGGAGATGCGGCGAGAAAGTGGCGTGCCATGCGCCGTTTTCGTTGTAGCTGATCCATGTTTCGTGGAAGAGGGCGACGATGTCGTCGTCAGAAAGACCGTTGCGGGGGAACTTTTCGAGCACGGCGTCCATGCGGCCGCCAGAATCGCGGTCGTCGATGAACCAGAAGAAGTTGTAGTAGACGAACGCTTCATACAGGTCGGAGGCGGGTTCGGAAGCCATCTTGTGGAAGACATCCGCCAGCCTGCCGGCATTGTTTTCGCGGAGCATCGCCTCGCAACGGGCGATGTAGATGCGGATGCCTTCAAGTGTTTTCAATAGAGGTGGATAGAAATTGAATTCGGCGTGTTTGGAAATGTTTTCCCGAATCCTTTTTTCGTAAGCGCCAAGTCCTTCCGTAAGAATGCGTTCGTAATTGATGACGGCATGCGTCCAGCCGCGGAGGAAAGTGACACGGAAAGCGTTGTCCGCCGTGGCTTGGAGGACGGCCTGCCGGAGCTGCCCGTCGCAGGGGACGTTCGCTTCAGCCGCCTTGTCCATCAGCTGTTGGAAGGCGTCCTTTCCGTCGGCATAACGGATTTTATGCGTGTGCGGATAGAAGAAGTAATAGACTTGCTTATTGCCTGGATTGTAGATACTTCCGTCACCGACTGGATAAAGTTTCGTGTCCTTGTACGGCAACAGCGGCGCATTTGCGTATTGCGAACAAAGGGCATCCGCCGCGCGCTGAAGATAGGTGTCGTTGGGATGTTCGAAGAAGCCTGCCAGATAGGGTTCGCCAATGGCGTGGAAGAATTCGGGGACGTTCATGACTCACTCCTGGATGGAGGCGATGATTTCCTTCAGAAGCGCTTCCGTCGAAATGTTTTCCGCTTCCGCGCGGAAGTTCGTGATGACACGGTGGCGGAAGACGGGAATGGCGAGTGCGCGGACGTCTTCGCAAGCGACATTGCGGCGGCCGTCCAACAACGCACGTGCCTTTCCTGCAAGGATTAATGCCTGTGACGCACGGGAGCCGGCGCCCCATTTGACGAGTTCGTTGACACGCGGCGCGGCGTTCGGCGTGTTCGGCCGCGTGGCGGCGGCGAGGCGGACCGCGTAGGAGACGACGTTGTCGGACACGGGCACTTCGCGGACAAGCTTCTGGAAGGCGACGATGTCGTCGCCGCTGAGGATGGGCGAGAGCGTAGCCAGTTCGGGCGACGTCGTTTCGCGGACCATTTTCACTTCGTCTTCGACGGGGAGGTAGTCGAGCACGATGTTGAGGAGGAAGCGGTCAAGTTGCGCTTCCGGAAGCGGATAGGTGCCTTCCAGTTCGATTGGATTCTGCGTCGCGAGCACGAAAAACGGCCGTTCCAGATCAATCGTCTTGCCGGCGGAGGTGACATGATATTCGCCCATGGCCTCCAGCAGGGCGGCCTGCGTCTTCGGCGGCGTGCGGTTGATTTCATCCGCCAGCACGATATTCGCGAAGATAGGCCCGCGGATGAATTTGAATGCGCGAGTACCCGTCGCGGGATCCTCCTGTAGGACTTCCGTTCCGAAAATGTCCGCCGGCATCAAGTCCGGCGTGAACTGGATGCGTTTGAACGACAGCGAGAAGAGCTGCGCGACGGTTTTGACGAGCAGTGTCTTGCCGAGGCCGGGCACGCCCGTGAGCAGCGCATGGCCGCCCGCCAGAAGGGTGATGATGATCTGGTCGATGACATCCTGCTGGCCGACAATGACTTTGGCGAGCTCGGCCTTCAAGGCGGCCATTTTACCGACGATGTCTTGAATATTGGGATTTTCTGTTGCCATGTGTTGAAAAATGCTGTTTTGAGATTAGACTTTGTATGATGCTCGCCGTCATGCGGCATGGCAGGGCTTTTGATAAATATAATATGTTGTAGCGAATGTGCGATGTCTATATGCAAAGGATTTGAAATGAAAATGCGAAACAATGCCTGTTTGCTGGCTGTTTGCATGTTATTTATGGTTTGCGGCCTGTTCGGGGAGGAGGCCGACCATCCCTTGAAGGACTACTATGCGCATCCGGCGGCGGATCCGCTGGAGGGCTTCAACCGCTGCATGGAGGCCTTCAACGCGGGATGCGTGAAATACGCCGTGCGGCCTGTCGGAAAATACTACACGCTGATCGTTCCGAAATTCGTCCGCGAAGGCATCGGCAATTTTGCCGACAATCTGCAGTTCCCGCTGAGCCTTGTGAACAACTGCCTGCAGGGGAAGTTCGACGGCGCGTGGAACGAGACGAAACGGTTCGGCATCAACACGACGGTCGGCATTCTCGGCATACGGGACCAGGCGTCCGCATGGGGCATAACGCCGATGAAGGAGGACTTCGGGCAGACGTTCGGCCATTACGGAAGCGGGCCGTGGTTCTATCTGCATCTCCCGTTCCTCGGGCCATGCAGCGGCCGCGACGGCGTCGGCATGCTTCTCGGATTCCCGTTTGACATCGCAAACTACTTGTTCGGAGAATATTCCATCTTCGTGAAGTGCGGCGTCGGCGCCAATGACGCGTTGAACATGTCGAACATGATCAATGAATATTTTTCTGCTCGATACGAGACCTACGAACTGACGCGCGCGGCATATCTGTGCTACCGCGACGCGTTGATCACGGATTTCTCGAGCAGCACGTCGAACGAACCGCAGGAGTTCGAAGAGTCGATGGGCTACATCATGCTGAAAGCGCGCAACGAGCGGTATGGATGGAACGGCGTCCATGGGAGCGTCCATCTGTCCGGAGCGAAAGACAGGCTGCCGTACACGGCATGGCTTCCGAAAAAGCGTGACGGGCGACTGGTTTTCCTGCTGCCGGGCATCGGCGCATGGCGTGAATCCGCCGAAATGGCGGCGCTGGCGGAGCTGTTCGTGACGCGCGGCTGGACGGTCGTTTCCATTTCGAACACCTATTCGGCGGATTATTTCCTCCACACGGGCAGCACACAGCTGCCGGGCCGCCCGAGCGTGGACTGTCTTGAACTAGAAATGGCGATGGGTCTGGTGAAGGCGGATGTGGAAAGACGGTTCCCACAGAAACTGGTAGGCCCTCAGGAGACGGTGGTTGTGGGACTTTCGCTCGGCGCGATCAACACGCTGCATCTGGGCGCGCGTACGCAACGGCGTGAATCGGCATGCCCGTTCAACCGCTATGTCGCCGTCAATCCGCCGGTCGATCCATGGCATGCTCTGCGTGTGATCGATTCGTGGTTCGACATTCCGATGACATGGCCGGAGGAGACGCGGGAGCTGCGCGTCCAGGAGACGCTGCGGAAGGTCGCGGGGCTTCTTGAGAACAAGACGCTTAGCGGGGCGCCGCCGAAAATGACATTGGATGAATCGCGCTTCATCGTCGGCGTGAACATCCGTCTGGCGTTGGCGAATCTTCTGGTCGCCAGCCGCGAGGAGTTCGCACTGGCGGAATTGATGCGCTATCCGAAAACGGCCGACCTGTCCGTCTTGAAACATCGCGCTTTGGATGTATCGTATGACGATTTCGTGAACAGGATTCTCGTGAAGGACGGCGAAGACGCGGAGGCGCTCGGCAAGCAGGAGTGCCTCACGAATCTGGAAGACGCCTTTAAGACGGCGGACAACATCTTCGTCATGCACAACCGAAACGACTTCCTGATGACGTCTGAAAGCATGGCCTGGCTGGAGGCGACATTTGGCGAACGTGCGGTCATCTTCCCGCGCGGCGGCCATCTTGGAAACCTCTATGTTCCTGACGTGCAGGAAGTTCTGGTGAAATTAGCCACTGGTGAAAAATAGAAAGGAAAAGGATGAACATGAAGAAAGGATTGTTGATTGCGTGTGCGGCTTGTCTGATTCTGGGATGCGGTTGCGTGCATCGAGCGGCTCGCCCGGACATGCCCGACAAGAGCATTGGTTATTATAAAGGATTGAAAATCCGCGCGGATCTGATGCAGGCCTCCGACTACAACAAGCAGTACAAGCTGCCCGGCCCGATGCCTGATCTGAAATACATCACCATCCATAATACCGCCAATGTCGCGACGGCGCAGAATGAACGCGACTATCTGAACCGCCGGAAGGACAACGTCTATATTTCCTTCCATTACGCCGTCGATGAAAACGAGGCCATCCAGATCATGCGCCATGACCAGCATGCATGGCATGCGGGCGACGGCCGCGGCGACGGCAATATGAAGAGCATCGGCGTGGAAATCTGCCGAAGCCTTTGCAAAGGAGACAAGTATGACTTGTATTTGCGGTCTGAGGCGAACGCCGTGAAACTGGCGGCGTATCTGCTGAAAGTCAACAACCTGCCATTGGACGCCTTGCGGATGCATTACGACTGGAGCCGCAAGTGGTGTCCGCACCGTATTCTGGACGACAACCGCTGGGCGGAGTTCCGCGAACGCGTCCGCCGCGTTCTGGAAGACGAAGAGTAAGCAGGATTTGGGTGATAGATGAAGTCGGTATTCAAGAGTAGTCAAGGAGTTGCGGAGACTTTTGTGGCTTTGGAAGGGACGCCCCGCGGCTGTTTTCGCGAAGAAACGGAGGCGTTGCTTCACAAGCTGGAAGATGAATTGGACGGCGCGAAGCTTGTGTGGATCAAATTCCATGTCAGCGATGTCGTCAATCAGAAAAAGATCATCGACGACGTGATGGCCGACGGATGCTGCCTGTATTCCGTCATCGGGCAGGCCCCGACGAACGGAAGCCGTGTTTCTTTGGAGGCCTATGCGCTTTCTGGCGGCGTCGTGTCGTATTCCGGAGCGGACGAGGCGACGGTGACTGTCGCCCTTAAGAACTACCGCCTCATGTACTTCCATACGCCGAAGCTGTCGGGGAAAGGCAGTTTTGACCAGATGGCGGAGGAGTTCGAGGCGGCGGACAGAAAATTGGCGGCCGCCGGCGGGACGCTGGAGGCGAACCTCCAGCGGACATGGATCTACTGCCGCGACATCGACAACAACTATTCGGGACTTGTCGTCGCGCGGCGCGAACATTTCGCGCGCAACGGCTTGACGGTGGACACGCATTTCATCGCCAGTACGGGAATCGAAGGGAAGAGCGATCCGTTCGACCGTCTGGTGCGGATGGATTCCGTGGCGCTGTTCGGCCATCGGCGCGAACAAGTTACATACATGTCCGCTCTCGACCATCTGAATCCGACCCATCAATACGGCGTGACATTTGAACGCGCGACGCGGCTGACGTTCGGAGATCGCTCCCGCTACTATGTCTCCGGAACGGCTAGCATTGACAAAAACGGACAAATCGTGCATCCGGGCGACGTCGGACGGCAGGCGGAGCGCATGATGGAGAACGTGAACGCGTTGTTGTCCAACTACGACGCGTCGTTGGCGGATTTGCAACTGGCGGTCGTCTATCTGCGCGACCCGGCGGATGCGGTGATTGTGGAAGAGATTCTGTCCAAACGCCTTCCGGCGGACTTGCCGCGCATCATGGTGAATGGCGCGGTGTGCCGTCCGGGCTGGCTGGTGGAAATGGAGGGCGTCGCCGTCAATGGAAAAGGCGACGCCACATTTTCGCCGTTTGCGTGAGGGGAGGCTTCTAGTATTCTAGGTTTCTAGTATTCTAGTAAAACCTTCTGCATTAAGCATTAAGCATGAATAATGACTTTCCGTGCTTCCTCAGGCGTTTTTGCAGCAATAAGGCAGCCGCGTTTTTCTGCGTCGGAAAGAACTTGTGCCACGCGGGTTATGAATTCCAGATACGGGCCGGGCTCGTCTTTCGGGCAGAGGCTGAGAATGAAGATCTTGGCGACGTGGTCCTCCCCTTCGTCGTAGTTGACGCCGGCGGGCTTGAGCCCCATGGCGGCGATGAAGGTGTTCGTTCCCGTCGTACGCGCGTGCGGCATGGCGATGGCGTCGCCCGCATAGGTGCTGATGACCGATTCGCGCTCAAGAAGGTTCTGGAAGCAGACGGCCGTGTCGATCGACGGATGGTTGCGTTTGATGACGTCGAGAAGCTCGCGGAAGATGCCTTCCTTCGTGTTGCTCTTCAAGTTGATGACGATGTTCTGCTCCGTGAGGATGGCCTCCATCGGGACGGAGGTCTTTTTCGGCGGCAGGGTGGCGGGCTGCTCCGCCGGATTGTCGCCGAAGAGATCGTCTTTCAGGATTTCAGGCTTCGTGAGGTTCTTCAGATCGGAAAGAACTTGATGGAGTTCGACGACGCTTTCGTAGATGCACGTCTTGATGAGCGGGACTTCCGCCGGCGTGGACGTGAAGACGAATTCCGTGCCGTTGATCTGCAGCGTGAAACTGATGTCCTCCCGTCTGAACTGTATGATGCTGATGCCTTTGGAATAGGTCGAATGCATGTATCCCTCATTGTCGAGAAGTTCAATCAACTCGTTGAGCACGAACAGCTTGATGGCTTCCGACGGGAAGGCGTAGGTGGTGAGCGTGTCGTTGTCGTCCTTCACTTCCTTGCGGACGCCTTTCTTCTTGATGGCGAGCGTCATGCTGAGGAGCGGCGGTGCGAGCAGCGCCGTGATGAGCGGCATGATGATGGCGATGCCGAAGAGCTTGCTGTTGAAGATCGGGACTTCACGCGGGATGGGCGTCTTCTGCGACATTATCAGTTCGACGGCATTCGGCTGTTTCTCAAGTTCTTCGAATTCAGGATTTTTCATCATGGTCGTGGCTGCGATGCCGGCGATGATGAGCACGACTTCGCAGCGCGGAACCATGCCGACGCCGACGCGCAGCGCGCCGACAGAGTTGAAATTCATGAGCAGCGCGGGGAAGAAGCAGCCCACGACTTTACCGACGATGGCCATGAGAGAGAAGATAATGCCGATTTTCAGCACTTCCGGATCCTTCAGGACACGGATGTCCACCAGCATGCCCATGACGACGAAGAATATGGGCACGAAGAAGTTATAGAGTGGATCGAGGGATGAGCGGATCTTGAAGGATATGTCCGTCTTGGAGAGGGAAAGCCCCATGACGAACGCGCCGACGATCATCGCCAGACCAGCCTGCTCAAAGAGCCCCGCGAGCATCAGCGCAAAGCCGAAGGCCAGAACGGCGAAGACTTTGGCGGATTTGAAAATCTTCAGGAAATCCGCGATCTTCCGCGAGATGAGCAGGCCGACGGCCGTCACGCCCAGCCAGATGCCGAAGGATTTGACGGTGATCCACAGGATGGGGCCCCATGCCATTTTCGTGCCCGTCAGTTCGACGTTCGCGATGCCGACGACGATGGCCAGGCAGACGATGCCGAGAACGTCGTCGATGACCGCCGCCGCCATGATCGTGACGCCTTCCGGCGAACTCATGGCGCGGTGTTCGGAGAGGATTCGCGCGGAGATGCCGACGGATGTCGCCGTGCAGAGGATGCCGAGGAAGAGGCAGCGAGGATCCATGAACTCCCAGCCCAACGCAAGCATGCCGACGGCCGCGCCGCAGATGAACGAGCAGACGATGCCGCCGATGCCGACGATCGTTCCGACGACGGAATATTTGAAGAATGTGCGGACATCCGTCTCAAGACCGGAGATGAACAGCAGGATGATGGAGCCGATGATCGCGATGCCGTACAGCTTGGGATCCAACGGGATGGTCTGTGCGCTGATGATCGGGAAGAGGCCGTTTCCAAAGGCTTTGAGCGGCAGCGGAATGCCGCCCAGACAGTAGGGTCCGATGATGATTCCGGCCAGCAGTTCCCCCATGACGGACGGGATTTTCAGTTTCGAGGCGACAATGCCGAAAAGACGGGCGATCAGAAGGATGATTCCGATCTGGATGACAAGAACAGCGATTTGAGCGGACATGATGTGCTATGGATGCGAGTAAGGATGGTGATAATGAAATAATGACAAGATTGTCATATAATGTACAATCTTGTCATGGATATGCTAGTTTTTCTAAAGAAAATACCGAAGCGTTTAGAAGCAGGGGAGACTTAATTTGGGACAACTGGGACAAGTGGGACAAATGGGACGATATTTTGTATTTTCATATGTCTCAGAAGTCCCAGATATCCCAGATGTCTCATTGAAAAGTTCAGTTCAGATCAGCTTGAGGACTTCTTCTTTTCCGGCGATCAGGGCGGGAATCGGATTTTCCGGCTCGCCTTCGTATTCGATGGCCATGTAGCCGTGGAAATTGATGCCTTTCAGAGCGGTCATGAGGCCGGGCAGGTCGATGAAACCTTTGCCGATGACGACGTCATGGTGCGTTTTGTCCTTATGGTATTCGAAATCCTTCAGATGGACGGAGAAGATACGTTTCGGCCAGCGTTTGACGGCTTCGACGGCGTTGAGATTGGCGTCCTGCGCCCAGGCGGTGTCGAGGCAGAGGCCGATGCGTTCGGACGTGTTCTGGAAGATGAAATCGAGCATGGTCTGCGAACCGAGCCAATGCCAGCATCCGTGGTTGTGGATGGCGAGGCGGATGTCGTATTCCGCCGCCAGTTTTTCGGCGAGTTCGAAGGTCTGGACGATATTCTTCGTCAGGTTGAAATTGCAGGTCATCGTGTTGTGGCCGAGCAATTTGGAGAATTCAAAGCCTTTGCGCATCAGGGCTTCGTTCCCGTCGAAGGCGGGGGCGAAATTGTCGGCGATCGTCACGCCGAAATCCGCATACTGTTTGATGACGGACTGGAAGTCCTCCGGCTTTTCCGGCGTGCCGATGCCGATGTAGGTCATGCCCGTTTCGAGAAGCTTCTTCGCGACGGCCGGGATGCCGAGCGGCTGGAAATTACGGAGGCAGTAGGACTGGACGGCGAGTTCCTTCTTCAGATATTGCATGAAATGTCTCCTTGTATCTTTGTGGTAGATGATAAAAAAGCCTTGGCCGTCAAGCCAAGGCTTTATAAGATTTCTCAGATTATTCCAAGAAGAAGCGTCGAATTACTTGTTGCCCTTCTCTTCCTGGGCCTTCTTGAGCTGCTCCTGC
>CACYQT010000107.1 GCA_902776645.1 uncultured bacterium | reverse complement strand
CGACCCGCTTCCAGCACCCCGTTGCAGGCACCTACAAGAAGGAATGCAACGAGCGCGGCAAGAAGTACTTCTCCGTCGCCTCCGGCGGCGGCACCGGCCGTACGCTTCATCCGGACAACATGGCCGCCGGCCCCGCGTCCTACGGTATGACCGACACGATGGGCCGCATGCACAGCGACGCCCAGTTCGCCGGTTCCTCCTCCGTTCCCGCCCACGTTGAAATGATGGGCCTGATCGGCATGGGCAACAACCCGATGGTCGGCGCGACTGTTTCCGTCGCCGTCGCCGTCGAAGAAGCGATGAAGAAGTAAAAATCCATCGCTGGTTTATGCGTTAAGAAAAGGAGCAGGACGGCGATGTTCTGCTCCTTTTTTATTGGAAACGGCGTAAGGCCGATGGGGCGTCATTTAAAACGGAAGCTTTAAAAAAATGCAAAAAATGCCTAGACAGCCGCAAAAAAAGAAATTCCCCGCATGGCTCAAATGGACTTTGATCAGTGTCGGCTCTCTTGTGGGGGTGGTTTTGATCGTGGCTCTGATCGCCTTGTGGATGTTCTTCCAATTGCGCAACGCATGGACGATGAAAGAGCGTGTTCCGTTGCCGGAAGTCATTGTCACCAATGATGATGCCAATCGTCTCAAGCCAACGTACAACAAAGTCAAGCAGGCGTTTTCCGGAAAGGCGTCCAGCGATACGACCGTTGTATTGGAAAGCGACGATCTGGACAAGATTCTCGCGGTCGCCAATGAAGGGCGGCAAGTGAAGGAAGTGGCCCGTTTCCGGATCGAAGGGAACAAGGTCGTCGTCAAGACGGATGTCAATTTGAATCGGTTCCCGATGTTCGAAGGGCGATACTTGTCCGGCGATTTCTATTGGGATGTGAAGATGGATGACAAGGCGTGGGATTTCCATCTGGATGCCTTCAAGGTGGAAGAGCGCGTCATGCCGTCGTGGATCCTCAACATAATCAACAGTAAAATTAAAAGCAAGCAGGATCTGCTACGGAACCACTACGCGCCGGAATGGACCCACAAGTTGAAATCACTGACGGTGGAGGACGGCAAAGTCACCGCCGTCATCAGCAAATAATTAAGGTATATCATGAAAATCCAACTGCTTCTTATCATGTCGTTATCAGCCATTCTTTCGGCGGAGCCGTTGACGGAGCTGAAGCTTCTCTCCATCGGCAATTCCTATACGGTCAACGCGCATAGCCTGTTGCGGCATATCATCGAACAGCATGGAAAGGCGAAGGCCGTCATCGGCATGGCGCAGGTTGGCGGCTGCACGTTCGAGCGGCACTGGAAGATGCATCTGAAATCTGAAAAGGACGCCAATTACAAGCCGTATCGTTTCAACGACAAGAAGATGAGCCTGCGCGACTATCTGACGGCGGAGAAATGGGACGTCGTGACGATCCAGTCACAGAGCCTCCAGGCCAGCCAGCCGGAGACGTGGCAACCGTATCTTGATAATATTCTGGGACTTGTGAAGGAATTAGCCCCGCAGGCGAAAATCGTTCTCTACCGTACATGGGCCTATCGTGCGGATCATGAGCTGTTCAAGAAGGACGATGGTTTCACGGCGGAAAAGATGAACGAAAAGATCGGCCAGGCGTTCGCGGAGCTGTCGAAGAAGCTTGGCGGCGCGCCGATTATTCCGGCGGGGGACGCCATCTGGGCCGCGTATCAGGAGGAGCCTGTGAAATTTGTGACTCCCGATAAGGAATTCGACTACGAGCATCCCGTCCATCCGAAGCTGCCGAACCAGACGGGTTCGCTCCACAACGGCTACCGTTGGAGCAAAGACAAGAAGACGGAGGAATGGACGCTCGCCTTCGACGCCAGCCATCTGAATGTCCGCGGCCGTTATCTGGTCGGCTGCCTGTTCTATGCGTTTCTCTTCAAGCAGGATATCAGCGATCTGACGTGGGCTCCGAAGGGAATCGCCGCCGAAGACGCGGCGTTCCTGCGCGGCATCGCCATGAAATATTCCGCTCCGCGGAAGTAAGTGGCTATGGTTAGTGGCTAGTGGCTAGTGGTTAGTGATTAGTGATTAGTTTTGTCTAGAATCCTAGAATCTACTAACCACTAATCACTAACCACTAACCACTCATCATTGATCGCGCTAGCGATCAATGAACCGGTGGAGCTCCTCCTGGACACCCGCCAGCTGGGAGGCGAAGCGTGAAATGAAGGAATCGTCCTCCTCTTCCGTGCAGGGCGAATCATCCCGATGCTGCAAGTCATTGCTTTTGAAGGCGCTTCTCATGCTCATCGGCAACATGAACTTGTAATCGTGGTTGATGAGCACGGCGATTTTCCAGCCACAGACAAGAAAGAACTGCCGGTTGTAGTCGCCCATGAGATCATGGCCGAGGCAGTAGTCCGCCGCAGGCGTTTCGACGCCCAGATACGGCGCCAGCGTCGGGACGATATCCGTATGATGCGTCATTTTCTCGCAGACGGAAGGCGTCTTGCCCGGCAGTTTCAGGATAAGCGGGATGCGGATCTGCTCTTCGCTGAATGTCGAATTGTGCCCCAGACGGCCTTTTTCAAAGAACTCTTCGCCATGGTCGCCGGTGAAGACGACGATCGTGTTGTCGCGGAGTTCCGGATCGTCGTCCAGCATGGCGGTGACTTTCGCGAACAGCGTGTCCAGATAGTGGGCCGCGTTGCAGTCGCGGTTGTAGAGCTGCTGCGCGTCCTTTTCGGAGACGGTCGCGTAGTTGATCTTCTTCATGTAGTCCTCCCTGATGACGGCGCTTTCAGGGAAGGTATAGGGGGCGTGGGTGGATTCGAAGAATCCGAACGTGAAGAACGGACGTGACTTGTCGCGGTTTTTCACAAAACTGATCAAATCGTCGATGAGCTTTTCGTCCTTCTGCCACGGCGTCTTCGCGTCGACTTCCACCAGAACGTCCTGATGGAGGGCGGCGAAAATCGTCTTGTCGAATTCCGGATAGGTGAAATCGGCGGACGTCTGGCAGAGGAACTGGTAGTCGTCCTCCAGCAGCCAGTCGATGAAGACGGGCCCGCGACGCTGGTTCATGAAGACGTCCCAGTTGAGGCCGTAGAGACCGTAGAACATGGAGAACATGGCGGGGCGCGGCCCATGGCCGCCGCTGTAATGGTTGTCGAAACGGGCCGCCGTCTGCGCGTATTTCCATGTGCGCGGCATGATGTCCTCTTTTAGAAAATCCGCGCGAAGCGATTCGGCGACAAGCCAGATGATGTTGTATTTCTTGCGGTTGGGATTTCTGACGATATCCTGCCGCGGATATTTCAGGGAGGCTTTCTCGCTGTTCGCGTCCGCGAAGGCGGGGATCTTCTTGCGGTCAGGCTCCTTGAAGCCAAGCCTGCGGAGGAATTTGCGCATCCGGACGGTCACAATATAGGGCAGGGCGTCCTGCTGGGCGAGAATCTCCGTGTCCGCGAAGAAATCGGCATGACCCGTGCAGAGCAGCGAATAGCCGAAGGCGACGGCCCATATGCCACCCAGCGTCGCCATGACGGCGGGACGGCAGATCTTTCCGCAGACGACGTCCATTTTCTTCCAATGGAAACAAGCGTAGCCTATGGCGAAGCAGACGGCGTAGATGATGGCGACGAGTGCGAAGGCGGGGGCCAGCGTGGCGCTGTCCAATCCCATGGAACGGAAACCGCCGCGCGTGCACAGGAGGTTGATGACGAGGCCGTTGATATGGTAGCCGTAGCGGTACAGGATGCCTGCGTCAATCACTGTGATGACCAGCGTGGTCCCGCCGGCGAAGGCGCTCAGGCAAACCCATGCCATGGCCACGAGGGCGGATTTGCACCAAAGCGACGGCAACAGCAGGAGCAGGGCGGGAAGCATGTAGAAGACGGAATAGGCGATGGCCGAGCATGTCAGGAAGAAGAACCCCTGCACGGTTTTGACATCCGGTCCGAAACGTGCGAACCAACCGGTCATGCAAAGCTCCAGCAGGCAGAGCAGGGAGAAGAATATGAACGTACGCGGAAGGCGTGATGATTGAAAGGCCATCGAGGATCCTTTATGGAAGAAGGTGTTTTTATTGTCATTGTCATCGTCACAGACAATAACTATAATATAAAGTTGCTATTCTCGAAGACCAATTTTATTAAAATATAATTAATGGAATAATAAACAGGATGAAAATTAAGAAAAACGTGATAAAGTGAGTGGGTGTAAAAGATGAACCCTCTAAAATCGACGGATAGAAAGTATGAAACTGCTCGTTGTTGAAGACAATCAGAAAATTGTGAATTTCCTCAAGAAGGGATTGACGGAGGAAGGATTTCTCGTCGATATCTGCATGGACGGGAATGAAGGGTTCGCGTCTGCGAGCACGGGGGCGTACGATGTCATCGTGCTTGACATCATGCTGCCGGGCATGAGCGGCCTTGAAATCACGAAGGAGCTGCGGAAAAAGGAGATCGCCACGCCGATCCTGCTGCTGACGGCGTTGGACCAGCTGGAGGACAAGGTGAAAGGCCTGGAGGCTGGCGCGGACGACTATCTGCCGAAACCGTTCGCGTTCGCGGAACTCGTTGCCCGCGTCCGCGCCTTGTCGCGCCGCAGCCAGAAGCTGACGGAGTTGACGCATTTCACGTATCACGACTTGGAAGTCGACGTCCAGCTGCATCAGGCGAAACGGAAAGGACAGGTTCTGGATCTGACGGCGCGCGAATTCGCGCTGCTGCTGCTTTTCATGCAGAGCCCCGAGCGTCTCATCACCCGCACGGCGATTCTCGAACAGGTGTGGGAGATGAATTTCGATCCGGGCACGAACATTCTGGATGTCCACATGAGCCATCTGCGCAAGAAACTGGACGAAGGCCGCAAGGTGAAGCTGCTGCAGACCATCCGCGGCATCGGCTACATGCTGAAAGCCGTTGAAGAGAAGCCAGATAACGCGAAGAAAGAGTGAACGCCGCTTACGCGGAGCTAAAAGCTTAAAGCCTAAAGCTTAAAGCAGAAGGCTAGATGGCTTGTATTAGCTTTTAGCTTTAGGCTTAAGGCTCCGCTAATCAGTTCTGTATTTGCTTTTATTAAGGCTCTGCTGATCAGTTCTGTATTTGCTTTTAGCTTTTAGCTTTCAGCTTTCAGCTCCGTGAATCGGTTAGCTTCGCAAGTAGTTCATCAGCCGTCGTTTCCGTGAATTGAACGGCGTGCCATCCATGGCGCAGGCCGCCTTCGATATTGCAGAGGCGGTCATCCAGATAGAGATCCGGTCTGCCGTACCGTTCCTCAAACGCCGTGAACATGGTGTCCGACGGCTTTTCGGCCCCGACGTCGCAGCTGTAGATGGCGTCCGGAATGCGTTTCGAGTAGGACAGGATGTCGCGCAGGCCTTCGATGTGCCATGGCTGCGTGTCCGAGAAGAAGACGATATGCCATCCACGATCCCAAAGCGCCTCCAGAAGTCGCGTAGTCTTAAGATCTTCCGTGTCCAGAAATTTCATCCATGCGTCATGGATCTGGGCGATGGTCATGTCTTGTTCGACGATGGCTTGCAAGTCTTTCGCGAACTGCCATGAACCGATTTTGCCGATGGAATAATCGTGGTAGGCTTTTTCATAGCCGTCCGGAAGATTGTCCGGATCCAGATTCATGGATTGAAAGACGCGTTCGGGCGTCAGCCGAAGGCAGACGCCGCCGATATCGAGGGCGAGGAGTTTCATTTTCAATTAACAATTAATAATTTACAATTTACCGCCTTCGGCGGTGCTAGTGGAGTGAGGCTTCTAGATTTCTAGATTTCTAGATTTCTAGGCTTCTAAAATGCCTTGTGTAGTTTTTTACATTATTTGTTAGTGGCGGGATTTCAAGTTTTCAAAGATGCAGTATTGTATGGGAGTATGATTTTTCAACCAACCTCCAAGACAAGGCGCATTCACATGGAAAAAACGAGTTTCAGAGGCTTTGAACTGCATTACACGTCACCGGCCGCTTATTGGGAGGCCGCCATGCCGCTCGGCAACGGACGGCTTGGGGCCATGCATTTCGGCGGCGTGAAGGAAGACCGTTTCGATTTGAACGAAGACACACTGTGGTCGGGCATGCCGGAATACCAGTTCCCTGACGACGGTCCGGAGACGATCCGCCAGGCGCGCGAATTGATCGCCGCCGGCAAGCCTGTCGAGGCGGATCGGCTCATCGAGCAGAAGCTGCTGACGTATGACAGCCAGACCTACATGCTCGCCGGATCGCTCGTCCTGCGTTTCGCGGACAACGCCGAAGCGACGCAGTACTACCGCGAACTGGATCTGAAACGCGCCGTGTCGACGGTCTGCTACACGCAGGACGATGTTTCGTTCGTGAGGGAGGCGTTTGTCTCGCATCCGCAACAGGTCATGGCCATCCGTCTGACAGCCAGCCAGGCCGGCCGTTGCTCCGTCACTGCCATGCTCGAATCGCAGATGCAGGGCGGTCAGTTCGCCGTGGACGGCGGCGATTTGGTCTTCAACGGCGCATGCCCCGCCTACAACCGCCGCGGGCGGATCGACTGGAAGGACGCGCAGGGCCGCACGGGCGTCCAATTCCAGATCCGCATGCGGATGATCGCGGATGGCGGGACGACGACTGCTTCCGCTGAAAACGGCCTTTCCGCCAACGGCGCAAACAGCGTTCTGCTGTTGTTGTCCATCCGTTCCAATTTCATCGACTACAAGACCATGCCCGGCAGCAATGGAATCAAGCCCAATGACTTGACCAAGAGAGACTTGGATGCCGCGGCCGCCATCGGTTACGAAACATTGATGAAACGCCATCTGGCCGACTACCAGCCGTTGTTCGAACGGTCGCTTCTGACGCTGCCCGGCAATGCGGACGACGCGCTTCCGACCATCGACCGCCTCCGCCAATGCTCGAAGAGCGGAAAACTCTCTCCCGCGTTGGTCGCCTTGCTGTACCATTTCGGCCGTTATCTGCTGATTTCCTGCAGCCGCCCGGGCACGCAGGCCGCTAACCTGCAGGGCATCTGGAATTGCCAATTGCAGCCGCCATGGGCCTGCAACTACACGACGAACATCAATCTGGAGATGAACTACTGGCCGGCGGAAACGACGAATCTCTCGGAACTTGCGGAACCGATCCTGTCGTTCGCGAAGGACATGTCAGAGAAGGGCGCCATCGGCGCGAAAAAGGTTTTCGGCGCGAAAGGCTGGTGCTTCTACCACAACAGCGACATCTGGCGGTATGCGTCTCTGGCCAGCGGGCAGACCCGCTGGGCGTACTTCCCGCTGTGCGGACTGTGGGTGGCGCAGCACGTCATGGAGCACTACCGCTTCACGCAGGACATCGACTTCCTGAGGGCGAATTATCCGATCCTGAAAGGCTGCGTGGAATTCCTTCTGGACTACGTCGTGCCGGACGGCGACGGAAAGGTCGCGTTCATCCCGTCCACGTCGCCTGAACATGCCTACCGCCTGCCCGGCGTTGACGGCGTCGTCTTCAGCTGCAAGAATTCAGGCATCGATGTGACAATGGCGCGCGAAGCCGTCAAAAACGTCATTGAAAGCGCGGCCGTCTTGAAGATCGACGACGATTTCGAGGCGAAGGCGAAGGATCTTCTGGCGAAGCTGCCGTTGCCGCCCATCGGCTCGGAAGGGCAGCTGCTGGAATTCGGAGCGGACGTGGCGGACGAAGACATCCACCATCGCCATCTGTCGCACATGTATGGCGTCTATCCGGGCTGTGAATTCACGCAGGATGTTCATCCTGAACTATATGAGGCGACGAAAAAGTCGTTGCTCCGCCGTGGCGACATGTCCACGGGCTGGGCGATGGGCTGGCGGGCCGCCCTCTGGGCGCGTTTCCACGACGGCGACCATGTCTGCCGTGTGCTGCTGAATCTGCTGAGCCTCGTCGAGCCGGACAATCCGAAAAACCGCAACCATGGCGGCGTCTATGCCAATCTGTTCGACGCGCATCCGCCATTCCAGATCGACGGCAATTTCGGCGCGACGGCGGCCATCGCGGAAATGCTGCTGCAAAGCCATCGTAAGACAGCGGACGGCAAGCCGTTGTTTGAACTTCTGCCGGCGTTGCCGACGGACTGGACGAACGGCTCCGTCACGGGACTTCGCGCACGCGGAGCCGTGACGGTCGATGTGGACTGGACAGACGGCAAACTGAAGAAATGCCGCTTCAAGGCGGACAAGCCCTGCGCGTTTGAAGTCGCGCTGCCGGACGGCCGCCGCCAGGCGGTGTCGCTAAAAGCTGGAGAAAGCATGGAAATAAAATAGCCGCTAGATTTCTAGATTTCTAGGATTCTAGGATTCTAGAAATCTAGGTCCGCCGAAGGCGTCTGCATTTGCTTTCAGCTTTTAGCTTTTAGCTTTCAGCTCCGCCGAAGGCGGTTCAGTAAGTCTTTTTAATTCGGAAATTGTTGAAGATCACGTTTTCCGCATGCTTGAAGTTCAGCGTGTCCTTTTCGTATTCCGGATGACCTTCCACAGGACGCATTTCCAGTACGAAATCCGTGAATTCGATGTCGCTGACATGGTGTTCGGGCAGCGCCTTGATGACCGGATAGCGGCCGCAGATGGCGTGGACGCCGCGCAGGGAGATGTCGCGGACGTAGTCGACGGCTTCGTTGTCGGTCAGATTGACGCCGAAGACATAGAGTCGCGTCTGCGCTTCGATGTTGCAGAAGAGCATGTTCTCGACGGCGAACGGCTTGACTTCCGGATAGGGCGTGGGGGTGTCCTCATAGCGCGGCGGATCACGCTGGTCTTGACCAAGAGGCTTGATGCGCGGCGACGTGACGTCGATGCCGATGCGGCTGTCACGGATGACGAGATTGCTGAACGTGCAGTTGCGCATGAGATAGTCATGTGTCCAGCCGATGCGGATGCAGTCGCAGGAGCTTTGCAGGACGCAATTTGTGACGGTGATGTTCTCGCAGGCCTTCGGTTCGTCGAACTGCTCCTGCATGCTGCGGACGATGATGCAGTCGTCGCCGTTCGTGAGATTGCAGTCGCTGACGACGACGTTGCGGCAGGATCCCAGATGGATGCCGTCGCTGTTGGGCATGCGCAGGTCGGCCTTCATTGTCACGCCGCGGACGCGGACGTCTTCGCAGTCGAGGAACCACGTGAACCAGCCGGCTGTATCAACAAGCGTAAGGTCTTCTAGACGAACGTCTTTGCAACCGACGAAGAAGAGGCTGCGGCCCGGAATCAGCTGGTCGTGCTTCCGTTTCCAATGGCCTTCGAAGGGCTTGAGATTTTCATCGACGTGGACAAAACTGAGGCCTTGGAAGTCGATCTTGCCCTGTCCGCAGATGCAGACATGGGAGATGCCTTCGCCGTACATGACGTATCGTTTATTGTTCCGCAAGGCGTAACCGACTTTCCAGTAGGGATTTGGCTGGACTTCCGGATACAGCTGGGGATCCGTTCCCGCGAGGAGGACGGCGTCCCATGAAATTTCCAGACGGACGTCGTTCTTCAGCCGAAGCGGATAGAAGAGGTATTTGCCCGAAGCGACGAGAACCGTTCCGCCGCCGTCGGCGGAGCATGTGTCGATGGCCTTCTGGAGGGCTTCCGTGCAGTTGAAGACGCCGTCGCCGACGGCGCCGAAATCGCGGATGTCGTAAACTTTTTCCATGTTTTGTTCCTTTCAGATAGAAATGGTTGCGCAAAGGCTGAAATCCGTGCTAAATTTAGGTTGAACATCTTTACATTAATCATAGTCGATCAATATTTCAAAGGAACAACCATGAAAAAACTGAAAGTCGTGCAATTTGGTATCTGCCATGAACATGCGAACGGAAAATTTATGACGCTTCAGAAAATGCCGGGCACGTATGAGCTCGTGGGCGTCGTCGATGAAACATCATGGAGCACGACGCCGCGCTTCGGCGACTATTCGGCCCTCTTCAAAGACGTGCCGCGTCTGACGGAGGAGGAGATGTACAAGATTCCGGATCTGGACGCCGTATTTGTGGAAGTGCCGAATCTGGATTTGGTTCCGGTCGCGATGCGCGTCATGGAGCATGGCCTCCCCATGCATCTGGACAAGCCGGCGGGCACGGATCTCGCTCTCTACAAGAAACTTCTGGACGGCTGCAAGGCGAAGAACCTCCCGTTGCAGATGGGCTACATGTTCCGCGGCAACCCTGTGTTCAAATTCGTGCAGAACATGGTGCGCAACAACGCTTTCGGTGATATCTTCTCCATCGACATGGACATGGACCACTGCTACGGCGGCGAACCCTACCAGGAGTATCTTGCCAAGATGAAGGGCGGCATCATGTTCAATCTCGGTTGCCATCTCATCGACTACATCGTGTCGCTGCTCGGCGAGCCGACGAAGGTCCATCCTTTCCTGAAGAACACGCCCGAACTGCCTGAGACGACCATCAACAACACGATGGCCGTGTTGGAATATCCGCATGCGACGGCCTGCATCCGCACATGCAGCCGGAAGGTTTCGGATACGAACGAACGCCATCTGCGGCTGGCGGGCACCTGCGGATGGTGCGAACTGGAGCCGCTGGAACGCTTCGACGGCAAGCCGCTCGTCTTGAGATTCTACATCAAGAAGGCCGTCTGCGGCTTCGAACCAGGCCACTACACGATCGAATTCCCGCCGCAGAAGGATCGCTATATCGTCCAGTTGCAGGAACTTGCGGAGATTATCCGCGGCAACGCCAAGAGCGAGTACAGCTACGAGCACGACTACATCGTCCACAAAGTCTCCCTGGCCGCTTCCGGATACGAAGGACTTTATTAGTGGATAGTGGGTAGTGGAGAGTGGGTA
>CACYQT010000106.1 GCA_902776645.1 uncultured bacterium | reverse complement strand
GCCGACGGCGACACCGGGTGCGATGGGCTTGCGCGGCCACGTGGGGATGACATCCGTCAAATTCCCTTTTGACAATTGGAAGAAAGCACCGCCAAGAAGGAAGCATGCGATGGCGAGCGAGATGGCAACCAGTAGGAACAACGGCATAGTCGGTAAGTGTGTTAGGCGTGATGGCGGCGGTCAGGAATTGACGGTGATCCATTCGGACTCGTACCAGGAGATCTTGTAATCCGCCCGCAAGTCGATGGACTGGATTTTCTGCATGGCGTTTTCAAGTTCCTTGAACGCCCAGAGATAGCTCATATAGGCCTCTTCGGCCTCCGTCGGCGGGTTGTGGACGGTGCGGCGCTTGTCCGTCCGCGTCACTTCCATGATTCGCGCGACTTCGCGGAACAGGCAGAGGAAGGCGAGATATTTGAGGGGGAGCTTCTGCATTTCCTTCATGTAGGCGAGAAGCCTGTATGTCTTGAAATTCTCACGCCCTTCCTGCGTCTGGAGGACGTTGGGGGCGTTGGCGCATTCCTCTTGGAAGGCGAGAATGCCCAAAGGGCTGAGAAAGAACGTGTTCTGCTCTTCGTCAAACTGGCATGCCCATTCGGGGTAGGTGGCGTCTTTCGAAAGGATGAAACGCAGAGCTTCCGCCGCCGCCTTTCCGGGGGCCTTTCGATAGGCTTTCGCCATTTTTTCAATTTGCATCCAACTCATGTCGCTATATTCAATTGATGCAGGAGGGCATGACCCCTAGAAGACAAAATAAGCATATACGGTAAATCTTACTATAATTTAGCACAAAACAGGACATTTCACAATTTTTTCAATAAATAAAAGTCGGATTTACGCCTTGAAGGAAGGATTTCATCGATTTGACAAACGGAAAAGACGGTTTATTTGTATTATATGGAATGATTTTTCAACGAAACCAACCATCACCAGGAGACATTTCAATGAAGGAACTGCATGTAGGTATCGTAGGTCTCGGCTGGGTCGCCGAGGCGCATCTGATCGCATTCAACCAGACGACCGGAGCGAAAGTGACGGCGGTCTGCAGCTCGCGCAATCCGTCGCCGGAAGAGGTGAAAGCGCGTTATGGCGTTCCGCTGAAGGTATATGCGAAGCTGGATGACATGCTCGCGGATCCGGACATCGACATCGTGTCCATCTGCACGGCGAATCCGCTCCATCCGCAGCAGACGATCGACGCCGTGATGGCCGGCAAGCATGTCTATGTCGAGAAGCCGATGGCGCTGTCCTATGAAGACACGAAGCGGATGCAGGCCGCGATCAAGAAGAGCGGCAAGAAAGTCTGCGTCGGCTTCGAATGCCGCTACAGCATGCAGGTGAAGCTGTTGAACTCCATCGTCGAGAAGGGGCTCATCGGCGACGTGACGTACGGTGAATCGGACTACTACCACGGCATCGGCCCGTGGTACCGCCAGTTCTGCTGGAGCAACACGGCGGCGGGCGGCGGCAGCGCGCTGCTGAGCGGCGGCTGCCATGCGATGGACGCGCTGATGTATCTCATGCGCGAGCCAGTCGAAGAGGTCATGAGCTACTCCACGAAGAGCAAGGCGGACTGCTTCTCCAGCTACGAGTTCGATCCGTGCAGCGTGACGATCATCAAATTCGCGAACGGAAAGGTCGGCAAATGCGCGGCGAGCATCGACTGCCTGCAGCCGTACTACTTCCATTTCCAATTGGTCGGAAGCAAGGGAAGCATCCGTGACAACCAGTTGTATTCGACGGATCTGGACGGCCTCGTGAAAGACCGCTGGACGACGATGCAGACGTCCACGCTGGATTCCGGCGAAGTTCTCGACCATCCGTACAATCCTCAGATGCAGGCATTTGTCGATGCCATCAACAATGATACGGAAGTGCCGCTGACCAGTTTCGACGATGCTTTCAAGACGCACAAGGCGATCTTCGCGGCGGATCTCTCCGCCAAGCTTGGCCGCCCGGTGAAACTGTCCGAATTGGATTGATATTTAGGTAAAAATAAAATCACCGCCGCCTTTTTTGCTTTTTCGCTTTGAGGCGGCGGTATTGTTTTTTTCACAGAGGTGCTGGAGGGGCGTTATAGCGTTGCCATAACGCGTCTTGACATGAGACGTGAGACGTGAGACGTGAGACGTGCGGAGACAATATAAGACACTAAGACAAAAATAAGACGGTAAGACAAGATTTATTTTTTCTTGTCTTACCGCCTTTTCATTTCAGCTCGTCTCGCGTCTCATGTCTCGCGTCTCATGTCCCCCAAAAAAGCAATCAACGATAGCTTTTCCCCTTCATTCCCACAGAATTATTTGAACTTGCAGACGCCGTCGAGATAGACTTGGTTGACGGCGAATTCGTCATCGAGAACGGTCATGTCGGCGATGAAGCCTTCTTCGATCTTGCCGAGATTCTTGATGCCGAGGTTGCAGGCCTGGTTGTAGGACGTGGCCTTGACCAGCTGGCAGAGCGGCTTGCCTGTGACTTCCGCGACGTTCTTGAAGGCGGTGTTGAACTGGAGCGTCGAACCCGCGAGAGCGCCGTTGGAGGCGAGACGCGCGGCGCCGTCGGAGACGACGACGGCGAGGCCGCCGAGCTGGTAGTTGCCGTCCGGAAGGCCGGTGGCCTCCATGGCGTCGGTGATAAGGAGGATCTTGTCGATGGGCTTCACCTTGAAGGCGAGGGCGATCATGTCGGGGCAGAGGTGGATCTTGTCGCAGATCATCTCGATGTAGGTCTTGTCGTCATAGAGGCCCGCGCCGACCATGCCGATTTCGCGGTGGTGGAGCTTCGTCATCTGGTTGCAGAAATGCGTCAGGCGGCAGAGGCCCTTCGCCTGGCCGGCCTTATACTGCTCCATGGTGGCCGCCGTGTGGCCGCAGGACGGGACGATGCCGGCCTTCACAAGCTTCGCGGTGAACGGGACGGCGCCTTCCGTCTCGATGGCGTAGGTGACGATGGAGACTTTGGAGATGGCGTCAAGGCGTTTGATTTCATCGAAATCGGGCTTGCGGAGATAGGCGGGGTTCTGGGCGCCGATGCAGTCCGGATTGATGTAGGGGCCTTCCAGATGGGTGCCGATGACTTTCGCGCCGGTAGGCTTCTTGCGATAGGCTTCGATGTTCTTCAGGGAGGCGGCGAGCTTGTTTTCGGGGAGCGTCAGCGTCGTGGGGCAGAAGGAGGTCACGCCTTCCTTGATCTTGGCTTCCGCGATGACCTTCACGGCCTCTTTTTTGTCGGACGTCGCCTCGTAGCCCATGCCGCCGTGGATATGGAGGTCGATGAAGCCCGGAACGAGCATTTTCCCTTTGATATCAACAACTTTGTCCGCCTTCGGAAGCGGGTTGCCTGCGTCGATGACCTGCTTGATGACGCCGTCTTCGGCGAATACGGCCGCGTTGAATTTTTCGACGTCGGGGGAGATCACATGCGCGTTTTTAATAAGAAGACTTGACATTTTGTTCCTTTTTCAATGAATTGAGGTTGCACATTCAAGAAATTGAAAAATACAAAGTATCTACTCTAATCAAAAAATCGAATAAATCAACTTTCCGCGGATTAAAAGGAACGGCTTTTACATTATATTATATGGAAAGGACGAAGGGAGACGTGTTTTCAGACAGGATTTTCGCATGAACAAGCGGATGGTGTTTCGCTTCGGCGTTGTATTGATGTTTTTCACGAGCATGAGCAAAGTGCTCGTGCCCGGCGCGGTTTTCGACCCGTTGCAGCATGAGCTGTCGCTGACGGCTGTCGATCTGGCGAGCCTTGGTTCGTACTACATGTGTTCCTACGCGTTGTCGCAACTGCTGATCGGCATGCTGGCGGACCGTCTAGGCGGTGTGCGCGTCCTGCTGATGGGCGGCATATCGTTTTCGCTCGGCATGGTGCTGTTTCCGCTGTCATCCAATCTGTGGCTGCTGCGGTTGTTCCGCCTGATGGCGGGATTCGGCGCGGGAATCGTGTTTTTGGGCGTGGCGAAATTGATCGCGGACCTGTATGAGGCGCGGTTTTCCTATGTGCTTGGATTTGCGTTGGTTCTGGGGTATCTTGGGCCGACGACCGGTGCCGCGCCAATGGTCTGGCTGGTCGGACGGATCGGCTGGCGGTGGGCGCTGATGATTCCGTCGATCATGGCTTCCGTGGCGACGTTGGGCATCATTTTCTTCTCTCGCGGGACGATGGACAAAATCGAAGGCGGCGAACCGTTGTGGCGGCCTGTGCTGCAGGTCATGGGCAAGTCCGAAATGATCCGCATCTGCCTGTCCAGTTCGATCGTCTTCGGGGCGTATTACGCGCTGCTGACGCTGATGGGGCGGAAATGCCTGGAGGATGTGGGCGGATTCAGCGTGGCGGCCGCGTCGTTGATCATCACGATGCTGACCATCATCGTCGCGTCATGCAATTTGATCGGCGGGACGGTCTGCAAGGTGATGAAAGGCCATTACGGGGCGCTGATGGCGATGTTCTCCAGCCTGAGCCTGGCGGGAATCGTCGTCGGATGGCTGTCGCTGACGCACGGCTGGCATGGCGGTTTTCTGGCGCTGTCCTACGTCATGATCGCCTTGCCGGCGGGATTTTTCTGCGTCTACGGCACGATGGGCAAGGAGATCAGCCCGCCGAAATACGTGGCGTTGGCGGTCGCGTTGGTGAACTTCTGGGCGTTTGTCATGATCGCCTTGGTTGGTGACTGGGCGGGCCGCGTCATGCGCGGCCATGAAGACGCCGCGCAGAAGATAGGAGACGTATTGGTCTATCCGCTGGCCGCCTACCAGGGCGTGTTCGTCGTGTTCTTCTGCACGGCGGTGGTGGGGCTGATCAGCGCCGTGACATTGATTTTCGCTGATAGAAAGAAAAGCTAGAATCCTAGAATCCTAGAATCCTAGAAACAAGGTTCTTAGATATTCCCTTTCACAATCCACAGCGTCAGCGTGGAGGGTTCGGGCCACGGTTCGGGGCGCGCACGGTCGCGATTGGGGCCAAGCGTCTCCCAGACGAAGAAATAGTGGAGATTGCCGTCTTCGGGGGAGATCAGATGGCGCACGGAGCGTCCGAGGCCGGGGAAATTGCCTTCCATTTTGCCCCATCCGTCGGGCATCCTGTCTTTGACGGGCGGCTTGAGGAAGCCTTCCGCCTTCAGTGTGTTCGGATTGATCTTCCAAATGCCGCTGCCTTTCTTGGCGTTGCGGAAATTCTGCGCGAGAAGGCCTTCGTGGTTGACGTAGATGTTGGAGCCTTGAACAAGGCACGGGACGCTGCCGCCGCCCGTGAATTCCCACCGCCAATCCCAGTCGCTGGCCTGGTAGATGGCCCATTTGTCGTTCTCCCAACGGGCGTTGTAGATTTGGCTGAAGCCGTTTGCGTCGTATTTATGGTAGTTGATGACGACGCGTTTCTGCAGGTCGAAGCCGATGCCGATGCCCATGTTGATCATGCCGCTCTTCGTGCGCGGCGTCGGATCGACGATGAGGCCGGGCGTTTCGAGCGTGACAGGCAGGTCGATGGGCGTTCCGGCGGCGGTCTCCCAATGCTTCATGTCCTTGCTCTTCATGTAGGAGAGATCGTGGTTCGTGTCGCAGCTGGGCGTGTCCCGCCAGACCCATGCCATATGGAAATATCCGTCAGGGCCGATGACCGGGCCGGCGAAATAGGCGTTCATCTGGCCTTTGCCGTCCGAAAGCGGCTTGTCGAGCAGCCGCGACCATGTCTGCGTCTTGTGGTCATAGACGTTGTAGATTTCGTCGCCGTTTCCGGAGCCGCCGTCGCGGTAGTGGAAGATGAGTTCGTTGGACGCGCCGCGCATGAACTGCGGGTAGGTGCAATGCTTTTCGCGTTCGCCCGTCATGGATTCGATGCGTTTGAACGACGTGATGTCCAGCGGCTTCTCCGTGCGGAAATAGATGAGCGGGCAGGCGTGCATGTTGCCGGAGAGATGGATGAAATCGTCGTCGTCGAACGTCATCGTGATGTAGTTGTGGGAATCCCATCCAGTGCTTGAAGGCATGATATGAGAGGTCCATTCAAGCTTGTCGATTGGCGATGTGGCGACGGTCATGCGCCGCTGGTCGTCATAGTATGCGATGTAGAAACGTCCTTTGTGGATCTTGAAATCGAAGCCGACGGGATGGCCCGCCCAGACTTTGGCGATCGGCGTTTTCTGGACAAGTTCCGCCGTGTTCTGCGCGACTGCGGCCGTGACGGAAAGCATGAGACTTGAGAGGAAGAATTTGAGCATGATGGTTCCTATTTTTTCACAGTTGCGCATAGATGCAGAAATTGCCGCGCAGGAATTTAGATCATAAAAACATACGCGGCAATTCACACAATACGCTTAAGCATTCAGCATTAAGCATTCAGCATTAAGCATTCAGCATTAAGCATTCAGCATTCAGCATTAAGCATTCAGCATTCAGCATTCAGCATTCAATCAGAGCCACACGAGCTGGCCGCCGGATTCGATGGAATCGATGGCGCCCTGCAGGACCTTCTGGGCGGCGAGGCCGTCGGCGCCGGAACCGTTGATCAGTTCGGGCGGCGTGTCGTCCGCAACCTGCTGGATGAACGTCGCGAGACGATTCTGGAAGGTGTCGACAAAATCGCGGTGGCCGCCGAACACAGGGTTCGTATAGACCTGCTTGATGAGATTGCCGGCCGGATAGAGCGTGGCTTCGCGCCACATGTCTTCGAGAACGAAACGGCCTTTGATGCCGGCGACTTCGCAGCGCTCCATGGGATGGCCGCGTTCGATGTCGTAGCTGGCGGACAGATGGCCGACGGCGCCCGACTTGAACTTGACGTTCATCGACATGGTCGTCCAGATCGTGCGGCCGGGGGCCTTCGTGACGAAGGCCTGCACGGCGACGATGTCGCCGCCGAAATGGCGCATGACGTCGACGGAATGCGGATTCAAGGCCTTTACCATATAGAAAGGAGAACTCTCGTTGGGGTTCTTGATCCACATGGACATGTTGATGAAGAGCTGCTGGCCGATGAGGCCGTCGTCGACCCATTTCTTGGCGACTTTCGCCGCTTCGGTGAAACGGTGGTTGAAGTCGATGCCGAAGCAGCGGTTGTACTTCTTCGCGGTGGCGACCATCATTTCCGCTTCAGGGATCGTGTTGCAGATAGGCTTTTCGCAAAGGACGTGGCAGCCCGCTTCAAGGGCCTGGATGGTGGGGAGGAAGTGGTCGGAGCCGTATTCGATGCCGCCGGTGGCGACGGAGACGACGTCCGGCTTGATGGCGGCCAGCATGGTCGGCGCATCGTAGAAGCCTTGCACGCCAAGGCGTTGGGCGGAAGCGTCGCAACGGTCTTTGCGGATGTCGCAGACGGCGACGAGTTCCGCCATTGGATTGGCTTTATGCAGGTCGGCGTGGCGGTTCCCGATGGGGCCGCAGCCGATCACCGCTACTCTGATCGGTGTTTTCATAATGAATGATCCAAATTATAAATAACAATCAAGCCGCCCGCCTTGCGGGAGGCGGGCGGCGTTTCAAACACGGCGAATTATTTCTCCGTCTTGGACTGGAGCTTTGCGGCCTGGCGGGCGCTGCCGATGTGCATCGTGTCGTAGGCCTGCTGGGAGGACGTGAAGTACGGGCCGACTTCCGTATGGCCGTGCCAGTATTCCTGGCGGAACATCGGGTTGGTGGCGCCCGTCTCTTTTTCACGCTTCTCGATGAAGGCGTTCATGCGGGCGGTCAGCGTGGCGACGATGTCCGGATTCTGCTCTGCGACGTTGATGTTCTCCTCCGGATCGTTGATCAGATCGAACAGTTCGACTTCCGGCTTGAAGTGGAAGTCCGGCTCGAGGGCGCGGATGAGCTTCCACTGCGGCGTGCGCCAGCCGTGCTTGCGCATCCATGTGCATTCCGTGATGTAGAATTCGGAGCAGTTGGAGGCCTTTTCGCCGCGGACGAGCGGCATGAGGGATTCGCCGTCGAATTTGACCTTCGGGTCGATCTGCATGAGATCCATGAGCGTGGGGACGAAATCCTGATGGCGGCCCCAGCCTTTGATGCGCTTGCCGGCGGGGACATGGCCCGGCCAACGGATGATCAGCGGCACGCAGAGCGTGTTGTCGTTGATGGAGTGGTGGTCGAAGTAGCAGTCATGGTCATAGAGGGTTTCACCGTGGTCGGAGGTGATGACGACGATCGTGTTGTCGTCGAGTCCGAGCGTGGTCAGCGTGGTGAAGATGTTCTTGATGCAGGTGTCCATGTAGCAGACGGCACCGTCGTACTGGGCGATGACGTAGTCCTTGTCCGTCAGCAGTTCGCCGTTGGGGCCGGTGGGCATCCAGTCCATGAAGTAGTCGCAGAACGGCTTGAAGGAGAAGACGGGATCCATGGAGTGGTTGTTCGGATCGTATTCGTTGCCTTCGTAGAAGAGGCGGTCGAACGGACGCGGCGGGAGGTACGGCGTATGGGGATCCATGTGGCGGAGGAAGAGGAACCACGGCTTGTCTTCGGCGGCGAGGCGGCGGAGTTCGGGCAGACAGGCGTTGTTCAGATTTTCAGCCTTGTGGGCCTTTCCGTCTTCGCCGGCGTTCCAGTTGGCGAAATCCAGATAGGTCTGGAAGCCGCGGGCGGCGGCGTTGCCGCGGAAGCCAATGCAGGTGGTATTGTAGCCTTCGTCGTTGAGGATTTCGGCGAGCGTCTTGCCGCTGATGGGGCCTTGGTGGCGGAGGGCGACGGTGTTGTCGCCGAAGCAGTCCAGACCGGTGAACATGGAGGCGTAGCCGGGCGTCGTCGGGATGTGGGGCGAGAAGTAGTTTTCAAAGAGGGTGCCGCCTTCCGCGAACTTGTCCATGTAGGGGGTGGTGTGGCGGAAGTAGCCGTAGCAGCTCATGTGCTTGGAAAGCAGGGAGTCGATGCCGATGAGAAGCAGATTTGGTTTGCTCATGTTTGTGCCTTTTGGTGTGGATATTTGATTGTAATTAAGGGACTAAAGGGACATAAGGGACGAAAGCGATGGTTTACAGGAGGCCACGCTTCAGCGGGAGCGGGAAGTTGGCGATCATCGGGTCGTCCATGTAGACGCGGCGGCCTTCGACGGAGGACAGGATGGACGCGAGGACCATGCGGAGGGAGTCCTTTCCTTCGCGCGCCGTGCAGATCGGCTTGCGCTGGCCGTGGAAGAATTCCGCCATGGGCTGCGCGAGACCGCCGATGCGGACGGCCTGCGAATTGGGCGACGGCCACTGCGTGCAGTCGTACCACTTCTGGTCGTTCGTCAGATAGTATTTCATGCCGACGGCGTCCGGATCGCGCGGCATGGAGGCCGTGACGGCGTCGCCGTAGCGCTGGACGACGGTGCCTTTTTCGGCGTAGATTTCCGTCGTGATTTCGGCGGAGGAGGCGGTGAAGGAGCAGGCGACTTCCGCGATGAGCTTCTTTTCTGGGTAGCGGAAGATGACGATGCCGTTGTCATGCGGCATCTGCGGGTTGTAGAGGGTTTCGATTTCGGCGGTCACGGATTTCGGCATGCCGAAGAGCCAGTAGATGAGATCCGCGGGATGCGCGCAGTCATCCGCCCAGATGTCGCGGTTGAGTTCGGGGATGCAGTGCCAGATGTTGGCGTTCGCGGGATTGAGGCAGAGGCCGAGATTGTGGCGGCGGCGGAACTGGAAGACCTGTCCGAGAATGCCGCTGTCCATGAACTTTTTCATCCACTGGTTCTGCGGGTCGCAGCGCATCTGCCAGAGCATGGTGAAGGGGGTGTGGTTTTCTTCGACGGCGTTGATGATGCGGTCCGCTTCCTTGATGGTGAGCGCCATGGGCTTCTGGAGGGCGATGGGCTTGCGGGTGGGGGCGATGGCCTCGACGAGATCGGCGTGGAGGGAGGTTTCGGCGGTGATGAGGAAGGCGTCGATGGATGTGTCTTTGACCAGATCGTCAAGGCTTTCGACGGCGTCGAGCTTGAGGTTCTGCGCGTTTTGTGTGAGGCGGGCCGTGTCATGGTCCCATCCTTTGGTGGGGATGATGTCCCATTCCGGATGGGCTGCCCACTGGCGGCAGTACGCGCCGTAATGACCGTGTGCGAATCCAACGATTGCGATGTTCATAGCATTGTCCTCTTGTTTGCGGAAGCCACGTCTGGACGTGGCCGTGCCCGACGTCGATTTTTTTACATTATTATAATAAACACAATTGGAAAATCATTCACTGTCGTCCAGTTCACGGTGGAGCATCGAGAGTTCGTCCATGGCGCGTTCCTCCGCGTCGATGGTTGCCTTGTAGAACTCTGCGAAGCGGAGCTTGCGCGAGGCGGCTTCGTCCACGACGATGGTGCAGTTTTCATGGTATTGGAGGGCGGAGGCGGGGCAGATCGCCGAGACGGGGCCTTCGACGGTGGCGGCGACGGCGTCCGCCATCCCTTCTCCCGAAGCGATGATGAGGCATTCGTCCGCGTCCATGATGGTGCCCACGCCGATCGACAATCCGTACAACGGGTAGTCCGTGTCCGCCGGGAAGAACATCTTGTAGTCCTCAAGCGTCTCCTTGGAGAGCGCGGCGAAGCCTGTGCGGGAGTTGAGCGAGCCGCCCGGCTGGTTGAAGGCGACCTGCCCGAACGGGCCGAGGCCGACGACCTGCAGCTTGATGCCGCCGACGTAGTCGATGTCGTCTTCATAGTAGCGGCATTCGGCGACATGATCTTCCGTCATGCCGTCCAGATGGTAGGTGTTGTCCGGATTGATGTTGATGTAGCAGAACAGATGGTCTTCGAGAAACTGGCGGCAGCTTCCTTGTTCGTTGCCGCTCATGCAGAGGAATTCCGTCTGGTTGAAGATGCTGACGCCTGAGAAATCAAGCTCCCCGCGTTTGAAGCCGTTCGCGATTTCGCCGTAGAGCTTGAGCGGGGCCCTGCCGCAAGGCAATCCGATGGCGTTGATGCCGTTGCTCATCCGATCCATGACGAGCTTGTAGGCGTATTTGGCCACGGCTTTGTCATGTGGCAGAATGATGACTTTCATGAACTTGCTCCTGATGGCGATGCAGATGCGCGGCGGCATCCGCCGCCACTGAAAAAAACATATCTTAAAATATTAACGGCTGAATGCGAAAAATCAACTTGTTCGATCAATGGAATGGGAGATTCTTGATTATTTTGCCGTCTCCATGATTTTTCCCGTGGAGGCGGCGAGATTTTCGCGGTACTGCCAGTAGAGGATGATCGCCTTGACGCGGGCGCCCTGGGCGTTCGTCAGATCCGTCTGCGCCTCGTTGAGACGCGTCGCCGTGACGCGGCCGATGTTGTATTCCGTGCGGACGAGATCGCGCGTCTCCTCGGCGAGCTTTTCCGTTTCCGTCTTCAGATCGGCGAGCGTGCGGGCCTCGTTCGTGGCGACATGCTGGTTGGCGACCTGCTTTTCGATATCCTGCTTCAAAGCGTCCAAGGAGGCGCGGGCCTCCAGAACGCCTGCGTACGCTTCGGCGACTCTCGCGCGTGTCTTGTTGCCGTTGAAGATGTTCCAGCGGACTTGCGCGCCGAAGACCAGCGAGTCGTCATGATGGGTGAATTTCGGATTCTTGCGGCGGGTGAGGCCGTAGTCGGCGAAGAGGCTGATCTGCGGATGGTTGTCGCTGCCGTAGTATTCGAC
>CACYQT010000105.1 GCA_902776645.1 uncultured bacterium | reverse complement strand
AAATATGGTTTAAGCAAGACACGGGAGGCTGAAGACATGTGCAACTATTCGGAGTTTTTGAAACAGGAACAGGAAATTAAAGACAAGCTGGATTTTCTTGAACAATTGGAGGCAGAACATTTCAGTGACGAGCGGATTTTGAAATTCTTGCGAATTAATGCCGAGCAGTTGAAGTCCTTGCGGGAGATGCTTCAGGAGAAGCGTGCCGCCGTCATGGCTGATTGATTGGCTTGCAAATAACTGGGGAGGGTCCCGCTCCTGCGGGATCGCTTCAAGAAAAATATGGTTTAAGCAAGACACGGGAGGCTGAAGACATGTGCAACTATTCGGAGTTTTTGAAACAGGAAGCAAAAGAGGAAGAAAAACTCAAATTTCTGAAAAAGTTGGAGGCTCGACATTACAATGACAATCAAATCATGGATTTGTTGGGGGTTGACATTGAGAAATTGAAGGCTTTGCGGGAGATGCTCCAGGAAAAGCGTGCCGCTGTCATGGCTGATTGATGGCTTGCGAAAAAACTGGGGAGGGGCGCTCTCAAGAGCGACCGCGGCATCGAACGATGCCGCATGCCATCGTTTTTTACAATGATTGTTTCAATGTGAACTTCCAGATTGCGGACGACGCCTTTGTCATGGAATTGCGTGATAGCATCCAAATCTATGAAGAGGCGGCAAAGACAAAATAGACAGAAGCGACGGAAGCAACAAATCAGAAGTACTCCCTTTCGTCCTTTTCGTCCCTTTAGTCCTTTTACTCCCAGCCTCTCTGAGGCTTGATTTGGCGGACACTCTCATCCACGGCACGCTTGATCTCCTCCGCCTTCGCTATTAAATCCTGCAGGTCCGCGGCTTGATTCAAATAATCATGGCAGCGTTGCTTCCATTCAGCCGCACGCAGGGCCGTGCGCGCCATAAACATCCTTTCACGAACGCCGCCATGCTGCATAAATTCCGTTTCCTGCCGTTGTAGCATCTTCTCCAGCAGATACTTGGCCTGCTGTATCAAGATGATCATCATGTTGCAAAGCGTATCGGCTGGCCGTGTCTCAAAAATCGCCTTCCAATCCTGCCATTCGGAATGCTGGATGGCAAACTGACGCGCATTCATCTTGCGTGGATCATTCATCGTCCATTCAAAACCATTGTGGGCTTTCAGATAATCCAGATAATCCTCAAGCAGTTCGTCCAATGTCGCACGCGCAACGCCTGTAAGCTTCAGCTCCGTCTCCTTGCTAAGTCCTGATGTGCCACTGCCTTCGGCGATATTCTGCTTGCAACTTCTCGCCGCCTGCGTCATCTGGTCAACGGTCCGATCGCCATACGGCGGCAGGAAACGACGGCAGAAGACGACCGTCCCTTGATAAATGACATCGCTTTTCTTGTAAACGACAAGATGCCTGAAACCACCATGCGGAAGAATAATATCACCCATGCAAACAACTCCCTTGAAAAAGTACAAAAATCCATTGAGAGACGTGTGTGAATAGGTGGCAATCATAATATCATCTGGGGAAAATATTTTTCAAATGCTTTTCATCATTTTTGTCGCTTCTGTCGCTTTAGTCGCTTTAGTCCCTTGAAAATGCCCGATCTGGCAAGATATTATCTGAAATTTCCCCAAAAAAGAAAACACACCGTTGTTAGCAACATGGGAAAAAGGCCATGTTCCATCCATTCGCAACATTTTCAAAGACTTCGGATCGAGAGAGTTGGGGCGTTTTGTCATCGTTGGAGGAAAAACGCCCTATTGTCTCCGCCATTATCCAAAAGGCGGAGGAAGTCCTGCCCGCCCCTGTTCCGCAACTGACCGCCGGCCAGTTCATGGAATTCGTCCGCAACGGCAACCGCTCCCGCTATGAAGCGGACTATTTCGCGCGGCGCATGAACCTCTCCGCTCTCGTCTTCGCGGAAGGAATCGAACACAAAGGCCGTTTCATAGACAAAATCATCGACTACATTTGGGCGTTGCTCGGCGAACCGACGTGGTGCGTGCCCGCGCACATCTATGTCGGCGGCGACAAACGCTATGTGCAGGATCCGCTGCCGACGACTGAATATGAAATCGTCGATCTCTTCGCTGCGGAAACAGGCGTCTTCATGGCGATGATTCTGGAAATCATGTCCGACGATTTGGCGGCTGTCTCCCCGAATCTTGTCAAGCGAATCAAGCTGGAAGTGATTCGACGCGTGATTGTTCCGACGGAATCCAATCTGTCCCGCTATGGCTGGAGCCATGGCACGAACAACTGGACGCCGTGGATATGCTCCAATCTGCTTTGGACCGCCAACACGGTTTTCGCGGATGATCCGTCGCGCTTCGACGCATATGTGCGGCCTCTCATGCCGTCCGTCGATCATTACTACGACGCCTATCCGGAAGACGGTTGCTGCGACGAAGGGCCAGGCTACTGGAATCTCTCGCCACCGAAATTTTTCCTCTTCATGGAAGGGCTTTATCGCGCGTCCGACGGTGCCGTCTCCTGCTTCAACGATTTGAAATTCAAGAACATGTGCGCATACATCGTCGATGCATGGGTTCACCGGAACAAGAATGTTCATTTTGCGGACAACGGCGGCCGCCACACGCTCAACACGGGCCTGCTCCGCGCCATGTCCGAACGTGCAGGCGTGCCGCAAGGCATCGCCTTGGCGGACATGCTGGACGATTGCACGACGATTTTCCCGAAGCCGCATTCCGCCATTCTCCCGCCGTTGTTCGATCTGTTCACGAAACGCCGTCCCGACCTGTCGCTTCCGCAACGGTCTTTCAAGGTCTATCCCAAGACACAGCAACTATTTGTGAAACATGACGGTCTTTTCATCGCGATCAAAGGCGGCCACAATCATGAATCCCACAACCACAACGATGTCGGCCAATTCGTCATCGCAAAGAATGGTCGTTTCATCGTTCTCGATCTCGGTTCGGCGACCTACGACAAGAAGACATTCTCCAAACAGCGCTACGAGAACTACCCGCAGAGCGGCTTGAGCCACAATCCGCTCGTCTTCAATGACATCCCGCAGGAAGCGGGAAACGGCCACGCCAGTCTGTTTGAAGTCGATGGCGACGAAAACGCCTTCACCTGCCGACTGGAAATCAGCGGCTGCTATCCAGCGTCTATTGGCCTGCTATCCTACTACCGAACATTGACTTACGATGGCCATGTCTTAAAAGTCCAAGACGAATGGAAAGCGTCCGCCCTGTTGAAACCGACCATGACGTTGCTCCATGAAATGCCCGAACCATCGTTCAATTGCGCCCTTCCAAAGACGACGGATCCGTTCCCCATCAACGACGCCTGGTTGCAAAGCAATTGGGGCGACATGCTTTATCGGACGATCATCGCGGCTTCCGAAGCCACGGAAGGCACTGTGACGCTGGTATTTCCGTTATAAGGAGGCTTGCCCATGCAACACTTACTGCAAACAAAAGCCCGTGCAAAAATCAGACCAAACTTATGTAGACTGGCATTATTGCTCATTCTATGCATGATTGCTTGCGCAGGAAGTGGCTGCTGCAGGCTAGCCATCGAATTACGCAGCCCGATTGCCAGAGGTGATTATAACAAGCCGGAAAACAGATTCTACGTAGGAACTCGACTATTAAAAAGAGATCTCGAGGGCCCATTTTTAGGGCCTCTCGCTTTGCCTTTTTTTCCAGGAGAAATTATTGCGGATACGCTATTTTTGCCTGTTGATTGCATTAGATATCTGAATTTCAAATGCAATCCGCCATTAGCTTATTATATTGAGCAAAACGATCTAGAAAGCGCACGAAAAAAACTGGAAGCCGGAGCGGATCCCAATGCCATCGACTATCGTGTTTCGCGTTGGCAACCTGTCATCATCGCCAAAGATAACAATTCTTTGGCGGCATTGAAACTGCTAGCTAAGCACAAAGCCAAAATTCCTTCAGAATTCATTTGGATATCTCCCAACAATCTGGATTTCTACCTTGAAATATTCAAGAATCGCCTTTTTGATGCAAACGAATGGAAAGCGTCAATCAAAGGTTTGATTCTCACTTGGATACCGCGACAATTATCCCAATATGACCAAGACAGATTGGATAAGCATATTGAGCTGATCACCTTACTGCTTGAACAGGGCTTTTCCCCCAACGACATGGATGACAATGCATTAAGAAGCCATGTTACCGCCTTGGATATTTTGCTGAATGCTGATTATAATGGTTTGGATAAGTCCAGACTTATCAATCTTCTGAAAGCCCATGGCGCCAAGACCTATCTGGAATTGGCGGAATCCAATCCTGAACTGCCGCATCTGAACAAGAAAGGCCTTGACATCCATCCCGCATTTAAATCATTTGTAGAAAAGATAGAAAAATCCGACCAATCAGAACTTTACAGACTTTCAACATCATATCCGGGGGTAGATTGTCCAGTACTTGTCATAGATACGGTATGGAATAAATCTGGCAAAGAGCAAATAAGAACAACGAGAATCGCCCATAGACGAAAAACACCTACTGAATGGGATCAGAATGGCGAACCGTTTGAAATACCGGTTCTTTGCAGAGTCGTCCTGACGCCTCCTGGAAGAAAGGTATCGTCAAGTCTGCACGACGGAATGCCTTCTGACAATATCATCCATGAAAAATGGCATACTTTTCCTGAATACGGAGTATATGTCCAAAATCCCATTCCTCAATACGAACACCCTACTGGCATCTTCCGTATTCTTAATGAAATTAAAGAATCGGGATATGTAGAATGGGGCTGGAAGGAGAATGCGCCATTTGGATTTTGGGAATTCAATACTCTACACAAACTAATAGAACAAGCAAATCCTGCCATTAAAAGCAATTGGATGAACAAGCGTTGGCAAGACAAGGCTGGTTTACGCTTGAAGGAAATTGGCATCGAAGGCAATTGGCTGCACCAATGGTCTTCCAGTAGAGTACAAAACCATGTATTTGACACGCATCGCAAGACAGAAGACATTCGCAAGGATATCTGGGATATCGTGCCTTATCCTACTGAAATCATGATTTCAATCAATCGATGTAACAAACCGAATCCCAATGCAAAAGAAGACCATCAGCAGTCCACAGGCGGACATGATGGCCGAAGATATTGGAACTGGCAATATCATGGTTGGCCAGGAAAAGGCGGTATCACAATTCTTTATGGCGACGAAGTATCGGAGGAAACCATCGAGAAAATCAAGAACTGTCTGTATGAAATAATGTAAGACAAACGCCACCTCAAAGTCACTGACAAGTTTTTCTGCTTTTATTGATTATTTTTCCACAATATGAAACTCCCTTCTTTTCTCACCAAATGGCAATATCGTTGCTTGTGTTACATTCTTATTCTACCTTTTCTAGCCATGTTCATTTCCTGCGCAACCATTGAAAAGCAACTGTTTCCGACGCCGCCGCCCACACAGCCAGCGGGCAACTGCCAATTGTCCTCCAACGGCGAAACACTGGATGCCTTATGGCTGGAAGGAAAAGAAGGCATGCCCGTCGTGCTATTCAGTCATGGAAATTACCAGAGAATCACCGATATCCCGACCTTCTGCAAACAGTTCCAGATGCATGGCTACGGAATTTTGGCATACGACTACGCAGGCTACGGCGCATCCACGGGAAAAGCGTCGTCCAAACAATCCTGCCATGATATCGAAGCCGCATACGACTTTCTTGTAAAAGAAAAGAATGTCAAGCCGGAAGACATCGTGGCCATCGGTTATTCGGTCGGCAGCGGCCCAAGTTGCCATTTGGCCGCAAATCATCCCATCAAGGCGCTTGTCCTTTGCGCGCCGTTCGCGTCAGCCGTGCATGTTGTTCTGCCGTTTTCGTTGCCAGGCGACAAATTCCTGAACTATAAACTCTTAGCGAAAAGCCAGACGCCAGCCTTGATCTTCCATGGCGAAAAGGACAGCATCATCCCCGTCCGCAACAGCAAGTTGCTCTACAAGAAGGCCAAAGGGCGTAAGAAGCTTGTCTTGCTCCCTGAAGCCGACCACAATGATCTGTTCAATCGCCTAGGCGATGATTTCTGGAAGGAAATGGCGGATTTTCTAGACGCAGACCAATGAGCCACGGTCTATTCGCCCTTTGAATCAAAATATTTCCGGGCGAATTCCAAAATCGCCTGGCGGTATTGTTTCGCGCAATCCGGATCATTGCAAAGGAAATGGTCTGAATTCGGATAAACGATGAAGACATGCGGAACATGATGCGTTTCAAGGGCTTTGCGAACTTTTTCCGCATGGGTGGATGGAACTAGCCAGTCCTTTCCGCCGTATGCGGCGATGGTCGGCACCGTATTTTCATCAATCCATAACGCAGGCGAAATGGATTTGACCACGTCCGCCATTTTGCCGCTTTCATAGTCCTCCTTGCTCATTTCGACGCCGGATCCACCCACGGCCAAGCCGTAATCCCACTCCGGATGATTCGTCCACATGCCTTTTTCAAAACTGGACGGACCGACCTGCTGGAAGACGAATGCGATCGGAATCGGCGACGTCTTCGCCCGCGAATAGGCATACAGCATCGACAGATGACCGCCCGCCGATATGCCGGACAGCGCAACCGCCTTGATGGGATAATGCTCTTCCGACGCTTTCAAACGCATGTGCTCCAAGCATTTGCTGATGTCATTCAGCATATCGACAAATGTAGCTTTATTCTCTTTCGAAACAAGCGAGTACTGCATCGTCGCCGTCACATAGCCCTCTTTGGCGAAACGCTTGCAGGCAAAAGACATATCGCTTTTCCGACCTGTTCTCCAACCACCGCCATGGATGAACAGCATCGCGCCGACTGTTTTGTCCTTTTCCGCCTTGGCAGGCAGATACAAATCATATTTCAGATTCTTCTGTGAATCATAGACGATATCGGTGATGACCGTGCCGTCGCTTTTTTTCCAGTCTTCCAGATAATCGGCGTTCTTCAGTTTCTTATGGATGACGACCGCCGTCGTGATGCAGCCGGAACATCCCAGAAGAAAGATAATTCCGAAAATGGCCTTCCAATGCCTGATTAAGAATCTGAATGACTTTTTCATATTCATATGCCTTTTATTTGCTGTACCGGCCATATATCAATTGATTACTTGCCAGCCATTTTCAGTGGCGCGCCCCGCGCGCCATATCAAGGAGGATTTTCCCCCCACGCTGCGCGCCACTCCGGGCGCTTGCGCGGGGTTACGATTATGTCGCACTCCGTGCGATGCCGCTTCGCGACGAAATCCCGTTGCTGTACGGCGGTAGCTTTTGCTGAAGCATGCAGTCTTTAGTCAAATTAAGCTCGGCCAGCACAGTAACAATGATATTTTAAACTGCTATTATAATTTATTTACCTATGAACATTTTTCAAGTAACGTTCATTCAAAGAGAAAGCTCATGGAGAACGTAATCAGATTGGCCAGAAACACATAGCCCATCAGCTTCCAGGAGAAACGGAACCACAGGCCATAGGCGATGAACTCCACGATGAAGACAGTGGCTTCCGACAGTAAAACCGGCAGCGACAGCAGTTCGAACTCACCGCCGGACAGATAGAAGCACACATTCAGCAGGATATTCGTGGAGGCGTTGACGACGGCGGACGCCACCACGAAACGGCGGTTCCTGTATTCGTGGTTGGTCATGAAAACCAACGTCTCCACAAGAATCGTCAACAAAGCGCTGCCGATAATGACCATTATTATGAACATGATTTCCTCTTATGGCACAGCCACCATGCGATGCCGAAGCTTATGGCTGCCAGCAGATAGGCGACATTGAAAATAAAACCATGGTTCGGCAGCATCTGCATAAGCGACCCAGGAAACAAGACGGCTGCCGCAAGACCGAACATCAGTCCGGGTGACGATGGAAACAAACGGACCAATATATATAAAGTAATGGCCATCATCAAGTTGGCGATGAATTGCGCGGACAGTCCGACGACGACATTTTTGCCGCCGAACGCGAACAACGCCCACGAAACCGCCAACGCCACGATTCCCGTCAGCCAATGGCCGCAACGGTCTCCTGCCAATCCGCCCGCCATCTTGCCGCCCATGACCAAAACAAAACACAGGATGGTCAACACCGTGGAAGCCTTCCATGGCGCCTCCGTGCAGAATCCGGACGCCGCCCGGCAGAAGACGCAGAATGTCATCACGGCGGCAGCAAGAAGAGATTGGACATCAATGGATTCTGATTTTTCAACAGCTTCCGTCTCAGGCGTTTCCAATGGCCAGATCCATAAGAATGGCGACATTGCCAAGAAAAATCCGCCAAGAGAAATCATGTAAAGTTCCATTGGAAACATGCAGCCCAGACCGATGCCCAATGCGCCAGGCGCGACGAAGAGGCCGAGTTCGCATGCCTTCCCCTTCCCTCTATGTGCATAATGGCGAATGACTTCCCGTCCTGCCGAGACGTGGAACAGGCTATTTCCAAGCCCCAAGAGAACGGTCGCCAGCCATGGCAATTTCAGCGCTCCTGTCGCCCCGCTGACCAATATGACGATGGAGGCAAGCCACAGCCACCGGTCATGCTTCAACTTATCCGCAAGCCATCCGGTAAATACTTGCGTCGCAAACGCAAGCGCGTTGTAGAGCATGACCAGTTCAAATGCTTTTTCCGGAAGATCCTCCACGACGCATCCCAACATCGTCGATCCGCACAGCGCATCGACAAGGAAATGGAATATCATGGCGAAAATCAGCATCGTTTTGTCTCGCAATCGGTCTTCAAATTGAAACAATCTTATCTTTCTTTGAAAAATTTATACAATAACTTCTTTCCGAAAATCTGCAACAAGCGTCGCTTCAACCACTCCAGACGCGTCATGGACGGAAAGCGATGGCGTTTCCTGCGCCATTCATCATTCAGCTGTAACACGTGCAAATGAATTTGCTCTTCCGGAATTTCCCCCTTCGGGGCCATCGGTCTGGGCAGCTTTGACTTATTCGGATTCGGCCGGAGCGGTTTGCAAGAATCCTTCACGATGGTCAGCAACAGCCGGAAAGAATTCCGCCACGTTCGTGGATGCCTCGGATGATGATACCTTCCAATGATATCCGCCATTGCAACATTCGTCGCCAGCATCAGAAAACATGCCGCCAGCGACATAAGACAAATGGTCCGTTTCATCGTCTTCATGAGAACCTCCTTCCATTTTTATGATTACCTCCGCATGGCATGCGTTGCATGCGCATGCCCCCAAAATCCTCTCATTCAAGGCATGGATAATATCATCCCCCTGTTTCATGGCATAAGCTAAATTTTAGCGGAAAAATGCCAAAAATCAAGCAAAATGGATAAAAAAGAAAACGGCCCGGATGACTCGCATCCGGGCCGTTACGTCAAAAATCAGCGATGGAATTGCTTCGCAGGCGGAAGCGGCCTGAAAGGCTTCGCTTTCCTTGGAGTAAACGTCTTGCCAGCATCAGGCGGAGGCAACATTTCAATGGTCTCCGGAGGCGGCAATGGCTTCGCAGGTTCAGGCGGCGGCAACAGCGGTTCGATTGTCGCAGGCTTCGGCTGCGGCTTGACAGCCTCAGTCGGAGGCAACAGCAATTCAAGAGTCGCAGGCTTCGGTTGCGGCTTGATAACCTCTGGCGGCAACTGCGGTTCGACGGGCGCCGCAGGCGGCTGCGGCAACGGTTTCACAGGTTCAGACGGCGGCAACGGCGGTTCGACGGCCGCTGGCGGCGGCAACGGTTTCACTGGTTCAGACGGCGGCAACGGCGGTTCAACGGTCGCTGGCGGCGGCAACGGCGGTTCGACGGTCGCTGGCGGCGGCATGATTGGCTCAGGCGGAGGCAACGGCTTGGCGGACGAAGGATTCGGGAACGGCGGCGGGACGACCACTGGCTGCGGTTGCCGCTTCGGAACAGGATTCGGGAACGGCGGCGGGACGACCACTGGCTGCGGCTGGACCTTAACAGGTTTCGACGGCGGAACATACGTCGGTTGCGGCTGAGCAGACTGCGGAGATGCCGGAACAAACGTCGGTTGCGGCTGGGCGGTTGCTGGAGGCGGCAACGGCCTAGCAGGCTGCGGAGGCGGCAACGGCTGGGCAGGCTGCGGAGATGCCGGAATGAACGTCGGTTGCGGCTGGGCGGCTGCTGGAGGCGGCAACGGCTTGGCGGGTTGCGGAGGCGGCAACGGCTTCACGGCTTCCGGTTTCGGCGGCTGAACAGGCTGCGGCTCCACCGGTGTGAAAACGGGCGCAGGCGGTTGGGGCTTCGACTCTTCCGTATGCAAGAATTCGACATTTTCCAGATATTCGAAAATCAGCAACGGGCATGTCCAGCCTTTCTTCTCCTTGACGAAGCCTGTGATTTTCACATCATGATCCAAATATTTTTCCAAGCCTCTTCCTTCCCACATGAAAAAACACACGGGAATCATTCTTTCACCGTCTTTACGGTATAACGCATAATTCGCGTCAGCGGTTGCGTTGGCCCCCAAGTAAATCAAACGACCGTACATCGTCGCCGTCATCGGCTCCGGATCCTTTGGCATCGACGGATCCATATGATGAACGTACGGCCTGACAGGCTGTTGTGACGACGGATTGGCCTTCATGGGAATCGGCCGTGGACGCTTGCGTGTCGGAAACGGCAGCAGATCCGCCATCAGGCAGTTCGCGGCGAACAGGCCAACGCCCGCAAGGGCGATCATTCGACGTGTTTTTGAGAATAACGTGTTCAGCATCGTGCATCCTTTGTGAAGATAAAACCATAAGCGCATATCGTTTAATGTATCATGCGATATGCATCTGTCAATGAAAGGCAAGCTTCCGTTTTCATCTTGGACATGACGGAATGGACATCATCATTCGGCGATCAGTACAGTTTCAGGACGTCCGATTTCAACCAACGCCGCCTTTGCATCCGTTTTCAGAAGACTGTTGGCGATTTTTCCGGCAGGACTGGCGAAAAATACCAACCGACGGTCGTCCACAACGATCTCCATACAGCATGAGCCATCTTCAAGGAGTTCAGATGAAACGACTTGCATTTCCGGCTCACGATCTTTCGGAGATGCCGTGAGGACGCTTGCGAACAGCGCCCTATCCGCGTGAGATACTTCATGCCAGTCTTCGCCCCATTCCGCGCCTTCAAGGCTCGGTGCGCCGGAAGCTTGGCCGGGTAATGCGGCATGGTCATCACGGGAATGAAATAGCCACGCGATGTCACGTTGACGTGTGGAACGAACCGTGAACATGTCCAAGACAATATCGTCAATCAACGCGACATGTCGTTGAAGCGTCGCGTCATCATAAGCATTTCCTGCATCGCATGATATGATACACGCATTGCCACCAGTCGCAAACGCAAGGCAACGGCCTGTCGCGGCCGTCTGGCTCTTGCCGTCCAGCATGACGGTGTTGTGGCTGATGGTCGCCTTGAACCATCCTTTGTCCCGCGGATCGGCGTAGGACGCGCAGCCGGAATCCTCCGCGAACATCACATTCCGCAACCACAACACGATGTTCAACTTGTCCTGATGGCCATGCCAGCCGCCATGCGGCCCGAAGTCGATCGCAAGATAATTCTGTGGAATCATCTGCCGTGGCATGTCCGTTGAAACGCTTCTGAGAACACCGTATCCGGCCGATGGCTGGAGCATGGATTTAAATGACGGCAACGCCTTGGCGCCCCCCTGCATGGAGCGTCCCCACAGAATGGCCGCGAGATTCCGCCGTGGAGACTGGCCAAGCCACCAGTCATAAAGAGGCGACGGCCAAAGCGTGGCGGCGGTTTCATACGTCTTGCCGTATGCGGCTGGCGTGAACTGGACACGATGGGAGTCATGGAACGCAGGCAGTTCAAACGTCGGCGTCAGTTGTCGGAACGGCGCGTCGTACATGGATTTGTAGCGTTCCGAACGGACATCGATGCCGTTGTTCAAGGCAGCGAGAGTAAACGGCTCCAACGCCTGCAATGTGAAGAAATGATAGTTCCATGTGCCTTCGAACCATGGGCCGTCGTCGCTCACGCCCTGCCGGATCTGTTCCAGCAGGCCAGTCCGTCCATAAATGGCATCATGCACGTATTCAGGGATTTCCAACGCCAGGCCGACCATTCCCGCCGCCGCCAGATGCCAGCATTCATGGTTGTGGATGCCGTGGTTGACAGTGCGGACGTATTCCGCAAAACGCAACAGCAGCTTTTCGGCGATTTCATCACGCTCCGAATCGTTCAAAATCTCCCTGACACAGTCAAAAGCGCGTGTCAGCTTGATATGCCAGATGGCTTCATGCAGGGCTTCCGAAAAGGCGTAACCGCCGCCGATGACGGGCTTGTCATAATTGTCATGGAATTTATAGGAAGGATAGAGTTCGGCGTATTTCAGCAGGATGTCCGTTGCCTTCCGGGCATAGGCTTCCTCTCTTGTGATTCCATACGCAATGCCAAGGTATTCAGCCATTTCCGCATATTTCATATGTTGTTGATACAACGGACAGTCATCATAGGGCCAGCCCGAATGGACGGTTCCGCAGCGTGTGCAGACGTGTTCCGTAGCGGTCTTCATCTTCAAGGCGCCGCCGCATTTGCGACAGATATAATGGCATGGCCATTGGCTCCCCCGTGTCGGAATATCAAGCGTCTGAGGAAGATACGAATCAACCAACGGCAGAAAACGGCCATGCCACCAACCGCCTGTCACGGCGTCATCCGCCAGCTTTTTCCGGATGTCTTCCAACGACTTCCGTGTGAAAACCAACGACGGTCCATCAACATGGCCGTGTGTCATACGGGTTTCGATTTCCACAAAACTTGCCAACCGGCCATCGCCGTCCATCAAATTGAATCGGATGTCAAGCGGTGTGAACGGTTTGGGCAACGGCTGACGAATCTTCACGCGCGCATTGACGGTAGCCGTTTCATTTTCCGCCAGACGAACGGCCGTTGGCCCGGATAATTCCAAACCATCGCCCGCCAGAGAGAGTTCTCCGACAAATGGTTGCGGCAATCGGCTGGTCAATTCGACGGGAATCTCCACGACATCCGCGGCAATCCATTTCAATTTCCGTAATTGGACAGCCATCAGAATCTTGAAACGCCGAAGCACGATATTGCGCACCCATACGGTCGTCGGGCGGTCTTTTGTGCTATGGACGCGCCAGCAGAGGAGCCGCCGATCCGTCAGTTTCTCACCCCAGACATTGGTGGGCTTATGAACGTTTCCCGTATATCGGTGCCACTTGTCATCCGGAATATTACGAAGATACCAGATGGCGTCATATCCGTCTACCAACGGATAATCGTTTATCCGCAGGCCAAACCATGCCGCCGGATTGGACAGACGGTAGTCGAAGGAAACAGTGTCGAAAGACGAACACGGCGGATCGTCGTCTGTCAAACGGATACCGAAGATTTCACGGATGCCCGACGGCGTCTCCCATGATCCGACCATCTCGCCGTTCTCATCCTGCACAGGCTTTGCTTTTCCAAACCAACGGGCGGTGACCGGATGGATGCGATGCTCTTCGATATACTGGCCATCCGAAATCGACGGACAGATTATCGCTACAATCAGCAAGGCAAGGCATTGCAGATGACATGAATGGTGGTTCATGGAAAGTCGCCTCCACGCGTGAACATTCGCCATACACAAAAAAACCGTCCGCCAAACGGCGGACGGCTATGATGGAGCCAGCGAAGGGATTTGAACCCTTGACCTGCGCATTACGAATGCGCTGCTCTACCGCTGAGCTATGCTGGCGTCTTCATTGTGAAAACGCTATTACTTTACACCTGTTTTCCGTTTTTGCAAACCGCCCGATGAAAATTTTCTCGCTTTTCTTGCATCCATCCCCTTCCTTCATCATTTGCCACTTCGACAAATGGACGTATCTTAATAAGGTAAAGACATTCTCCAAACAACCACGTCAAGCAAAAGGAAAGCCATGTTGTCGAAACGATTCATCCGTCCGTTCTTCGCGTTCTTCATGATTCTGGCCCTCTGCCAAGTCCATGCGGAGGACATCATCCGCAGAAAAGTCGGCCCAGGCGTCGAATACAGCCGCATCACACGGCCCGGCCCGTATGAGATCCGCCTCATCCATGTCAAACGGAAAGAAGCACTTAGCCATCTGGAAGTCGTCATGGCGTTCGATCGCCTGACCGGCGACGAGAATCTGCGGAATACCATCAACCGTTTCAAAGGGCCGAAACGGCAGGTCGTCGGCGGCACGAACGGCGACTTCTTCCACATGGCGCACACCAAGACGGCCGGCATGACCGTCGGCGCGTCCATCAGCAACGGCCGCCTTGTGGAAAGCAGCTCCACACGGCCCTGCTTCTACATCACGGCGGACCGCGTCCCGCACATCGGGCCGCTAACGACGAAGGCGTCGCTTCTGTTCGACGGCAAGGAGGCTGTCATCCAGACGGTCAATCGTCCGCCGGCCGCGAACGGCCTCTTCCTCTTCACGCGCGACTTCCAGTGGGAGCTTCCCGCCGGCCTCCGCCTCCGTCTGGCCAACGCCCCGCTAGGTGCCCATGGCAACTGGACGGCGAAAGTCACCGGCAATTTCAACGCCGGAAAAATCGAGACTGACGATTTGGCGGAACTCGTTCTCGTCGCCGCCGGCGATGAATCCAAGGCGTTGCTCGCCAATCTGAAAGAAGGTGCCGAAGTCGTTTTCAAAATGGAAGTTCCGGAAGCCGGACAACCTGTCCAACAGTGTGTCGGCGGCAATTTCGTTCTGTTGAAAAACGGCGATCTGCCCTTCGCGCCCGGCGGAGCGGACAAGGCACGCCATCCGCGCACGACCATCGGTTTCAACGACGACGAAATCATGATGATGACCGTCGACGGCCGCCAGCCCGGCTGGTCCATCGGCATGCGCTATGAAGATCTCGCCGTCTTCATGAAGGAATTCGGCATGAAGGAAGCCCTCAATCTCGACGGCGGCGGCTCCACGACGGCCATCGTGCGCGATGTCGTTGAAAACCGTCCGTCCGACGGCGGCCTCCGCCGCAACGCCAACGGCGTCATCGTCGTTTCCGAAGTGGAACAAGGCCCGTTGGCGACGTTGGAAATCCATCCGAAACGTCTTCTTCTGGCTCCTGGCCTGACAGGCCGCCTGCAGTTCTGGCCGGGCGACGTCTTCTTCAATCCTGTCGACGTCAAGGCGGATGCGTGGGAACTGATTCCCGTCGCGCAGGACACGCCGTTCAGCTGCGTCTTGAAAGACGGCGCCGTCACGCTCGCGGCCATCCAGAAGGAAGGAACGGCCGCCTTCATCGTCCGCCACAAGGAGCATCCGGAAGTCTCCGCCAAGTTGGAAATCGAAGTCGTCCATGACTTTGCGAAACTCGTCGTCGTTCCCGCATCGCTGACGATGTGCCCTGAAGACAAAGGCTCCGTCAAAGTGTTCGGCGAAAACGCGAAAGGCAATCAAGTGGAAATTCCCGTCGACAAACTGAAATGGGAGCTTGCGGAAGACAGCGGCTTCAAGCTTGGCAAGCCGGGCGAATTCATCGCCGTGAAGAGCGGCGCGCAACCGCAGGCCCGCGTCAGCCTCGGCAACGCCTCCTGCCAGATTCCGCTGAACTGCACGAAAGAGATCGCCGTCTGCGAATTCAAGCCCGGCATGGAACTGCCCTGCAACGTCGTGCCCGCGCAGGATCCGCTGAAACTGGAAAGCTCTGTCCAAGAAGAAGATGGGAAGAATTTCCTGCGCATGGCGTTCGATCTTGGCGCAGGCCCTGGAACGCGCAGCGTCAACTTCCGCCCGCAGCAGAAGTTCGAAAAGACGCCGATCCGCCTCCGCCTCAAGGCACGTGTCCAAGGCGAAGGGAAAATGCTCCTTCGCGCCATTTTCATCGACTCGCTGAACAGCACCCACTATCTGACGTTCCATAACGACCTGCCGAAAGGCGGCTGGAAGGACGTCAGCATCCGGCCGCCCGTCGGCATGCGCGCTCCTGTGACGCTGGCGAACATCTACATCGTCAACACGGCGAAAGCCCCCTGCAACGGGACGCTGGATATAATGGATATCTTCGCGGACGTCGCGCCGTAGTTGAAACGGAAAGGACGCGCTCTTGCGCGTCCGCCACACATTTCTCAGACGTTATGGCATCCTCTGGCTTCAAAACAGAGGATGCCGCCCCTATGACAATCCATCTGGAAAACACCACTTCCAGATGGATTGTCTTTTTCGGTCAGATGACCGCTAACCCCCAAAATCCTTTGCTTTCCAGTAAATTACGGATGGGTAAATACTGCTTTCATCATCTCCAGATCATCCCAAAATGGCTGAATGCTTTTTATATCCCCGAATAATTGATTACCGGGGCGAGGGATTTGATAATACAGATTGAATTTTGGAAAATTCTGGAATCCTTCGTCTGCAATATCTTTTTTCGATAAGATATACTCACTCTCGGTAATCCAATCTGGTGGCGTTGATGTCGTTGAAGGTTTGTAAACGTCTTTTCTCTGCATGTAATCATATTCTTCCTTTGTGTCAATCGGCCAAAAAATCATTCGCCCAAACGGCATATCAAGTTCGACTTTATGGTCAGGATTCTTTCTCTCCATGGCAGGAACCTTGAGAGTTGGCATAATTTTTCCCGTCCATCTGTGTATTGCGGCGGTTTCAACCACCAAGATATCTCCTTTAGCGTTCGGATAAGTATTCGACAAACGGTAGTATTCCGCCATGGTGGAATTTTGAAGAATGTCTATAACTGGTTGATATACAGAATTTATCGTGATGCCTTCCGTATGGAGATGGGGAAGATTCGGATTCTGTAGAACCAACTGCGCGTAGGTTATCGCGCCATGCTTCTTCAGTAGAGCAAGAAGTTGTTGGCGCATTTCATCAGAAATCACATTAGTATGCTGAATAAAATCCAGCAATGTCACACGTCGTTCAATTCTCAAACCGTGAAGATAACATAAGTATTTAATATCCGGAATATTAGGATCAAGACCATGTTCCAGCAAAAGTTCCATTTTTCCAATGACATTCTTTTCGATTTCATGTTTCCGAGGAAGGACGACATCCTCAATCACTTTGTTAATCACTCCGTTTCGATAGGCTTCTGGATTATTCTTATTCTGTTTTAGTCGGTTTTCATAACAATTGAATTCATATAGGAACTCAATATTGAATGCAATAAAATCAAATAGGAATTTCCGATATTTTGGCTCATTCAGTAAATAGTCCCAAGCCTTGTCTTCCGCTATCTTATTGATTGCCGTATTGCAAAAATCATAATACTTAATATACTTATCAAGGGAACTGTTAATGTCAATGGCCAGAGTTCTATTTACACAAGCCAAGCCACGTCCAGACATCTTCAGTCCATGCGTCCAAAGTGCGGAAAGAGCCTCTATATTGTCATACTTCAACGCTGTCTGCTCTGGTGTCAATGATGAATGGTAAGGGCCTCTCCCGCCGTCTGTTACTTTTACCCCCGAAGCCAATAGTTTTAGCATCTTGTCGTTCTCATGAAAACGAATACAATAATTCAGATTTGGATTGCAGGCGCAATAAGCGTTGACATAGAGGTCATAAGGCAGACAGACGAGATCGCCAATAAGATCAAACGGAAGATCAAGTGCCCAGGAAGCCGCTATGATAACAGGCGGAACCAGGGTGAATTGATCATAATAGTATCCTTTGTTCCATTCCCTTACACCAAAGAACAACCGTTCTTTAGGAGCCGTTTCGGCATTGATGTATTCCATTCTCAGGCAACCGGAAAAAATCGGCAGACACAGGCAAACACAAAGCAGTATGCAAGTCTGTTTCATACGTTTTAGAAATTTAACGCATTCTTGATGGCAATTTGGACAATGTTTATCTATCGTTACCATAATTATATCCTCAATGGGCAGGCGTTATTTCATAAACAGCATTATCAATCAATAGAAACGAGTACTATATCAACATTCATTGTAAATACAAGTATTAGTGGTTAGTGGTTAGTGGGTAGTGGGTAGTGGGTAGTGGGTAGTGCAGGAATTCATTCAGCCTGAAGCTTTTGGAATACGTCAAGGAAGAACTCTTTGCTCCAGAACTCAATATCGTTTACATTCTTCAAGAATGGACGCACATCCGCCTTCAGCGCCTCCAAATCAACACTCTCCAGACGAGCAACAAGTAGTTCCTGTACCAATGATGCCGTCAATGGTTGATTTTGCATGTAATCGCCGGATTGTACTGATACTCAATCCCAATTTTTTACAAAATCCAGCAATCTGTATGGAAATTCCATTAAAACTGGATTTTCTATACAGATACAAAGCCACTTCATGCCAATTATGGCTTATATGTTCAAGGATGGTCAGCCTTCTAGCATCTGCCCTTCTGGCTTCTAGGCTTCTAGAATATCCACACTTTCCAGAAGCCTATGCCTTTGCTTTCAGCTTTCAGCTAAATTATGCATTATGCATTATGCATTATGCATTATAAAATGGCTTATTTATCCTTGATCCTCAGCTTGAACTCGTCGGAGTTGCCGCGCAGTTCGGGGGCGTACATGCCGCTGATCTGCGTCGGCAAGGCGCTGAACTTGCCCGGAATCTCCGCGCGGAGACGGTAGCGCAGGCTGTGCGTGCCGCGGGCAAGCGTCCGCAGGAAGAACGACACCTTCGCGTCGCGGAATTCCACATAGGCGCCCATTTCGTTGCCGTTGTAGCCACTGCGCAGATCGACGGCTTCCGTTCCGGCCGCCTTGTAGTCCTCCATCAGCAGATATTCGTAGTCGTTCTTGCTCTCGACGATCAGTTCGATTTCCAGCTGGTCGCCGCTTTCCAACGTGTCGCCAGTCTTCAACGGAACGCGTTTGTACTGCTCGACGCGCTGCTTGATGGCCTGTCCGCGGGAATCCGTCGCATCTGCCATCTTGTCGTCGCGCACAAGCTTGTAGACGCGGCGTTCCACTTTCACTTCCAGACCGGTCTTCGTGATGAAATCCTCCAGTGTGAAATAGGACAGATAGGCGTTGAAATACAACGGCCCGCTACCCGTCTTGCGGATGGCGAGTTCATGCTTTCCACTCGCAAGTTTCTCCGCCTCAGCGACAAACGTCAAGTCCGCCGTGAACAGATTCTCGCGGGTGATCTTGGAGGTCGCCACGACTTTTCCATCCAGCAGAATTTCCACCGTCATGTTGGGATTCATTTCGTTGGAGGATTGCAGATACGTCGCGAAAGCGTCCAGACAGGCCGCCGTGTCGCGTGTGGAACGCCAGTAGGTGGCGTGTTTGCGGTTGTTCAGCAGGTATTTGACGAAACGGGAGGCCAGTTCGGGCTGCTGTTTTGTCACCGCAAGTAGCTTCAGATAAGCGGCTTGCGTCTCGATTTCGTCGCCATACCAGCACCACCAGAAACCGTTGCCGATGTTCAGATAGGCCGTCTGGTTTTCATCGTCCTGCACGACAAACTGGCC
>CACYQT010000104.1 GCA_902776645.1 uncultured bacterium | reverse complement strand
GGACGCCGTCCGCCGCGTCGTGAAGGACAACATCGACTATGTCCCGCCATACGGCACGGGCGCGTCGCTGTACGTCCGTCCGCTGCTGATCGGCACGGGGCCGCAGATCGGCGTGAACGCCGCTGACGAATACACGTTCATCATTCTGGTCACGCCCGTCGGCGCGTACTACAAGGGCGGCCTGAGCCCCGTCCGCGCGATCATCTTCGACGATTTCGACCGCGCGGCCCCGAACGGCACGGGCATGGTGAAGATGGGCGGCAACTACGGCGCGGCCCTCCTGCCCCACAAGATCGCCCATGACAAGGGCTTCCCCGTCGACCTCTATCTGGACGCGGCGGAGCACAAGTACGTCGATGAATTCGGCACGTCCAACTTCATCGCCATCACGAAGGACGGCACGTATGTGACGCCGAAGTCCCATTCCGTGCTGCCGAGCGTGACGAACGACGGTCTGCAGAAGCTGGCGGCCCATCTGGGCATGAAGGTCGAAGTCCGCCGGATCCCGTTCGAAGAGATCGAGACGTTCGCGGAAATCGCGGCCTGCGGCACGGCGGTTGTCATCACGCCCGTGAACGAAATCGTCCGTGGCGACAAAGTCATCAAAGTCGGTCCGCGCGAAGGCGCCGGCCCGTATCTGCAGAAGCTGTACGACAACTACACGGCGATCCAGTGGGGCGAAGCGGCCGATCCGTTCGGCTGGTCCGTCGAGATCTGACAGACGTGTGAAAGCAAAGGAAGCCGGCCGCCAGAGGGGCGGCCGGGGGCTGGGGAGAGCCCAAATCTTCAACAACGTCCAATAAATCCGTCTGATGCATCGTTATAGGTGTGTTAGGAGGTTGGAACAAGAGAACAGGATAATTGTTTAACCATGACAAGCAGCAGCATAGAGAACACAGAGCGTCTGGAAGCGCTTTCCGTTTGCGGCGGCGTCGATTACAGTGAAAAGAGCGACTTGGATCTGGTGAATCTGATGTGCGACGGAGACGGCGATGCGTTCGTGGAGATCGTCTCGCGCTACGAGACGAAGCTGATTGCCTATTCGCGCCGCTACGTCGGCTCTCTGGATTTGGCGAAGGACATCTGCCAGGAGGTCTTTCTGAAGCTGATCGGCAAGCCGCCGGCGACGCTGCAGAACGACAATCTCGGGCCGTGGCTGTTCCGTGTGTCGCACAATCTGGCGATCGACGTCATCCGCCGCCGCAAGTTCGAGCTTACGGGCGAGAGCCTGCCGGAAGTGACGTCGTCGCGCAAGAGCCCTTTGTCGTCGTTGGCGCATGAGAATGACACGGAGATGCTTCGGAATCTGATTTCGAAGCTGCCGGATGATTTCAGACAGGTTGTCGAGTTGCGCATCTATGGCGAAATGGCCTTCAAGGACATCGCCGAAGTGCTGGATATCCCGCAGGGGACGGCGCTTTGGCGGATGCACGAGGCCATCAACCAGTTGCGTTCAATGTGGAGACGATATGAATCGTAAATGTGATCAGCTCAGGACCCGTGCAATGGAGCACGGCGAAGGCAGTGAGGAGTATGCGGCATGGGTTCGCCATTGCCGTCATTGCTCCGACTGTCGGTCCGAACTGTTCATATTGGAAACGTTGCGTGAAGACGCGGAGGACGAGAAAGTCCATCTTCCGCGGGAGAAGGTCGCTCAGCTGGCGATGATGGCGCGAGCGCGCTACGGCAAACGCCGCAAGAACCGTGTGCTTCGCACGGTGTGGGGCTTTGTCTGGAAGACGGCGGCGTTGGCGGCGATGGTCGTCGTGCTGCTGCAGATCCTACCGTTGGAGCGCCATCATCAGCAGGTGTTGGAAAGCCCTCGCATGTCCATGCATCCGTACGTAAAGCGTGCGACGCTGGACCGTCCTGCGGAATCGGATGCGCAGACGTTTGCGGCGAATGCGGACATGAACGGATTCATGCCGCTGAGCCCCGGCGAGGCGTCGTACGAGCATCGCATGGAAGCCGCCGAAGGCGGATCGTTCATGGACATGCCGGTCCTCCTGCCGAGCCAGGCGTTTGACAACCGCATCCGCAAGGCCAGTCTCCGCATCGCGCGCCAGCGAGAGGAATTGAATGATTTGATCGACCATGATCTGACCGGTTATTGATGACCGATCGTTGATGGAGAAATGGAATGCCGCCGTGACGTCAGTCGGGCGGCATTTTTTTGGCGTAGGGCGGGTCATGTTCACGCGTGACCGGACGCGCAGGAGCACGTCCTTCCCGTATATTAATATATGGTATAAGATGGTTCAGTTTCAGGAAAGTTTTGATGTGATCGTCGTCGGCGCGGGGCATGCCGGCTGCGAAGCGGCTTTGGCCGCCGCGCGGCTGGGGGCTTCGACGCTTTTGGTGACGATGAACAACGACCATATCGCCCAGATGTCGTGCAATCCCGCCATCGGCGGTGTCGCGAAAGGGCAGGTCGTCCGTGAAATCGACGCGTTGGGCGGCGAAATGGCCGTGAACGCGGATGCGACGACGATCCAGTTCCGCATGCTGAACGATTCGAAAGGCGCGGCGGCGAAATCGCCGCGTGCGCAATGCGACAAGGCGCTGTATCAGCGCCGCATGAAATTCGTGCTGGAACGGCATGAGAATGTTTTCGTCCATCAGGCGGAAGTGACTGGCGTTGTGGTGGATAACGGTAAAGTTGTCGGAATCAAGACGGCATTTGGCGACTGCTGGGGATGCAAGGCGCTCGTCGCATCGACGGGAACGTTTTTGAATGGCAAACTGCATTTCGGCATGAATTCGATGCCTGGCGGCCGTTGCGGCGACGCGGCGGCAGCAGCGTTTTCCGCGTCGTTGAAGGATGATCTGCAATTGGAAATCGGCCGTCTGAAAACGGGAACGCCTGTGCGCGTTCTGGGCCGTACCATCGACATCGAATCGCTGGAGAAGCAGGACACGGATGCGTTGCACCGCAAGTTCACGTTCCACGATCATATCGACTATGTTCCTGTGTTTTCGGATTTTACGTTGAAACTGAGACCATGCTATCTGACGTATTCAAACGAAAAAACGGCGGAAGTCGTCAGAGCGAATTTGTGCCGTTCACCGATGTATGCAGGCAAAATCCACGGCATCGGAGCGCGGTACTGCCCGTCGTTTGAAGACAAAGTCGTCCGTTTCGCGGACCGTCCGCGCCATCACATCTATCTGGAGCCGGAGGGCAATTCAACGGACGAATATTATCTGAACGGCATATCGACGTCACTGCCCGTTGATGTGCAGTGGCAGATGATCCGTTCGCTTCCGGGGCTGGAGCATGCGTTCATCAGCCGCTATGCCTACGCCATCGAATACGATTTCGTGTTTCCGCATCAGCTGGATTCGTCATTGGCCGTCCGCAAATGGCCGAATCTGTTTCTGGCGGGCCAGATCAACGGCACGAGCGGTTATGAAGAAGCTGCCGCGCAAGGACTTGTGGCGGGAATCAATGCCGCGCGTTTCGCAGGCAATCTCGGCGAACCGTTGGTTTTGTCGCGCGATTCGTCGTACATCGGCGTGATGATCGACGATTTGGTGACGAAAGACATCGTGGAGCCGTACCGCCTGTTCACGTCCCGCGCGGAATATCGTCTTTCGCTACGACAGGACAATGCGGACCGCCGCCTGACGGAGATCGGCTACGCGATGGGCAGCGCGTCTCGCGATGCCGTCGAAAACGTCCGCAAACTGGAGGCGGATTTGGTCGTCGCGCGGAAGGAACTTGCGAAAATCCGCATCGACGGCTATTCCGCGTTGGAGCTGCTGGCCCATCCGGATTTCGAAATTGAAAAGCATGCCGATGAACTGCCGCCGTATTCGGAACGCATTTGGGAGCAATTACTTGTGGATGCGCGTTATGCAGGCTACATCGACCAGCAGGAGCATCAGGTGAAGGCGATGCGCAAGTTGGAAAGCTGCAAGATTCCGGCGGATTTCGACTACAATATCGAAGGCCTGAGCGCGGAGGCGCGCATCAAATTGGAAAAACGCCGTCCTGCGACGCTTGGCCAGGCGTCACGCATCGATGGCGTGACGCCCGCCGAAATCTCCGTGCTGCAAGTCAGGCTGCGGAATTCATAATTCACAATGCATAATTCATAATTTGGTTTTTACTTGCTTGCAAGCGTTGTTCCAAGCCATTTCAGCTTCTTGTTTCGATTGATAATATCCAATCATGTCATGCCCTTTACAGCAATCATCTATGCATTTTAGAGTCATCCCGTGTTTATTTGAGGAAGAGGATATCCATGGATACTTGCCACAATAAGGACATGGAAGTATTCCAATCTCTTCATTACCTTCATTGTTATCTTGTGATCCGATGTTAATTGGGGCTTCAAGACATTGGTTGAAAAAGCTTTTGGTTTTGCTAGACCAATCTAGATACCAACATGTCAATTCAGGATATTTTTCTGATGAACAAGTGATTCTATAGGTAAAGTCCGGCATATCATCACCATCCGTCTCAAGATCTATGTCATCTTCTGATAGAAGACCATACAATATTTCCGGAGCGGATATTCCTTTCTTTTGATTCTTGCAGAAATGATAGAGATCTTCTCCAAGCCCATCATCTACATAACCATCATGGGAACAATAAAGAGTCAAGACTTTGCCATCCTCTCCCTTCAATTCAACAATTGCGCGTGTACTCATAATGACCACTCCTTTTTTCTTTAGTGTTTGCTTAATTATGATAATCATCAAATTGTGCAAGGGTGCACAATTTGTTGATTTCATGGGAAAGCGATTATTCTAAAAAAGATTGTTACTTTTCATATAAAATAATATAAACAACAGAAGTTAAAAATCAAATTAAAAATTTTGGAAATAATAGAAATATTTTACATAGAGATATAATTATCATATATTAAATATTTATTAAAAGAAACACAAAGATGTCTGCCTGAGGATGACTTGGAATTCTGTGAAATGCAAGTCAGAAAGGATTCCGTAGTTAATGCAAAATTAATGAATCGGTTCTTGCGCTACAGGAAAATGTCTTGTTGGATTTGCAAAATCCTATATAATATATAATGTATATGGAAAGCAAGTGAGACAGACATGGCAAGAAGGACATGCTATATGCTTCAACCGATATTGACTGATTCAGGCGACTTTCCCGAGATGCGTCAAAAGGGATGCATCTACGTCGATAAGACCGCTTATTTCCATGAGCTTATTTCAGGAGTCAATGCGCGTTTCTTTGTGTCGCGTCCGCGCCGTTTTGGCAAGTCGTTGATGATCAGTACATTGAAGGCTATCTTCGAAGGACGGCGCGAATTGTTTGACGGGCTGGCCATTTCGAAGACTGATTGGAAGTGGGAGAAATATCCCGTGATGTGCTTCAATTTCATGAGAGCCGCGACATCTACGACTGATGAATTCAAATCGCTTTTCGAACTGGAAGTACGGAGGGGCATTGTCAAGGCTGGCGGGACGTATGATCAGCAGCAGTCGGCAGCCGGTAACTTTGGCAATGCCATTGAAGAGCTTTCCGCCATGGACAGTGGTAAAGGCGTCGTCGTTCTCATTGATGAATATGACGCACCTGTGGCACGTCTGTTGGACAAGCCAGATGACGCTGACAAGATACGTGGCATACTTGCGGATTTCTACGGCCAGATGAAGGATCGTACGGCAGGCATCCGTTTCCTCATGATTACGGGCGTCTCTCGGTTTACGAAGATGTCGATGTTCTCCGCTCTGTCCAATCTGACAAATCTTTCGATGGACGACCAATATGCGACAATGCTCGGTTATACAGAGGAGGAGTTGGACAAATATTTTGGCGACCATCTCCGTGCCCATGCGGAGAAAATGAAGCTTTCGGATGACAAATACCGAGCGGAATTGAAGCGATGGTTCAACGGATATCGTTTCGGAAAATTTCTGGAGACAACTGTTTACAATCCAGTCTCCATCGGTATCAATCTTTCCAAGCGGGAACAGGCCTTCATTGCTTCTTGGGCCGAGACAGGAAAGGCATCCATGTTGATGAATTTTGTCACGCGATATGACCTCATGGCTATTGACTTGCGGAAAATCCAGCATGTGCGCGAGGAGGCTTTCGATGTCACGGATATTCGGAATCTCAAGCCTATCCCGATGCTCTATCAGGCTGGTTATTTGACAATCGCAGACTATGACGACACCACGCGGCGTTTCGCCTTGCGTGTGCCAGACGAGGAGGTCAGGCAAGATTTATCCATGCTCATGACGTCTGTCGCCGCCCATCAGGATGCCTATTGGGTGTCGGAACTCGGCAACAAACTGCTTGATGCCGAGTGGGATGGCTTCTTCATTGGGCTGAAAGCACTATACGCCGACCTGCCGTACGGTCCGCTGGAAGGAAACGTACAGGAATACTCCTTTGAACGGAACCTTCTCGTCCTTTTGTGGGCGCTGAACATTCGTTGCGACAAGGAGGTTCGCCAGGCGAATGGACAGGCGGATATTGTCGCCGTTTCGGCTGTCGGCGTGTTCATTTTCGAATTGAAGGTTGACGAGTCCGCTGACGAAGCTATGAACCAAGTGAAAGACAAACACTACGATACACCATATCGTGGCCGCAATTTGCCGATTTGGCTGATTGGCCTCAATTTCGACCGCAAGACTCGCCGTCTGCTGGACGCGAAGGTTGAAAGAGTTTGAACTGAAAAGGCGCAATGCAATGCGAGACGATTAGCCAAAAATCATGCCTAATCGTCTCGCGTTTTTTCTTTGCTTTTAGTTTTCAGCTTTAGGCATTAAGCTGATTTTTACGCCGGATTCGGATAGAAGTCGCCGCGGCAACGCTTTAAGTAGTTGAGGCCGTTGACTTGGCCGGTCATTTCGAGTTCGCCGCGATAGACGGGATCATGCCAGCCTTCGATGTCGATGGAACCTTTGAAGCCGTTGCGGCGGAGTTCGGAAATGATTTCCGTCCAGTTGCTGTCGCCGAAGCCAGGCGTGCGGTGGAAGGCGAAGGTCTTCGTGCCGTAGATGCCGTATTTGGCGAGCGTGTCGCGATGGATCGTGGCGTCCTTTCCATGGATGTGGACGAAACGCTTCGTCCATTCGCGGAGCTGCGGCATCGGATCGATGAGCTGTACCATCTGATGGCAGGGCTCCCACTGCAAACCGATGTTTTCCAACGGGATGGCGTTGAACATCAGCTCCCAGGCGGCGGGATTGATGGCGATGTTGAAACGGCCATGGCCCCATGAACCACCCATGTTGCAGTTTTCAAAGCCGATCTTCACGCCTTTTGCGGCGGCCTGTTCGGTCAGCGGTGTCCATACTTCCTTGAAGCGTTCGATGTTGTCCGGAATGGACTTGTCGAGACGGCCAGTGAAACCGCAGACGACGTTGCAGTCGAAAAGATGAGCGGAATCGATGAGTTCACGCCAGTTTTCGCGCGCCTTGTCGCCGGCCTCGCCTTCGTCCATGGTTTCGCAGAGATAGAGGCAGATGGAGGAGGCGACGACGTTGTTCTCCTTCAGGATGGGCATGATTTTTTCGGCGAATTCGGCGGGCTTGCGGGGGAAGCCGCCGCTGAAGATGAACGAGAAGCTCTCGAAGCCGTAGGGGATGATCTGACGGACGTAGTTTTCCGTCTTGTCGTTGACATTGACCAATGTGCCGAGTCTGATGTCCTGCATGAATAACTCCTTTATGATTGTTACCACTATATAAAATATGATATAAAGAAAGATATGTCTTCTTTTAGTGGCGCTCTTGCGAGCGCTGTGTCAGAGGGCGTCCTTCCCACAGGCTGCGCGCCGCTCCGGGCGCTTGCCTGTGGTTATGCATGGTTCCGCGCTACGCGCGGTGTCGCTTCGCGACTGTTTATGGATTTTACACAATATGGAAGAACGACTTGTCGTCGAGTTCGCCGGGGGCGACGCCTTTGAAGAGGATGGAGAACTCGTAGTCCTTCACGGGCAGACGGTACTCTTCGCGCGGGGCGGGGCCGCAGGAGTTGGAGCCGAGGCCGGACTGCGCGAGATCGATGCAGACGTTGATGGCGTCGTCCTCTTCCAGATCCTGTGGATGGTCGGCGGAATTGATCATGTCGATCGTGTAGGGGCTGGCGGTGAAATCGAACTGCGGGCAGCCGGCGGCGACGATGCCGCAGCCTTCGCCGTCGTACAGCGACATGCGGCGGACGTTGTGGCGGTTGCCGTTCTCCTGCGGGCGGAGGTAGTTCGTGAACAAATCCGCGACGGTCGCCTTGAAGAGGCCGACGTGCTGCGCCTGGAAGGAGTCCGAATAGGCTTCGCCCGGGCCGAGGCCGAACCATTCCACGTTCGTCATGTCCGCGGGAACTTTGAAGACGACGCCCATGCGCGGCAGATACGGCATGTTGTCGAAATCGCCTTTGCCCGGTTCAGGCACGCCCCAATGGCCGCCAGGCCGTTTGAAGAGCTTCGCCTTCACGTCAAGCTTCAGCGAGCCGTCGGGATAAATATTGTAGATATAATCGACGTCGTAGCCCCAGAAGCCGAGGCCGGTCACGTCGGATGCGCGGACGAGCGGGGCGAATTTCGCCTTGACGGTCAGGACGGACACGTCACCGTCATGCGTCAATGTGATTTTGCTGCAGCGTTGACGCATCGTGTTGTATCCAAAGCGTTCCCACTGGTTGCGGATATGCTTGTCGTTGTCGGTCGGAGCACGCCAGATGTTGAGAATCGGGCCAGAAGCGAGCAGTTCCTGCCCGCCGCGCGTCCAGTCGATGAGTTCGCCTGTGACCGTGTTGAAGACGAAACTGGAATCGCCCGCTTCGAAGAACATCGTGTCTTTTTCCTGCCAGACTTTCGGCGGAAGCGACGGCATGGGGCGTTTGATCGCGGTCGTCTTGACAGGCAGCGGCAGCTGGCAGAAGACGATTTCATGGCCGGCGGGAGCCCAGAGCGTTTCGACATCCAACACGAACTTCATGTCGAGGAAGTATTCCGCCTGCGGCAGCGCGACGGCCGGCAGTTTGTACGGAATCGTGACGGATGCTTTCTTGCCGGCGGCGATGGCGGGCAGGGCGACGGCGCCGCTTTGGACGGGAAGGCCGTTTTCCGTGACCGTCCACAGGCAGCGGAGATGGGAGAGGTCGATGAAATCGTAGTGGTTTTCGACGATGACTTCGCCTTTCTTCAGATTGCCGGCCGCAACGCGAACAGGGGCGATAACCTTCTTGTATTCAATGAGTCCGGGCGACGGCGTGCGGTCCGGAAAGACGAGACCGTCCGCCACGAAATTGCCGTCATGCGGATATTCGCCGAAGTCGCCGCCATAGGCGAAGAATTCGTTGCCGTCTTCGTCCTGCGCGCGGAGGCCGTGGTCGCACCATTCCCAAATGAAGCCGCCCTGCATAAGGCGGTTGGCCATGAAGAGCTGCATGTAGTCTTCGAGTCCGCCCGGGCCGTTACCCATGGCGTGGCCATATTCACAGAGGATGGCGGGCTTGTCCGGATGCTTTTCGGCGCGTTCCTTCCAGTATTCGAGCGTGGGGTACATCATGCTGTTGATGTCGGCGTCCTGCACTTCCGTGTCGCGTTCGTAGTGGATGGGGCGTGTGGAATCGAGCTTGCGCGTCTCCTCCATCATGCGGACGGTGTTGCAGCCATGGCCGCCTTCATTGCCCATGGACCAGCAGATGATGCTGGCGTGGTTGCGGAAGGATTTTACCATGCGGACGGCGCGTTCGACGATCGGCTTCTCCCAATCGGGCCACTGCGATGGATTGTTGGGCGTCTGATAGCCGAAGGCATGCGTCTCAAAGTCCGCTTCCGCAACGAGATAGAGGCCGTATTCATCGCAGAGGTCGTAGAAGCGCGGATCGTCCGTGTAGTGCGACGTGCGGACGGCGTTGATGTTGTGCTGCTTCATGACGAGAATGTCTTCCACCATGTTGTCGTAGCTGACGGCGCGGCCGTTGTCCGGATTGACTTCATGGCGGTTGACGCCGCGGACCATGATGGCGACGCCGTTGACGAGCAGGTTACCGTTCTTGATTTCGACGGTACGGAAGCCGACACGCTGCGCAAGCGTCTGGACGACAGAGCCTTTTGCGTCAACCAGCGAAACGAGCAGCGTGTAGAGATACGGCGTTTCCGCCGTCCAATGCTTCGGCGATTTGACGGCGCAGGTGAAATTGCAGGCGCGGGAATCCTTTGATGACGAAATCGTTACGGGAACGTCCACGGCCGCCATGGCGGCCTTTTGGTCGGCGTCCAGCAGTTCCGCATGAACCTTCAGGCCTTTCGCGGAGGCTTTCGTGATGTTGTCGATGAGCAGGTTGCAGGAAAGTTCGCCGTTCTTGTAGTTCTTGTCCAATGTGGCGTCCACGTTGAGGTCGTAGATGCCGATGGACGGAAGGGCCATGAGGGAGACTTCGCGGAAGATGCCGCTGAGCCACCACATGTCCTGGTCTTCAAGATACGTCGCGTCGCTCCATTGGAGGACGCGGATTTCCAACGTGTTCTCTTCGATATACTTGACAACGGATGTGACATCGAATTCGGAGACAATGCGGCTTCCTTTGCTCATGCCGACGAACTTGCCGTTCAGCTTGACTTCAAAATAGGAGTCGACGCCGCGGAACGTCAGGATGATGCGTTTGCCGTCCCATTCCGGATCAATCGTGAACGTGCGGCGATAGACGCCCGTGGGATTTTCATTGGGCACATAGGGCGGATTCGGCGGGAACGGCAGGACGATGTTCGTGTATTGCGGTTTGCCGAAACCGGCCATCTGCCAGTTGGACGGCACCTGCAGCGTGTTCCACGACTGGTCGTCTTCCGTGAATTCGCCAGCCTTCTGATTGAAAAGGGCTTCCGAATCCTCCGGGCAGTCAAAATACTTGAACAGCCATTCGCCGTTGAGTGTCTGGTAGAAAGGCGACAGATTCTTGTCGTTCAAGAGCGCCGTCTCCTTGTCGGCGAACGGCGTCATCAGGACACGTGCGGGCAGGCGGTTGATTTCCGTGACATTCTGGTTTTCCCAATTGCGGGCCATCATGATCTCCTTTTAATTAATGTATAGGTAAAAAACAACGGTAATCTGATAAAATTTAACCGTCTGGCAGGAAAATCAAAAAACGCGGAGTATTTTTAAGTCAGATTCCATGGAAAAAACAAAAGGAGAATCCGTTCATGCATTATGTGGAAGTAAAATACCAGCCTGAACAGTCGAAAAGCTACATCGGCAGCCCGAGCATCGTCCGCCTGCCGGACGGCGCATTGGTCGCCAGCCATGACTATTTCGGCGCGTTGCGGACGTTGGAAGGCGAAAACGGATATCATCAACGCTTACTGGGGGACGATGATCTCCCTGCCGGACGCGCTGTATCATATTGGTGTGACGAGAGATTACGGCGACATGGTCATCCGCCGAAGCACGGATGGCGGCTTCACATGGTCCATTCCGAAAGACGAAAAGAGCGGCATTCTGATGAAGGGGACGCCAGCCGGCGAGCCGCACCATTACCGCATCGAGACGTCCGCCACGGAGCTTGTTCATAACAGCCGTGTCTACAAGGCGTTCGAATGCCACGTCATCGATCCGGGAGGCCCCGAATGGCGGGCGGACAAGTTCGCGGCGGGCATCATCTCCGCGGACATCCATGATGATTTGCTGGATGCTTCGAACTGGACGATGACGAACAAAGTGCAGTTCGACTATCGTCAATACAACAATCCGGACATCGCGGGGGAGGGCAACGGCTGGCTGGAAGGCACGCCCGTTCCCGCTCCGGACGGCTCCATCTGCGAACTGATCCGCATGCATTTGCGCAAGCCGAACAAGGCTGGTATTTTGAAGCTAAGCGATGATTGCAAACAACTTAGCTTCGACTACAAAGACGGCATCATCGATTTCGTCGGCGGCGCATCCCGTTTCACTGTCCGCCGCGATTTGAAGACAGGCCTGTACGTGACGTTCTCCAACTATGTGACGGAAGGCGCAAAGTATCCGACATGCCGCAACCTGCTCTGCATGGCGGTGTCGGAAGATTTGCGCAACTGGCGTCGTGTCAAGGATGTATTGAAGGATGAATCGGGCCTGCCGCCGGAATATTCCGCCAAACTGACGGGATTCCAGTATCCCGCATGGCAGTTTGACGGCGACGACGACATCATCCTGCTGTGCCGCATGTCCTATCGCGGCGCTCATACGTTCCATGACGCGAACCGCCTGACGTTCCATCGGTTTGAAAACTGGCGGAAATGGCTGTGATTGTTAGTGGCTAGTGGTTAGTGGTTAGTGGTTAGTGGTTAGTGGTTAGTGAATCGCGTAGCGGTGAAAGGCCCCCAGCCGTGGGTGGAACCCACGGGAGATGAATATGCAAACGGCAGAAACAAATGGCGGTTGGAAGAAATACGAAGGCAATCCCGTGTTGGGAAGTGCCGAAATAGGAACATGTTTCGATGTCAACGTCATGAAAATCGACGGCATGTTCAGGATGTATTTTTCATGGCGGCCGAAAAAGGCGCTGGCGGTCTGCCATAGTCGCGACGGCATCCATTGGGACGAGCCGACGATTATTCTGGAGCGAGACGAAACAAGCGGATGGGAGGATGACGTGAACCGCAACTGCGTCCTGAAGGTCGGTGATACATATCATCTATGGTACACGGGGCAGGCCCGCGGTTTCAGCCGGATCGGTTACGCGACAAGCAAAGACGGCTATCATTTTGAACGCAGAAGCAGTCTGCCGATCATGATTTCCGATTATCCATGGGAAAAGCAGTCTGTCATGAATCCGTTCGTGCAGTTCGATGAATCACATAATGTCTTCCGCATGTGGTATGCAGCGGGGGAGACATATGAGCCAAACGCCATCGGCTATGCGGAAAGCGACGACGGAATCCATTGGCGCAAATCACCGCTCAATCCAATTGTCGTGCAAGGCCGCGAATTCTATGATCACGACCGCATCGGCGGCTGCGAAGTCGTAAAACTGCCCGATGGACGGCATGCCATGTTCTACATCGGATATGAGGACATCGACACGGCGCGGATCTGCGTGGCTGTTTCGGACAACGGCGTGACCGGATGGCGGCGGCTGGCGTCGAATCCCATCGTTTCCCCCGGAGCGGAAACATGGGATGGCGACGCCTGCTACAAGCCTTCGGCGTATCGTGATAAAGAGAACAAACGCTGGCTGCTGTGGTACAACGGCCGTCGGAAAAGCGCAGAATATATCGGACTGGTCATTCACGAAGGCCTTGAACTGGAGTGAGTTGCCTATCTTCCACGCGGCTTTCGGCCCTTTGGCGCGCCATAATTCGGCTGCCGCTGCCTGTTCCGTGACGCGATGACGAGATGTTTGAGCGTATCCATGGCGATCTGTTCGATTTTTGTCAGCATGTTTTCGCCGATGGCCGGATTCTGCGAGCAAAGGGTATAGGTGTTCGCGACCCGTTCCATGGCCTGGTAGACTTTGCTGGAGCTGGTGTTGGGATATTTGTTGGAACTGGAGGCGTAGAGGCTTTGCAGTTCGGTGTCCAGATCGCCGTTGATGAAGGCTTCGATGAGCGGTCGATGCCTCAGCCCGCAGTTGATGGTTTCGCCGTTCTCCCATTTGCGGAAAGTGGACCAATTGATTTTAAAGAACTGTGCGATCGTCAGATATGTCAGTCCAAGCTCTTCGCGTTTCTTTTTTATCAGTCTTCTGATTTCCTCTGTAAAGGTGCCGGTGAATTTGACACGGCGGCGTGGTGTCGGTTCTTTCATGCTCATCTCTGTCTCCTTGGTTTCGGTGTGACGACGGCCGGCGGCGGAGGCCGTCGTTGTACGGGAAACAAGATACGCACTTTTTCATGTTTTACAAGTCACTAATAATACGAATCATAGAGAGTCATACACTATCATAGAAATCATGGAAAATCAAGGAAAGTCATGTCCTTTCCAATGACTGGAAAAAGTGCGTTTCCAAGCTTATTTCGTTGGGTAGAAAGCCACAAGAAAGCTTGAAAGACGAAGGAATGAAACGCTTGTTTGCCGCAAAATACCCACAACACTCACAAAAGCTTCGCAGATGTCAGCCTTGCCGATGATTGTTTTGAGTTGATAAGAGATGACGGATTGCCGAATATCTGGCTAATCGACTTCTGCTCGATGGATTGAAAAGCGCGTTGCGTGGAAATGGACAATTTGTAAGATGGTGTGATGAACTGTTTTTGCGATGTCGCACTTGTTTTTATGGACATTGGATATACATTAGATAACATGCCCGAGTGGCGGAATGGCAGACGCACTAGACTTAAAATCTGGCATCCTTTTGGATATACGGGTTCGACTCCCGTCTCGGGTATATTCAATTCATAATGCATAATTCATAATGTATAATTCATAATGTATTATGAAAACACGCCCGGCGGGGGGGATGCGGCTTGAAATTTATTGGCCGCTTACGGGACAGATGTCGCTTAGCGGCGTGATAATCCGTCTTTAGCTCTCCACCGTTGTTGCCGTTGATGGCGGTTCGATTGGGAGGGTGATGATGAATTCGCTGCCGGCGCCCGGAGCGGAATCCAATGTGATCCAGCCATGATGGTGGGCGATGCAGCCGTAGGCCATCGCGAGACCCATGCCCGTGCCTTTGCCGACTTCCTTCGTCGTGAAGAACGGTTCGAAAATCTTCTGCTGCGTTTCCTTGTCGATGCCGCAGCCGTTGTCCTTCACTTTGATACAGACGTAGTTCTTTGGATCCAAATCCTTTTCCGGCCGTTGATTCCATTCATTGGTCGATTCGCGCATGGCTTGTGCGCGGAGGGTGATTCGC
>CACYQT010000103.1 GCA_902776645.1 uncultured bacterium | reverse complement strand
AACGGTCATGGGGCCGCCATGGCCGCGAAGGCGTTCGTACTGGACGGCGGGATCCAAAATGGCGACCAACGGCAGCGCACTGCCAAGATCGCCCACATACGGCTCATATTCAGAAGAGGCATCCACATCGGCGAACCACACTTCGTAGTTAGCCATAAGATTCGCCTTGATTTCGGCGTTCGAACTGACCGAGTTAAGGAAAGAGACCGTATTGACGTCGTTTGCCCGGCCCGCCACCAGAAGGATCAGCTTGCCTTTCAGCAAGGCGTGCATCTGCGCGTCCGCGTAGTTTGTCTGCCAGACGGAGGTGTTTTCCTGAACACGCAGCAAGACCGTCTTCTTGACGGTGTTTCCGACCGTGTCTTCACCCGCCAGATAGAGGATGGCGTTGCCGCACAGATCACTGGACGGCGACAAGCTGACGGTGCGGTAAGTTCCCGAACCCGTTACGGATATGGATGAATTAGGCAGCATGTCCGGACGGCTGCAGAAGACGGAGAGGCTCTTCAGCGTGTTGTTGGCGGCCACATATGTCGTGAACGGCTGTCCCGCCGCGCAATTCAGTTCGTCGTCGATCATCAGTTCAAGCATGGGCGTCGGATTGGCCATGACAGTGACGGTGACGCCTTCGGAGACTTCCTGCCAGTTGCCGTCGATCATCGCCTCCAGCGTGTAGGTCGCCGTGCCCGATTGGCCGCTGACGTCGAAGCTTCTGGCCTTGCCGTCGATGGAGGAACTGATGACGAAGCTGTGGTCGCCCGTGATTCTCGTCAGACGGAATCCTTCCGCCGTCAGTCGTTTCGGAAAATCCCACGACAACGTGAAGGCGGCCGGCTGCTCTGCGGACATCGGCTTGAACACCGCAACGGGCCTGGGCACAATTCCAGTTGTCGCCGTGATGATGACCGTCGAATTGTAACCGTCCGTCAGCAGATACCATCCATTGTGCGAACCGCCCCAGCCATAGTTCAGATGGTAGTAGTCTAAGCCGCCCATCGTGCCAAGGCCGTCGCCGACGAAAGCGTGGCCGCTATAACTCATCAACGCCGGACGCCCCGCCACCATGTCCCGCCGGATGCGCGAATAAAGCGTCTTTTGGTCTGTGTAACCAATGTAACCGACGTTGATGTCGCCGTATTCGGCCGTGTTCATATACATCAAGTTGTTGGCAAGCAACGTTTTGAAGTTATAGCTGAAGGCCCCTGTGCTGCCCAGCTCATAATCCGCCTGCGAGAACGCGCCCATCTCCATCATCATGCGGGCAAGGGCCCAGTCTGTCCGGTCGATGGTGCCCCTAGGGTAGTAATAGTCTTTCAACTTGCTGGAATAACGCCAGTTGTCGATATGGTTGTCACGCATCAAATCCCATTCGTAGGGGAACGAATAGTCCGCGTAGAGCATGCCGGTGACATCCCCTTCCTTGTCATTCCAGCTGGCGTTGCCCTCTCCTTTCGGCGGCCATTCATGCCATTTCAGAATCTGCGAAAACGCCGTCGGAACGCATCCCGTGATGCCGCGGTTGACATAGCTGCCGTTCGTCGGGCAGATATAGTCATAGGGTGCATATTGATTCCAAATAGTTGTCAGTAAAGGTTCTGTGATGATTTTCGACGGCGTGGCGGAATCCGCCCGTGTACGGCCCAACAACGCGTTCCACCGTGACTGGTTTTCTTCCGCCAATTGGTTTCCACGCGTCTTCGGCTTGTCCAGTTCCTCCTGAAATATTGCGCCCTGGCGGTTCAGCATGGCCGGAAGCGGATGCCCTGACGGCATGTCGAAAGACGACTTTGTGTCAAACGCCACGACGGGCGGCAGAGTGTCGTCCGCCGACATGATCAGATATCCCGTCGGTTGCAGATCGACCCGCCACAACGGCATCGTCTTTCCTTCGAAATCCGCCATCTGCACGGCTTTTTCCGGAACGGCGTCCGGCAGTTCCGCAAGAAACACCGCATTGTTCGCAATCCATTTTCTTGCAGCCGCAAGTATCATGTTTTCATTGACTTCCGTTCCATGCAAAACGGCGGAGGCCACGAAAAGAAGGCACACGCATGTCGTCCGAAGAGTTCGTTTGATCATTTTCATGGAATTCTTCCTATCTGTTGATGACTGGATTGTCTATGGTTTTCTTTATAAAATACAACAACACAACTGTTGAATGTAGTGTGTGTTTGGTTGATTGCAAATAGACGTTTAAAAATACAGCCTTAACCGCTGATCATCACGCCATGTCCGAAAAGCGCGAAATCACCTTTCAGCGGGTCGCCTGGGAAGATTCTGGACATGATCTCAGTCAGTCGGATGGCCAGTTTCAGATTCGGCGTGGCGTTTTGCTCCACCAGTCCGAATTCTTTCGCGACCGCCACGACATGCGTGTCCAACGGCATGAGCAACTGATCCGCCGGATACCAGTCCCACAGCCCCGTATCGACAGGCGAATTCCGCCTTACCATCCACCGCAGGAAGAGATTCAGACGTTTATTCGCACTGGTCTTCCCATTGGATATCAACGGCTTGCATGCGTCTGGAAAACGATCGGCGATGACCGCCGCCAACCGTCCAAGCTGCTTCGCGCAATCGCCGTTTTCATAACAACGACGGCAATACGCCCCCAGACTTCCGTATTCGACTGTCAACTGCCGCAGCGTTTCGCACATGGCCCTCATGTTGCGATGACTGTAGATGCGGTAGAACGATTTGCCGCTGTCGGGAAAGATTTTCTCAAACCGCCTTGACAACAGCCATTCTGTCGGCGATTCACCCATCTCCTGGCAGATTTTCTCCAGACAATTGAGAATGCACGACCGTCTTCCAAACGCCAGATTCGCCGCCAGAAACGCCGTGATTTCAATATCCAGCGGCTCCGTATAGCGATGCATGAACTGCGACGGATCCTCCTTCATGAAATCCGCCGTCTCATATTTTGCCGCCAAGAGACGCAGGTTTCTTTTTATGGCTATAGAAATTTGTTCTAAAAAATCTGAGGACATATTACAAAAACATCAGGCTTCTAGGCGGTTAGGCTTCTAGAGCTTCTAGAGCTTCTAGACAAAAGCTACTCTTTTCATTTTTGAATAATATACTCCACTTGCTATTTTCTTCTTGCTATTTTCTTTTTTGAACATACTTTATCTTATATGATCCTTTCACATCCACAATCACCCAAAAAGGAACCGCCATGTACAAATCAAGCTACCGGACTGTTTCATTCACCCTCCCATGGGATGACGTGCCAATCGACCTCTCCTACATCTTCGCCGACGAAAAGCCCGCGGGAAAGCACGGCTTCCTGACGGTCAAAGACGGAAAATTCGCGTTCGAAGACGGAACGCCCGCTCGTTTCTGGGGCACGAACTTCAACAGCGGCGCCAATTTCCCGTCCCATGAATACAGCGAAATCGTCGCGAAACGCCTCGCCAAGACCGGCCTGAACATCGTCCGCTTCCATCAGCTGGACGGCGACTGGTCCACGCCGAATCTTTTCCAATTCACGAAAGGAAAACTACTTAAGAACACGCGGTCGCTTGATCCGGAAAGCATGGACCGCCTCGACTATCTCATCTTCGCCCTCAAGAAAAACGGCATCTATGTCTATTTCGACATGCTGACATACCGTCGTTTCCGTGAAGGCGACGGCGTCGAAAACACGAAGCGTCTGGCGGATTCCGCCCGACCGCAGTCGAATTTCGACGAACATCTCATTGAGCTCCAGAAGGAGTTCTGCGAGCAGATCTGGACGCATGTCAATCCCTACACGCAACTTGCGTACAAGGATGATCCCGTCATCGTCATGTCCGAAATCGCCAACGAAAACGAAATCTTCGCGCACTGCGAACAGCTTGTGGAGCCCTATCGCACACGTCTGGAAGAGAAATACCAGGCATGGCGCAAGGAGAATGGATACCCGCCGGCGGAGACGCCAGTCGATTTCACCGACAACTCCACACTGGCCATGTTCAACTTCAAGCTGATGATCCAGAAGACCTATTTTGATGACATGCAGGCATTTATGCGCTCCATCGGCGTCAAGATCCCCATCACGGGAACCAACTGGAACTCCGGCGGCGGCGGCACCCTGCTCTCTCAGGCCGACATGACGTTCATGGACAGCCATACCTATCATTACGGCTGGAAGTGGACGCCCCACGAAAAAGGCATCATGAACGCCAGCTTCCTCGCCAACCGCTCCACGTGGATCGACGGTTTCCCCTTCATGCGCGCCGCAGACCGCCCGTTCTTCATCTCCGAATGGGATGATCCATGGCCGAACGAATACCGTGCCGAAGGCCCGCTCCATCTGGCCTCCCATTGCGCGTTGCAAGGCTGGGCCGGCGCCGCCATCCATACCTACCGTTACGACTGCCGCCCGAACATCGACATGCTCGCCGCCCCCGTCACAGGCGAAGCCCTCTCGGGCGTCCCGTATCGAAGCGGCATTTTCGACGCCTTCAACGATCCCGCCCGCTACGGCCTGTTCTACCATGCCGCCCTCCTCCTGCGCCGCGGCGACGTGAAGGAATCGGACGTCATGACCGTCATCCCCTACAACGGTCCCACAAAGGAGAACGAAAATCCCGCCAACAAGAACAGCACGGTCAACAGCATCCCGCCGGCCTTCGAATGCGCCGCCCAGCTGGGTAAGACCGCCGTCGCCATCCCGACGACGAAAGTTCCGGAAGGCGCAAACGTCGTAGATCCAAGCGTTTCCCGCCTTCCGAAGGACGCCCGCGTGATTCAATCCGACACTGGCGAGCTCTGCCGCGATTTGGACAAACGCCTCTTCGTCATCGATTCGCCGCGCACGAAAGCCGTCAGCGGCTTCCTGAACGCCGCCGGCGAAATCCAGCTGAAGGGCCTGAAAATCAAATGCCGCAACGAATACGCCGTCATCGCGTTAAGCTCCCTGACGGACGATCCGATCACGGAATCGGAAAACATCCTGCTGACCGTCGTCGGCCATGCCGACAACACGGGCGCCGTCTATAACGACAATCATACCATCCAGTACGACAAAGGCCACGGCCCCATCGAAGCGGAGGTCATCGCCGCTGATTTCGAACTGGATACGACGGTCAACGCCTTCCGTGTGGACGCCATCAACTCCTTCGGCATGCAGGTCGGCCAGACGCCTGCCGAAGTCACAGACGGCAAGCTCCGCTTCTCAACGGGCGGCGACTACCCGTCCGTCTATTATCTCATCCAGAAAATCTAACCGTCAAAGCAAGATGACGAGTTGACTCTCTGAGATCATCTCAAAACTCCAATATGCTGTTGCACAAGACAATTGATGTGCAACAGCATATCTCTGGAAGAAAGCTTTCAAGGAAAGGTACAAAAAAGAGTATAACTAACAAATAGAAAGACTGCAGCTCACGATTTAAACCAGCATGAAGAAGGAAAATTTCGGCGACGCCTTCAAACGTTTCATGCTAGGCGTCTCAATACGGAAGTTTCAGAAAATCCAAAGGTTGTTCAATGAATCCACCACCGGAAATTGAAGACTTTTGGCATAAGTGCAACACAAGAGATTGAGCAAAATGAAATCATTGCAGGCAATTAAACACCATCCAGTCAAGACGGCTTTCGCTGTCGTCGGCTTTTTGCTGCTGATTGCCGCCGTCTGCTATGGAATCAACTTCAAGCGGACATTGAACCGTGTCGTCGCCTGGGAGGATCTCAATCAAATCAATTATCGTCTCCATGATTATCTAACTGACCATCAAGACCTTCCATTAAGTGACGATATTCACCGGCCAACCGATGTCTCACATCTCAGCGGTCTTGTCATGGATGACTGGCCGTTTGGTAAATCCGCAAACGTCTGCCATGACCGTTGGGGAATGCCCATGAAATTCCAGGCCGTTCGCATCAACGGCAAAAACTATTTCAAGGGACTCTCAGCAGGCCCGGACCGTCAATTCAATACAACAGACGACGTCATCAATTCACAATTTGACGACACCAGCAACATTTTCTCACCACTCCATCATCTAAAATACGACTTCCCAAAAGACAAGCCAGTCGAAAATACACAGTCCAACCACATTTGACAAACGCTTCTTTATGTCGTATATTGTTTTTTTTACAATAAGTTACGCATAAAGGATGTTTGGAGGATGTGTTTTTATGAACAGCAAAAGCATGACAGACAGATGGAACAGCTGGTGGCCCATCATGGTCGATGCCCTCATCGTACTCACGCTTCTCAACACGATAATCGGCCTAATCATAGACGAATTGAATATTCGTCTGGACGGCCTTCTCTTGATCTTCGCCTGCGTCGGCTTGTGGCGCTATCAAGACGGTTGGCGAAAATTCGTTGTCTTCATCTACGCCTGCTATGCATTGGTCTCTCTGATTGTTTTGGTATTGTTCCCATTGAGGCGTTTCATTCCATCTGCAGAATTCAACATACACAGTGCCAAAGACATCGGATTACTGATTGTTGCGACATGCTATAATTCCATCGTATGTTTATTCTTCCATCACAAGCGGACGCGCGAATTTTTCGCATCCAGAAAACCGAAAGAACCGCCTCATACGCAACTATCAGAAGTGGAAATTCTTCCAGAAGTTCCCATACCCGACGACACGGCTTCCTCCTCCCCCAAGCAGTGAACAAAGCATCACTTTCTCATGACATTAAGCATTAAGCATTAAGCATTCAGCATTCAACATTACTTCCTCCAATACGCCTCGTATTCCTTGCCCTGGATGTTCGGGCCGCCGAACTGCATGAACTGCAAGACGCCGCGGCCGCCGGGCTTCCCTTCCTGCAGGATGATGCTCTTCGGCGACTTGCCGTTGAAATGGCATTTGAACGAATTGAAGACGGAATTGAACATATCATCGCACTTGATGCCGATTTCGTGCGGTTCGCGTCCTGCGTACCAATAGCAGTAGCAACTGTCGAACACGCTGTGGACGGAGCCGGCGAGATGGAAGCCGATGGCGAACTGGTCGCTGTAACAGAAACTGTACCAGTTATTTCCGCGTCTATCCCAGAAACCCGTGCTGTCGCCGTAGTCGTTCCAGCCGCAGGTGTAGAGCGGATGGATGTTACGGAACGAATTGCCTGCGCTACGGACATCGATTCCCACATACACGTCCGCGAGACGCATGTTCGAGAACGTGTTGTCAAAACCTTCCACCAGCACGCCGATGGAATCGCGAGCCTTGTTGCCGACGACATTCACACTCATGATGTCCGAATCCGATGAACCGCTGTTCGTCCCACGTTTGATGTGGATGCCGATTTTCGTATGTTTGATGGAGACATCACGGATTTTCGTTTCACGGCCGCTGTCGATGGAAATACCGTTGGCGACCATACTTCCGTCGATAATGCCGCCTGTCAGGCCATAGTTGCTGCCATTGGTGCGGATGTCGTTGAAGGGAACTTTCCCGCCAAGGCGGACGATGGCTTCCGGATCCTTCCAATCGGGAGCGGCCTTCAGAACGGCGTAGTTGGAAAGTCTCAGATCAACGCTCAGCGACGGTTTGGCGGGCGTCGCGATGGGGTGGCTGAGGAGATAAACGCCATCGGGGAAATAGATGGTGCGTTTCGGATTGTCGTCGATCAATTTCTGCAACATGTCGGCGACATCCGTCTTGCCGTCCGCCGGAATCGTATCCGTGACAATGATATAACCGGCCTTTGTAGGCGGGACAGGCGCGGCGTCCTGAGCTTTTGCAACAACTGCGATGAACAACAAGGCGAGACAGATTCGAATGGTGTGTTTCATGTTTTCTCTCTTTGTTTTGGTTAGAAACGCAATACGAAGGAAATGACATTAAACTAGCACCATTGCCCAAACAGTCAAGCCGATTTCACTCTTCATGTTCGGTAATGACAGGCAAGTCCAGATTGCGCAACGCCTCCAGAAAATCCTCCGGCAGCGGCGCCATGTACTGCCGCATCACCTGCGTCCGGGGATGTGGGAAGACGATCTTCCATGCGTGAAGCATCTGCCGCGGAGGAAGATACGGCGCACGTTTCGGGCAGCCTCCATAGACGGGATCGCCCAGGACAGGATGGTTCAGATTCGAAAAATGGACACGGATCTGATGTGTCCTCCCCGTCAGAATTCGCACTTCCAAAAGCGAACAGCCATTGCTTGTCGCCAACACGCGGTATTTTGTGATGGCGGGCTTGCCGCCTTCCTTCACCACTGCCATTTTCAGGCGGTTCGTCGGATGACGCCCGATGTTCCCTTCAATGACGCCAGTGACGCTTCCGAATTCCCCAAGAACAATCGTAAGATACGTCTTTTCAACGATATGTTCCTTAAAGACATCTTTCAGAAACGCACGGGCCTCCAGATTTTTCGCGACGACCAGCACGCCGGACGTGTCTTTGTCCAGCCGATGGACGATGCCCGGCCGCATCGTGTCATCCGTCATCTCCTCGAAGGCCTCTTCGTCATGGTACAGAAGGCCTTGCACAAGCGTGCCCGTCAGATTGCCATGGGCGGGATGAACGACCAGACCCGCCGGTTTGTTCAAAACGATGACGTCGTCGTCTTCCATGAGAATGTCCAGCGGGATGTTCTCCGGCGAAAGCGTCTTGTTCTGAGCGGGCGGCCAGTCGATTTCCAACACATTGCCTGGCCATACTTTGCAGGAACGCTGGCATGGACGGCCGTTCAAATAGACGCGATTGTTGTCCAGGCATTTCTGGAAAAAGACGCGGGAATATCCGTCAAATTTCTGCGCCAGAAACACATCCACCCGCACGCCTTCAGGAAAACCGTCTCCGACGACGCATTCCGTCAAATTCTTTCCTGCCGTTTCATCATCCCACATTTTTCAATCTCCAGGCTGCGGTCGCGCAATAGCGCGACCCTCCCACTCGCCTTAATCCTTCTTTTCCTTTTTGTTATACCATGTGATGGCACCATATGCCAAGCCAAGCACAGGCAACAGCCACAGGCAGATGATCTGCCCGGGCCTCAGTCCCGCATGGATCTGCTCCTGCGGATAATCCCCCCGCAGGAATTCATCCACAAAACGCAGCACCGTGTAGGCCATCATGTAGATGATGAATAGACGGCGTTTCGCGATGCCGAACTTTTCCAACAGCAGCAACCCCGCGCATATCAGCAGGTTGCAGACGCATTCCAAGCCTTGCACGGGAAAATATCCCGCCGCGTCCTTTTCGTAATGGATGGCGCAAAGGCCTTCATACGGCTGGAAGCCATAGCAACATTTGTTCATGAGGCAGCCGATCCGTCCGAACGCATGCCCCAACGCCAACGCCGGAGCCACTAAATCGCCTAGTCCGCCGATGTCCAGTTTCTTCCATATCGCATAGGCGATGACGGCGATGAATCCCGCGATGAAACCGCCCTGGAAGACCAGCCCGCCATGCCATACGGCGATGATTTCCAATAGGTTGCCGTCAGAAAAGTATTCATCCCAGAAACGGATGACGTACAGCAGCCGCGCTCCGATGATGCCCGCCACCAACGCGCAGAACGTGATGTCCGAAATATGGTCGGCCTTTATTCCGTAGCGTTTGCCACGCCACACCTGCAGCCAATACGCCGCCAGAACGCCGAGCGCTATCATCACGCCGTACCAGCGGATTTCCATTCTTCCTATATGTAAAATGACTGGATCAATCATCTTCCGTTGCCGTTTTTCTCAAACAATTAACATTCAGCATTCAGCATTCAGCATTCAGCATTGTAATATTGTATTCCCTTCCGTTGACGACTTTGAATGAAAAGACACCGTTCTCATAACGGCTGCGAACGATTTCATCCCCATGGCGGACAGCCAACGGCACATCCGTGCAGATCATGAAATCGCCGGACGGCGCGTCGCGAACGACAGCTTTCTTCAGTTTTCCCTCCTCCCACGACAAATCGATTTTCGCGCCGCCGCGCACGCCCAGGCCAGTCACATGACCACGACGCCATGACGACGGCAACGCGGGCAGCAGTTTCACGGCGTAGCGTGTCTCGCCTTTCGCGTTTTTCACCCGCAAATGGCTCTGCACCAACATCTCCGCGATGCCGGCCGTCACGCCGAAATTGCCGTCGATCTGGAACGGCGGACATGCGTCGAACATGTTCGCGTAGACGCCGCCGCCCGTCATCGAGTAGCGCAATCCGCCTTCAACAAGCCGCAATAGCATGGAAATCAACTTCCAGGCGTGGTCGCCTTCGCCATAACGTGCGCACAGGCAGACTTTCCATGCGAGCGACCAGCCGGTCGCCTCGTCGCCGCGCAATTCCAGACTCCTGCGAGCCGCCTTCATGAGTTCGGGCGTCTCCTCCTGCGTCATCAGCCTGCCCGGATAAACGGACACGAGATGCGACACATGGCGGTGGTGGTCTTCCGGACGGTCCCAATCCCACGACCATTCCTGCAACTGTCCGTGCTTTCCGATCTGGAACGGCAGCAACCGCGGCTCCGCCGCTTCGATCGCCTTGATGGTCGCGTCTTTTTCAAGCTTCAGAATCGCCGCCGCCTCACGGCAGTTTGCGAACAATTCACGGATCAACGCCAAATCCATCGTCGAAGCGGCGGACACCGCGCTGCGGACGCCTTCAGGCGTGATAAAATTATTCTCCGGACTTGTGGAAGGCGCTGTCACCAAATAAGTTCCGTTTTCTCGCTTCTCTTCGGCCAGCCAGTCCAGAATGAACTGCGCCGCGCCTTTCATGGCAGGCCATGCCTTCCGTTTCAGATAATCGACATCGCCGCTGAAGGCGTAATGCTCCCACAAATTCATGCACAGCCATACACCGCCCATCGGCCAGTTGGCCCAGACGGGATCGCCCTTCCCGTAGTCGCCGACGGGGCACGCCAGCCGCCACAAATCCGTGTTGTGATGCGCCACCCATCCGCGGCAGCCGTAGTTCACGCTGGCCACCAGCGAACCGGTCTTGCGAAGGTCGCCGACCATCTGGATCAGCGGCTCGTCGCAGTTCAGCAGATTCGCGGGGCCGGCCGGCCAGTAGTTCATCTCCGTATTAATATTAATGGTATAGTTGGACGACCACGGCGGCAACGTCAGATTGTTCCAAATCCCCTGCAGATTGGCCGGTTGCGTGCCCGCCCGCGAACAACTGATCAGCAGATAGCGGCCGTAGTTGAACAACAGCGCCGCCAACGGCAGATCGTTCTGTCCGTCAAACTCCATCAGCCTCTGTTCCAACGGTTTCGACAACTGCGACGATTCGCCAAGATCCAATTGGCATTGCGAATAAAGCGCCAGATAATCGGATCGATGGCAGCTCAGCAGATCGTCATAGCTCTTCGATTTCGCCGCCTTCAAAACGCGCGCCGCGATTTTCGCGCAGTCCTTTCCGGCCGTCACGGGATGCTTTCCGAAACCGTTGAAGCTAGTCGCGGCGGACAACAGCAGAATGACGGTCGTCGCCTGGCGGACCTGCAGCTGGCCGTCCGCCGCCTGGACGCCTCCGTCCACCGTCTTCACCGTCGCGCGAATCGTGAACTGCATGGCGTTCTCCGCGTCCCATTCCAGCGTGTTTTCATGCGTCGCATGGCTGGGGGCGCGGCCGTTGAAGACGACATCGCCTTTTTCCACCGTCGCTTCGCCTGGCAGCAAGCTGTCCAGCGAAATGTCCATATCCAGCATGCCCGGCAGGCCGGACGAAATTTTCATGACGAGCACTTGATCCGGATAGCTGATGAACGTCTCGCGGCGGACGATGTTCACGCCCTTCCGATAGGTGGTCGTCACCTGCGCGTCGTCCAACGACAGTTCATGACGGTATTCGCCGACTGTTTCGCGGTTCAACGCATCAGCGCCTTGCGGATGGCCGGCAGCGCTTCGCGGGCTTGCGGCACCGTGAAGACACGCGGCACGCCGGACCACAGCGTGTCGATGTTCAGCTCCAGCAGTTCGTCTTCCACGCCGCCATAAACCATCGCCCCCAGTCGCCCGTTGCCAAGCGGCAGGGCGTCCGTGAAGAACTCGCCCGGGCGGTCCCGCCATATCAATTGTTTGCTATGCATGGCAACTTCTTTCCACCTATCCCGTTACAATTTAATTTCTTCCAGCAGCCGCGCGGCGCATTCGCCCAAATCGCCCTTGACGAGACAACGCTTGCGCGAAATCTCCGGAACGCTGACTTTCGCCACACGCGTGGGTGACCCCTTCAGTCCCGTATCCGCCGCCGCAATGCCAAGCGATTCAGCCGTTTCCACAACCACATCGGCGTCCAGAGCCGTCACATAGCCGCTCAACGACGGGAAACTCGGCTCGTTCGCCTCCTTCAGAACCGTCAGCACGACAGGCAGCCGGACAGACAGCACAGCCGTCCCGTTGTCCATCATCCGGCGGACTTCCAGACGACCGTCTTCTTTCGCCGCAATCGCCGTCACGTACGTGACTTGCGGCATGTTAAGATGGGCCGCGATGGCCGGCCCGATCTGCGCCGTGTCGCCGTCCGTCGCCTGCTTTCCGCACAGGATGACGTCGAACGGCCCATGCTTCCGCAGGGCCGCCGCAAGATTCAGCGACGTCGCCCACGTGTCCGATCCCGCGAATTCACGGCATGACAGCAACACGCCTGCATCCGCCCCCATCGAGACGGCCCGCCGCAACACGGCGTCCGCCTGCGGCGGCCCCATCGTGAACGCCGTCACGCTTCCGCCGACGGCACGCTTCATGCGGATGGCCGCCTCCAGCGGAAATTCGTCCAGCGGATTCAAAACGGCCTTCACGCCGTCACGCCGCAGCGTATGCGTCACCGGATCCAGCTGCATCGCAGCCGTATCCGGAACTTGTTTCAGGCAAACCGCTATTTTCAATTCATAATTCATAATGCATAATTCATAATGAAAGCTAAAAGCCTAAAGCTTAAAGCAAACGCATCGCTTTGATCGCTTTGATCTCTTCCTTCACTGTATTACGCTAAAGCGGTAGACGGAATGATGGCGGTAATGCTCCCCCGGATTCAGCCGCGCGTTCGGGAAATCCGGATGGTTCGGCGAATCCGGCCACAACTGCGGTTCCAGGCAGAACGCCCCGTATTGCTTGTATTTCACGCCGTATTTGCCGTCCATGCCGCCCATCCAATGGCCCATATAGAACTGGACGCCAGGCTGATCCGTATCCAGTTCCATCTGCACGCCAGTCTTGCGGGACAACACGCGGAACACGCCTTTCTGGAAATTGCCCGCCTCATTGGCAACCACGAAATTGTCGTCGAAGGCGATCGGCAACTGTTCTTTATCGTCATAGATGGATTCGAACGTGCGCCCCATCCGCAGGTCATACGGCGTGTTGACGACCGGCAGCGTGCGGCCCGTCGCAGACAGATTCTTGTCGACTTCCGTGTGGCCATAGGCTCTCGCCCAGACTTCATGGCCTTTGCAGTCCGTTGAGAAGCAACCGTTTAGGTTGAAATAGATATGGTTGGTGAGGCAGATGATCGTCGGCGCGTCCGTCGTGGCGTCATAGGTCAGTTCCAGTTCGTTGTCGTCCGTCAGATGGAACGTCACGGTGACCGTCAGATTCCCGGGGAAGCCCGCCTCGCCGTCCGGACTGAACAGTTTCAGCTTCAATGTCGCGGCGTCGATCGGTGTCGCCTCCCACAGATGGCGCTGCCCGAAACAGAGGCCGCCGTGCAACGTGTTGCCGCGCGCTTTCTCGTTCTGGTGCAGTTCATAACGCTTTCCGTCCAGCATGAAGCTCGCCCCCGTGATGCGGTTCGCGTAGCGGCCGATCTGCGCGCCCATGAACGGCCCGTTGCCTTCATACGCCTCCGGCCTGTTATGGCCGAGCACGACGTCGATCGGATTGCCGTTGCGGTCAAATGTCGTCAACGACACCAACGCTCCGCCCATGTTCGTGACCTGCGCCTCGAATCCTTTGCCGTTGCTCAACGTGTAGAGCTTCGCGACTCTGCCGTCCTGCAACGTGAAAAAGTCCCTCACCGGCATCTGTTTCGCGCCCTTTTTCAATGTCGTGCAGGAGCAAAGCATCACGACGGCCATGAAAAATCCCGTCCATGTCAGGCAATGTCTTTTCATTTTCCTTTTCCTTATTATTTATAATGATGAACCACTCGTTTTCAATCATTCGCGGAAACACGCCAGCCGACGCTTCCCGTCCGTCTTCAGTTCAGGCTGCTCTTCGCGGCAGCGCGCCGTCGCATATGGACAACGGTCCGCGAAGGAGCATCCTTTCGGCAGATGCATCAGGCTCGGAACCTGCCCCGGTATGTGCGGAAGCCGTTCCGTATGGCCGGCCAGGCCCGGTATCGACTTCAGAAGTCCTTCCGTATAAGGATGTCGCGGCTCCTTGAACAGCTCCTTCACAGGGCCAGATTCCACGACGCGGGAAGCGTACATGACGACCATTTCATCGCACATCTCCCAGATGACGCCCATGTCATGGGTGATCAGTAGCAACGACGAATCCTTCGCCTTGATGCCTTTCAGCAAATCCAATATCTGGGCCTGGATCGTCACGTCCAAGGCCGTCGTCGGCTCGTCCGCGATGATCAGTTTCGGCTGCATGATCAGCGCCATCGCGATCATGACGCGCTGCCGCATGCCGCCGGACAGTTCGAACGGAAACGCCTCCATCCGTTTCTCCGCGTCCGGTATGCCGACCTTTTTCAGCCAGTCCAGACAACGCGCATACAGGTCATGTTTGGAGACATGTTCATGCAGTTCAACGACCTCCGCCAGCTGGTCGCCAATCCGATGAAGCGGCGACAGTGCCGTCATCGGCTCCTGGAAGATCACGCCGATGTCACGGCCGCGGACATTCCGCATCTCCGCAATCGGAAGTTTCAGCAAATCAACGCCATCCAGCAGGATTTCGCCGGACACGATATGGCCGGGCGGTTGCGGGATCAACCGCGGGATGCTCATGGCGGAAACGGATTTGCCGCAGCCGGATTCGCCGACCAGCCCCAACGTGCCGCCAGTCGCCACGTCGAACGACACATGCGTCGCGGCCTGCAGACGCCCGTCGTCGGTGTCGAATTGAACGGTTAAATCACGGACTGACAACATGTTCGGCTTCCTGTTTCGCTTATGAGAGAATCGTCCCAAGCCCGATGCTGTTGGAGCCTTTCAGCAATATCCAGCCGCCTTCCGGCAGATGCCCCGCCAAGGCCTCCTTGGCTTCGGCCGCTGTTCCATAATGCTCCAGTCCAAGAGCTTCCGACGCAGGAGCCATCAGCTTGCCGACCGTCACGATTCGATCATCCGGAAATTCCGCACGGGCCCATTGCAGCAGTTCTTCATGCTCCTTCGGACTGTTTTCACCAAGCTCCAGCATGTCGCCGAGCACAAGCAGACGGCTCTTTCCTTTGGCGGAAATCTCTTTGAACCACGACAATGACGCACGCATGCTGTTCGGATTCGCATTGTAGGAATCATTCACCCAATACCGTCCGTCAATTTGTTCGACCTTCATGCGGGCGCCAGGCAGTTCGCAGGCCTGAAGCCCTAACGCAATCTGTTCCAACGTCATCCCGAACGACAGGCCTATCGTCGCGGCCCCCGCAGCATTGACGGCCTGATGCGCGCCGCCGAGCCCCCATGTGAATTCGACGGATTCGCCGCGATTCTTCGCGATAAGCTTCAAGCCGTAGCCGCCGTCGCGCAAGCCAAGATAGACGCCCTGCACGTCGCAGTCGTCGGACGCCCCGAACGTCATGATCCGCCGGCCGGCCGCATGGCGTTTCAGAATGTCCAGCCCGACGGCTTCGCCAGGCATCACGACAGTCGCGTTTTCAGGCGTATGCAAAAACAAGTCGCCTTTTTCCTCCGCAACGCCGTAGAGGTCGTGGAAAAATTCCAGATGGGCCGCGCCGATGTTGCAGACGATGCCCGCCGTCGGCTCCACTATGGATGCCAACCGGTCGATTTCGCCCTGCTTGTTGCTGCCCGTCTCAATGACCGCCGCTTGTGTTTCATCGTTGATGCGGAACAAGTTGCGCGGAACGCCGAAGAAGTTGTTCGTGTTGCCGATCGTCTTCAGAACATGGCCTGGAAACTTCCTCTCCAATACGGCGGCGACCATTTCCTTCGTGCTCGTCTTGCCGCAGCTGCCGGTCACGCCGACAATCGGCAGATTCGGAAAACGACGCCGATACGCACGGGCCAGCCCATGATAGGCCTTGCAGCTGTCCGCCACCAGCAGGCAGCCGCAGCCAAGTTTCCTGATTTCAGAAAGTTCCGCATCCAGCGGGGCGCGTTCCACCAGCAGGCAGGCGGCGCCTGCGCGGGCCGCGTTTAAGATATATTTATGGCCGTCCGCCAGTTCGCCTTTCAATGCGACGAACAGATTGCCCTTCACGACGGAACGGCTGTCGTCATTGACGCCCTCCACCGTCGCCGCCGTCGGCCGCGCGATCCATTCGCCGCCGAAAACCATTGAGATTTCTTCTATTGTAAAGATAACAGCCATTGTTTCCCCTGGACGATCATGATGTGCAAATCAAACCAATATAAAACGTATATCCCCAATGGCTAAAATCAAGCCGTCACGGCATTTTACCTGCATTTGCGTTCTGCGATTCCACTAACCACTAACCACTAACCACTAACCACTAACCACTCCAACCGCGTCAAGCGGTTGGAAGCTCGTCGAAGCCGATCATCCGGCAGCCGCGCTTTTTCGCATGCTCCAGAAGTGGCGTCAAAAGCTCCAACGGCATGTTCACGCCTTTCGCTCCCGACGAAATGCCGTGCGAAAAGAACGTCACGCATTCGTCTCGATCCGCCGCGCGGTCGATGGCCGACAGCACATCTTCAATTTTGGTATGGTAGTATTCGCCCAGACCGCCGCCGCGCATGACGCGGCATTGCGGCGTCAAATCCTTTGCTTTCAGGAACATGGCGTCAGCGCCCAATGTCCCGCAGCCTGCACGGAAATGATGGAAATACGGCGATAGCAATTCCAACGCCGCGTCATTGAAGCGGTTGTTCGGAAACGCGAAATTGCCAGGCTTGATTCCGGCTGCCAGGCAGGCTTCCATCTGCGGCGCGACTTCGTCGTCGAAATATGCCTGGACGCCATGCTCTTCCATATATTCAGGGGCGTTCGCGTGATGGACGGTATGCAGCCCAAGACTGTGCCCCGCCGCCGACAACGCCTTCATGCAACCGATGACCTCCTCCGTTATATTTCCGGAAAACGAAAACAGCGCATGCGCGCCGTATTCCGCGAACAGCGCCACGCGGTAGTGTATATGCTCGCGGCCGAACGGCAGACGCTGGCCGGCTTTCACCTGCTGACGTTTCTTCTTCGCGTCCTTGTC
>CACYQT010000102.1 GCA_902776645.1 uncultured bacterium | reverse complement strand
AGATCCTCCGGAACTTCCGCCATGCAGCTGCGGCGGGCGCTCGCGGAGATGCGGCGGGCGTTCATTTCCGGACGGAACGCGCAGACCTTTCCGTCCTTGCGGCGGAAGACCTTCAGTCCTTCAAATGCGTCCTGACCGTAATGAAGCGCCGTCGCGGCGATATGGATGTTCAGATAGGGCTCGCTGACCAGTTCGCCGCCATCCCACTTGCCGTTCTTCCAGACATAGCGGATGTGGCTCTTCGTCTGCATGTAAGCGAAACCCAATTTTGACCAGTCAATGTTCATCTTGTCCTACTCCGAATAATGCGTTATGGTTGCGGCCGCCATTCTTGGCGACCCGTTTTTCTATTTTTATACAAATTATAAATATAGTGCGCTTTTTTCTAAAAAACAATAGATTTTTTTGCATTCTTTGCTATTTTTTTGTTTTTCACGCCGTATCATGCGCCATTGTCCAGGCAACATGACGGGTCTCGCCGCCAATAACGCATGCATGCCAAGCGTTTTAACGGCGTGGTTCATTTTTCCTCATGACATTTCATTTTCAAAGAAGGCAAACATGTCCGATAACAATCCGCAAAACGAACTGAAAGTCCCCGTGCTCGATCCGCAGCCGTCGTCCGAACAGCAGAAAAAGGAACAGGATTTCGATCCCGAACTCCCGCCCGTCATCAAAATGCTGCATGAATCGGCCGCATCCCCCTCCTCCAAGCTTCTTCTCGTGGCGCTGAAGGCCGGCGCCTATCTCTGCGTCATCCCGCCGATTTTGTCGCTGCTTGGATTTTTAGGCCATTTCAGCCTCTGGACGTTGTTCGCCTTCATCTCCTGCACGATTGGCTTCGCGGCATTGGGCCTCACCCTTTTCTCTCTTGAGAAAATCCTGAAGGCCATCATGGCCGCCCATGAAGAGGATTCACAAAACTAACCGTTTTCCGTCCCTTTCATCCCTTCCGTCGCTTTAGTCGCTTTAGTCGCTTTAGTCGCTTTTGTCCCTTCAAACAAAACGCCGCCCTGCCGCAAAAAATTTTGCGGCGGGGCGGCGTTATTTTCGCTTTAAGCTTTCAGCTTTAAGCTTTTAGCTTATTAAGCCGCAAGCTTAATAAAACACCCACGCGGCTCCATTGCCATTCATCGGATCCGCCAATTTCACATATGAGCCGTTTTCCAATCCGAAGCACGTCTTCAGCTCCGTCTCCGGATACAGCGACGGTATGACGAGATTCCATCCGCGCGTCAGCGGCGTCGGCTCCGCCTCCTCGCCCGTCAACCGCAACGTCTTGTCCTCCAATGCGTAAAGCCAGAAGCCCTGCCCAGCCTGAAAGCTCTCCATCGGACGGAATCGCCCATCGCGCCATCCCCAGCAGGCGGGTTCGTTTTTCAGCAACAAGACGCTTTGCTCGTCCAGCGTCAACGGCACGCCGCAGAGATTCCACCCGCGCTTCAGCTCCAACGTGAACGACGGCGCCTCCCGCCTTACCATATATAATTGCGGCTGGCCGTTGCCGCCGGCGACAAGATTCGACGCCGCCGAAACAAACGCGATCCGCGAACCGTCCGCGGAAATCGACGGCGACGTGCAGTCGGCGTCCGCCTCCGCTCCGCCGTCGCTACAGCTGACCGGCGTCGCCGTGCCTTTTTGGCGGTCGTATTCCATGATCTGCGAACACGACGCCCCGCGCGTCTGATAGACGACATACCGTCCGTCCGCGCTGACGGCCGGGCTGCGGATCTGCGTCCCGTCTATCACCGTTTCCTTCCACGCGCCGCCCTCCAGCGAACAGACCGCCAGGCCGCCCGCCGTCTTGCGGAACGCCACGACCGAGCCGTCGCGGTTGACGGCCACCTGCGCGTCATTGATGCCGCCGTCCGCCGTCAGCCCCGTGTCGATGACCGTTCCCGTCGCCGTATCCATGTAGCAAACAGCGCGCTGCGACGCGCCGTCCCGCGTGAAGAACACCTTCGTCCCGTCACCCGTGATGACCGCACGGCCCGTCTTGTAGCCGACGTCAAGCGACGTGAACGACGTCAAATCCGTCGTCGGCGAATCATACAGCCGCAGGCCGACATACTGCCCACAGGCCGCCAGCAGGCGGCCGTCGTCGGCGAACGACACATGGCACTGCTTCGCCGACACGCCGCCTTCCGGCGATTCAAGCTCTATTTCCCTTATCGTGTTGCCGAACGCGTCCACGACGGCCAGCCATGTGCCGAGCGACGTCGGCACCGTCACGTCCGAACCGGGCGGCGTCGTGCCCGATTTGATTTTCTCGACGATGACGGCGAAAGCCGTGAAGTCGCGGTTCGCGGCGATCCGCACGTTGGTCGTCTTCGAATAGACGTGGAGGAACTGCGCGAGTTCCTGCAGGTAGCCCGGATAGAGCGTCATGACAGTCCCGCTGTCAAGCAGGAAGCTCGCATGGAAGCCGTTGACGACGCTGTCCGCGCGATCCTCCACCGGCGCGATGAACGCCGTCATCCCGCCGTCCGACACGGCCGCCGCCGTATCGCACACGCCATGCGCCATGGGCCGTCCAAGGCTGTTCAGACTGGCGATGGCCATGTCCGCATGCAACCAGCCGACGGCAATCATCAACAGGAAAAATCCAAATTTTCGAATCATGGTGTGTTTCTTTTTTATTGCAAGGGAGGGCCGCGCTCCCGCGCGGCCCTCCCGTATCGCTTTAGGCTTTAAGCTTTAGGCTTTTAGCTCCGCACAAGCGGCGGTTATGGCAGGGTGAAAACCATGCGGAAACCGAAGTAATCGTTATAACCCGACGAAACACAACCGTTACTAGGCGATGAACGACAAAGCTCCGCAGAATCATAATAGGAACCGCCGCGTAGTGCGTGGTATTTAGGATCGTCCCCCCTTATGTCCAAACACCATTCTTCGACATTGCCGTGCATGTCGTAAAGCCCCCATGCGTTCGGAAGATAGCTGCCGACTTTGGTATGCTCCGAATAGCCGCCCTTTCCATCATTCAGATTGGAATCGTACCGCCCGACTTCGTTCAGGTTGGCATCCTCACCAGTTTTCACTAACAGATTCTTGCCGGAATTGAGGGCCGTCGTCGTGCCCGCCCGGCAAGCGTATTCCCATTGCGCTTCCGTCGGAAGGTCGAACATCAAGCCTGTCTTCGCCCGAATTCTCCCCATGAAGGAATCTTCATCGACGGCATGGCCATATTCCGGCCAGCCACCTCCGGCCGTTGCGGACGTACCGCGAATCATGTCGTAGGAGACTTGATCCACGGGACGGACGTCACCAATAAACCATGCCGGGTTGTTTCCCATGACCAGCTCCCACTGCCTCTGCGTGCATTCGAACACGCCGATGTAGTAGTCCTGTGTCAGCGTCACCTCATGCTACGATTCATTACCGAGATGCCCCAATTCGTCTTCAGGCGATCCCATCGTGAACGTGCCGGCGGGAATCTTCCGCAGCCACAGCTCCGTCGTCCGGCAGGTGTCGTCGTTCAAGTCAGGAGCCACGTCCGTATAACGTACGGGATAGCTCGACGCTCTCGCGCCGCCTGACAAATCGACGACCGCATACAAATCCTGCTTCGGCTGGATGGTAATACGGAAACCAATGGTATTGGAGCAAACCGACGGATAATGCTGATTCCGGCTCGCCGAACGGCAGCCCCCCGCGACGCCATGCCAGGCGCCACCGCGAATCATATGCATCCCGCCCGTCGCAGGACCGACAGGATCAGTATCCTGTGTTGTATCATATCTTGTGGCATGCCAGTCAAGACACCATTCCGCGAGATTGCCATGCATGTCGTAAAGCCCCCACGCGTTCGAAAGATAACTGCCAACCTTCGCCGTCCCGTTAGCCGTCGTGCAGTCTTCCGAAGTGTCATCAATTGAACCGCCACCATTGAACTTGTATCGTCCCACTTCATCCACGGCGGCATCCCCCGCATCAACACTGTCAGACATCAAATTCTTTCCCGAGTTGAGGGATGTTGTCGTACCAGCCCGGCACGCATACTCCCACTGAGCCTCGGTCGGCAGGTCGAACGTCAATCCCGTCTTTTGCCGCAATTTGCCCATGAAGGAGTCCGCATCCACGGCATGGCCAGCCAACGGCCAGCCAGCCCCCGCTGAGGCGGACGTACCGCGAATCATGTCGTAGGAGACATTTTCCACCGGACGCGTCGCATAATACGCCTCGTTGCTGAAATAGCTGGGCTTGTCGCCCATGACCATCTCCCACTGATATTGCGTGCATTCGAACACGCCGACGTAGTAGTCCTCAGTCAGCGTCACCTGATATCCCTCTTCATCAGAGTAGATCCGCCCCACTTCGCCCGCATGCGACCCCATGAAGAATGTACCTGCGGGAATCTTCCGCAGCCACAATTCCGTCGTCCGGCAGGTGTCGTCGTTCAAATCAGGAGCCACGTCCGTATAACGTACGGGATAGTTCGCAGCGTTCGGGCCGCCCGACAGATCGACGACGGCGTACTTCCCCTTATCCTGATGGCAGACGACTCGGAAACCGCAGCCTTTGCTAGAATTAGAAATCGATGCGGAGCAACCGGCTCTGCATGCCGCACGACAGGTCGCAGCCGAGTTGGCCCAGCACCCATTGCGTGCTACACGTGAGGTCCCCGATATCGGACCGAAGGGATCTACCACGGCAGCCGTTCCGCTGTAGTCTTTGTCATACCAGTCAAGGCACAATTCGCAAACGTTTCCGTGCATGTCGTAAAGTCCCCAGATATTGGGGAGGTAACTGCCGACTTTTGCTGTTCCTTTATCCGTTGCGCAATCCTGTGTTGTCTCCTTGCCGCCGTTGGGATAGTAACGTCCGACTTCGTCCATGGCAGCGTCTTGTTGTCTTGACGTCAAATTCATTCCTGAATTCAGAGCGGTCGTCGTACCCGCCCGGCAGGCGTACTCCCACTGGGCTTCTGTCGGCAGGTCAAATATCAGTCCTGTCTTCGCCTGCAAGACGCCCATGAACGATCTTGAACCAACGGCATGGCCGTATTCTGGCCAACCGACTCCGTCCTGCTCTTCCGTACAGCGGATCATGTTGTAGGAGACCTGCTCCACGGGGCGTGTCGCATAATAATCCGCATTGCTGAAATAACTCGGCCTATCACCCATGACGAGTTCCCATTGTTTCTGCGTGCATTCGAAAACACCAATATAGTAATCTTGCGTCAGCGTCACTTCATGCTGTGTCTCATTTTGAGACCGTCCATACTCATCCTCCGGCGATCCCATCATGAATGTCCCGGCGGGAATCCTCCTCAGCCATAGCTCCGTCGTGCGGCATGTGTCGTCATTCAGATCAGGAGCCGTATTCGTGTAGCGCACGGGATAGTTCGACGCATTCGGCCCCCCCGACAAATCGACCACCACATATAACGATTGGTTCGTGAACGACAACGTTCCTGCATTGGATGCATAGATTTGATACCCTTTGCCCGGCTCAAGCGACAAATCATCGGCAGGAACCCAGTTGCCGTCCGCTGTATGGATGGCGGATTCTCCGCCAGCCGTCTGGATGCGGTCGCCCGCTGTCCAGCCATTGCTGTGCGACACATCCGAAAGCATAATCGCCTTCGCAGCCGGATTGCCGATCCAGTTCCAACCGTTTTGGATCGGCACGGTGGTCTGTCCGCTCTGGGCACCGGGAATCTCCACCGTAACGGCTTTATCGACATAAATCTGGTAAAGTTTACCGAATTCGATGGAGAGCGGCAACCAGCCGGAGCCAGAAAATCGGGCTGAGTCACCATTCGTCTGGATGATGTCGTTAGCCGTGAAGCCAGCCGTGCCCAGCACGTTGCCAACCGTACGATTTGACGGCAATATGTAGAAGCTCACCCAATTCCAGCCAGGTTGAAGAGCCAAGGTCTGGGTGGCTCCTCCTGTCACCCTGATGGACTTGAAGACCAGTTTGTACCCGCCATCGGTTGTACAGAGGGCATGCAGCTGGACAAATTGGTCATCCATCGTCTTATTCTTGTTTGTCACCACACCATTTTCATCGACAGTGGCAAACGGTGTTGATTTCAATGTCCAAATCGGTGAAGGAACCGTCGAGTCTGGACCATAGCTCCACTTGACCGTGCATCTATAGGCCGCCGTGCCACCGGCCGGGATGGAAGCATCGCCGGTGATAACGTATGACACGATCGTCTTCTTCGACAGTGTTATGTTTTTCGTCGCCGTATTCGTCACACCATTGACTATACAGCTCACATTCAACCGAACTGTCAAATCCCTCCCTGTCAAATTCTCGTTCGTCACGACACCGTTCGCATCGACTGAGGCATATGAAGCGGAAGAGAGAGACCATTCAGGCGAAAGAGCCTTTGACGTGGGACCATAGCTCCAAGTCACGGTACAGTTGTAGGTTGCGGAACCGCCAGTCGCGATGGTCTCGTCCCCCGTGATGGCGACGGACATGATCGTCTTCTTTGCCGCTGTGATCGTCTTGGTCGCCTCCTGCGTCACACCGGCTGCCGTATAAACAGCCTTCAGCGTCACCGTCTTGTCCGCTGTCGTCAGATTCTTGTTCGTCACGACACCGTTTGCATCAACAGAGGCATATGATGCCGATGCAACCGTCCATGTCGTCGGTGTGATGATCGTGGTCGTTCCATCGCCCCACGTCGCCGTGCATGTGTAAGTTGCCGTTCCGGCGGACGCAATCGTCGCATCGCCGGAAATGGCGATGGATATCAACCTGCTTGCAAGCGTGATGGTTTGGGAAGCCGTTTTCGTCACGCCATTATATGTATAGGTGGCTTTCAGCGTAACGGTCTTATCCGTCGTGTTTTTATTCGTCACGACACCGTTCGCATCAACGGAGGCATATGTCGTCGGCGTAACCGACCACGTCGGCTTGACAACCGAAGTCGTCCCGTTGCTCCACATCGCCGTGCATGTGTAGGCCTCGGAGCCACCGACGGCAATCGTCCCATTCCCTTCGATGGAGATCGATTCCAGCGTATTCTCCATCCATATAATGTCATCGACCCATGCATGTCCACCGCTGCCGGAATACGAACCGGTCTTGGCGTATGCCCACCTGACATAATGGTCGCCATCTCCTGTAATCGGGAACGTCCTGTTTGACCAGCCATTTCCGCCGTACAGGACATCCTGCTGCACGCCATCGATACTGACAAAAAGATGGTCTTCATTCAGCATGTCCGTTGCCGTCCGCCAATTGAAGGACAGCGCACCCGCGCCTGTGACTTTGGCGACCATGACCGTTGAACCATCGGCCGGAATATCGGCGGACTGCAAGGACGTGGGGGCGCTGTTGTATGTATTTTCCTGAAGATACCACGCGGTGGACATTGAAGGCGTCCCCACTCTCACATTGCCGGTCACAACATTCCGGGCGCCATCCAAATCCCTCACGATATCTAAATGCGTATAGATATAATCCGAATCTGCCATGCCATCCTTGAAGGCCTTTACGCAGACGACAGAGTAGGTTCTCACGGTCAATCCTCCTTCAGGCATCACGGCGCTGCTTGCCGTTGGGATGGTGGCGTCCGTTGTATAGCGAATGGTCGCTCCGGGAGTCGCGCACGTGGCCGTCACAACGAAACTGTCAAAGAAATAATCGTTTTCCGCCTTGTTTAGGACGGGCGTTGCCACCTTTTCAAGGAAGGTATAGGTTTTCGTCACCGTATCGCTGACAGGTTCGCCGTTTTTGAAAGTACGGGCGGAGATGGTCGTCGTCTCCGTGAGGGGAAGCGGTTCCGTGTAGGGAGTGTCCGATGTGGTGGGCGTCGCAGAGTCCAGACGATAATACACGACCACATCGTCCCTGATATCGGACAATTCCAATGTCTGCGTCGTGCCCAACACATATATCTCATCATTGTCCAGGCTGAAATATGGCATGTAACAATTCAGCAATTGACGTGTTTCATTCGCCGTAATAGGACCGCCATGGGCACGGAGCCTTGTACTTTGATTGGCGGGGTTGATGATGGCAATCCATGGGGATGCACTTCCAAGCCCGCTCGTGTACGGTGAATGTTCGGAAGATTGAAAACTATTACAATACCAAAGCGTGTAGTTTCCCAATAATTCAGCTTTGATGTCGCCTATTTCACATGTTGTATTACGGAAGGTACTGGTATAAAAATCATCGTATCCTGTGACCAACAGCACCAGATTTCCGCTCACCATCGCGGCGCCCATCGCCTCGTCCTTCAAGGTGTACCACACCAACGGCGCGTCCTCCTTGACCTCCATTGGAATGGTCTGCTTGACAACGTTTCCTGCAATATCCGTCGCCGTGACATACAGCAACAGGCAGCCGAACAAGTCATTGACGGGAGTCAACTTCACATGGCGAGACGCGCCATTGCCGGATACGACAATACCACTGGACGGCAGGATGTCCGGCCGACTGCTCGTCACAACCAAGCTTTCCAATGAATTGTTCGCTGTGACAGTCGTTGTCACCTCCGTGCCCGCGATGCACTTCAATATCTTATCGGTTGCCAGTTCCAGCATGGGGGTCGGGACGGCTTTCACCGTCACCGTCACGCCGTCGGATGCCTCCTGCCAACTCCCATCGACCTTCGCCTCAAGCGTGTAGGTGGCCGTGCCGAATTGCCCCGTCAGCGTATAGCTGCGAGCCGTGCCTGAAATGGAGGAACTGATGACATCATATCCACCTGTGCCCGTCGTCTTCATCAGGCGGAAGGCCTCCGCCGTGAGTCGCTTCGGAAAGTCCCACGCCAGCGTGAAGGAGGAGGACTGCTCACAGGATATTGGTTTGAAGACGGCTATAGGTGACGGTTGGATGTTGGTGACCGCCATGTCAACAACGCTGTTCGATATCCCGTCTGTCAGCAAATACCAACCGTCTTGGTCACCGCCCCAACCATAATTGAAATGGTAGTAGTTCTGGCCTCCCATCGTGGCAAGGCCGTCCGCAACGAATGCATGACCCGGCGTCTCAATAGTCAAAAGCGATGGACGCATCGCCTTCATGTCCTCAAGAATCCATGAAAAAAGCGTTGTCTGATCAACTGTATAATGAGTGCTAATAGAGGGAGGTACAACACCAAATTTAGCCGAGTTGGAATATCTTAAGTATGAATGATGGCGTTCAAAAAAATAACCATAGCCACCGGCCGTTCCATCAAGTTCATAACCTACTATGGAAAACGCCCCCATCTCCATAGCCAGTCTGGCGACCGCAAGCTCGGCCGCCCCGAAACTGCGCTCAGCCGTCTCATCGTAGCGATCCTTCATCATATTCCAATCATAGGGGAAGGTTATGTCGCCATGTATTATGCACTGAATATCACCTTTATTGTCTTCATTTTCAAACGGATTCAAACTCACACCAGCCGGTGGCCATTCATGGTATTTCAACAACTGGCAGATAGCCAGCGGCGCGCACCCCACCACGGCATGTTCATCATAAGAATTACCAGATGGACAAAAGTAATTGTATGGATCATGCTGATGCCATTTGGTCGTCAGCATCGGCGGTGTGATGATCTCTGACGGTGTGACAGACTTCGCTCGCGTGCGGTTTAACAACGCATTCCAACGAGCCTTATTTTCGGCCGCGTAGCCGTTGCCACGCGTTTGCGGCTTGCCCAGTTCCGTCTTGAAAATCGAGCCCTGACGTTTCAGAATGGACGGAAGCGGATGATCCGCAGGCATTTCGAAGGGGCCTTTCGTATTGAATGTCACGACGGGCGGCAACGTGTCGTCCGACGACATGACCAGATAGCCTGTCGGCTTCAGATCGACCCGCCACAGCGGCATGGCCTTGCCGTCGTCGTCCGCCAGCTGAGTGGCCTTTTCAGGAATGGCGTTCGGCAGTTCAGCCTTGAAGACCGCATTGTCCGCGATCCATTTCCGCGCTGCGGCCAGAATGTCGTCTTTGCCGACGTCCGCCGCATGGACGACGGCGAACATGGCCATGATGAAAAGAACCGTCAATTGCAAAAGATTCAGTCTTGTCTTCATATGCTGTTCCTCCTCCTTCTATGTTATTTAATGTAAAGTTCGGTGAAACTGGACTCAGGCGTCGTGAGGGGGCGGATGTAGAGATAGCCGTTGGAGGCCTTCACGCCGAGGTCGACGACCGCCTGGCCGCCGGCGACCACGGGCGTCTGCGTCAGGAACGTCCGCATCCCGTTGTCCATTGAATAGAAGAACACCTGGTAGGTGATCTCGCCGTCCGCGTAGCCGGCGTCCGCCGTGTCGAAGGCGAGCCGGACGGCCGTGCCGTCCGCGACCGCCCCGACGATGATGGGCGCGGGGCTGTCGGGCAGGACCGCGAAGCGGAAGTCGCCCGATGTGCCGGCGATGCAGTCGCCGCCGACGGCCGTGACGTTCCAGATGTAGGAGCCCTGCTCCAGCCCGCGGACCGTGCAGGCGGTCTCATCCACCGTTTCATCGAAGACGACGGCGCCGTCATAGGCGGCGACGACCAGGCGGTAGCTTTCCGCCTCGAGGATGGCCGGCCAGCTGAACGTGACGGCCAGATTGTCGGCCTCGCGGAAATTCCGGTTGTCGGCCGGTGCGTAGAGCGCCATGTCCTCCGGCCATTCGGCGGGCTGGCTTCCCAATGTCAGAACCGTGTTGCCGGCTGTCAAGAACACGACGTGATCCGTGAAGCAGGCCGTGTCCACGGAGCGGCTTGCGATCTGGCAGCTGGCGGCCAGTTGCCCGGCGGGCGCCTGGAGCATGTAGGTGACGGTATTAGGAATGTTCGGGGCGTCCCATGTCATTCGCAGGACGCCGTTCCGGACATTGCCGGCGTAGTCGCCGACAACCGTCCAGCCTTCCGGAATCGTCTCGCCGACGAACAGGCTGACCATGCCGTCCGCGCCGCCGATCGTCAATGTGACGTTCACCTGGCTGTTCGCGGCATACGTCGTCGTGTCGACATGGCGGGATATCGCGACGTCGTCCGCCGCCCCGCCGCGCGTGGCGTTCTTCGGCCGCAGCGACATGACATCGGTGCCGTCCCATGTGTATTCGTAGTTTCCAAGAGCGGCGGCCTTGACGGGACCGGCGTAGGCAAGATATTCGGCGCCGGAGATTCTCCTGTCCTTGCTGATGCAGTCTGCGGGATGGTAGTGGTAGTCATTGGCGTTGTTGAGCAATGCCGTGTCGGCAACCGCGATGAGCGTCAGCACGTCCGTGTAGCACGCCGTGTCTCCGGCGCTGCTGGCGATGACGTAGCTGTCGGCCAGATTCGCCGAAGGGGCTTTGATCGTATAGGTAAACGCACCCGGAATATCCGGGGCATCCCAGGCCATTCGCAATACGCCGTCCACGACATGGCTCGCGGCGGTTCCGACCACCGTCCAGCCGTCCGGGATCTTCTCGCCGATGAACAGGTTGGTCATCTTGTCGGCGCCGCTGATGGCCAGCGTCACATCCACGGTGCTGCCGGCGGAATAGACCGCCGGCGACACTTCGCGCACGATGGCGATGTCGCCGCCGCGCGTCTGCGGTGTTCCGCCGCCACGGGTCGATTTGCGGACCAGTGAAAGGACATTGACACCGTCCCATTCGTACTCGTAGTTGTCCAGCGCCGCGGACTTCACGGGGCCGGCGTACTGCAGGTATTCCGATCCGGAGATGACATGGTCCTGATCCGTGTCCACGGGATGGAAGGGCTCGTCATGCGGGATGGGATTGTCCGGTTCGGTGTTCTGGATGGTGACCGTCGCGTCCGTGTAGGTGCCGCCGCGGTAGGTCTGCGTGCCGCTCTCGGGCTCCAGAACGACTTCCACCGTCTCGTCGCCTTCGGCGGCGCCGTCGAACAGCGGCTCGATCTCCACCGCCACGCTCGTCGAGTTGGCCGCGAAGGTGACGCTGGACTGGATCGTCTGGTAGTCCACGCCGTTCGTCGCCGTGCCGCGGATGGAATAGTGGACCGTCAGGGCCTTCGACTGGTTGACGGTGGTGCGGGTGAAGGTGAATTTGCCCTTGTCCGCGGCGGCCGTGGAGGACGACGGCTCCTTCGCCGTGTCGTCGCCCGTGTTCGTCGTCGAT
>CACYQT010000101.1 GCA_902776645.1 uncultured bacterium | reverse complement strand
ATTTTCTCCTTGAGCTCCGTCATGGTCATCTTTTCGCGGATGTTGAGCGTGTTTTCGAATTCGGGCAGGTCGCCGCCGGTCGTGTTCATGATCAAATCGTCAAGGCGCTCCTGGACGAGAAACGGCGGGACGGTGGCTTTCAAATTCTTGAATTCCATGTAGATAAGCTCACGTTCAATCAACGTGTCGAGCACCTGTTTGCGAAGCTCCAAGATCTTGTTTATCAATTCCTGCCCTTTGTATTGCTGGCGGAGGGCCGCCTCCTGCTTCTCCGCGTACTGCTTGACTTCAAAGGACGTGATGACCTGATCGTCGATTTGCGCGAGAACGGCGTCCGAATAATACATGCTTTCCGCATGGGCGATGGCGGCGGCCATGACGACCGCGCAGACGATGGTGAGTTTCTTGAGCATGGTGCTACCTGATAGGATATTATATATGGTATGGAATGGCTTATTCGAACCAGACGGTGGATTTCTGCGGCTGGCGGAGGACGGTGTCCTTCCCCTGCGAGCCTGGCGCCGCCCACGGATAGTCCAGATTGTAGTGGAGGCCGCGGGACTCCTGGCGGGCCGTCGCCGAGTCGATGATCATCTCCGCCACGGAGGCGAGATTGCGCAGTTCGACAAGATCCGGCGTCAAGAGGAAGTTCCAGTAGTATTTTTCGATTTCCTTGCGGATCATGCGGATACGGTTCTTGGCGCGCTCAAGCCGCTTGTTCGTGCGGACGATGCCGACGTAGTCCCACATGAAACGGCGGATTTCGTCCCAGTTGTGGGTGATGACGATCTGTTCGTCCGAATTGACCGCGTCGCCGTGCGACCAGTCCGGAATCATGTCCGGCGAGATGCCGACAGGATTGTTGATGACGGTCTGGCTGTGGACGACGGCGTTGTAGCCGACGACCATCGCCTCCAGCAAGCTGTTGGAGGCCAGTCGGTTGGCGCCATGGAGACCCGTGCAGCCGACTTCGCCGATGGCGTACAATCCTTTGACGGACGTCATGCCGTTCGTGTCCGTTCTCACGCCGCCGCAGCAGTAGTGGGCCGCCGGAACGACGGGAATCAGATCCTTCGCCATGTTGATGCCGTAGGACATGCATTTCGCGAAGATGTTCGGGAAGCGTTTCTTCAGGAAGTCCTCCGTGTGGTGGCGGATGTCCAGATAGGCGCATTCCTCGCCGGAGCGCTTCAGCTCGTTGTCGATGGCTCGTGCGACGATGTCGCGCGGCGCGAGGCTCTTGAGCGGATGGATGTCCTGCATGAATTCGACGTATTCGCCCTTTTTCTTGACCTTCAGCACGGCGCCTTCGCCGCGGACGGCTTCGCTGATCAGGAAGGATTTGGCGTGCGGATGGTAAAGAATGGTGGGATGGAACTGGTAGAATTCCATGTTGGAGATTTCGGCGGAGGCGCGGTACGCCATGGCGATGCCGTCGCCGCAGGCGACGTCCGGATTGCATGTGCACAGATAGACCTTTCCCGCGCCGCCCGTCGCGAGAAATGTGAACCGCGACAGGAACGTCTTGATTTCGTTGGTCTTCGTATCCATCACATACGCGCCGAGGCAGCGGTTTTCGCCCTGCCATTCGATGTGGCGCGTCGAGATGAGATCGACGGCGAGATGGTTCTCCAGAATCGTGATGTTCTTGTTTTCGCGGCAGCGGGCGAGCAGGACGTCGGAGACTTGGCTGCCGGTGATGTCGCCCGCGTGGAGGACGCGGCGGGCGGAATGGCCGCCTTCGCGGCCAAGATCGAGCTCGTTCGCCTTCTCCGGCGAGACATCCGCATGGACTTCGCCCATGGTCGTGAATTTCAGGCCGAGTTTTTCCAGTTCGCGAACGCGGGCGGGGCCGCCGGTGACGATGTCGCGGACGGCGTCCGGATGGCAGAGGCCTGCTCCGGCGGTCAGCGTGTCGGAAATATGCGCTTCGAATGTGTCGTTTTTGTCGACGACGCAGGCGATGCCGCCCTGCGCGTAGCGCGTGTTGCATTCTTCGGCCTTCGTCTTCGTGATGACGATGACTTTGCCGTGCTTGGCGGCCTCCAAGGCGGCCGTCAGGCCGGCCAGACCCGAACCGATGATAAGGTAAGTGCAATGAATGCGTTTTTGAGATGTTTCCGACATGGATACCGTTTCCCGCAGGGAATGTTTTTTGTTTTTTGATCGTGCGAACTGTTAGACAGACGTTCGTCCGTCATGTTCCACGGCTGTTTTTTTTGCGGTCTTCCCGCTATTCTTTTCATGAATGGCTTGAAAACCATGGATATTTCATCTAAACTAATATAATGAGTTTGTCTTATGTTTCAAAGAATAAAAGGTCAAGAAAGATGGCAGTCAAAGATTACGAAGAGCAAGTGTTCGCAGGCGTGTTGGGCAAGGTGATCGGCGTTTATGCGGGGCGTCCGTTCGAAGGATGGTGGAAAGAACGTTTGGAGGCGAAGTGGGGCTTCATCGACCGCTATGTCCATAAGGACCAGAATGTTCCGCTGGTCGTGTCGGACGACGACATTTCCGGAACGCTGACGTTTGTCCGCGCGTTGGAAGATTCTGGCTTGTACAAAGATACGCCGGATGAATTCTTCGGCGACACATGGCTGAACTATCTGCTGGAAGGCAAGACGATCCTGTGGTGGGGCGGCATGGGGCATTCGACGGAGCATACGGCGTATCTGCGGCTGAAGGCGGGCATGAAATCACCGCAGTCCGGTTCGATCGAGACGAACGGCAAGACGGTCGCGGAGCAGATCGGCGCGCAGATTTTCATCGACGGTTTCGGGCTGGTATGCCCTGGAGATCCGCAACTTGCGGCGAAACTGGCACGAAAGTCGGCCAGCGTGTCGCACGACGGCGAAGCGGTGAACGCGGCGGTTGTCGTGGCGGGCATGGAGGCGGCGGCGTTCGTCGAAAAGGACATGGAAAAACTGCTGGACATCGGCGTGTCGTTGATTCCGAAAAACAGCCTGATCGCGAAATTGCATCGTGATGTTCGCGCATGGTGCAAAAAGGACGGCGACTGGCGGAAGACCTACGACCGCATCAACGAAAAATACGGCTACCATATTTACGGCGGCAACTGCCATGTGATTCCGAACCATGCGCTGATGGTCATGGCATGGAGCTACGCGCCGAATGATTTCCGCAAGGCGTTGGCGATCGTGAACACGGCGGGATGGGACACTGACTGCAATTCTGCGAACGTCGGCTGCCTGATGGCTCTGGTCGTAGGGCTCGATCATATCTGCGACATGTACGATTATCGTTCGGAAATGGCCGACCGCATCATCCTGCCGACGGCGGACGGCACGCGTTCCGTGACGGACTGCCTGACGGAGGCCCTCCAGATCGCCGCCATCGGACGGAACGTCATGGGATGGAAGCCGTTGAAAGACGACGGGCATTGGCTTGATTTCACGAAACTTGCGTCACCGCGCGGCTTCATGGCGGAACCGACGGAGCGCGGCATCGAAATCATTGACAATACATATTGGTGTGACGAGTCGGCCATTTGTCTGAATGTAGAATGCGTGATGCCGATTGGCGGAACAGCCAGAATTTCCAAACCGATGATGCCAGGCTCCGTGACGGGCGGCTACAGCGTCGTCGGAACAAGCAAATTGTATTCCGGCATGACCGTGAAAGCGACGCTGCTCGACGGTACAACGGACGATGTGCGGATGTTCGTTCGCTACATGGGGGCGGACGGCAAGCCTGTGATGGCGTATTCGGAAAGCTGCGACGGCGTCCGCGCCGTCGGTGGCAAAAAGACACTGACTCTGTCAGTTCCCGAAACAAACGGCCAGCCAGTCACGGATCTTGGCTTTGAAGTATGCATGCCGGAAAAAGGCGGAATCGCAGAACTTTACGTAGCCTTCATTGATTTGGAAGGTAAATTCCATTATCAGGCGGACAGGCTGCCGGTCGTCAATCGCGGCATTTCGGGCTGGATTGTCGATTGCGATATGTGGCGCGGCCGTTTCAGCGAAGACAAGGAGGAGTTGGTCTATTTCGGCAAGAACAGCGAGACGGGCTATGCCTACACGGGCAACCGCTATTGGAAGGATCAGTCGATTGAGGCGCGGCTGGCCGTCCATCTGGCGGACGCCGCCGGCCTGATGTGCCGCTGGCAGGGAACGCGCCGCTACATTTCATTAACGCGTCGTGGTAACAAGCTTGTATTGGCGCGGCAGTTCTATGGCGAAACCGTTCTGGCGGAATGCGATGTGGATTGGAAGCTCGGTGACGTCCATGACGTGAAACTGGAATGCAAAGGCAACGAGATCGTCGCCACATTCGACGGAAAGAAAGTTCTGAAAGCGAAGGACGACAAGTTGTCCGACGGCGCGGCGGGATTCGTCTATTCCGTCGGCATGCTGGGCATCGGCCGCGTGGAAATCAAAGGAAAGATTTGATTTAACCACTAATGGACACCAATGGACACCAATGTTCGTCATTTGTCCACAGAATACACAGAATAAACAAAAATGCCTCGCCGCAGGGCTGACATTCTGCCGAAGAAGTTGTTAAAAAATGATTTCTGAGTGCTGAAAGATCAACAGCTCCGGCGACTCGGCGGTTGTCATCGCTTCGCGAGTTGTAAAATAACTCATGCGGAAGCTCTATGCTCTAGGGAAAATCTTTTCAGAAAACAATCATTTACTTAGGAGAAAGCTATGAAAGAGTATTGGATTTTGGCGCTGTATTTGGTGGCGGCCGTCGCGATTCTGTGCGGATGCGCGGCAAGGAAAAAACAAACGGATGACATCGGCAAGATGGATGACGTCAACAAAAAAGTGGAGGAACCGGCGCTGCCGTCAGCTGTTTTAGGGAAGGACCAAGAGTTCCATGTCAAAGCGGTGGAGGAGTTTATGATTCTTGCGGACGGCAATATCACGACCGGATTCGCATGGTATTACACCGGAAAGGACACGGTGGATGGCGTCGAACTGAAAAAGAACGATTATGTGACGGAGAAAAGGGACCGCATCGTATCCGGTGCGCCGGGCATTTTCCGTTTCTATTTTGAAGCGAAGAAGGCTGGCCGCCATGAGCTGAAATTCGAATACAAACGCCCATGGGAAAAGGACGTGGAGCCGACGGTGGGAAAGATTTTGATTGTTGTTGAGTAAGTTGCTATTATTCTATATGTTATTTTAAGAAATTAAGGATAATCAAAATGTCTATGCCTTATTTATGAATGTATTCAAGATGCTCAATATGTTTTTTCCTGTTTTCAGCAGTATCTGGAATGGTATGTTTCATGATTTCATCATGAAATTTAGTTAATTCGTCCTGTGAAAAGAGGAATTTTTCACGTGAGTTAATAATTTCTTCGAGTTCGCTTTCTGTGGTTGCAAGCTCAAACGGCATTTGATCCATTGTCTTGACTTCGCAATCACCGCTAAGCACGACGACATTTATAAAGAATTTAGGATCAAGTTGGAGTAGTTCGGCAAGGCACATGACATGCTTGTAATTCTGCCTGAATGGATTTTGCATTTTGCTTGATGTGTGATAGTGCTTGATTGTCCAGAATTCATCTGAAGTCTTGCCGAATATCCATCCTGAAAGGTTTTTTGTCTCGATAATAAAGATTCCATGAACGGTCAGTATGATATGATCAATTTGAGTTGATCCTCCTTCTGAGTCAGGAATCATGATATTATTCATTGTTATCGTTTCATCTTGGAGAATACCTTTTTTAGTCTTAGTTAGTTTATTAATTGATTTTCGCGTTCTCTTTTCACCACGTCTACCTTTTATTTTTGTGGCAAAGAATATTTTGTAAATATAGATTATAATAACTAAAAGGGCTAAAGGCCAAAAATGCCTTAAAAACATAACAATTCCACCGATAACTCCTTTGTAGAATATGTTGTTAACCATATTCTGCATAAATTCAGGATCAGTTACATCTGGTTTAGGTTGTTCTTGGATTGCTATGGTATTGACTATTCGCATCAAAAAATCCTCAAAAAAGTGTTATGGTTAGAAAAATACAGGCGTGTTCACAGAAAAATGAACACGCCTGTTGTATAAATGGTGGTAGGGCTTGGATTCGAACCAAGGAAAGCATGGCTAGCAGATTTACAGTCTGCCCTCGTTGACCACTTGAGTACCCTACCATCGGGTTGGTAACGAACTATAAATTAGCGCGGCATTGTCAATCTTCAAGCCAACGTGAGCATTTTTTTGTGAAAAAGGTATATTATTGGTCAGCTGAAAGCCAAAAGCCAAAAGCCGAAAGCAAATGCGGCCGCTTCACGGAGAGGAAAGCTTAAAGCTAAAAGCTGAAAGCTGAAAGCAAATGCGGCCGCTTGGCAAAATAGAGAACAAGTTAATGGACAACAATCAAATACGATAGGAGAACAACCATGAAAGTCCCACGCAGAAAGCCATTGAACGCCCGCATCGGCGTCATGAGCATCGGGCTGGACACATATTGGAAGCAATTCGACGGACTGCTGGACGAACTGCTGAAGAAGACGGAAGTCTTCAAGAGGAAAGTGACGGCGTTGAGCGCCGAAGTCGTGGATTTCGGCATGATCGACAACTCGCAGAAGGCGTACGCCGCGTTGCCGAAGATTCTCGCGGCGGATCTGGATCTGCTGTTCGTCGACATGGTGACGTACGGGACGAGCGGGACGTTCGGCGTCATCGTGAAATCGGTGTCCTGTCCGGTCGTGTTGGTGGCGTTGCAGCCGATGGCGGCGATGGACTACGCGCATGGGACGACGTACATGCAGTTGTGCAACGACGATATCTGCTCCGTGCCCGAATTTACGGGCGTCGCGATGCGGCTCGGGCGGCCCGTGCCGCCCGTCATCATCGGTCAATTGGAAGGCGACGCCGTGGCGGATGCGGAAATCGCCGAATGGGTCTCCGTCGCGCATGTGCGGCATGACCTGCGGAAGGCGCGGCTTGGCCTGATGGGCCATGTGCTGGACACGATGCTGGACATGCAGGCGGATCCGACGGCGGTGACGAGCGCTTTCGGTGCGCATGTCGTTCCATGCGAACCAGATGAGATCATGCGCCATTTCAGGCCGCTGACCAGTGGCGACGATGCCGTCGCCGCCATGAAACGCCGCATTCTGGAGTTTTTCGACACGCCGGATCCCGTTTCCGATCCGTTGACGACGAAACTGACGGAGGCCGATCTGGATGTGGCCGCGCGAGCCGCCGTGGCGTTGGAACGCTTTGTCGAAACCAAACAGCTGGACGGCTTTGCGTATTACTATGAGGCGGAGGCAGGCAGCGACATGCGGACGTTGGTGACGAATTTCATCGTCGGCAATTCACTGCTGACGGGAGCAGGCTTCCCGATGTGCGGCGAGTTCGACATCAAGACATGCATCGCGATGTTCATCATGGACCGACTAGACATCGGCGGCAGTTTCGCGGAGTTCCATCCCATTGATTTCGTGAGAGATTCGGTGTTGGTCGGCCATGACGGGCCGCATCATGTGAACATCGCGGATCGCCGTCCCGTCATCCGCAGCCTGAAGAAATACCACGGAAAGCCGGGCACTGGCGCAGGCGTGGAATTCAACATCCAGACGGGGCCCATCACGCTGCTGAGCATCGGCGTGACGGCGAACGGTAAATTCAAGATGGTAATCGCCGAAGGCGAATCGATGCCCGGTCCGATTCCGCCGACGGGCAATACGAACACCCATGGCAAGTTCAAGCCGGACGTGCGGACGTTTTTGAAGCGGTGGATGGCGGAAGGCCCGACGCATCATTTCGCGTTGGGCGTCGGCCATCATGCCGCGACGATTGCGAAAGTCGCGGAATCGTTTGGCGTGGAATACGCCGCTGAATGCTGAATGCTGAATGCTGAATGCTGAATGCTGAATGCTGAATGCTGAATGCTGAATGCTGAATGCTGAATGCTGAATGCTGAATGCTGAATGAGTAATATGCTAAACGGCCTGGTTACCCATAATGGGGCCAGGCCGTTTAACGTATCTCTAGGCTTCTAGAATTCTAGAATTCTAGATTGCTTTAAGCTTTAAGCTTTAAGCTTTAGGCTTTAAGCTCCGTCGAAGGCGGCTTAGTGGTGCGAGAAGACGCGTTCGGGAGCGTGGAAGAGGGCGACGCCCAGTTCATTGGCGCGCTGGATGACATCCGCATCCTTCAGGGAGCCGGACGGGGCGATGATGGCGGTCACGCCGGCCTTCGCGGCGACTTCGACGCCGTCGGGGAAGGGGAAGAAACCGTCGGAAGCCATGACGGCGTCCTTGATCGTTTCCTTGCCGCCGTATTTGTCATTGAATTTCACGATGGCCTGTTCGACGGCGCCGACGCGGTCCTGTTCGCCTGTTCCGACGCAGAGCGTGCCGCCGTTCTTCACGATGACGACGCCGTTGGAACGGACGGAGATGTTCACATACCACGCCATGAGAATGTCTTGCATCTGCGCAGGCGTCGCCTTGACGGTGCTGACGACATGGCCGAGCGTCTTGCTGTCGGCTTCCGCAGGCTTCAGATCGGCGACGGAGTGGATGTTCGTCATGAGCGGATCCGCGACGACGAGGCAGCCGTCGGCGAGAACTTTGAAGGTCTGGTAGCCTGAGATGTCGTCGCCGACATATTTCGGCAGCTTCTTGAGATCGCCGCACTTGAGGATGCGGACGTGCTTGTTGAGCTTCGCTTCCGGATCGGAGAAGATGGCGACGGCTTCGGGCTCGAAATCGGGGGCGACGACGCATTCGACGAACGTCGTCATGATTTCACGGGCGGTTTCGGCGTCGACCTTCACGTTGAAGGCGATGACGGAGCCGAACGCGGCGCGGGCGTCGCAGTCGCGGGCCTTGATGTAGACATCTTTCAGCGTGTCGCCGGGGACGGCGCAAGCGGCGCCGCAGGGGTTGACGTGCTTCATGCACGCGCAGGCGGGAATGTCGAAGAATTTGACGATGTTGAGGGAGAAGGAGATGTCTTCCAGATTGGTCTGTGAGAGGCCGGATTTGCCGTTCTTGAGGACCTGCATGTCGCCGATGACGCAATTGCGGCCGACGGGCTTGTAGAAGGCGGCCGTCTGATGCGGGTTGGTGCCGTAGCGTAGATCGTCGACTTTGACGAATTCGCGGCCCATGACTTCGGCCTTTTCGGGGAAGTCGCCGACGTGTTTGGAAAGATAGGTGTTGCGGTTGAGTTTTTCTGTCATGGTATGTTCTCCTAGTTTATATTAAGGGATATAAAAGATACAAGAGATAAAAAAAGGAATAACAACGGCGGGACGCCGTCGCTACTTCCGTCTATTCCGGCGAGTTGTACTGCAGGTCATGCAGTTTCTTGTAGGCGCCGTCGCGTTGCAGAAGCTCGGCGTGGGTGCCTTGTTCGATGATGTTGCCATGGTCCATGACGACGATCAGATCGGCATCGACGATGGTGGAGAGGCGGTGGGCGATGGCGATGACGGTACGATCCTTCATCAGCGTGTTAAACGCCTGCTGGACAAGATGTTCAGTGGCGGTGTCGAGCGCGGATGTCGCTTCATCGAGAATGAGAATCGGCGGATTCTTCAGCAACGCGCGGGCGATGGCGAGACGTTGCTTCTGGCCGCCGGAGAGGAGGGAGCCGCGTTCGCCGGTCAGGCGGTCGTACTTTTCCGGTTCGGACAGGATGAATTCATCCGCGTTGGCCTGATGGGCGGCCTCCTGGATCTGCTCTTCCGTCGCGTCCGGCGAGCCGTACTGGATGTTTTCACGGATCGTGTCGTTGAAAAGGAACGTGTCCTGCGAGACGATGCCGATGAGCTTGCGCAAGGCGGCGTTGTCGATGTTTCGCAGATCCTGCCCGTCAATGGTGATGGTGCCGCTGGACGGATCATAGAATCTGGAGACGAGATTGGCGACGGTTGACTTGCCCGAACCGGTCTGGCCGACGATGGCGACGAATTGTCCTTTCTTGATGGTCAAATTGAAATGGCTGATGACTTCCGGCGAGTTCGGCGTATAGGAGAACGAAACGTCGTTGAAGACGATGTCCTTTTCAAAGGTTGAAGGCTGCAACGGCTTGTCGGTCAAATACTTGAGCTGCGAATCCGTATCGAGCAGCTTGAAGATCCGTTCGCATGCGGCGGCGGACTTCTGGAGATGCGAGTTCAGTTTCGCAAGCTCCTTGATAGGCTTGTAGGCCTGCTGGGCGGCGTAGCCGATGACGGCAAGCGTGGCGAGCGACACCTTGTAGTAATAGCAGATGACCAGGAAGAAGGCCGCCAGGGCGATGGCGACAAGCTGCATGGCGGGCTGCATGAAGACATCCGCCAGCATGGCGCGTTTGACGGAACGGAAGTAGCGGTTGGACTCCTTCGTGAACTTCCTGCTTTCATAATCCTCCGTGTTGAACGCCTTCACGACGCGGATTCCGGAGAAGTTCTCCGTCATCTTCGTGACGAGCAAGGAGATGCCCTGCAGGACTTTGCGTTGATAACGGCGGATGTAGGTGGTCAGCCAGAGGACGGGCAGGATGCAGATCGGCATGGCGATGATCAGCCACAATGACTGCTTGAGCAGATGGACGGAGACGGCCTTCTGGATGATGAATTCAAGCGCGACGAGAATGAGAATCGGAGACGTGCACAGTTCGGAGGCGGAGATGGCGATCGTGTTTTCCACGATGGATGTATCGTTCGTGCAGAGGGATACGAGGCTTCCAACGTCGTTTTCAGAGAAGAACGCCACGGATTGCTTCTGGAGCTTGTTGAACAGTTCGATGCGGATGTCCGTTATGGCGCGGGACGCGACCCATCGGATGAAATACTTGTTGACGAATTCGCCGAGGGCCTTCAGGAAGAAGAAGGCGAACATCAGCCCGATGAGAAGGCAGAGCAACGGGAGGGAGATGGCCTCCTGGTCATCGACTTCGATGCCGAAGCGCGATGTCATCTTGTTGATTTTGGAAATCAGCCCGCCTTTTTCATGCTTCTTTTCCGGCTGCTGCACGGCTTCGGCTTCATTTGGCGGAGCGGCCTGTTCCGATGGCGGCGACGATTGCTCCAGTTTGGATCCAAGCCAGCGGATCGTCTTGGATTCCTGAAGCTTGTCGACGATCGACGACTTGCCTTGCGTGTCCTTTTTGACGTAGCCTGATTCCAGCGCGTTGAGGCCGAGATCCATGAAACGCAGATAGGCGGACATGGCGCCGCCCATGACCAGTCCCGCGGCGATGCCGAGGAACAGGCGGAACCAATAGCGAAGGGCGAACGTGCGGAAGAGGCGCCAGTAGATGATAATGGCGCTTTTTGTCGAGACCTTTGCTTCCTTCTCGCCTTTCTTTTCTGGTTTGTATGGATGGTAATGCTTCATTCAGAATGGTTTGCCGATGAATCGGTTAGCGCATGGCGTCCGCGATGGTGGCGGCGACGTATTGCTTTTGCTCGAAGGTGAGGTCGGGGTAGATCGGAATGGCGAGCGTTTCGTCCGCCGCTTTTTCGGATTCGGGGAAGTCGCCTTTCTTAAGGCCGAGATACTCGAAGCAGGGCTGTAGATGGAGCGGGATGGGATAATAGACGTCGCAGCCGATGTCGGCCTTTTTCAAGGCGTCCCACACTTTTTGGCGTTTGCCGTCATGGATGCGGATGATGTATTGGTTGAAGACATGGCGCGTGGTCCACGGGGCGGTTTGCGGGAGGGTGATGCCTTTGACGCCGTCAAGCAGATTGTGGTAGTCTAGGGCGTTCAGCTGGCGTTTCGTCGTCCATTCATCCAAATGCGGGAGTTTGACGTTGAGGATGACGGCCTGCAGGGCGTCCATGCGGAAATTGCCGCCGATGAAATGGTGATGGTATTTCGGTTCCATGCCGTGGTTGCGGAAAATGGCGAGGCGAAGGGCCTTCTCCTTGTCATTGGTGACGACCATGCCAGCGTCTCCGAAGCAGCCTAAGTTCTTGGACGGGAAGAAGGAAAGGCATCCGTAGTCGCCGATGGATCCGGAGCGTCTGCCGTTGCATTCCGCGCCGATGGACTGGGCGGAGTCCTCGATGACGATCAGCCCGTGTCTCTTGGCGATTTGCATGATCGGTTCCATGTCCGCGGACTGTCCGTAGAGATGGACTGGAATGATGGCTTTCGTGCGAGACGTGATCTTCTCTTCGATAAGCGCTGGATTGATGTTGTACGTAATCGGATCGATGTCCACGAAGACAGGCGTGGCGCCCACGCGGGCGATGGCGCCCGCTGTCGCGAAGAACGTGTACGGAGTCGTGATGACTTCGTCCCCCGCGCCGATGTTTTCGACCATCAGCGCGATAAGCAGGGCGTCCGAACCGGAGGAGACGGCGCAACCATAGCCGGACTGGCAGTATTTTGCGGCTTTTTCCTCGAATTCAACGACATGCGGGCCTAGAATGAACATCTGGGTGGCGCTGAGTTCAGCGATGGCCTTCTGGATTTCATCCTTGAGAGTCTCGTATTGTGGCTTGAGGTCTAGCAGTGGGACTTTCATCTTTGGCTCCAAATTTTATGGTGAAACGTGTTAATTTTGATGCGGCTGGCTACCTGCCGTGACAACGTAGCCGTTCTTCTGGAATAGGTTGAGGATGCTGTCCGGCCCGACGAGATGGCCTGCGCCGACGACGGAGAGGACGGACATGTTCTGGAGATTGGCGGAATGCAGCTTGTCGAACCACTGTCTGTTGCGGTCTTCGAGCATGACCTTCTGGAGTTCGTTGTTATTTTCAAAACCGTCCGCGACGAGCCGTGCGAGGCCTTTGGCGTTGCCATCGAGCCAGTAGTCGAGCATTTCATGGGAGAATTTGGCCATGTCGGCGAGTTCGTGGATGGTATGCTGGATGAAGACTTCATCCGTTTCGGGATTGATGGATGCAAGCAGCTCCAACTGTTTCTGCGGTGTTTCGAGGCAGATGACAGGGCGTTGTTCCATGACGGAACGCTGGAAAATGAAGCCGTCGATGCCGAGATGGGAGTTGAGTCCCGCCATGCGGAGGGCGGCGCTCGTCAGAACGGACGCGCAGTACCAGCTTTGCAGCGTGTCGATGTATTCCGGAGAGTAGCCGAGCTTCAGCGAGATGGCCGAAAGGCTGTTCCACGTGTCCGGCTTGAGATTGTTGGAAAGGCGCGCACCGTCCGGCTGGCGGCCCATGTCTGTCATCATGGCGTTGAAGCGCGGCGTGGAGAGCTCTCCGAGATTGGTCTCGAAGGCGATGGCGTCGTCGGATTGATACGCGTCTTCAAGCACTTGCGGCAGCGGATACATCTGCTCCGTGCCGAAATGGAGCGCTCCGAAGAAATGGAGCGGAGGCAGTTCGGGGAGCTTCGCCGTCCAGAAGAGGCCGTTTCGTTTTTGCTGTTGGCAGTGAGAGTGCATGATATCGTTGGGCTTTGGCCGACGGTTTTATTCAGCCGGCTTGGGCTGGAAGAACGGGCGGAAGAATTCTGCTTCGCGTTGCGCGCGAACCATGAAGGGATCGCCCTGGTCGTGGAATTCGCAGTGGATGGAGACGGGGCCGTCGAAACCGACGCGGCGGAGGCAGTCGAAGACGTAGGTCCAGTCGACCATGCCCTGACCGGCGCTGAGCCATTGGTTCTTCGTGGAGCCATGGTTGGCTTTCGTGATGCGTTCGACGAGCATGTCCTTCACGGACACGATGGAAAGCCACGGGCGGACCATGCCGAGGGCGGTGGCGAAGTCTTCGCCTTCCGCGCGGAGGTGGCCCGTGTCGATATATGCGCCAAAATACAGCGGATCAAGATCTTCGAGCAGATGGGCCATGGCGGCGCCGTTGATGCCGATGTTCTTGTTGCTGTGGGTATGGTAGCAGATCTTCACGTTGTACTGCCGTGCGAGCGGAAGCCATGATTTGAGAATCGCCTTGACACGGGCGACTTCCACCTGGTAGTTCATCGTCCATGGATCGTATTTGAAATAGCCGAGCTTGAGGAGACGGACGTCCGCCTTGTCCATGGCCTTCAGCAGCGGAGCGGCCGTCGGATGATCCGGCGTGAGCAGGTCGAAATTGCCCGTGACCATCGGGATGGCAAGGCCTTCGGATTTCATGTATTCGACGGCTTTCGGAAGCTCTTCATACGCGTTGTCCGGATTGACGGGATAGTCCGGCCTGACGCAGAGGTCAAAGCCGTCAAGTCCCCAATCATGGGCGATTTGCGCAAGCTGCGGGATGGTTTTGTCCTGCAGCATTTTCGTGAACATGATTTCTTTCATAATGGCCGGCCTTTGGTTGCTTCGTGACGTCGTGGTTTGGTGTGGAATGACTCAATCTGCACATGTGAACCTATAAACGTAATAGTAAAGCGGCGAATTACAAGCCATCAGCAACCTTATTAATAAAAAAGAAATGAATATGACGGCCGGGAGGGCTGCGCTCCTGCGCGGCCGGTAGTCAGATAGTATGGCCAATCTCAAGGATAGCCGTTACTGAAAAACATATGGCGTGATTTGAAAATCATTGGAGCGAGATTACAATATCCATAATATTATAGGTATTGGATTTATCTTGTTTTTGCGCAAATAAAAATAACCTGCGAGGTAGATGGATATGTTCAAGGGGATTACATTCGGCTATTATGGACGGAACGGGTATTTTTCCTCCGACAAGGCGAAACGGGAGGCGGACCGCATCGCGGAGCTCGGCATCCCGTGGGTCTGCCTGGTCGTCACGATCATGCAGGACGCCTACTACAGCACACGCATGTATCGTGATTTCCAGATCACGCCCGGAGACGAAGAGTTGGTTGAAATCATCAACTACCTCCATTCCAAGGGGATAAAAGTCATGTTGCGGCCGATGATCGAATGCTGGGATGGCACGCAGCGGATGCAGGTGGTCACGCCGCAGGGCGTCGTTTTCGACGACCGCCCGTTCCGCTATCGCGACGAATGGTTCAAGAACTACGCCGCCTGCACAAGCCATTATCTGCGCATCGCTTCCAAGACCGGTTGCGAAGCCTACGGCATGGACAGCGAGCTGAACCAGATGGCGGGCCATTCGTCGAACTGGCTGCAGGTCATCGAACTGGCCAGAAAGCTGTACAAAGGGCATTTGACGACGTCGCTGGTCAACGCGGAGCAGTTCATCAACAAGCTGAACGACAAGAACTTCTGGTTCTACGCGTTGGATTCCGTCGGAACGAGTTTCTACTATCCCGCGACGACGGACGGCAACGGGACGGTGGAGAGCATGGCCGATATCCTGCGACCGCACGCGGAGAAGATGAAGCAGTTCGCGGAGAAGCTCGGAACATGCTTCTATTGCGGTGAATGCGGCTGCTGCTCTACGGAAAAAGGCACGACGCTTCCCTATTATTGGAAGAACGGAACGAAATACGACGGGATGCAGCAGGCGAACTACATGGAGGCCGTCATCCGTCTGTTTTCAGAACATCCATGGTGGGGCGGCCTGTTCTGGTGGAAATGGGACGAGAACAACTACCGCGCGGAGTTCAAGTCCGATCCGGCGGGAGACCGCGGCTTCACGATCTACGGCAAGCCTGCGGCGGACGTCATGAAAAAATGGTGCGCGCAGGCGGACTGATTCCGCCGCGCGGCGTCTTGTGAAATGATAATAAAATTGAAATAGAAAAATCATCCCCCATGGAGGCAGTATGAGACATTCTGGATTGTTGTCGTTCATTATGTGTTTGGCAGTAGGCCTTTCCACGTTCGGACAGGAGGAAAAGGTCGGCGTGCGTCCATACGAAATGGACTGGGCGGGGCGGACGAAGGACGACTGGTCGGCGTTGGTCGATTTCGAAAATCTGGACGGATGGACCGTCGAGACGGAAAATGCCGTCGCGGCATTCGAGCGGACGCGCGAACAGCAGTTGTTCGGAAAATACGTCGGAAAGCTGACGTATCGCTATGAAGGAAAAGGCGTTCCGAAAGTGTTCGTCCGTCCGCCGAAGCCGATTCCTGTTCCGGCGGATTTCGACATGGTCGGCTGCTGGATCTACGGCAACAACTGGGCGTGGGTGACGGACGCCTCGACGCCGCGCGTCAACGTAAACGTGCTGTTCGGCGTGCCTGGGCAGGAGAAGGAGGAGGCCGTCTTCCTGAAGACGATCGACTGGAAGGAATGGTTCCTTCCGCTGCGCCGCCTGACGGACGACCAGATCGCCCGTCTGACGAAGCCCGGCGTCACGTTCAACGGCTTCCGCATCGACAATGGACGGAACAAGGCGGATCGCGTGCTGTTTTTCGACAGTCTGACGATGCACAAGGAAGAGTTCAAGCCGTTGACGTTCAAGCCCCGTCCGCTGCGCGGCATCGACATGTTCGAAGGGCAGGGCACCGGCGCGAACAACGGGCCGGGCCGTCTGCCGTTCCCGACGCGCGAAGACACGATTCTGCCGGACAGCGCGGCTCCCGGCAGCGTGAACGACGCGAAGCAGGATGGGAACATCTTCGTCTTGACGTACGCGGGAAGCGACGGCAATCTGACGATGACCTACGAGCCGAAGAGCGGCCGTTGGGACGACATCCGCATGAAATGGAACGACGGCGAATGGTTCCAGCCATTGTTCGGCGGCGGTGCGCAGTTCTTTGCTCAGAACCGTGGCCTCGCTCCCGAAAAGGCGGAGCTTCTGAAGACGGAACTCGTTGGGAAAACGATTGTTTCCACATGGAAATACACGCTTGGCGAGAAGAGCTTCGAAGCGACCTACACGATGCAGATGAAGGGCAAGACGCTGATGCTGGACACGAAATCGCTCGGCGGCAAGTTGGGCGCGGTGGCCTTCGGCGGCGCGAAAGGATTGGAAAATCCGCGCGCGTTTCTCATACCATATTATGATTACGCGGCGGGACGGCCTGGAGCGGTTGTCGCCGGCACGGCGGACAAGCCGTTGTTCTACACGGCGCATATCGACTGGTATCGTTCCAACGCGAGCACGCCGTGGGGCGACAGCCGCGTGGCGGACGGCATCGCCTACGCCAACGGCGGCGTGAAATACATTCCGAAGACGGATGGAACGACAAATGACTGCTTCGAGCGGTTCTTCGTGACGGTCAGCCCAAAATTCGAGGAGACGCTGCCGAACATTCCGAATCCGAAATCGCCGTGGAAGCACATCGCAGGAACTCACCAATGGCGGTCGCACGGCGCGGGAAACCGCGAACGCGACAAGGCCTATTGGTATAACATCTGGCGGCACGGCATGCGCAAATGCCTCATCACCGACCATGAAGTCTGCTGGCGTGACGGCGGCGAAAGCTTCACCTTCCGTACGAAAGCCGCCCCGAAAAAAGGCGGAGACAAAGGCATGTACGACTATGCGCGATACATGCAGGACACGCTCGGTTTCGTCTATGGCCCGTACAACAATTTCACGGATTTCGCTCCCGTCAACGAATACTGGAGCACTGACTTGATCGCCCGCCAGTACACCAACCAGCTGCAGCCCGCATGGGCGCGCTGCTACGGCCCGAAGCCGCAGTACGCCGTCGAATACTGCGCGGAACTCAGCCCCATCAACCAGAGGAAATTCCATTTCAGCACGGCTTATTGCGACGTCCATACGTCCGTGACGCCTTGGGGCCGTTGCGATTACGACTACCGAGTTCCGGGCGCGGGCACGTTCGCCGCGACGTTCTATTCATACGGCGAAATCATGCTCCATCAGAAGAAGGCATGGAACGGTCCCGTCTATTCCGAAGGGCCGCACCACTGCTTCTACAGCGGTTTGACGGACGGTAACTACGCGCAGGATCGTTCGTACTATCTGCCGTCGGACCCGTGGTTTGTGGATTTCGATCTGCGCAAGATCCATGACCAGGAGTGCAATTTCGGCATGGGCAACCATGAGATGTTCTTCCGCGGCCGCTGGAAAATCGTCGGCGAAGAAGGTACGGACGCGGCGGTGGACCGCTTCCTGGCGGCGACGCTGGCCTTCGGCCATCCGGGCTTCCTCGTCAGCATGGGGGGCATCCGCCGCACGATGCGCGGCTATTTCATGCTGCAGCAGCTGCATGAACGCTACACGCAGGTGAGCGCGGACACGATCGGCTATGTCGATGCGGACGGCAAAATCTACGACACGAGCGCGGCGCTGGCGAACGGCGTCTATAAGCGGTCTCAAGTCGTTGTCCGTTACAAGGACGGAACTTGTGTCGCGACAAACGGCAATGTGAAGGAATGGATGAAGACGACGTTCAACGGCCGTGAACTGAATCTTCCGCCGCAGGGCTACGCGGGTTGGACGGAGGACGGCAAGATCAATGTGATCTCCGCCGAACATGACGGCAGCCGTTGCGACTTCGCCGTCACGCCTGAATACATCTATATCGACGGTCGTGACAAGGCGTTCCAACGGTTCAATGCGGCGGCATCAAGCGGTGCGGGCGTCCTTCGTAAAATTGACGAAGGCATCTGCGAATTCATTCCGTTAAACGGCGCGGAATGTGGCTGGGGAAACGTCTTTGGCGGTGAGATCAGCGGCGGAAATGCAACAGCGTTGGACAAGGAGATGAAGGAAATCGGTCCGGCGAAAGTTCGCCATGCTCGCGGTTTGACATACGTTATGCCTGTTGAAGGCGCTTTCAGTTATAAACTTCTGTTAGCCAGGGCGAAGCGTTTACCGGATTTGATGTGCGATGTGAGCGTGGTCGTGGCGGGCGAAACCGTCACCGTCGTGGATTACAATGGTAAAAAGCACACGGTGAAGATTCCTGACGATGCGAAGAAAGGACAGCGTATCTGGTCTGAAATCAACGGCCAGTGGATTGATTTCACCGTCGATGAACTCGTCAGCGTCGATTACAAGATGGTCGATAACGACGTGGAATTCACGTTTGTTGCGAAACGCCCTGATGTGAAGGAACTTGTGTGTACGTTTGAAGGAATGTCCAAGACGGTCGCCATGGACGCCAACGGTCACGCGACGACGTTGTTCAAGATGCCGGAAATGCTTGAAACGGAGATGCGTACGGCGACATTGGCGATTTCGTCCGGAGCGGCGAAGCAGTCGGTCGTCTTCGGTATGAACATCATTTACAAGCCAGTGCCGTATCCGTTCGATTGGCAGAAGCCGATCTCGAAGGGCATCTGCTTCCGCAAGGGAAAGGAGCAGGAATCGATGGGCAGCACGGGTGCGAGCGCCACTTGGAGGGCCGGAAATGAATCCGGTCTGGCCTGCGACGGCGTGCTGAAGAGCGGCTGGTTCATGCATCCGCCGTACATGGGCGGCGTCGGCTATACGTATGTGGCGTATAATATGGATGTTCCGGACGACGATGCCGCGCTGTTCCGCGCGATGGTCGGCAAGCAGGACGGCAGCGATTCAGGCGACGGTATCTGGTATTACGTCTATGTTAAGGATGCCGCCGGAAAGGAGACGAAGGTCGGCGAACAGCATGTGAACGAACATGTCTGGAAGCCTATCGAGGCGAATCTGGCGCCGTGGAAAGGGCAGTCCATCCAGTTGAAACTGGTCGCCGACGTCGGTCCTGCGGACAATTCGACGGGCGACTGGTCCTGCTGGGCGGAAATGCGTCTGGAATCGAAGGATTTGCGTTTTGCACGGACGATGGACAAATTGGGCGCCCAGTTCACCTTCGAAGAACCGAAGGAATACGTCAAAGGATTGACGACCGCTGACTTGCGGAAGGCGAAGCGCGGCTGGTTCTGCTACGAAGGGCAGGGCTTCAACAGCACGCCGGGCTCCTATGAAAGCTACGGTGTTCTGAACGGCGTGAATTTCGGCCTGCTGAAGGCTTCCGCCGGCGACGAGACGAAGAACACGTGGGGCGAGGAAATCCGCAACGAATTGAGCGACAAGGCGTTGAAGGCATTGGTGAAGTACAGCCGCTTCGAACTGCTCAATCCGGCGGAGGACTATTACAAGCTGCGCCGTTTCCGCGTCGTGCTCGAACTGGAAGATGGCCGGACGGTCAGTTCCAAGATCATGACGGCCGCCGTCACGCAACCGGGCGACTGGGCCCATGCGGAAGGCATTCTGGTCGACATGGGATCAATCGTGACGATTCCGATTGAATTCTAGGTAACGACGGCGTCCTGCCGTTGCATGGTGTGGCGTCGGCGTCCCACCGTTACACAGTCCCGCCGACGCATGGTAACGACGGCGTCCCGCCGTTACCATGCAACGGTGGGGATACATTCATGCCGCCATCGGCAGCTATGTGGCGCCCTACGAGCGCTATGGTAGGAGGGAGGCCGTCTTACCGCCTGCTGCTTTTCAATGCTCAATGCTTAATGCTTAATGCTTAATGCTTAATGCTTAATGCTTAATGCTTAATGCTTAATGCTTAATGCTCAATGCTCAATGCTCAATGCTTAATTGTATTGCTCTACGGCTATGTGGTGTCTTCCTAGTGCTTGTTTTACCGCCAAAGGATTAAGTCATTCATGCCTTCGCCAATCCAGTCTCCATGTATCGTCTAGCTGTGGCTTCGTTCGGAAATCGATTCCTGTTGCAAGCGAAGCAGTATCATTAGCAGTCTTCGTCTGAACTTATAGCCAATGGCTTAAGGAGGTGGAATACTTTTCTTCTTGTCTTATGCTTTTGCCAAAGAAGGTTCCATGTACTGACGGGCTTTAGCGTCGTCCAACCCAAAGTCGAGCAGCAGTTCCTCATGTATCTGTTCTTCAGGCACATGACGGCTTCTTTTGCGTTCAATGAAGTTTCGGATGGTATTCTTGATTCCTTCCTCTCTGAAAAACT
>CACYQT010000100.1 GCA_902776645.1 uncultured bacterium | reverse complement strand
GAGTTCCGTCATGGTGATTTCCGGTGCTTATTATAATAGGTTACAGTGTATGATTCGCTTCGAACGTGATGGGTTCTTTTGTGTCTGGATGCAAGATTGTCAGGCTTGCATGCTGGAGGGCGACGGCGCCGTTTTTGTACGGTTCTTTCGAACCGTAGCGATCGTCTCCGACGATCGGGCAGCCCGCGTGGGCGAGCTGCGCGCGAATCTGGTGGTAGCGGCCTGTCTCCAGCTGGATCTCCAGCAGGGAGTGGCCGTCCGGTCGTGTTTCGAGCAGACGGTAGCGGAGCGTCGCGCGTTTGGCGCCGTCGCTTCCGGAGGAGGCGACGACCGCCTTGGAGGCGACGACCGCCTTGAAATCGTCATGAATCAGCCAGTCTTCGAGAAGGCCTTCGTCTTTGGGCATTCGTCCCGTGACGAGCGCCCGGTAGATCTTGCGGCAGGAGCCGTTGCGGATCTGCTCCGTAAGGCGCGACAGCGCCTTGGAGGTTCTCGCGAAGAGAACGATGCCGCAGGCCTGCCGGTCGATGCGGTGGACGGCTTCCAGAAAGACGTTGCCCGGCTTGTGGAATTCGTTTTTAATGAACAACTTGGCCTGCGCTTCCAGACTGTCGCGGTCCGTTCCGGACGGCTGCGTCAGGAGGTTGTGCGGTTTGTCCGCCGCAAGCATGTGGTTGTCTATGAAAACAATTTCCATCAATGGAGTTGAAAAAGAGACTAAAGGGACATAAGCGACAAAAGCGACAGGCGATTTTAGGGGTTGTTTTGCGGTCACGCAGGAGCGTGATGTTTTGCGGTCACGCAGGAGCGTGATGTTTTGCGGTCACGCAGGAGCGTGACCCTCCCGCTTATTTCTGGAGGTCTTCGACGAAGGCTTTGTGGAGGGCCTGCTGGGCCTTCTCGAAATCTTCGCGGTCGACGATGAACTGCATGTTGACCTGTCGTGTTGACTGGACAAGAGCGAGAACGTTGATGTTCGCCGTATGGAGGGCGTTGGCGGCGCGGGACAGGAAGCCGGGGATGCTCATGTTCGTGCCGATGACGGAGACGATGGCCGTGTCGAACGTGCGGACCTGCGCGTTCGGGAAGATGCCGCGGATGAGTTCCAGGCATTCTTCCAGACGCGGATTCTTCTGCGGGACGAAGACGGTGATCGTGTTGGCGTTCGTCGTCTTCGCGATGTAGCTGATGCGCGTATCGTACATTGATTTCATTAGATTGTAGTCATAACCGACCTTGCCGACCATTTCCGGATCCATGACTTCGATGGCTTCGACATCCTTACGGCCGCAGATCATCTCGACGTGCGGCGTGGGGGAGACGTAGTCGCGGGAAATGAGGGTTCCGGGGTGGTCCGGATCGAAGGCGTTCTTGACGCGGATCGGAATGTTCATGTGCTCCATTTCTTTCGCGGCCTTGGAGTGGATGGCCTCCATGTCGAGATCGGATAGCTGGTCCGCTATATCGAAATTGGTATGTCCGATGACCTTCACCTTGTCTTCGCCGATAATCTTCGGGTCGGCCGTGCAGAGGTGGTATTCCTTGTGGATGATGCCTTCGCGGGCGCCCGTGACGACGGCGACCTTTGAGAATGTGATTTCGGAATAGCCGCGGTCGAAACGCGTCATGATGCCTTCGTCGTATTTGACATAGCCTGTGACAATCGGCATGGAGGTGGAGATGTCGATGCCTTCGAAGCCGCGGCGGACCGCCTTGTCAAAGGTCGTCTGCTCCTTTTTCATCCATCCGGTCAGATCGACGAAAATGGCGTTGATGCCGTGCTTTTTAAGAATCAGGACGGAGTTGTGGGCGGAATGGGCCTCACCGACGGCGGCGAGCATTTCGCGGGTCGGGAGGAGATATCCGTCCATGTTGAACTGGCCGTATGTGCGGAGCTTCTTGAGGTCGAGGAGGCAGTCGCGGATGCCGTCGAGGCGTTCGTTGACGAATTTGTCCGCCACTTCCAGATCGAGTCCGAGATCGGTGAACGTGCGGTTGAGACGGAGCATTTCGGCGCGGACGGTTTCGAGGGCGTCCTGCCATCCGTCGTCGTCCCGCGCGAATTTGCCGTAGACGCCCGGGGCGCCGTTTTTCTTGTTTTCGAGCAGGAGGTTGGTGATGCCGCCATACGCGGAGACGATGAAGATTCGGTTGTAAAGTTCGGATGGCTGGCGGTGGCCGACGATGACGTTCTGGAGGATTTCCCCGAATCTGGTCATGGAGGTGCCGCCGATTTTTTCTACTGTATGAGCCATGGCTGTCCTGTTCCTGCTTTGTTTCGAAACGGAAGGGGACGGATCCCCTTCGGGATGCTGCCGCGGCGTCGCGCCGTGTGCAAAAGAAATTATTTAATGTAAGTATTTGACGGAGAAAATCAAGTTAGGCGGAGACGATGTTGCGTCATGCAGGCGTGGAAAGCATGTGAAAGGGCCCCCCGCCTTGAAAAAAGGCGTTTAAACATTAAATTAATATGGAAAAGAGAGGCTGGTGCGGATATCGTGATGCCACCGCCCGAAAGGGCGCTTGAAGCATGGGCTTCAGGCCGGAGAGGTCAGGATGACACAAGAGACCGCAGAGAAGACATATAGTGCAGAAATCATCGTGCAGGACCGTCGTGGCTTGCATTTGCGCAGCGCAAGCGAGCTGGCGAGGCTTGCATGCGGTTTTTCATCCGCCATGCGTTTGACGAACGGCAAGCGAACGGCGGACATGAAGAGCATGCTGGGGCTGATTACATTGGCGGCTGTGAGAGGCAGCCATCTTCAGCTGACGGCGCAAGGGAATGACGCGGCCGAGGCCGTCTCCGCCGTTTGCGAATATTTCACGCAGTCAGGCAGCAAGGAGATCTGAGATTGTGAGCGACCAGTCGGAACCATTGCAGAAGAAGGTGGGCTGCGAGCGTCTGCATGGCACGGGCGTGTCTGAAGGCGTGGTTGTCGGCAATGCGTTCCGCGTGGATCATGGCTCCTATGTCATGCCGGACCGCCGGATCCAGACGTCAGAAATCGCGGCAGAGCTGGAGAAGCTGCGCCGCGCCATGGAGATGTCGAAGAAGCAGCTGGAGGAAGTCCGCCAGAATCTTGCCGAGACGCTTGGCTCGGACCATGCGGAGATTTTCGACGGCTACATGATGATCGTGGAAGATCCCTCGCTTTTCAATCTCGCGCGGAAGATCATGGAGAAGGAGCTGTGCTGCGTCGAGAAGGCGTTTTCAGCGGCGATCGACTCGTTCTGCAAGGAGATGGACAAGCTGGAGGACGAGTATCTTCGCGAACGTTCGGCGGACATACGGGACGTCGGCGAACGCATCTTGCGCAATTTGATTGGCGAAGTCGTCGACGCGCCGTTGCTTCCGCCGTCCGATGGCGTGGAGCCTGAACATTGGATTGTGATTGCGGACGATTTGTCGCCGAGCGCGGCGGCCCGCATGAATCCGGATCGCGTGGCGGCGTTTCTGACGAGCGGCGGCAGCCGTACGAGCCACACGGCGATTCTTGCGCGCGCGCTCGGCATACCCGCGGTAGTGGCAGTCAACAAGCAGAGTCTGGACGCGATTGAGGACGGGACGCTGCTGGCGTTGGACGGCACGGCGGGCGAAGTGTATGTCCGGCCGGACGAGCAGGTCATCCGGATTTTCGATGAACGCCGTGAGGCGCAGGAGGCGTTGCTGAACCATTACAAGGCGGAAAGCAACTATCCTGTGGAGACGCTCGACGGCTACCAGGCGTGCCTCGTGGCGAACGTGGAGCTGCCGAGCGAGGCGCTGAACGTCCGTCAGCGCCACAATGTTGGTATCGGTCTTTTCCGTACGGAATTTTTGTTCATCAACGGGATGAATCTTCTGGACGAAGAGGAGCAGTTCAAGGCGTACAAGAGCACGGTTGAGGCCGTGAAGCCGTATTCCGTGATCTTCCGAACATTGGACATCGGCGGAGACAAGTTCCTCAGCCAGTTGAAGATGCCGCATGAACTGAACCCCTTCATGGGCATGCGCGCCATTCGTTTTTCATTGAGCCAGCCGACTATTTTCAAGACGCAGCTGCGGGCGATCCTGCGGGCGAGCGCGTTCGGCAAAGTTCGCGTCATGTTCCCGATGATCAGCACGCTGGAGGAGCTTGAGAAGGCGTTGCGCATTCTCGACGAAGTGAAAGCCGAACTGAAACGCGACCATATCGATTTCAACGACCAGATGGACGTCGGCTGCATGATCGAAGTCCCCGCGGCGGCGATGCTGGCGGAGAAGCTGCTGAAGCATCTGACGTTCTTCAGCCTCGGCACGAACGACTTGGTGCAGTATTCTCTGGCGGTCGACCGTTCGAATCCGCACATCGGCTATCTCTACCAGCCGGCCCATCCGTCCATCATCCGCATGATGAAAAACGTCGTGGACGTGGCGTTGTCGAACGACAAATGGGTGAGCGTCTGCGGCGAAATGGGCGGCGAATGCCTTTATACGCCGTTGATTCTCGGGCTTGGCATCCATGAATTGAGCATGAGCCCTGTGTCGCTGCCGTCCGTCCGCATGGTTATTCGCAGTATCAAAATGCATGAGGCGGAAGATCTTGTGAATTATTCTCTTGGTTGCGGAAGCGCCAATGAGGTGCAGGAGGAATGCAAGCGTTTCCTGCAGCGTGTCTGTCCGGAACTGGTCACGAAAAATGTCTGATGTCTCGCGGGGCCGCATGATGCGGTCCCGCGTTGTTTTTGTGGAGCCAACACGTTTTCCGAAAAGCAATTGAGGAGGAAAGATGAACATGCATTCAAGGCTGACTCGCATTTGCGGAGTGGGATTTCTGGCGTTGATGGCGGGCGGCGTGGCCGTCGCGCAGGAGGAGACGTTCGTCTCCTATGAGAAATTCGGCGCCGTCGGCGACGGCAAGACGGACGACCAGGCGGCCATCGTCAAGGCGCATGCCTACGCGAACGAAAAAGGGCTTCCCGTGAAAGTCGCCGACGACAAGACGTACTACATCGGCGGCGGCAGGAATCCGATCGTCATCAAGACGGACACGGATTTCGGCAAGGCGCATTTCATCATCGACGACCGCCATGTGGAGAACCGCGGCATCGGCGTGTTCCATGTGTCGCCAAGCATCAACAATATTAAGGTGGAAGGCGTTACGACGCTGAAGCGCGGCCAGACGAACATCGGCGTCAAGCTGCCGTACGACTGCATCATCCGTGCCATGAATGCGAAAGTCAAACGCTATATCCGTTACGGTGCGAACCAGAACAATGGCCAGGCCCAGACGGAGGTGTTCATCGCGGATCGCGACGGCAATGTCGATATGAAGGCGCCGATCGTGTGGGATTTTGATGAAATCACATCGATTGAGGCGTATCCGATGGACGACAAGACGCTGACGTTGAAAGGCGGCATCTTCAAGACCATCGCCAACCAGGCGGAATCGAAATATACCTATTATAATCGCGGCTTCATCATCCGCCGTTCGCGCGTCGTCGTGGAGGACATGCGGCATGAAGTGGAGGGCGAACTGGACCACGGCGCGCCGTACAGCGGTTTCCTGACGATCAGCCAGTGCGCCAACGTCCTGGTGCGCAACACGGTGCTGACGGGGCGGAAGATGTACGGCACCATCGGTTCCGCGAAAGTCCCCGTCAACATGGGCTCCTACGACATCTCCATCAACACGGCCATCAACGTGACGTTCAAGGATTGCAAGCAGACGAACGACATCAAAGACCGCCGCTATTGGGGAATCCTTGGCTCAAATTACTGCAAGAACTTGACTTATGATGGATGTGTCTTCTCGCGGTTCGATGCGCACATGGGCGTCGCGAACGCGACGATCAAGAATTCCGTCATGGGCCACATGGGCATCAACGCCATCGGCTTCGGAACGCTTCTCGTGGAGAACACGACCATCTACGGCGGCTCGATGGTGAATCTGCGGAGCGACTACGGCAGCACGTGGGAAGGCGAGTTCATCTTCCGCAACTGCGTGTTCGTTCCGTCTGCGGGGCGCAAAGTCAGGGCATTTCTTGTGAACGGTTCGAATTCCGGCCAGCATGATTTCGGCTACCAGTGCTACATGCCGCGCAGGATATTGTTTGAAAACGTGCGGATCGAAGACTCAAACCATCCTGACGTCTATGATGGGCCCGTGATTTTCGGCGACTTCAACCGAAAGAACACGAGCGCGGAATACGTCGAGAAATATCCGTACATCAAGACGGAGGAGGTCATCCTGCGGAAGGTGACGACGGCCAGCGGCAAGGAGGTCGGCCTGAGCCCCAATCCGTATATGTTCAAAGACGTGAAGGTCATTCGCGAGTAGCATTATATATAATAAGGTATAGCATGAGTGGAAAAATGAACATCGCGTTCATCGGCTGCGGGGATTTCGCAAGGAACTTCGTGCCGTTGTTCAAACTGCATCCGCTGGTCGGGAAGGTCTTTGTCTGCGACTTGATCGCCGAGAGGGCGGATGAGTATTCGAAAAAGTATTCGGTGGAAACCGTCGCCAGCTTCGAAGAGGTTCTGAAACGGCGCGACATCAATGCCGTGGCGATTTTCGCGCAACGGCATCTGCACGGGCCGCTGGTCCTGCAGGCCCTTTCGGCGGGCAAGCATGTCTATTCGGCTGTCCCGATGGCCAGCGAAGTCGAAGAATGCCAGCAAATTGTGGAAAAGGTGGCGGAAACGGGCCTTACCTACATGATGGGCGAGACGTGCTACTACTATCCGAGCTCGATGCTGTGCCGCTACAAGAACCAGGAGGGCTTCTTCGGGAAGTTCGTCTATGGCGAGGCGCAATACCATCACGACATCAGCCATTTCCCCGCAAACTTCCGCGCGGACAAGCGGTCGGCGGGCGTGCCGCCGTTCTTCTATCCGACGCATTCGACGGCGATGCTGCTGGCGGCGGCCAACAGCTACTGCAAACGCGTCGTTGCGTTCGGCTACGAAGACACGGAGGGCGACGGCATCTTCGAGAAGGGCGTGAACCAGTGGGACAACGTCTTCTCAAACTCCTATTCGCTTATGAAGCTTGCGAACGGCGGGACGGCGCGCATCAACGAATGCCGCCGCATCGGCTACAAGGCGCCGTCGTCGTACGTCTCGTCGTTCTACGGGACGAAAGGCGCCTACCAGTTCAGCAACGCGCAGCATATTCTGACGAAGCTGACGGAGAAGGGCGTCGATCTGCAGGATATTTCGGACGACGTGAACCCCGTCGAGATGACTCGCCACAAGGACGAGACGGACTTCAAGCAGAAAGTGGCGAACCACACATGGCAATGGAACATCTTCTCGCCTGTCCAGAAGACGGAGATGGATCGTCTGCCGGAGAGTTTCAAACAGAACGCGACGGTGAACGGCCACATGGCCTCCCATCAGCTGCTGGTCGACGATTTCTGCACGGCGGTGTTCTTTGGAAGCCTTCCGCCAGTGAACGCCTGGCGGGCGGCGCGGTGGACGATTCCCGGACTTCTGGCCCATCAGTCGGCGTTGAAAGACGGCGAGGCGATGGACGTTCCGGACTGCGGAGAACCCCCTGAAAAGTGAAAAATGGCACCAAAATGGCCCTTCGGCGGGAAAAAAACAGAAAAAAATGAAAAAAAGAGGATATTTTTTCTTTTAATTACTTGTTATTTTTGCAAATAGGTGGGTATATTATTCTGTTTACTTATTGTGATTGTCAAAAAACTATAAAAAATCAAACATAAATTAGGAATCAACCAACAAGGAAGTCATGATGATCAGGAAAGGATTTATGAAAAGTCTTCGTTGCGCAGTCGTCGTGTTGGCGTTGTGCATGGTTCAGGCGAATGCCTACGAAGAGGAGTTTGACTTGAACGCGTTGATTGTCCGTAGCGAGATGTACGTTTGGAACCGTATCACGGACTTCCTGGACATCTTCCGCGGCGGTATCGCCGGCGGCCCGGGCATTGGTTTTGAAGTCGCGTTGACGGACTACGGCAAACTGGGCGCGTACGTCAGCTATGAGCGTGGCGTTGATTTCCCGCATTTCCTCCCCCCGCTGTGGCTGATTGACTACTACGGCCGCCGCCCCGTGTTCAATTTCCATGAAGGCTACTATGCGACGGCGTCCTTGGGCCCGTGGCGCAAGCAGATCCTGGACACGAAGCCGACGCTGTACTTCCCGCGCGGCGAGAAGGCCGAGCCCGTCATCTGGGCGAACAGCACATCCCCGTGGGATCTCCGCGTCCAGCTTGACGCGTTGCTGATCCATCCGTATCTGAACGTCCGCACGCTGGAAGTCGCCGACTTCTTCGCCGGCATCGTCGGCCTCGACCCGAAGAAAGACGATCAGGAATGCGACGACGAGGAACTGGCCCGCCGCCAGCCCGCCGACCAGTTCGGCCGCGGCGTCTGCAACATCCTGTTCGGCGCTCTTGAAATCCCGTTCAACATCATCCGCCTGACGAATGAAGAAGGCGACCTGCCCGGCATCAGCAAGGGCGTCGGCCTCGGCCTGTGGCGCTTCGCCTGCCGCGAAGTCGTCGGCGTCGTGGAACTCGTCACCTTCCCGTTCGGCTGGACTCCGATCATCGAGCCGGAATACGTCGTCCAGAAAAAGCTTGGTCCGAACTGGAAAGTCAACCGTCCCGCCTTCCACAAGAACTACTAATCTGAACATGGGTTCGTCCCTGTCATGAATTGAATTGGCATCCCGCAATTTTCGCAAGAGAATTGCGGGATGTTTTGTAATTTCGCCAAAGGAGAAAAAGATGAAAAGCACAGTTGAAATGCTGACGGGGCTGATGTCCTGCCATGCGACGACGTCGAATGTCGAAAACGTGAACAAGGCCATGGAGGTCATGAAAGGATATGCGGAGGCGGAAGGCCTCTATGCGACGGTGGAGGACTTTGACGGCCGCCATGCGATGTTCGTCGCGACGGTTCCGGGCAAGGAAGTGGATTTCCTTTTGAACACGCATCTGGACGTGGTCGTCGTCCCGTCGGACGACATGTTCATCCCGAAAGTGGAAGGCGACATCATCAAAGGCCGCGGTGTTTCGGACGACCAGGGGCCTGCCGTTTGCGCGCTGAAAGTCATGGCGAATCTGAAAGGCCGCGCCAGCGTCGGCACCATCTTCACGGCGGACGAGGAGCATGGCGGCCGGACGACGGGCGGCATGGTCAAACGCGGCTATAAAGGCCGGAAGATCGGCCTTGTCATCGACGGACCGGCCTACGGCGTGGCGGTCGCGCAGAAGGGCATCATCACGCTGCATTTGCGTGCTCATGGTGTCTCCGGCCATTCGTCCCGTCCATGGAACTGCCAGAACGCCATCGACCGCCTGATCGACGGTTATCTGAAGTTCCGCGCCGAGTGGCCTGTCGTGACGGAAGCTGACCAGTGGCACAACACGATGGCCGCGACGGTCATCAACGGCGGCAATCCCGAATCCACGAACCAGATTCCGAATGTGGCGGAGATGACGCTGAACATCCGCTATACGTCGGAAGAGGATTACGAAAAGATCATTGCGAAGGCGAAGGAAGTGACGGGGCTTGACGTCGAGACCACGCCGCATCATTGCCAGCCGATGTACACGGATGAGAACAACCCGTTGATTCAGAAACTGATGGAGGAGATGCGTGTGGCGTTTCCTGATCACAAGATTGGAACAAGCCGCATGAACGGCGCGACGGACGCCCGCCATCTGGTGAAGCTCGGCATTCCTTTGGGAATCATCGGTCTGCCTGGCGGCGACGCGCATGGCCCGAACGAATGGCAGAGCCTGTCCGGTATTGAAAAATACGCTGAACTTCTGACGAATTTCATCGTGAAGTGCTGAAAATCACCGCCCCGTCGGCTGGAAAACTGGTCGGCGGGGCGAAACGTAACATGGAAAGGGAGAAGAAATTATGCTGCCAACAGTCAATTTTTGCGGAATTGAGATGACGAAAATGCTCATCGGCGCGAATCCCTTCGGCGGATTCAGCCACCAGAACAAGGCGCGTGATGAGCAGATGCGCAACTACCACACGCCCGAACGGATTATCGAGACGTGGAACCGCGCGTGGAAGGCGGGCATCAACACGTTCGTGACCAACAATGAAACAAAGCACGTGATCGACACGACGAAGCAATATCTGAAGTCCCCCGAATGCAAGCTGAAATGGGTCGGACAGCTTTCCTGCCGGTCGCTGCCGAGCATGGAATGGGCCATTGACGACGCCGTCGCGGCGGGTTGCGTGGCATTCTTCTTCCATGGCGGTCTGATGGACGAACTGTATAAGAATCAAGACGAGGCTCAATTCAAGGCATGGGTGAAATACGGCAAGTCAAAAGGCGTTCCCGTCGGCGCGGCGGGTCATGACGTGGAGACGCACCGCTGGATGGCTTCGTTTGATGTCCTTGATTTCCATGTGGTTCCGTTCTTCAATTGCGGCAGCGTCCATTCAAAGTTGGGCGGCGAACGGTTCCAGTTGGAAGATCCGCCGAAGGCCGTGGAGTTCATCCAGTCCATGAAGAAGCCGTGCATCGCCTACAAGATTCTCGGCGCGGGCCGCCTCGACGCCACCATGGCTTTCGACTATGCATTGCGCAACATCAAGCCGGGCGATGTCATCAACGTCGGCATGAACCGTGCGGACAACGACAATATCGTCGAAGAGGACGTCGCCATCGTGGAACGAATGTTGAAATAATCTTATTCAAGTTAAAGACTAAAAATGAACAACGCACGGTTTGAAAGAAGCCGCGCGTTGTTTTTTAGCTTACGCGCATGATTTTGTTGAATAAAAGGACAAAACGCTCCATACCGCCCATGATTTTGAGAAAATTGCGGTTGTATGGATCATGTAAGTATTTGATAATGAGTTTCAAATCAGCAGCGGGGTATTTGACTTTGTTTTTTGGCGTAATCCATGGATATTCCAAATTCTCGCTGTTTCGTCCTGCATTGCTTGGTTGAAGCGGACTCAATTCCTTCATCAGAAAAGCATATGTTTCAGGATTGCTTTTTTCGAAAAAGGCTTTGATGGATGGATTACGCATCGCAATTCTCATCAGTAATTCTAAATCATGATTGAAAGGTGGTAGCTTGATATCGCCTTTCTGTCTTGCATATGCGGCTTTGCAGAGCTTTTCCACTGCCATTTGGAGGAGTACGAAGAGTGAGGACCCTCGCAGATGAATGATAGAGTCATCATTGGCCATTTGTGTTTGTTTTTCTTCTTTTAGATGGCCAAACAAAATCTTTGCGGCGCAGAAATTCTCCTTCGCCTCCTGAAAAAATGCGTTTGAAATGCTCTGGGTATTCATTTCAGTCCATTAAACTAGCCACTTCTTCCTTGGACACGTTGCGTGCATTTTTCATGTTCCATCGGATCGGTAGCTTCATTTTGCCATTTATGATCTTGTCCCAATCCTTTTGATTGACCAGAATGACGGAACTCGGATAGGGAACGCCTTCGCTCAACGCCGCGTCAAAGTTGAACGGACTCGGCCTGGAACAGGATGGTACACCATCCGTCAATTCCAGTATGCGGATTATCCGGTCCTGGTTGGTCAAGAAAAGCTTGGCATCCTTCATTTCACTGTCAAGCTTATAATGGGCGGCAATCAGTTCCATTGCCGTTTCTTCTTTGCTTTTCATGATGGTTGTCATGGGATTGCTCTATTACAGATGTTATTTGGTCGCCAATTTTCTTTGGCAATACAATAACATAATTATTTGAAAGGTCAAATAATAAAAATAAAAAATAACACAGTCACTGGATATGCATTATTGAATGAATAATAGTGCATATTGGATATTTGTTCTCATGTCATTCATATATAAGGCTGTATGCGGGATATTGAAATATTCTCACAATCAGCCTGTTTTGGGACAGGCAAAACTCAGAATGGCTGTATCTACGTTATCGTGAGATATTGCCCAGCGCCATGAGGACGTAGGATGTGGAGAGGGCGGGCAGCGATTCCATCCAGCGGCCGTTGTCGTTGACCCATGAACCGTCTGGCTTCTGGCGTTTGGCGACGGCGGCGACCATTTCGGCCTGCCAGTCGTGGTCGACGCCTTTCGCGTCCGTGATGACCGTTTGGTTGAAAAGGGCGAGCGTCTTGCTGAAGGTGTGCAGATAGTAGTAGTAGCCTGCGTCGCCGACGCCTGGATTCTCGTCGACCGTGTAGTAGCGTTTCACCCAGTCGAAGGCGGATCTCATGCGGACGTCGTCCTTGTTGACTTTTGCATAGATGAGGCATTTGAGGCCGGAATAGGTCATGGAGCCGTAGGAGCGGAGCATTTGGGCGCGATCCTGCGGCGGACGGCCGCCGCGCTGCGGAACGGCCTCGTTGGCAGGTCGCATGGCGTCTGCGGGGCTGTAGATGAAGCCGCCTTTATCGTCCGCCGGGGCGGATTTGACCCATGCGGACTGGTTGGTCTCCTGCAGGTTCTGGCAGTGGGTGATGAACGTAAGCGCCTTGTCCCACGCGAGTTTTGCCGCCGCCGCGCGTTGCGGGTCGTTGTTGAGCGGCTCCTTGTCCAGATGTTCGGTGACATAGAGGGCCTCCATGGCCCAAGCTGTGTTGGAAAGATCCGAACGGCGGTTGCGGCCATAGCCTGTTCCGGCGGCGTTCGGATCGTGTTCAGGGTTGCCCTCCGGATAGACGTCCGGGCTGAGCAGATAGGCCCGTGCCTTTTTCTTGATCTCCAAGTCTTTGGGGCGGTTGAACTTGGCAAGACAGACAAGACTGATGGACGTGGAATAGACCGGATAGCTGCGGCGTCCCATGGAGGCGTCGATGACGCCGTTCTCCTTCGCGCAACTGACGATGTAATCAAGCGCCTTTTCGATTTTTGCTTTTGTCTCAGGCAGGGCGGCGGACGGCGTGTCCGCGATGCCGATGCAGGCCAAACCCGTGATGGCGGGATGGAGCATCCATGAGCCGTTCGGCATCTGCGTCTTGAGCAGATAGTCCGCGCCTTTGGTCTGGATGGCCTCGATTTGGCTTTTCAGCTCAGGCTTGGGCGCGGCGGCCGTGATCATGGCCGCCATGGTTGCGAATATGAACAAAAGCGTCTTTTTCATAGGAATGGTGATTACTTGTTGACGTCAAATATGTTGCGGATCGCCTTCGCCAAGTCGGACATACGGTACGGCTTGCGGAGGAAGCCCAACGCGCCCGCGTCCAGAACGTCTTTCGCGTCCTCTTCCGAGACGTAGCCGGAGGAAAGCAACACTTTGACGTTTGGATCGATTTTCTTCAAAAGATGGAAGGCCTCGCGGGCGTTCATCTCCGGCATGATCATGTCCATTAGCACAAGATCGATGGCGTGCGGGTTGTTTTCGTAGATTTCGACGGCGTCACGGCCGTTTTCGGCGAGAATGACCGTGTAGCCAAGCTCGATGAGCATGCTGGAGATGACATCCCAGATCATGTCTTC
>CACYQT010000099.1 GCA_902776645.1 uncultured bacterium | reverse complement strand
CCAGCTGTCGCCGTTGAAACGCAGGAAGGAGGCTCCCGCGCTCTCTTCGCCGCCGAAGCCGACCGTCTTCGTGCTCAGGCCGGGCACGAACCATTTGAAACCGACGGGGACTTCGCAGACCTTGCGGTCGAGCAGTTCGCCGACGCGGTCGATCATGGAGCTGCTGACTAGCGTCTTGCCGATCTGCGCGTCCGCCGGCCATTGCGTGCGCGTCTTGAAGAGATACTGGATGGCGACGGCGAGATAGTGGTTGGGGTTCATGAGGCCCGCGGAAGGCGTCACGATGCCGTGGCGGTCGAAGTCCGGATCGTTGCCGAAGGCGATGTCGAACTTGTCCTTCAAGCCGATGAGGCTCGTCATGGCGTATTTGGAGGAGCAGTCCATGCGGATTTTGCCGTCGTGGTCGACGGACATGAATTTGAACGTCGGATCCGGTATGTCGTTGCGGACGGTGATGTTGAGGCCGTAGCGTTCGGCGATGGGGGCCCAGAAGCCGAGGCCCGCGCCGCCCAATGCGTCCGCGCCGATGGAGATGCCGGATTTGGCGATGGCCTCCATGTCGACAACATTCTTCAAGTCGTTGATATACGGTGTCATGTAGTCGTATTGCGCGATGAATCCGGAGGCGAGCGCCTTGGAGAGCGGCATGCGTTTGACGTTTTTGTTATGGTCCGCAAGATACTGGTTCGCCTTGTCCGCGATGACTTTCGTGACATCGGTGTCCGCCGGGCCGCCATGCGTCGGATTGTATTTGAAACCGCCGTCTGTCGGCGGATTGTGGGAAGGCGTCACGACGATGCCGTCCGCCGGATTGCGTTTGTTGTTGCGGTTGTAGCAGATGATGGCATGGGAGATGACAGGCGTGGGCGTGAAGGCGCCGTCCGCCGCGATGCGCGTGAAGACGCCGTTGGCCGCTAACACTTCGATGGCCGTGGAATGGGCGGGCGTGGAGAGCGCATGCGTGTCCATGCCGAGGAAGAGGGGGCCGTCGATGCCGGCGGTCTTGCGGTAGTCGCAGATGGCCTGCGTGATGGCGGCGATGTGGGCGTCGTTGAAGCTTGTCTTCAGCGACGTGCCGCGGTGGCCGGATGTTCCGAAGGAGACCTTCTGGTCGGGGATGGAGACGTCAGGCGTGTCCGTATAGTATCTGCTGACGAGATCCGGAATGTTGAGAATGAGTTGCTTGGGGACGGGCTGGCCGGCGAGAGGGGATACCATGACTTTGCCTTTGGTTCTGATAATGAAATGGTTGTTGGTAATTTTCTATAATATAAAGGATAAAGGCCGTCCCGTCTATCAGCCGTCACCAACTATGGACGAGACCATGGAGGTCGCGGTCCTGCGGGATGCCTCTGGCGGCGAGGCTGAGGATGGGGATCCCGACGTCGACTGAATTTTTGAAGATCTTCTCCATGTCGTTGTATTCAGGCTGTGAGAGATTGAGGGCCGTGAACTTTTCAAGGCGTGCAAGATGTTCGACATAGTGGGAGCCTTTGCCGCAGAAATGGATGGCGCCGCCGCCGAATTCTTTCAAAAGTTTCTGGTCGAACGGCATGACGTATTCTTCGTACATGTCGCCGGAGATGTTCATGACGGAATCGTTACGGAGCATGATGTTGCCAAGGTGCGCGAGGCCCCAGTGGCTGGCGAGGCGGTCGGACGGATTCGGATTTTCACTGAACCAACGTTTTAGAAATTGCGTATATGTCTCTGTGACAAGAATTAGAAAAGCCGTCAACAATTCCGGATTATCATAGAACGACAGGAGGATTTCGCTGCCCCACACGACTTCCGCCGCGTCCAGCGGGCCTTGCAGGTCCGGATGGTAGATGCGGACGTATTTTTTCAGCTTCGGATAGGGGGCGAGAGCTTTTTGATAGAAGCGGCCGCATTCGAAGACCTTGGGCGTCCAGCCGATGTTCATGAAATCCGGAACACCTTTGGCCACAAGGGTTTCAATGGTTTTTTCACCCCCGGCCACGGGTGTCGCCATGGGCAGCGTGTTCTGTTCGTCCGACATGTAGAACGGCTCGCAGCCGAAGACACACGGCAGGATGGCGACGCCGTAGTTGGAGCGGATGTTCAGCATCGCGCCGCCGCCGTTTTTCAGCTGGGCCGAAACGCCCGCAAGTTCGCGGACAAGCATCAACTCGTAGTCGTTCAACGCGTCGTTGATGCCGATGGCGGGCCATTGAATGGTCGGCGGAGCCTGGCGTGCACGTCTTGGCTTGAAAACGTGGCCCGTGAATTTGCCGTCGAGGAACTGCTGCCAGTCGTTTTCGAGCTGGTCTTCAACGGCGGTGTCAAGACGTTGTTCAAGGTCGTCGAGATAGGGGGTGATGTCCATGGGCAAACTGTTTAAGGTGATTCGGGAAATGTTTGTTTTTTTACATGAATGAATATATTTAGTGATGGCGGTTGTTTCAAGAAACAAACAATTGATAATCTCAAGATATGGTCAAAAGGAATTAAAAATGGCGAATTTAGAAGAGACACGGGCATGGGCGAGCACTTTCTTTGCGGATTTGCGTTTCAATGGGAAGAACGGCGCGTTGCCGTATCGCCTTCATCTGCCGGGCCGGTATGAACGTGGCAAGACATATCCGCTGGTGCTGTTGATGCACGGCTACGGCAGCATCGGATCGGACAACTGGGGGCCGTTGTTTTTCTGTGGCCTGTTCGCGGGTAACCCGAAGGTCGATTTGGACAATGTGTTTATTCTGGCGCCCCAATGCCCCGCCGACGGGACGTGGATTGAAATCACGGACGATGACAAATGGCTGGGCGTGAAATATACGATGAGCCGTGAGCCTGTCGCGCCAATGAAAATCGCCATGGAGATTCTGGACCATGTCGTTTCGTCATATCCGATTGACAGGAAACGGCTTTATGTCGGCGGCAATTCCATGGGCGGATTCGCCACATGGGACATCCTGTCCCGCCATCCGAAGACGTTTGCCGCCGCGTTTCCGATCTGCGGCGGCGGCGATCCCGCGCAGGCCGCCGCCATCGCCACGACGCCAGTCTGGGCGTTCCATGGGGATGCCGACACGACAGTGCTGCCCGAAGCGTCGCGGCGGATGGTCCGCGCATTGCAGGAACTCAAAGCGGATGTGAAACTGACGGAATTTCCGGGCGTCGGACATGATTCATGGACGCCCGCCTTGACGAAGCCTGAATTCGCCGAATGGCTGTTCGCGCATTCGCTTTGACGGCGGTCATTTGGTGACGACAAACGTGACGGACGCGGGGCTTGCCGTGTCATTGGGGTCGACGGCCCGGATGACATGGCGGCCAGGCGCGAACGCCCGTTTGTCAAAGGGAGAATTTTCGCCGATGTAGTCGTTGTCGACGTACCACAGGACCGGTGAGATCGATGCGCGCAGGCGGAGTTTCGCCGTGCCGTCGCCGTCGGCGACGTAATGTTCCGGCTGCGGCGAAAGAATGGTGATGGGCGCTTTTTTCGCGAAGACGCCGCATTGGTCGCATGGACGGAGGGGGATCGATTGGAGAGTCGTTCCGGCGAATTGCTTCAGGCAGGACGGCGTCGCCGCAAGGCCGGATTTCGCGCAGAGCGGCCGCAACGGCAGCAGGACGGACGAATCCGGCCATGGCGATGGGGCGGAATTACGGTAGATGGCGTTGAAGATATCGACGAGAGCGGGGGCGGCCGCCGAGGCTCCGACAAGTGCGGCCGCCGGACGGCCGTTCTTGTTACCGAACCATACGCCGAGCGTGTAGTCCGCCGTGTAGCCGAAGCACCAGGCATCGTGGTTTCCATTGGATGTCCCTGTTTTCCAAGCGATTCCGACGGATACATCGCCTGCCAGCCGCCGCATGGACAGGATTTTCGTGACCAAGGCGCAGGCATCCGGTGTGAAAACGCGTTCGTATTCTTCTGGCGGTGTGGAGGTGGTCGTCAGGAACGTGGCGGGCGTGAAGAGGCCGCCGTTTGGAATGACGGCGTAGCCCTGCGCAAGGTTGAGAAGGGAATGCCCCATCGTGCCGAGCGCGATGGAAAGACCGTGCTTTTTCGCCGTTTGCGCGTCTGGAGAATCCGTTGGCGCGGTCAGACGAAGCGACGCGAACAAATCGATGACGCGCTCGGGAGTCAGTTCTGCGACGAGACGCACGGCGGGTGTGTTCAACGACAGGGAGAGGGCCTCCGCGATGCGCAGTTTTTGGTTGAACCGTCCGTCGTAGTTGGTCGGGGCGTAGTCGCCGAAACGGATCGGCGTGTCTTTGATGATTGTGTCCATGGTCGCCAGCCCCGCGTCGAAAGCCTCCAGATAGATGAACGGCTTGAGGGTGGAGCCCGCGCTGCGTATGGCGGTCGCGACGTTCACCTGCCCGTTGAGCGGATCGTTGTAGTCTAGCGTTCCGACGAGCGAGACGACTTGCCGTGTCCGGTTGTCGATGAGCACGGCTGCGGCGTCATGGACGCCTTGTAGCTGTTGGACATGCTGCGACAGCGCATGCTGGATGCGCTCCGTGAATTCGACGTCGATGGCGCATTTGACGTCGAAGGCGTTGCGGGCTTCGCGGCGGGCCATCGTGAAATAATGGCGATGGGACGGACGGGCGTAGGACCGCAGGGCGGACGGATAACGGAAGTCCCGCAGCCGCAATGGCTCGTTCTCATAGATTTCCTGGGCCATGCCCGGCTTGAGGAAACCGTTGCGTTCCATGAGCTTGAGAACGAGTTTCTGCCGTTTGCGGGCTTGCTCCGGATGCCTGTCCGGCCGATAGGCGTTGGGGCGTTGCGGTAGGCCGCAAAGAAGGGAGGCTTCCGCGCGGTTGAGGGTTTTGGCGTCCAGTCCGAAATAATAGACGGCGGCGGCCTGGATGCCGTGGATTTTTCCTCCGAACGGGATTCGGTTGAGATATTCCGTGAGGATTTCGCGCTTGGAATGAAGCTTTTCCATTTTCCGCGCTTCGGCCGCCTGGATGAATTTGGTTTTGAAGGAACGCTTTCTGGGGCGGGCGATGGAGACGAGCTGCATGGAGATGGTCGAGGCGCCGGAAATAATGCGTCCGCTGGTGAGATTCTGCCATGCTGCGCGGGCGACGGCTTGCAGGTCGACGCCGTTGTGGTCGTAGAAACGCGCGTCTTCTGCCGCGAGAATGACGTCGACGGCCTCCTGTGAAATCTGCTCCAGCGGAATGTCGAACCGCCATTGGTAGTCGTAGGTGCGTTCGATATGGAGGAGCTTCCCCTGCCGGTCATAGTAGGAGCGGCAGGGGGTCTGCTTTTTCAGATCCGTGAACGGATCGGAGCAGAAGGAAGGCGCGAGCGACCATGCCGTCCAGGCGGCGGCGCCGAAAATGGTGGCCGCCGCGCAGACGACCATGGTCCACAGGCGTTTTTTGCTCTTGATTTTCACAATGGTTATTCGACTTCAAACGTGGAATCCGTCGTGAAGACCGCCTTGAGGTCGGGGGCGTACATGGCTTCGACCAGTGACGGTGGCGTGACGTATTTGCCGCGTGTGACGGCACGGGCCTGGTAGGTGATGACGGCGATGCCGCTTTCGCTGAGATCGCCGAAGAGCAGATAGCGGTCGTCCCTGCGTTCGATGTATTTGGGGCTGAGGATGCCGTAGGGCTTGGCCTGCTCGTCCGTTAGGGCGGCGGCGCGCGTGACCAGCGTGGGGTCTTCGATTTCCATGCCGCCGGGCAGGACGTCCGCGAAGACCAGATTCGGGATGTCGCTCAGGGATTCCAGCGTGATTTTGACCGTGATGAGATCGCCCTGCTTGAAGGTCGTGGCGGGTGTGTCGTTCTTGTCAAGATACTCGCGGGTGAGCTTCAAGACGCCGCTTTGCGTCTGCGGCACGTTTTTCGGCGTTCCGTCGATGTGCTGCAGGATGAAGATCGTGTTGTCACCCGTGTTCGTGACGGTGATCGTATGATTGGGCTGCAGATCCCATTTGTTGATTTTGTTTGCGTCGATGACGACTGGCTCCTTCTGGTCGGCCTGGAAGGTCGCCGTGCTGTTGCCGTCGTGTTTGAAATGGGCCGCGTATTTTGCGAGGGCGCCGGTGCCCCATGCGTTCGCCTGCGTCGTGCCCCATGCGTAGCCGTCTTTGCGGATGGCCTTGCGGAGCTGGAGCGCGAGATCGGTGGCGGCGGCGTTGTCCGGAGCGATGTCCATGATGATGGAAAGCGTCATGCCGAAACGGGCGGCCTGCGACATCAGGTCATGGGGGGCGTTGTCTTCATACCAGACACGCGCCTCCAGAGTTTTGTTGAAGCGGTCCATGGCCTTGGCGGCATGCCCGCCTTTGATGAGGGCGGCGGCCGCGAGGAAGGCCGCGTAGTCGTTTTCCGGAGTCTTCAGAATGTTTTCGGCGATATTCCGATGGGAGCTCTGCTTCGCGAGCGCGAGGACGTATGCGCAATATGCGCGAAGGGCGCGCGGATACTTGCCGTTGTCCGCGGTTTTCAGCAGGAACTGGCAGGATTTCTTCATGGACTTGGCGTTGACGGGAATGTCTCTGAGGGCCGCTTCCGCCAGGAAATGCGTCGCGAAGATGGATGCGACGAGATGGGTCCCGCGATGTTCGGGCCACAGTGAGAAGGATCCGTCCGGCAAGGCCATCGTCATGATCCGGTCCCGTGCGGTGAAGAGCTTGCCGCGATGTCCTTCCGCGCTTTCGGCCGAGACGATGCCGGCCTGGATGAGGGAATCGAGCTGAAGGAACGGGAAGGCTCTGGAGGTGGTCTGCTCCAGACAGCCGTAGGGGTAGTCGTTGAGCCAGTTGAGGCTTTCCTCCAGCCCGCAGGCGGGGGAGGCGGTCGTGGTCACGTAGCTGCGGATGGAGCTGGTGAACCATTCGTCCGGATCGCAGAGGAAGGTCTTGGATTCGTTGGGCTGGAGCGTGAAGTTGCGGGTGACGCCCATGCTCGGGTTGCCGCTGCGGATGGTGAGCGGCAGCTCGTTGTGCTTCGTGAAGCCGCCCATTGTCATCGTGCTTTTGACGACACAGTCCTTGAAGACGTCCTGGGCCTTGACCAGCAGGGTGATGATCTTGGAGCCGTTGGAGTCGATGGTCTGCGTGAATGTCGTTTCCGCGTCCGTCTTGAGCTCCGGCGGGAGGGTGACGGAGAAGGAGCAGTCGCCGCCGGGCAGGTCGTGGTTGAACAGCGTGAACGTATAGAGGAATTCATCGCCAGGCGAGACGGCGCGGGGGCCGGACGGCATGATGCTGATGGCGTCGCGCACGATAAAGGATGTCTCGCCGGAGCCGACTCCCTTGGTGGCGGAGCAGACCGCCATGAGACGCATGGCGCCCAGATGCTCCGGAACATGGATGGTGGCCTCCGCGGTCCCGTTTTCAGAAAGTTCGATGGGATCCAGAACGACGATGGCCGGCTTCTTGGAGGCGATCGGCGTGATGATGCGGGCGATGCCGCCGCCGCCGATTTTTCCGTCGTCGGAGATGCGGATGTCCGGGAAGATGTCATTGTAGCTGTCAAAGAATTCAGGCTGGAAGTAGCGCTGGCCGTGGAAGAAGTCGAAGATGTCCGGCGTGCGGAAATCCGTCAGGGCGAGAATGCCTTCATCGACGGCGAAGAGATGGATGAGGCCGGAGGCGGGCTTGCCGTCTTTGAAGGCGACTTTGGCCTTGACGGCGATGTCGGTATCCGGGCGGACGACGTCCGCGACGTCGAGCTTGACGTCAAGCTTGCGGGAGGTCTGGTCGATGTCCAGCGCCAGAAGACCGAACATGCGTTCATAGTTCGTCCCCTGGGGGGTGACGACCGTGACGGCGGCGTAGTAAGTTTCCGTGGTCATCGCAGCCGGAATTTCTACGGTGAAGGTGTTGTCTCCGGCTTTGACGGCCTTCGTCTTCTGGGTGCCGATGCCGTCTTCGCCGCAGACGATGAAGGCGTTGCCGTCGCCGTTCGCCTTGAAGGTGACGGTGGCCTTTTCACCGGGCAGGTAGGTCTTCTTGTCGGTCGTGAAGGAGAGGACGGACGGGTTGGCGGTTCTGGCGCCGCCTTCGCCCCACCAGTAGTAGAATTCAAGGCGTGTCTGGATGTTGTCTCCGCAGGTGGCCACGAGTTCGTAGCTGCCATGGTATCGGATGTCGAACGGAATGACGCCTTTCGTTTCCGCGAGATTGATGGTCATCGGATCGCCGACTGGCAAGGAGGTTCTCGTCCATTCGTAGCGGAGCTGTCCCGAGCTGTTCTTCTTCATGATATAGTCCCAGTCGCATTTGTAGAGCTTGAATGTGACGGGGCCGGACAACGGCGTGACAGGCTTGTCTTTCTCATAGGAAAGGACTTCATAGGCGATTTCGACTTTGTTTTCAATGTTCGTTTCGTTCTTGCGGAGGCCGAGGAACTGCTCGGATGGCAGGGAGATGACGGTGGTGTGCCCAGTGACGGCGCGTCCGCCAGGCTCGTTGACAGATGCGTCCGCAATGAGCGCGACAGGAGAGAACGACACGCCGTTCATGGTGTTGAAGCCATTGAAGGCGATCGTCTGCTCGCCTTCGAAATCGTCGTTTTCGAAAACGAACGCCTCGCCAGGCAGGAAGGCGGAGGCGTCGCCGACGCTGTATTTCTCCCAGTGCGAAGGCGCTTTGGCCGGCGTCGCCCTGACGCGGAACGAACTTTTCGCGTTCGAGACATCCGTTCCGAAATAGTATTTGCCAACGACTTTGAAATTCGTGGTGTCGGAATGAAGGCCGACGATACGGTCGGCCGTGACGGTGACTTTGATGCGGTCCGGAACATAAGTGGCCACGCTGAAATCGGTCTCGCCCCAAACGACGTTTTTCTCTGGTCCGATTTTGACATCATAGGAGCCGGTGTAGGCGTCCTGCGGGAGGGACAGCTTGTAGGAGACGAAGCCGTATTTGTCCGTGTTCAGCTTGACGGGGGCCGATTCGTTGCCATTGGGATCGCAAATGGTAAGCACGACGGGCGCGTTCGCCACGGGCGGGAGGTTGGTCTTGTCCTTGTCGTTGCGGATGAAGGCGGAGATGGTCATGGTTTCCCCCGGGCGGGCCACGCCGCGTTCCGTGTAGACAAAAGCGGCGGGGCCGTTATGGAAATGCTGTCCCTGGTTGTTGAAGACGGAAAGATCGTGCGAGCCATAGGACATGTAGAGGAACGTGAAATCATCGCCTTTTTCCGCTGTCGCGACATTGATCGAGTCGTTGTCTTTATGGTATTCAGGCAAATATTGGAGAAGGGCCTTTCCTTCCTTATCTGTCTTGCCTTCGGCGACAAGGCGGTTGTTCCGCGAATAGAGTTTGACGACGGCGTCCACAACCGGAGCGGAGTCCTTCAGGCTACGGACGAAGAACGAGGCGCGTTCGTTTTGCTCGTCCGTCGCGCCGATGATCGTCATGTCCGAAAGAACCAGATAGCACTGTGTGGACCTGCTGTTTTCCTTGTCGGCATCCTGACCATGGAATGAAAGGCGGTAGATGCCGTTTGTGCGTTCCGGCAGCACCTTGGCGAGATCGAAGGCGTAGTTTGTGCGGGTGTTGGCGGGAATTTTGAGATCCAGTTCCAGCTTGCGGATTCTCTCTGAACGATAGGCATTCTCGTCGCTCTCGAAATAATAAGGTATGATATTGTCGTTGTATATCTTGTCCAGAGTGACCTCCAGATACCGGATGTTGACGAGCGAGAGGGGGATGGTGAAATTCTGCCTGGAGGCGGGGAAGTAGGGGCCGCTGGAGAGTTTTCTGACAGACGGTTCCATGTTTCCTGTCCTGAACGAGAACATCTGGTCGTTCAACAGGACTTTTCCGTCTCGGCTGCGAAGCCCCGCCTTCAGCTTGATGGTGTAATCCGTGTGCGGTTTCAAGTCCGCGCTGACGTGCCACACACCCCAGGGGTTGGCCGATTCGATCTTGGCGTTTGCCTCCGGCGTGATCGTGAACGCCGACGGATCCTCCGGCGGGATGACACGCCTGTTCGCATTGAAATACAGTTCCAGACCTCCCAAGTCGTCATCGGGATACACGCTCCTCAAGAGAAGCGATTCGGCTGGCTGGTCGCCATGAAGCAGCGATGGCAGCGACATCATGGACAGGCAGATGACGACGATGACGGACAGGCAATGTCCCAACTTTGTGATTTTCATGTTTGTTTTCTCCCTTGCTCGGTTTATGATTGATTGGAAACTCGCGTCCCCAAAAAGTTAAGAACAGCATGAATTTGCAAACAAGGCAATATAATGCAAAGATTTGATTCTGCAGTGAAAAAATCCATGTGATGACGGGCTTTTTTCATGACAAAAATCCACCTCCGATTTTTACCTTGCTTGTAAAACATACAACGCGCATTTCCCAAATGATATTTGGGCGGGTAGAAGATTTTTCTCAAAATGATTTGATGTCTACCTTGCGTGGATCCGATAGAAAAGAATCAAAAAGTCATAAGAAATAATATGAAATCATAGAGAATCATATAAAGTCATAATATGCAATCAAAAAATTGCAATATCAAAAAATGGCGTTATAGTTCTAATCATAAGGATATTTTTGCTGTGATCAGAGGAACAAAGAAGGCATGACATACCAGACAATTGAAAGAATACGGGATGAATTGCGGGTCTGCCCGTCGCTGGGGCCGTTGCTGCTGGTCGGCCTGGGCGTCATGGGCGGCGTGTGCGGTTTTGGCTGGCGTGGCTGGCTGGGGCTTGCGCATGTTTCCCTCTGGGTGTCATGCCTGCATGGCGGACGGCGATGGTGGATGTCATGGACGTTGTTCGTGTTTGGGGCATGGTGGGGGCTGCGGGCCGTCGGGATTCCTTCGGATTCGTATGTACGCCTGATGGGGCGTGAGGAGTGCCGTGTCCATTGCCGTGGCATGGTGGCGGGATGCCCGTTGCCTGGGGGGCCTTTTGATTTTGTCGTGCACAGCATGAAGACGGCTGAGGGTTGGAAAGAATGTTCCGGCCTGGTTCGTCTGCGGGCGAAGGGGCCGTTCGCCTATGGCGACAATCTTGAAGTGACGGGGGGCATGGTCTATCCGGAGGCGGGTTTCCAGCGCCGCCACCTGAGGACGTTGGGCATGCTCCATGAACTGGACTGCGAGAGGGTTGAACTGCTTGCCTGTGTGTCTGGATGGCGCAAGGCATGGGCATGGTTTTTGAATCTGCGCGGAAGGGTGTCGGATGGATTGACGGAAGGGTTCCGTTCGTCGCGTTTGGGAGGGCTGTATCTTGCCATGTCCATGGGGCGGCGCGATTTGTTTCCGCAGGCGGAAAGGGAGTCGTTTGTGAAATCCGCCACGATCCATGTGTTCGCCATTTCAGGCCTGCATGTGAATTGCCTGATGCTGGCGACTTGCCTGATGCTTCGGTCGATGTTCTTCGGGAAGCGTGCCGCCAGGCTGATGGCGTTGCCGGTCATTGTCCTGTATGTCCTGCTCACAGGACCGGGGCCGTCATCCATGAGAGCCGTCCTGATGTTGTGCGGAGGGACGTTGTCGCTATGCATGCTCCGGCGCGGGAGCGACCGGCATGTCTTGTGCCTGTCGGCTTTGCTGCTGCTGTTGATCAATCCCCTTTATCTTCTTCATATAGGTTTCCAGTTCTCGTTTCTGATTGTCGGCGTTCTGGTTTACGGCCGTCCGATGCAGACGGGAATGGAGCGCGTCATGACGGAGAGATGGCGGTGGCGTCTTCGAACGGAAGGGAGGATGACGATGTTCCGTTGGATGCGACGCGTTCTCGGAGCCATGTTTTCATGCAGTCTGGCCTGGATGGGATGCCTGGCTTTGACACTTCATGTCAATCGGATTATGCCGTTGGGGGCTTTGGCTGTGAATCTTGTCGTACAACCGCTGGCCGCCATGCTGGTGGAAGGGGCGGTTCCGAAGATTCTGCTCTCATGTGTCTGGAAACAAGCCTCATGCTGGATGGGGCGCGTCTTGGAGATCGTGATGGGCAGCACGGTGAAGCTGGCTGAATGGGGGGCTCGTGACGGATTGTGTCAGGAAGGTGTCGGCATCCCGTTTGAACGGGCTTGCGCATATGTCCTGTTGCTTGGCATGTTGTTCACAAGGCATTGCGGAAGACTGCTTAAGGCGGGAATGATCGGGGGGATGGCGTTGATCATTGCGGCGGGGCTTTGGGAGAGGCATGAAAAAGCTCCCGGTCTTATGCTGTTTCGCGCCTCGTCTGGCAGCCGGGCATGCCTTGTCATGCTGGATCGTGGATGGGGCGGGGCGTTTGTGCTGATGCCTGGCTGCGGGGAGTCGGCGAAGGTGGCGGCGCAATGGCTGAGGCGGAATGGCGTGACGACGGTGGATGGATTGTTCATCGCGGGGGGCGTGATGCGCAAAGGCGCTCAAGAATGGTTGCGGAGGATGTCTGTAAAGGCCATTGTCGCGGACGACGATTGGCGGAGGTCGTGGGAGGCGTCATGTCTGGCGGCTTCCGGAATACATCTTCGTCAATGGCGCATGAACATGTATGATGAATATGAGTATGGCCATGCCGGACGTATTTGGAGGATGTCGGATGATCATGGCGAGACATGTCTTCGCCATGACGGCGGTGATGGCAGGCTTTGTATTTATTATAATGAAAAGGAGGATGGTTTGTCGTTGCTGTCGTTCAACAGTGTTGATTTCGCGGGCAGCGCGGTTTTGAAGCCTGGCCTCCCTGACAGGAATGTCTATTTGTCATTCAAGTGACCAATGCATTATCCTATGATATGAAAATGGACAGAAATGGACAAAAATGGACGAAAAAATCGAAAAAAAGCAAAAAAAATAGTATCGTCAACTTGAAAAGCCTGAAACCCGTGGTATCTTAATCACCTGTCGCGCTTCTCAGGTGTGAACAACATCCGAGGCGAGACAAATACGGCGGTTCGGCCGCCGGCTCTTTGGAAACCGAGCAGCGCAATATGAGCGAACATGATTTTTTAAGATGGAATGGTTCCCCCGCGATTGGTCGCGGGGGCTCCTCCCCGAGAAAAATCCTTTAACTATTAATTATTGAATCGACAGGAGGCGGCGCGGAGCGCCGCCGCATTGGACTTTTCAGAGATGGAGAGTTTGATCCTGGCTCAGAATGAACGCTGGCGGCATGGATTAGGCATGCAAGTCGAACGGGGCCCTT
>CACYQT010000098.1 GCA_902776645.1 uncultured bacterium | reverse complement strand
GCGGCTTCGGCGGCCATCACGGCGGCTTCGGCGGCCCGCCCCCCATGCCGGGCGACGGCTCCCGCAAAAAACCGCTCACGTATTATCTGAAACGATATCTGGGCACCCTTGGCGAACATAAGAAGTATATCTTCGCGCTGATTTTCTTCGGCGTCTTCAGCCTCATCCTCCGCGCCGTCAACCCGTGGACCAGCAAATTCATGCTCGACTACGTCTTCGCGGACAAGCCGAAGCCGCTGGATCTCGGCCCGTTCATCAACGAACACGTCCTGCAGCGCGGCCCGCAGACATTGCTGATGTGGACATGTATCGCCTTGGCGGCCATCGCTTTGAGCGAACTCGTCATCGGCGCCGTGTCCGAATACGTCTCCCGTGTCCTGTCGTCGAAGATGCAGGTGAGCATCCGCCGCCGGATGATGAAGCACATGCAGGCCATGCCGCTCTCGAAGCTCGAACAGCTCAAGACGGGCGGCATCATCTCCCGCATCGAAGGCGACGTCAACTCCTTCTCCGCCCTTCTGCACGAAGGCTTTCTGACGCCGCTGACCAGCCTCCTGATGTTCGTCGTCGGGCTCGGCTCGCTGCTCATGATCAGCCCCATCGTCACGCTCGTCTGCACGGGCTTCGTCATCGCGTTGGCGATCGTCGCGTACATTATTTTCAACGTGATGCGGCCGCTGTTCCGCGACCTCCATGAAGACCATTCGCGCATTTCGGGCAAGCTCGCGGAGACGTTCGGCGGCATCCGCGTCGTGCGCATCTTCGGCCGCGAACCATACGAAACGGCCGATTTCATCGGCGCGCATCATCTGCTCATCCGCAAGTCGCTGCATACCGACAAGTTGAACATCGCCATCCACCGCATGGTGCAGCTCATCAACATCGGCATGGACATCACCATCTGGGCCGTCGGCGGCTATTTCGTCATCCAGAAGAAGATCACGATCGGCGATCTGATGGTGTTCACGCGGTTCACCCACTGGTTTTTCCAGCCCGTCTTCATGATCATGCATTCGCTGTCACACGTCCAGAACAGCGTCGCCTGCACGGAACGTATCTTCGACATGCTGGACGAAGAGCTCGCCGTCGTGGACAAGCCGGACGCCGTGCCCGCCCATCGCATTGAAAAGGAACTGCGCTTCGATCACGTCAATTTCGAATACGACGCCGGCAAACCCGTCCTGAAGGATTTCAGCCTGGCCATTCCCGCCGGCAAGACGCTCGCTCTGGTCGGTCCGTCGGGCGTCGGAAAAACGACGATCACGAATCTGCTCGTCCGCTTCTACGAACCGCAGAACGGTTCCATCACGCTGGACGGCAAGGACATCCGCGACTTCCAGCTCCGCTCCTACCGCTCCCTCTTCAGCCTCGTCCTGCAGGATGTCTTCCTCTTCGACGGAACCATCGCGGAGAACATCTCCTACAGCGTTCCGGACGCCACGCCCGAACAGATCGCCGCCGCCGCGAAAATCGCCGCCGCCGCGGATTTCATCGAAGAGTTTCCGGACAAATACGACACGCTCATCGGCGAACGCGGCGTCCGCCTCTCCGGCGGCCAGAAACAGCGCATCTCGTTGGCGCGTGCGATCTTGCGCGATCCGCAGGTGCTGATTCTGGACGAAGCGACCTCCAGCCTCGACTCCCAATCGGAAGCCGCCATCCAGACCGCCCTAAAAGATATTTTGAAGGGCCGCACGACGGTCGTCATCGCCCACCGTCTCAGCACGATCATGGACGCCGATTCCATCGCCGTCATCGACGACGGCCACGTCGTGGAGCAGGGCACCCATTTCGAACTGCTGGAGAAGAACGGCAAATACGCCGAAATGTACAACAAGCAGATGGAAAAGGCCGTCGCCAGCCCGACGCATCTCGTCTGGGGGGCGGCGCAGCAGGAAAACTAGCCCCTCTAGAACTTCTAGAACTTCTAGCCCCTCTAGAAAAACATTTAGCCGTAGAACCCATGAAAATCCATGTGCTCTACGGCTAAAATCTGAAACCTCCTGAATTTCTAGAGCCGCTAGCTTTTATCCCTAGAATCCCTAGAATCCCTTTGTTTCAATTCTATTTTATTCCTACTAACTTTTTCGCCTGCTCGCGCAGCTTGAACTTCTGGATCTTGCCGGAGGCCGTCAGCGGGAATTCATTCACGATGAAGAAGTGCTTCGGCGTCTTGTAGAACGCGATCCTGTCTTTGCAGTATTCGCGCAGTTCGTTCTCCGAAAGCGACACGCCTTCGCGCGGAATCACAAACGCGCCGACGACTTCGCCGTACTTCTCGTCCGGGATTCCGACCACCGCCGCGTCCAGCACCTTGTTCTTGTTCGTCAACAGAAACTCTTCGATTTCACGCGGATAGATGTTTTCACCGCCGCGGATGATCATGTCTTTCAGACGGCCTGTGATGTACAGGTAGCCCTCTTCGTCGAAGATGCCGACGTCGCCGCTGTGCAGCCATCCGCCATGCGTGATCGTCTTGGCCGTTTCCTCTGGCATGTTGTAGTAGCCTTTCATGACGTTGTAGCCGTAGCAGACGACTTCGCCGGGCACGCCCGGCTTCGTGATCTCCTCGCCCGTCTTCGAGTCGAAAAGACGCACGTCGATGTGCGGCTGGCAGTTGCCGACGGTGTCCGTCCGCTGCTTGAACGTGTCCGCCGGATCGGTCATCGTAATCACGGGCGACGATTCCGTCAGACCGTAGGGGTTCGTGATGTTCTTCATGTTCATCTCCTCCATGACCTGCTTGATCAGCTCAGGCGGGCAGAGGGATCCGGACATGATGCCCTTATGGAGCGATGCTTTCATAAGTGGCTGGTATTTCTTGAATTGCGGATGGTTCAGGATGGCGATGTACATCGTCGGAACGCCGTAGACCGCCGTCGCGTGCGCCGCCGCGATGGAATACATCACGACCAGCGGGTCGAACTGCTCGATCATGACGGCCGTCGCGCCGTGCGTCAGGATCGCCATGACGCCGAGCACGCAGCCGAAGCAATGGAACAGCGGGACGGGCAGGCAGACGCGTTCGTTCTTGTCCGCGTCGAACTCGAAGAACTGCCGTTCGCCGATGTAGAAACCGTTGTTCAGGATGCCTTTATGCGTCAGCATGACGCCTTTCGGGAAGCCAGTCGTGCCCGACGTGTACTGCATGTTCACCATGTCCGTGTTGGAGGTGTCCTTCTTGGCCGCCGCCAGCCGTTCGTCCAGATCTTCGCTGCAGCAGTAGCCCAGCTGGATCAGTTCGGACGACGTGTACATGCCCGTATGTTTCTCCTGTCCAAGATACACGACGTTTTTCAGCCGCGGGAAGCGTTTGCTCACGAGCATGCCGCGCGTCATCGTCAGCAGTTCGGGAACGAGTTCGTAGACGGTGTCGATGTAGCTGACGTCGCGCAGGCCGTCGACGATGGCCAGCGTGTGCATGTCGGACTGCTTCACAAGATATTCCAGCTCATGCTTTTTGTAGTTCGTGTTGATTGTCACGAGAACGGCGCCGATCTTCGCCGTCGCGAACATGAGCGTCAGCCATTCGGGCACGTTTCGCGCCCAGACGCCGACGTGGCTTCCCTTCGTCACGCCGATGGCCATCAACCCCTTCGCCATCAGGTCCGTACGGATGTCGAAATCCTTGTACGTCCACGTCAGGTCGCGGTCCGGATACATGATGAACGGATGGTTCGGGCGGTCCTTCACCTGCATGGCGAACACGTCGCCGATCGTCTGCGTCGGGAAACGCAGCGGTGAAATCTCATGGCGGATCAGGCCTATCTCCTTCTCCAGCAGGCCGATGCGCTCCATGTCGTCTTCCGCCGCCGCTTCGTCGATCTTCCGTCTGAGCAGCTTGCACTTCTGGTCGAGAAGCCGTCTGGTCATCATGCGCATGTGGTCTTCGTCGCGGGCGACCTGCTTGGCCTTGCCGTTCCATCCGTCGCTGTCCCAGTCGAGCACTTCCTGACGGCGCTCCAATTCCTCCAGACGTTCTTCGATCTCTTCCGTCCTTTCTTTGGATTTGGTCGTCTTCAGCTTGGTTTCCAACGACTTGCGCTCTTTGTCAATGGTCTGCTGGCGTTTGTCCAAGGCGGCTTTCTCGCCGTCAAGGGCATGTTTGGCCGCGTCGACCTTCTCCTGCTCAGCCTTCAGCCACGCGTTGACGTCGTTGATTAATTTTTTGTAATGGTCGTTTATCTGTTTGACTGCTGTGTTGTTCGTTTTCATGGCGTTCCTCCCTCAGTCCTCTTTTTCCACGGTGAATGTGAACGGCGTGTAGACGACGGTGATGGTTTTCGTCCCGTCCTCAAGCGTCTGGATGTGGTATGGAATCGTCGTGTCCAGATAGATCGACTCGCCTTTGCCGATGATGTACGATCTTTCCGTGCTGCCGATGAAGATCTTGATCTTGCCTTCCAGCACGTAGCAGAACGCCTCGCCTTCGCGGCTCTCCAGTTCGAACTCCTCTTCGTTGGAGGTGTTCCCTTCGATGAAGAACGGCTCCATGTTGCGGTTGCTCATGTTGATGGCGAGGAAGTGATGCGTCAAGTTGCCGATCATCAACGTCTTGGCCTGGTCTTTGTCTTCTAGGTCAGCCTTGCGGAAGACGGAGTAGTTGCGCAGCAGGCCGTTCGTGATGATGGTCCACAGCCGCACGCCCAGCGCCTGCGTGATGCGCGTCAGCGGCATCAGCGACGTGATCTTCCCGCCTTCTTCGATCGCGGTGATGACGTTCTCCTTAAGTCCCGTCCGACGAGAGACTTCCGCGACGTCCAGCTTCATCATCTGGCGAAGCCGCGTGAGCGTCTTGCCGAAGCGGTTGTTCATGTTCAGCTGCTTGATGGACAGCGTGTCCTCCAGCGGCGGCGCGTACACGACGGCCAGAATGTCCGTCTTCTTGATGGGCTTGCCCTGCGCGTCGCGGTCGTTCGAGAAGATGTGGTGCGGCAGGTAGCCGTGGTAGTAGATGGAGTCGCCTTCGTCCAACATGATCGTCTCGTTGCCGACCTGCGCCACAAGACGCCCTTTCATGACGTAGATGAACTCCTCGCCCGCGTGGCGTTCCAAACGCTTCTTCTTGAACTCGTTGTCGTTCATCAACTTGTCAATGTTCGTCGGCGTGCCCATTTCGATGATGTACGGCTCCATGCTCACGCCCGACTTGTTCATCGACAGCGGGTGGTAGATGAGCTGTTCGTCGTCGTCGCCGAAAATGACTTCGTCCTTCACCATCTGGCGGCGGCAGATCGCCGGACGCAGATTTTCGATTTTCGAGCTGTCGCCGTCCAAAAACGTCCCCAGACGGACGTTCAGCGTGCGGGAGATGAACAGCAGCGGCGTCAGCGACGGAACGCCTTTCCCCTTCAGAATCAACGACACCTGCTTGCGGATCCGCGCGATTTCCGTCTCGTCCAGCCCTTCGAGAATCAACGCGACACGTTCCCGGATCTTGCGAAGGTCGCCGTCTTCTTCTTCATTGCTCTTAATCGCCTTGTTCGCAAGGACATCGTCGATCATCGAAATGATGTCTTTCGACGTAAGGCCGCGCATCAGCAGAAAACGTTCGATGGATTCCTTCAGCCGTTCGCCGACTTTCTTCGGCTTCTGTTTGACAGTGGACGTGTCAGTACTCTCAGACATGTTGTTTTCCTTTTTTCATGATGTTTATGTGGGAGGGTCACGCTCCTGCGTGACCGCAACCTTTTTCCAGATGTTTATGCATGACCGCAACCAAAAAAAAACCGCCAGTTCCCGAGAGGGCACCGGCGGTTTCAAGGCAGTCACGATCAGGCAACCGACTTAAGATCGCCGGCGCTCCGCAACAACAGATAGAATTTCTTCTCTATACCGTACATGGATTAAAACAATGTTTTAAGGCTCTTTTTGGCGCGAAAAACTGGAACAGTTTCGCTTTCAACATTTAATTTAATGCTTTAACCGTATTTATCAAATCATGAAATGAGAATTTTGCCAATCTTGGATTATATTTCCATATTGCGTTTTATTGTCCCGTATAGTCTCTGTTAATTTAGGTCTGTAAAAATGAAGAAAATCCTACTTGGCGACGAAGCATATGCGCAAGGCGTCCTGGACGCCGGCCTCTCCGGCTGCTATGCCTACCCTGGAACCCCTTCCACCGAAATCATGGAGTATGTCCAGAATTCCAAACTCGCGGCGGAGCGCGGCATCCATCGCGAATGGTCATCCAATGAAAAAACCGCCATGGAGGAGGCCCTCGGCGTCTCCTACGCCGGAAAACGCGCCATCGTCTGCATGAAGCACGTCGGTTTGAACGTCGCGGGCGACGGCTTCGTAAACTCCGCCGTGACAGGTACGAACGGCGGCCTGCTGGTCACCGTCGCGGACGATCCGTCCATGCATTCCTCCCAGAATGAACAGGACTCCCGCTTCTACGCGCAGTTCGCCATGATCCCCTGCATCGAGCCGTCCTCCCAGCAGGAATGCTACGATCTGGCCAAATACGCCTTCGAACTCTCCGAAAAGAACGAAATTCCCGTGCTCATCCGCCTGACGACGCGGCTGTCCCACTCCCGCTCCAACATCGAAACGGCGGACGCGCCGTCCGCCATGAACGATCTTCATGCGCCGAACAACCCGCGCCGCTTCGTCCTTCTGCCCGCCATCGCGAAAGGCAACGTCAAGAAGCTCTGCGAAAAGCAGGCCGATTTCGCGAAACTCTCCGAAGAGTCGCCCTTCAACAAACTGATCGACGGCAAGGACACGTCGCTCGGCATCGTCGCCACCGGCATCGCCTACAACTATGTCATGGAAGCCTTCGGCGGCAACTGCCCGTATCCGATCCTCAAGATCTCCCAATACCCCCTGCCGAAGAAGATGCTCTCTACCTTATTAAACAAATGCGACAAGATCATGGTCGTGGAAGAGGGCGCCCCCTTCGTCGAATCGCAGCTCCGTGGCCCGCTGGAAGACCCGCGCATCATGGGCCGCCTGACCGGCCATCTGCCGCGCACAGGCGAACTCAACCCCTATCTCGTCGCGAAAGCGTTTGATCTGAAAGTCGCGGAACCGCCTGCGATTCCGGATCTTGTGAAGATGCGTCCGCCGCGCCTCTGCGACGGCTGCCCCCACGTCAGCACCTACAACGCGTTGAAGGAAGCCATCGCCAAGTTCGAAGATCCGCGCGTTTTCGGCGACATCGGCTGCTACACCCTCGGCGCGCTGCCGCCCTTCCAGGCGATTTCGTCCTGCGTCGACATGGGCGCCTCCGTCACGATGGCGAAGGGCGCCGCGGACGCGGGCATCCATCCGTCCGTCGCCGTCATCGGCGATTCGACGTTCACCCATTCCGGCATGACGGGCATCCTCGACGCCGTCTGGGAGAACGCCAACATCACCGTCATGATTCTCGACAACGGAACGACAGGCATGACCGGCGGCCAGACCTCCATCGGCGCGGGCCGTCTCGAGACGATTTGCATCGGCCTCGGCGTCAATCCGGACCATGTGAAAGTCATCACGCCGCTGCCGCAGAAGCACGCCGAAAACGTCGAGACCATCGCGGCGGAACTGAAATACGAAGGCCTGTCGGTCATCGTCTCCCGCCGCGAATGCATCCAGACGCTCCGCCGGAAGAAGTAACGACGGCGTCCCGCCGTCGCATCCATCCCAGTTGTCCCATCCGTCCCAGTTGTCCCATCTATATATATAAGGTATAGACCTCTCATGAAAAAAGACATCATTCTTGCAGGCGTCGGCGGGCAGGGCATCCTGACCATCGCCACCATTATCGCGCAGACCGCCCTGAAGGCCGGCCTCAACGTCAGGCAGCCTGAAGTCCACGGCATGTCGCAGCGCGGCGGCGCCGTCGAAGCCCACCTCCGTCTCTCCTCCGACCATATCTATTCCGATCTGATCGCCCCCGGAACGGCCGATCTCATCATCTCCGTCGAACCGATGGAGGCCCTCCGCCATCTCGATTCGCTCTCCCCCACGGGCATCATCGTCTCCAACGCCAAACCGATCATCAACATCAACGACTATCCCGAAGTCGAAAAGATCATCGCCGCCATCGAAGCCATCAAAGGCTCCAAAGTCATCGACGCCGACAAGATCGCCGCCGATCTCGGCAACCCGCGTTCCATGAACATCGTCCTGCTCGGCGCCGCCGCCCCGTTCCTCGGCTTCGATCCGTCGCTGCTCGAAGCGACCATCGCATCCCTCTTCGAACGGAAGGGCCAGGCCGTCGTCGACGCCAACCTCAAAGCCTTCCACGCTATCATCTGATCTTCGGCCGCGCAGTTTCCCGTCCAACCACTCATCACTAACCACTCCTAAACATCGTCCCAGTCGTCCCATCTGTCCCATAGGTCCCAGAAAAATGAAATCATCTTTCCAAAACCATTTCGGCATTGAGCCAACCGTCATCGCGAAGGCCCCAGGCCGTCTCGAAATTCTCGGAAACCACACCGACTACAACGAAGGCACTGTCCTCTCCGTCGCCGTCGACCGCGCCATGACCGTCGCCGCCGCGAAGGTCGGAGGAAAAACCTGCGAGCTCTACGATCTCGTCATCAATTCCACCAAGACCTTCGATCTCGACAAGCTCGACAATCCGACGAAAGGCGACTGGTCCAACTACGTGAAAGGCGTCGTCCAGGAGTTCCAGAAGCGCGGCTACACCGTTCCCGCCTTCAAGGCGACCCTCAAAGGCACCGTCCCGCTGTCCGCCGGCATGTCCTCCTCGGCCGCTCTGGAAATGGCCTTTGTGCTTGTGATCGAGAAACTTGCGGGCCTGAGCCTCGATTGGAAGAACCGCGCCCTCATCGGCCAGGCCGCCGAAAACAACTACGTCGGCGCGAAGACCGGTCTGCTCGATCAAGTCTCCTCCCTCATGGGAAAGGAGAACCAATTGGTCTATTCCGACTTCCGTTCCCTGCAGGTCCACAACGTGCCGATTCCTGCGGGAACGGCTTTCGTCGTCGCGAACTGCATGGTGAAACACAACCTCACGAACGAATACAACGAACGCCGCGAAGCCTGCGAACTCGCCGCCAAGATCCTCGGCGTCAAGGCGTTGCGTGATGTCACGCCCGAACAGCTGAAGGCCGCGAAGGACAAGCTGCCCGAAGTCGCCTATCTGCGTGCATTGCACGTCGTCGGCGAAATCGACCGCGTCGAAAAAGGCTCCCAGGCCCTCGCCGCGGGCGATCTCGACACATTTGGCCGACTGATGTTCGAATCGCAGTACTCCTCCACGAACTACTTCGACAACAGCATCAAGGAGCTCGACATCATGGTCGAACTCGCCAAGACGATCCCCGGCCACATCGGCGCCCGCCTTTCCGGCGGCGGTTTCGGCGGCATCACCGTCCATCTCGTCAAGGCCGACCAGGCCGAGCAGTACTGCAAGACGCTGGCGGACCTCTACCAGAAGAAGACCGGCCTCAAGACCGAAGCCATGATCTGCACCGCCGCCCAAGGCGCCCATTATCTCTAACATACACTGTCTCATCGTCTTGTCGTCTTTCGTCTCTGCGCTCGTCTCGCGTCTCACGTCTCACGTTCCCCCTATCATCTGACCTATGTTCAACAACCTTACTGACAGATTCAAATCGGCTTTCAGAAACCTGACCGGCCGCGGTAAACTCACGGAAGCCAACATCCAAGACGCAATGGCCGAAATCCGCACCGCCCTGCTTGACGCCGACGTGAACTACGCCGTCGCCAAGAAATTCGTCGCGGACGTCTCCCAGGAGTGCCTCGGCGAAGCCGTCATGAATTCCGTCACGCCCGGACAGCTCGCCGTCAAAATCGTCAACGACAAGCTGACCGCCCTGCTGGGCCAGAACAACGAGCCGCTGAATCTCGTCTCGAAACCATCCGTCATCATGCTCTGCGGTCTCCATGGCTCCGGTAAGACGACGACGTCCGCAAAACTGGCCCTCCATCTGAAGGACAAGCTGAAACGCAAGCCGCTGCTCGTCGGCTGCGACCTCTACCGACCCGCCGCCATCGACCAGATCGAAGTCCTCGCGAAGGAGCTCGGCGTCGATGTCTTCACGGATCGCGAGACGAAAAACGTCAACACGATCGCCCGCCGCGCCATCTCCTACGCGCAGCTTAACAATCTGGACACCATCATCTTGGATACTGCCGGCCGTCTGCAGATCGACAACGATCTCGTCAAGGAGCTCATCGATCTGAAGGCCGAAGTCAAGCCGGACGAAATCATTCTCGTCGGCGATTCCGCCCTCGGTCAGGAGGCCGTCTCCGTCGCGGAGCATTTCGACCAGGCCCTCGGCATCACGGGCATCATCCTGACGAAACTCGACGGCGACGCCCGCGGCGGCGCCGCCCTCTCCATGCATCAGGTGACCGGCAAGCCCATCAAATTCGTGACCGTCGGCGAACGCCCCATCGATCTCGAAGCCTTCCATCCGGACCGTATGGCCTCCCGCATCCTCGGCATGGGCGATGTCGTTTCATTGGTCGAAAAAGCCGCCGAGCAGTTCGAGGCCGACGAAGCCAAAAAACTGGAGGAACGCCTCCGCCAGAACACCTTCGGCTTCGACGACTTCCTCTCGCAGATTTCGAAAATCCGCAAGATGGGCGGCATCATGTCGCTGTTGAAATTCATCCCCGGCATGTCGGAACTACCGATGGATGAGATAGATGACAAAGCCTTCAACCGTATCGAGGGCATCATCAACTCCATGACGCCGAAGGAACGCCGCGATCCGGAGATCATCAGCAACTCCCGCCGCCAGCGTATCGCGAAAGGCTCCGGCGTCCAGTTGCAGGAGATCAACCAGCTGCTCAAGCAGTTCAGCCAGATGCGCGCCATCATGTCGAAGATGGGCAACGGCGGTATCGGTCTTGGCAGCCTTCTGGGCGGCGGAATGGGCGGCCTCGGCAACATGTTCGGCGGTGGCGGCGCCCCCGCGGGCGCGCCGCCCATGCCCCCAACTCCCTACGGCGGAGGCATGTACGGTGGTTACGGCATGCGCCCCCATGGCTCCTCCGGCGGCGTCAGCCGCTCCCAGAACGCCGCCAACAAGAAAAAGGCCAAGCAGGCCCGCAAACAAGGCCGCAAGAAGCACTAAGAAGCTTAAAGCCAAAAGCTTAAAGCTAAAAGCCTCCTTGTCTTTCGTCTCATCGTCCCCTTCATCCCTTCTGCCTTTTATCTCTTGAATCCCTTGAATCCCTTGAATCCCTTCATCCCTTCTGCCTTTTATCTCTTGAATCCCTTGAATCCCTTCACCACAAGCCAACAGGAGTAAATCATGCTGCAAGGTTTCCATCACATCGCCATCAGTTGCGCCGACATCGACAAATCCATCGCTTTCTACACCGCCATCGGCGGCACCGTCTACCGCACGTGGGGCGAAGGCAAATCTCGTGCATGCATGATCGGTTTCGGCAAGGAAAACTATCTCGAACTCTTCGCCAACGGAGCCCCCGGCCGTCCCGCCGACCAGAACATCGTCCATTTCGCCTTCCGCTCCACCGACACCGCCGCTGATTTCGCGAAAGCCATCGCCGCCGGCGCCGTCGAGACGAAGCCCGTCGCCGATTTCACAATCCCCTCCAAGCCCGAACCGCTCGCCATCCGCTTCGCCTTCTGCAGAGGCCTCGACGGCGAAATCATCGAATTCTTCCAAGTGATGTAAACCAATTCGGGAGGGTCCCGCTCCCGCGGGACCGCCTTTTTCCAATTGTCCTTTTCAAAACTCCAGTCCAAATCCGCGCTGCTGATCATGGCCGCCAGAATCGTCTCCTGTCTGATTCTGGCGGCCATCATCGCCAATCCGTCGCGTGTCGTCAAGGTTCCCGGCACAAAGGATTTCAAACTCGTCACCCTCATCGACGCCTCCAGAAGCATGCTCACGAAGGATGATGAGGGCTTGTCGCGTTTGTCTAAGATTGCAACTGTTGTGAATGATAAGGATATTCATGATAATTTGCAGAATTTTGCGAAAACGGAGACCTATCTTTTTGCGGACGGAACCGTTCCCGCAACCCTCCCGTTCGCCGTCCAGCCCCTTCCGGGCGACACGGATTTCGGCGGCGCCCTGACCCATGTCCTCCGGATGGACGAACTCGGCGTCCCCGTCGGCGCCGTCCTCCTTCTGTCGGACGGACGCTCCAACGCCGGCCCGTCGCCGCAGGACGTCGCGAAGCGCTTCGCCCATGCGGGCATTCCGATTACGACCGTTCTCGCCGCGGAAGACGCGCGCCCTCTGGATGTCGCCGTCGCCGCCCCGTCGCAGACGCTCCAGGCGAAGCGCGACGAGCCGTTCACGCTGACCGCCCACGTTTCCGCCAACAACCAGCGGCCCATGGACGTCCGCGTCCAATTATTGCTGAACGCCGTCGTCCTGCAGGAGACGGAGCTGCGGCTGCCCGCCAACGCCGACAAAACGCCCGTCCAGTTCACGGTCGCCTCCCCCACGGCCGGCCTCCAGACGTATGTGGTCCGCCTGCGCATGGGCGCGCAGGACGCCGTGCAGGACAACGACGCGGATTTCCTCTCCGTGCAGGTGGAGCAGCCTCCCGTGTTCAAGATCCTGTACATGGCGAACACGCTGGACTGGGACTGGCGGTTCTTCTCGAAGCTCCATGAGGACGCCCCCTCCGTCCAGGCCTCCGCGCTGATCCGGCTGGGCGACCTGCCTTCCGGCGATCCGCCGTCGCCAAAGCCGCGGTTCTTCACGGAGAATGTCGCCTCCGACATCGCGGAATTTCCCGAAAACACGGATTTCTACGCGCCGTTCGACGCCGTCGTCGCGGACACGCGCGTCTTCGCGGCGTTTTCCGACAAGGCCGTCCAGGCCCTTCTCTCCTTTGTGCAGAACAAAGGCGGCGGCCTCCTCCTCAAAGGCCCCGTGGAGAATCTCCGCGACGACGTCGCGTCGCTTCTTCCCGCGAAGGCGTTCTCTGCCGAATACGTCGGCGGCCCGCTTCGCCTGAGCCCCAACCCGCAGTTCATTTTCTCCAGAAAGGCGGCCTCGCGGCTCCTCTCGGAAGGGCTCTTCGCACCGCGCCTCAACACGCTCACGCTGATGACGGAGCTGAAGAAATCCGCCCGCTCCGCCTTGGACGCCCAGCTGCCCAACGGCAAGGCCTCCGCTCTCGCCGCCCATACCGTCGGCGCGGGCCGCGTGCTCTAT
>CACYQT010000097.1 GCA_902776645.1 uncultured bacterium | reverse complement strand
TGACGAAAGCACCGATCCGGACGAAGGCAGGGCGCGCGAAGACAGCATCAACATGGCGCGGGACCGGTTCGGGGCCAAAGGCGCCCGCGAAGCGGCAGAGCTCCTAGACCGGAACAGCGCTTTCTTTGCCGGCGGCGATATCCCGCAGGAAGACAAGGACGCTTTCTTTGAAGCAATCATGACGGCATATGTGACCGCGAAGACGGAAGCGCAGAAGAAGTACACTCCGAAGTCCCTTCGGAAGACCGATGATGAATCCTGACTGCTTCCGATTACAGGAGGGCGCTGAATGATTAACTATGAAGCGATTTCAGCTACCGTTGCAGCGATCAAACGCAAGTATCAGGAAAATGACCTGTTTCGCCTGTGCGCGTACATGGGGATCCAGGTCGTGGATCTTGATACTCCGATGAGCGCGGAGGATTTCAAAGGCATGTATCTCGGCTCCAACGTCCGTCTCGCCACCGACAATGACGGACAGCTCGTCCTCCTCTTCCCCGATGAATGGGCCGTCAACTACTTCGCGGAGAAGAACGAAGACATCACGCTCATCAAGCATTCGCCGTTGCAAGGAGATACTATCTAAGCATCGTCCCTTTCGTCCCTTATGTCCCTTTAGTCCCTTCTTCTTATGCCCCACGAAGATTCACCATTGGATTTGTCCTTCGAAAACGTTCCGCGCCTATCCTTTCCGGACGACGCATGGGAATGGTTTGCAAACGCCTGCCGCGACATCGAACTGCCGTTGGACAACGAGAAACGCCCTGTTCTGGAAGCCCTCTACAGCCATCTGCTGTTCGTCAACGAATCCCTCAATCTGACGAGAATCGTCACGCCGCTGGACTATCTGAAGTTCCATGTCTTTGATTCCCTGACGATTGAGAATCTCGTTGCCGCCTATACGAAACCAGACGACATCGTCGTCGATCTCGGTTCGGGCGGCGGCTATCCGGGCCTGCCGCTCATGACATGGCTGCCGGACCGCCGTTGGGCGTTGGTGGACAGCCGCCCGCACAAGGTCGAATTCCTCAACGAGACATTGAAGCTGACGCCCGCCGCGCAAAATGCGCACGGCTATGCGTTCCGCGGACGCGAAGCGGCCGCGCAGGCTCCGGAACTCTTTCAGAGCTGCCAACTTGTGACGGCGCGTGCCGTCGGCAAAGGCGTCGAGTTGTTGCAGGATGTCACGGCGCTTCTGGACATCAACGGCATTTTCATTCTGATGAAAGGCCCCGCCTGGCCGGAAACGGAGCAAAAGGATTTTCTGCGCGCCCTGCCCTCCGCGGGATTCGATCTGGTTGAGGAACAGAACATCGCATTGGATGAAAGCGATCCGGACCGCTGGGTCATCATCACGACCAAACTCAAACATCCGAAGCAGAAATCCACCGCCTCCAAAGGAAAATTCAAAGCGTCGGCCAGACGCCGGAAACAGCAGGAAAACTAAAAAAGAGAGCCTACTGCGGCCAGACGGTCTTCAGGAATTCAATGCTCTTCCGCGCAATCATTTCCGCGCCGAAGGAGAAATCGAAAACCTCCACGGAAGCGTAGTCGTCATAGCCGATGGCGGCCAGGCCGCGTTTGATCGGAGCATAGTCCGTGTCGCCCCAGCCGGGGCCGTTGCGGTTCGCGTCGTTCACATGCAGATGGGCCGCGAAACCTTTGCCGTCCAAGATGATATCGTCCAATGGACGCCCTTCGCCTTCGCCGCACATCGCCTTCACGTCAAGATGCAGACGGAAGTTCGGATGATTGACGGCCTTGCACAACGCGACACCTTCTTTAACCGTTGTGATGAAATTTGTCTCGGCGGGGCTGAGCGATTCGATGCACAGCGTCACGCCGCGTTCCGCCGCCTGTTCCATCAGCGATGAAAACGTCTCGCGCGCATATTCAAATGCTTGCGCATACGTCAGTTCCGGAACGACGTTGCGGCTTTTTGGCGAGCCGATGACCATGCGGTCGCCGCCCAGATCCGCGCAAAAATCAATCAACGCGGAGAAATAATCCCGCGTCTTCTTGCGGAGATCGGCGTCCGGTCCATTGACATAAAGGCCTGCAGGCTTCACGAGAAGCCAATGCAGGCCAATGATTTGCACGCCGGCCGCCTCCGCGGTGGAACGGAGGGCGTCACGGCGGGACATCGGAATGTCCCGCACATCGTCCGCCAATGTGTAGGGGGCGACTTCCACGCCGTGATAGCCTGTGTCGCGCGCCAATTTCAGCGCGTCCTCCAGCGACCATCCGTCGCAGAACTCGTTGCACATCGCGAACTTCATGACGCCTCTCCCGTTTTAGTCCGTTATTTCGCGGGCGGTTCGATGACGTCGAAGCCCGTGTAGGGACGCAGCACTTCGGGAACGACCACGCTGCCGTCCTCACGCTGGTTGTTCTCCAGAATCGCGCAGACAACGCGGTCCGTCAAACCAGTCGCGGAAATCGTGTGGACGAAGCCGCGGTTACCTTCCTTATCCTTGTAACGGATGTTCAGACGGCGGCTCTGGAATTCCGTAAGATTCGTGTTGGACGTCACTTCACGATAGGCGCCGAAGCCCGGGTACCACGCTTCGATGTCGTATTTCTTGAAGCCGGGGGCGCCCATGTCGCCGACGCAGACGTTGACGACGCGATACGGGATGCCGAGGGACTGCAGCAGATACTCTTCGTTCGCGAGGCATTCCTCATGGCACTTCGGGGAGTCTTCCGGACGGCAGAAGATGATTTGCTCGACCTTGTGGAACTGATGGACGCGGAAGATGCCGCGGGACTCCTTGCCGTAGCTGCCTGCCTCCGTGCGGAAGCACGGCGTGTAGGCGGTGTAGCGGCGCGGCAGCGTCTCGGCTTCCAGCGTCTCGTCCGCATGGTAGCCGACCAATGTCTGTTCGCTTGTACCGATCAACGCAAGATCTTCGCCCTGAAGCGGATAGGTCTGATCACGGAAGAACGGCAGATAGCCCGTGCCGTACAACGTGCGCTCCTTCGCGAGGCAGGGGGACATGAACAGCGTGAAGCCGCGGGCCACCAGTTCCTTCTGCGCCCAGAAGTACATGGCCTGCGTCAGCTGCGCGCCTTTGCCCACCCAGTAGTAGAAGCCTGCGGCGGCGACTTTCGCGCCGCGAGCCGTGTCGATGATGCCCAGGATCTCACCGATGGCCTGATGGTCGCGCCCCTTGAAGGGGAATTCTGGCTTGTTGCCGACGAAACGGACGGCGACGTTGTCATTGTCGTCCTTTCCTTCGGGCACTTCGTCGGACAGCAGGTTGGGCATCCAGCTCATCTGCTCTTCGACCTTCGCCTTCAGCTCTTCCATCTTCGCTTCCTTCTCGCCCAGCGTGACCTTCATGGCCTTCACCTGTTCGCGGGCTTCCGGATTCTTCTGGCATTCCTTGCTCAAGGCGTTGCGTTTCGCACGCAGGTCTTCAACTTCCTTGATAAGAGCAAGATATTCTTTGTCCATGGCGGCCAATGCATCCACATCGACGTCGCAACCACGACGTTTCGCATTCGCCTTGATCATGTCCAGATTTTCACGCAGCAACTTGATGTCAAACATGTTTCCTTTCCTGTTTGGTTAGAGATTACTTTATATGAATTGTAAATTGTAATTTGTTAATTGTCAATTCGTCTTATCGACGATGGCGAATTTTATCTGCGCCTCCGTCACGAGCTCCGAGCCCACGTAGAACTTGCCTGTGGCGATGCCGAAAGTCCCTTTCTGCTCGCATGAGACAACCATCCAAATCCGCGAACCGGCCAGCACGGGGCGGTGGAACACGGCTTCGTCTATGGACATGAAGAAGCCGAGCTTCCCCTGCATCGCGGGTTGGTTCAGCAACGCCGCGCAGCCCAGCTGCGCGCCCGCCTCGATCTGAAGGTATCCCATGAACTCCGCGTGTTCCGTCGCGGCCACGAACATTTCGGAGCCTGCGACATTCTTGAAGCCGACCACATGGGCGGGATTGTCCAGCCCATACGATCGGTCGAGGAACAGGAACGGATAACGGTGCGGCAGGATGTTCATGATCGCAGCGGAGTCCAGAAACGAACCGGCCGAGGCGACGGATTCGCTGACGGGATTCGATCCCGTCGTGTCATATGGCTCATGCCAGCCCGCACGGCGCCCCAGAATGACGGAGCCGCTGGACGCCAGCTTGCCGTCGTCGCAAGTGTTCTTCACCATGAACTCCACGGTGCCGTCTTCGTTCTCCCCCTTGAGTTCGCATTCGACGGACAGCATCATGCCGGGCATGACCGGCGAGCGGAATTTCACACGTTTCAAGCCCAGGAGGACGATGTCATCCTCCCCCGGAAACATTTCATTGAAAAGGACTTGGCTGGCCTGCACCATGCCTGCGGTCTGCAAAACGCCGGGCAGCACGGGCTGGCCGGGAAAATGCCCCGCGAAATGGCTCTCGCCAATGGACGAGACCTTCACGCCGGAAGCACGGCCCGCCTCCTTGTCGACGTCCAGAAAATCCAGCATCACAAGCGGCGCGCCCAGACGCAGGACCCGCTCCAGTTCTTTTCGACCGTAATGCATGCTCATCACATTATCCTTCTTATCATACCCATTCTGCCATCGAACAGATGGCTTCAAACGATTTTACCATATAATAAAATATTGTTATTCCTCAGCTTTACAAGATTTCACAGGTTATTAATCACCAAAGTTATCCCGCAAATGATGAGCATCACGACAACAAAACGCTTCACGGCGCGTTCCGAAAGCCATCGGCAGCAATAGATTCCGCTGAAAAGCCCCAGCAGCATCACCGGCGCGAGGCACAAGGCTTGCCTCAGGATGTCCCACGTCAGGATGCCGTATATCACATAAAGCATGATGCGGAACAGCGACTCCACCGTGAAGACGAAGCACACATTCGCCTTGAACGCATGGCTGTCCTTCGCCGTCCGCCCGACGTATGCGCCGATCAGCGCGCCGATGCCGTACAGCCCGCAAAGGATGCCCGAACAGACGCCGATGATGGACAGCACAAGCTTCGACTCCTTCATCTGGCGCGGATGGAACTCCCTCAGCAACACTTCAATGCCGATGCCGATGATCACAAAGCCGAAAATCACTTTCACGACGTCCGCCTTGAAATTCTTCAGGAAGACCGTCCCCACCACGCTGCCGACGAGAACGATCGCCGCCAATGGGCCGCAGACCTTCCAGTCCAGAGACTTGCGTTCACGCCACGCGATGATGACGCTCGTCGGCCATCCGATGACCAGCTCCACGGGCGAGATGTTGATGTTGTTATGGCTGAAGCTCAGAATCGCCGAAAACAGAATCGCGTTCGCGAATCCGCAGACGCCTTTCACAAAAAAACTGCAATATGTCGCGACAATCCACCAGAACATGCGTTGTCTTATTTACCTATATATAATAGCGTTTTCAGAACATGCCGTCTCCACGGCCGGAACCGCCTCATGGAATCACGACTCGACAAATTCCACGCCGTCCGCCGGGAACTTCCTCACAAGACGGTACGCCAGCATGAAAGACAGCGCGAACGACAGGATGTCCGTCAACGCGGTGCCGATGAACAGCACGGGCAGTTTCATCGTCAACCAGCCGAGCATGGCCAGCGGAATCTGGAAGCCGATGACACGCGCCACTTTCACCCACGAATCCATCTTCGGATGGCCGCAGGCCGTCAGGCAGAAGCAGGAGAAACGCATCCCCTCGATGCTGCCGAAACCGAACGAGACGATCCGCAGGAACAGCTTCATGACGTCCTGCACTTCCTGCACGGGCGAGAAGAACCACACGATGTAGGGGGCGCCGATGATGCACACCACGGCGGCGCAGCTCAGATAGATTTGCGCGAAACGGACGGACATGTAGAGGCAAGTTTTCACGCGGCCGTACAGCCGCGCGCCGAAATTCTGCGCCATCATCGGCGTCAAGGTGATGCCGAGCGACATCGGCACCACGAAAAACACGCCCTGCAGCTTGTTGCCCGCCGAAACGCCGGCCACTGCCGCGTCGCCGAATTTGGATGTGATCTTCGTCGTGATGAAATTAGCGATCGGGAAGAGGAACATGCCGAGCATCGCGGGAATCGCGTAGCGGACGATCTGCCGCCATGACGCCATCAGCTCATGGAACGGTATCGTCTTGAATTCAAGATACTTGTTCTTCCACAGCATCCAGCAGCTGAAGACCGCTGAAACCGCCTGTGAGATGATGGTCGCCACGGCCGCGCCTTTGATGCCCATGGCGGGCAGCGACAGCGCGTCCACATGCAGATGGAAGCCGAATCTCTCGAAAATCCATTGTTCGCAGAACGCCGTGCCGAAAATCATCAGCGGATCGAGAAAGACGTTGAGGACCATGCCCACGATCGTCATGAGGCTCGCTAGCCGCGGGATGCCGACCGTGATCAATAGCTTGTTGCCAAGAAACGTCAACGCCGCCGTGATGCAGCCGAGAAACCAGACGTCCATGTATTCGCACGTCAGTTTCAGCGTCTCGCCCTGCGCGCCCATCAGGCCGAACAAAGGCTTCGCGAACAACGTTCCCAACACACCAAGAAGGACGGCGGACAGAGCAACGAGAAACTCGCCTGAACTCGTCAGCTTCTGGGCCAGTTTCCGGTCCTGACGGCCCAACGCATGCGCAAGCGTCGTCATCACGCCCGTGCCCAGCCCGAAGAAGACGCCGTTGATCAGCATGACGACGGGAAACGTGAATCCCATGGCCGCCAACGGCTTTTCGTCATGCAACTGCCCGACGAAAAACGTGTCCGCCATGTTGTAGCCCTGCATCGCCAGCGTCGCCGGCAGCATTTCAATCGCCGTCCGGAACATCGTCCATCCGATGCTGCCATGCGTGTAGGTCGCTTCGTTCTTCTTGCCTGCCGGGCGAACACCTTCTTCGGACGGCTTCCCGTCTTGCGTGTTTTCGTTGCTCATCGTCTCAGAATGATCTTACGTCACTTTTGCTTTTCCCGCGCACGGGCCTGCATCTCATCGACGGCATGGTGCACGAGCCCCATGATGTAGTCGGCAAGCGTCTTTTTGTCATAGGTCGGCTTGATGGAGAATTTTCCCTTGCCCTGAAGGTTGCGCACTTCCCATTGCGTCTTGATAGGCAGGAAGCGGCAGAGGCTGTGGTAGGTATAATGCAACAGGCTGAAATTCTCACGCGTCGCGGCCTCCGGGCCGAGCAACCCCGTGAGAAGACGCGTCATGCGGTCGATATACAGCTGACGCCGCGCCTCCGCCTGCTTGTCATAGTAGGTATCCGCGTCGTCCGATTTGCCGACCTCTTCGTCATGGTCGAGCAGTTCGCGGAAGAATAGCCATGTGACCTGGAACATCGTATCGTCGAACGTCTCGTCCAGCATCATCTCCACCTGCATTCTCAAGGCGCCCCACGGATCCGTGTCCACCAGCTCCCAGCAACGGTCCATTGCCTTCTGGCGGATTCCCATCGCATGCTCCTTCACGGCGGAATAAAATCCCTGCTTGTCTCCGAAATAATAATTGATTGCCGCGATGTTGCTGTTCGCTTCGTCACAAATTTCACGGACGGTCGCGCCGTCGTATCCCCTGCTCGCAAAGAATTTCAACCCTGCGGCCAACAGTCTCTCTCTCGCGTCAATTTTGTCTCTTTTCATTCAAAGGCTCTCCTTTTTCAGATGCTCTTCTACCGCCTGCGATACCCTAACACAGGCATGATTTTCATAATATATTTCGTTTTCAAACACTAGAGATTTAAAAATTACGTTTTAACGTAACACTCTTTTCCTATTTGGCAAGTTGAACAGACGCTTTTTTATGCTAAAATAATAAAAAAACTTTTTTTCTTGTAAAAGCCAGCCCGATTCCATTTTTTGATCTAATGAAAAAGATATTATCATTACTGACAGTGCTCCTTGCCCTAGCCGTTTTCGCCGACCCGTTCTCCCTCAGACACGGCGATGTCTCGTTCTCCTTTGACGGCGAGTCGAAAGCTCTCCTGAAGACGCCCGCCGCCGAAATCACCATCAGCCCTCTCTGGATGCTGACGTTCCACGACCATCCATCCGTCAACGCAAGCTCTTTTTTGAAAGCGCCTTGGAACGGTATTGCGCGGACTTCCGCCAAAGGCCGGACGGCCATCATCGCCTACCGTTCCGAAGATCTGGATCTGGATGTAACCATCACCGTCCATGACGGCTGCCTTGATTTCCAGGGCCATATCCTCAAGACGGCCCTCTGGTCGCCGGCCCGCCTCACGCTTCCGCACATGGCGGACTTTCCGCTGGACGGCATGGACCGCGTCATCTTCCCGCAGTCGGGCGCCCGCAACAACGGCATCGCCTTCCTGCCGGATTACTTCAAAAAGCACACGAAGAACCGCATCTACGGCAGCAAGATCGTCGGCGCGAAGGGATACGCCAGTTTGTTCGGCGACACGTTGAACAGTCTAGCGGACAACACGCCGCCACGCCCCCTGAAAGTGACGATGGAAGGCCGCAACTGGTTTTCCCCGGAAACAATCCAATACATTGAATCACAGGAATTAAGCGTCTCTCGGCCACCGAAGGAAGGCCAGTCCGATCTCGCGCTTGTCGAGAATCCGGACGGCATCGCGCTGACGGGCTCCCATTTCGGCGGCAAAGGCTGGTTGTTCCGCATCACGAGCAACGGCAATTTCACATCGGACCGCGGCGTCGCCATCACGACACGCCTGCTGAACGCCACCGTCGAACATCTTGTCAAAACCAATCCGGACAACTACAAAGGAAAAGTCGTCGGCATCGTCGTGTTGGAAGGCGGCCCGAAATACGGCAGCTGGACGCCTGCGTCCGTAAAGGAATGGACGGATTCCGTCGCGCAGAATGCCGCCCTCCGCCATCATGGCACCACCGTTACCGTGTTGAAGACGCCCGAGCAGATGCGCGCCGCCCTTTCCAATCCGAATGTCGTCATGATCGTCAATCCATACGGCGAACATTTTCCGAACGGCGATCCGGACAAATTGATGGAAGACCTCCAATTGGTCCGCTCCTTCGTCCGCGACGGCGGCGTCTGGTGGGAGACGGGCGGCTTCCCGTTCCACTATGTTATTGCCCCGCAGGAATATACATCTTTCATAACGGTCTATCCCTCAGCCGTCTCCGATTTCGCGCATTTCCGCTACGCGAAACAGGCCATCACCGCCTTCGGCATTCAGCCATTGATGCGAAAGCCTTGGGATGAAGAGCGTTACGTTAAACCATGCCACATCGAAATCCAAGGCCGCGGCGACGCGGCGCGATTCATCCACGGCTGGCTCATGGACGTCCGTCCGGGCAGTCAATGGACGTCGCCGATCTTCCGTTGGCAGTTCAACTTAGACACGCCGCAGGCCGCCTTGGAGGAATACGCCAAATTGAACGACATCCATGTCAAACTGGAGGAAAAGGTCAAGCCTGAGATTCTGGACAAGCTGAAAGGCGCCTCGCTCCTCCGCCTGGTCGCCTCCCCATACGAAAAGCAGAACGCGGCGATCGATTTCCTCCCGCCGAACAACATCGTCCACTATACCGAATATTTAAAAGGCGGCTTCGACAAGCAATATCCGGACCACCTTCCCGTCAATCCGATTTGGGGCTCCAACGACGATTTCGCGAAATTCATCGACAACATCCATGCGAAAGGCCATCTCGCCATGCCGTACACGAATACATCATGGTGGTGCACAGGCCCGAAAGGCCCTACGTATGAACGCGTTGGGGATTCCGCCGTCCTACGCGACCGCAAAGGCGAAATCCACCGCGAAAAGTACGCGAAGAACGAAGGCGTCGCCATCTGCTTCTTCCATCCGGAAGTCCAGAAGGCCCATCGAAAGGTCAGGCATGAAATGACGGAACTTTTCAAGAGCGACATCATTTTGCAAGACCAATTCGGCTCGCGCGGAACATGCTACGGCTACAACGACTTCCTGAAAGATCCGTACGCCAACGGCGAAGGCATGCGCTCCCTTGCCATGGAGGACGCGCCGTTCGTCTCTCTCGCCTGCGAAGACGGCCATGACCGCCTTCTCAACATGGAGACGATGATCTGCGGCGCGTCGTGGGGCCTCATACCGGCATTGGGAGAATACAAGACACGCCACGCGAAATACAACTATCCGGAAGGCGAATGGCAGTTCTTCCCTATTTTAGGATACTTAGGACATGACAAATGCCTCTTCACCAATCACGATCTCGGCCATTTCACGGGAAATCCGGAACAGCTCGCCTCCGCCATCGCCTTCGGCTACGCCACCAGCGATATCTGCGGGCCTGATTTCCAGATGGACAGAAACAAGATGGAATGGCTCACATGGCTGGACGCCGTCCAGAAATCCATCTGCAAAGACTACGCGGGCAAGAAGTTGCTTGATTTCGCCTATCTGGAGGAACATTCCTCCCGTCCCGCGCCGCACTGGCTCATCTATGCGCATTATGAAGGCGACATCTTCGTCGTCTCCAACACAGGCGACCAGCCGATTCCACTCACTGGGCTTCTCGGCCGTACCGCCCTGCCCGCTGATGAAAGACAATGGCTTGAAAAACAGACACTTCCGCCTTTCGGATTCTATGCCACCAGCCCGCGCATCCGCGCCGCAAGGCTGTATGATGCAAATAATAATATCTCTTCCTGCGCTCTGAGATTGGAAGACGAAAAAGTCCGCGGAGTGTATGTCTCTTCTGGAGCCATTAACTTAAGTATAATTGTGCCAAACAACTGGGAAGGTAAAATTTCTCCCCAAGAACCTATACATCCTTCCCATAACGACAAAAAACTGACCTACTCTACCGTTTTCGGAACAAGCAGCGAGGCTTCAACTGCTAGACAATCCTCTTTTGCCAAGCAACTTCTGAACTCTTTTGTACAACCACCACGCGTTTGTTTTCTCCGTTTCAAAGCCCAATTCAATATCCAGAAGGAAGCCGAACTGCCTGCCTTCCTCTCACAATCCCCAAAAGAATTGAAAACGTCACAACCAGTCATCGCCATTTTCAACTTCCTCCCCTACGACAATCCGGGCTTCCACAATCGTGCGCAATCCATCAAATCCAGTCTCGCCGCCCAACTGGAGGGGACAGGGCTTTCCATCACTGAAATCAATACATTGGAAGGGCTTATGAAAGCGCTTGCCGATTCGTCTTCCGCGAATCGGCCATTTGCGATTGTCAATCCAAGCAGTGAAAACATGCTCGGCAACGACACGTTCAAATTCCACGACATCGCGAAAGCCATCAAACAATACGTCGATGAAGGCGGCATCTGGTGGGAGACAGGCGGTTGCCCGTTCCACTATTTCCGTAACGTCAAACAAGATGGCTCCTATACCGTTAACTTCCTTGGGCTTGGCGGCCTCGCGCCGTTCGGAATTACATGTCCATTGAACGGCTTCGATGCTCCGGTCGAATCACTGGAAGTCACGCCTGAAGGCGAAAAATGGTTCGGAGCCGAACGGACCAAACGCATCAACGCCACCTTCTCCAACACGTCGCGACCGTTCGAAGGCGATTCATCCGCCATCACGCTCGTGCGCGGCAGCGAGACGGATTTCATTTCATTGCTTCGCTTCGACGGCTTCGGCTTCTTCGGCAACATCGGCGGTTTCCGCTTTCCGCCAGAACTCGTTCCAGACGTCATCGCAGGCTCGCTGATTTATTTATGGAACAATCCATGGCCTGCCCCCAAACGCCAAATCGAAATCGTCTGGACCATCCGCTAACCTATACCATATTATAACATCAAATGAACATGAAACTGCCTTCTCTCCTTCTGCTTCTTCCGATGTCCCTCTTCTGCGCCGTCTGGCAATTTGACATCGACCGCCTCGGCAACGCCAAATCCGCCGAACTGTCCACACCAGGAGCCGACGGGACGGACGCCGCCATCCTGCTGAAATACGACAAAGGCCCGTGGTCTCGCTTCAACTGGCCGCGGTTCCGCCCTGTTGTCGGCAACAAGTCGTTGCAATTCAAAGTCCGCCGACAGGACGGCGACCTTCCGGACACTGTCCAGATCCGTGTCTTGACGAACGACGGAATCGAATGGCATTCCGCCCAGCCAATTCCGATCACGACGGAATGGCAGGCTGTCACTGCAACGGTTGAAACGTTCCAGTATTTCCGCGGCGGTGATCCGGAAAAACTGCCAAAACTTTCATTCGACAGCGTCATTCAGTTCCAAATCCTCCCTGGAAGCAACGGAAAAGGCAACGGCGCGTTTCTCGTCGATGACGTCCGTTTTCTTCCGAACGGCCCGAATTACACCCATGACAAAGCGGAATGGAAAGTCGAAAAGGACGCCGTCACGATTGAATACGAACGGCTAACGGATCTTTGGAACCGTCAGAACGTCGAACTCAATCGCTTGAACGCCAATACTTTGCAAGTTCAACGCTGGATCACCGCCCTTTCCGAAATCAAAAAAGTCTGGGCGGAGGACAAAGCCAAGGCGACGGAACTTCTGGCCGCCACAGACCGCCCGTGGATTCAATCCATCACCGCCGCTTCCGTCAAAAACATGCCTTCCACCGTCACCTTCCCGACGAAGGAAGAATTCCAGCAGGAATTAAACAAGCTTGGCGACAACAAGCCGTCGCTGATCACGGACTTCCCGTCAGATATTCCGCTCGGCAACCGCATCCTTTATTCCGCCGTCCAGCAAGACGCGCCACAGAAGCTGACGGAAGACGGCGTGACATTCGTCCGCCAGCATGTCGTTTTCACGAATTCGCAGGATGACCAGACTGTCTTCCTGCGAATCACGATTCCTGCAACTTCCTACAACAACGACAATTGCCTCAATCTGGAAAATCTTGTCGTCAAAGCGAAAATCCGCTGCAACGCCAAGGGACTCAATGACAAACTGCCGTTCATGCTCCGCCTTGTCTCCAAGCATCCTGAAAATCTGGAATCGTTCATCGACATCGACGCCGTGCCTCAACCAACCGCCGAATGGCAGGAATTGTCGTTCACCGTTTCCAAACCGCACCGTATCGCACGCCCGCTTCCGCAGAACGTCATCGCCTTTGATTTCCGCATGCAGAACATCGCCGGGCAGGCCGATGATTTCAATCTGGACGTGCAACCTATTTATTATACGCAACGTCCAACATTGGAACGGCTTTCGGAAACGTATCTCGCCAAGCGGAAAGAACATCTTCTCAAAGCCCGCATGGCTCTTCTGAAGGAACGGACAAAGCTGCTG
>CACYQT010000096.1 GCA_902776645.1 uncultured bacterium | reverse complement strand
TGGCCTGGAGAAGGGCAAGTATCTGCTGCTGAGCGCCCACCGCGAGGAGAACATCGACACGGAGGCGAACTTCAATTCGCTCTTCACGGCCATCAATTCGCTGGCGGAGAAATACGACCTGCCGATCCTGTACTCCTGCCATCCGCGTTCGCGGAAACGGCTGGAGTCGAGCGGCTTCAAGCTGGACAAGCGCGTCATCCAACATGAACCGCTGGGCTTCCACGACTACAACTGCCTCCAGATGAACGCCTTCGCCGTCATCTCCGACAGCGGGACGCTGCCGGAGGAATCGTCGTTCTTCATCTCCGTGGGCCATCCGTTCCCCGCGGTGTGCATCCGCACGAGCACGGAACGGCCGGAGGCCTTGGACAAGGCGTGTTTTGTGCTCGCGGGCATCGACAGGACGTCGCTGCTGCAGGCGGTGGACGTCGCCGTGGAGATGGTGAAGAACAAAGACTACGGCACGCCCGTGCCGAACTACGTGGATGAAAATGTTTCGACGAAGGTCGTGAAGTTGATACAATCGTATACAGGGGTGGTCAATAAGATGGTGTGGAGGAAAAATAGCTGAAAGCCAAAAGCTTAAAGCTTAAAGCGAAAACAGAGAGAACCACGAAAAGACACGAAAGGACACGAAATTTAGAAACCACAGAATACACGGATTACACTGAAAAGACAATCAATGCCTCGCCGCCGGACCGACAATTTCCTATTGATTTTGTTGGTACATAATGAATTCTGAATGCTGGAAAGTCATCGGCCCCGGCGACTCGGCGGTTGTTCATGCCACTGCGTGGAGCTATGGCTGCTTATGCAGAATTGAAAGCCAAAAGTAAAAGATAAAGATATAAACCGCTTCGTGGTATTTTTTAATTTGACCGCCGGCGAATGGTGCATATATACCATTCACCGGCGGTTTTGTTTTTTCTACGAATGTGTTTTTTTTCTACTGTTCTTTGATTTTGCTTGCATATTTAAGCTCAATAAACATTCTGTTCTAACCGTTACAATATGGCAAAATATTATCTTTTAGGCATTGCTTAAGCTTTATGTGAAATTTTAACATTGCATATAACGTTGAAAAATTAAAAAAAAGTGGTATATTCGACTCAAAAATAATAGCATTATTGTATGGTTATGTCATAATATGATCAAACAAGAAGGATTCATTTTGTGATATAATCATATTATAAATAATATATATAATATCTATAGGTGTATAAATTGAGTATTATTAGATGGATTCACTTTTCTGACCTTCATTTGGGGAATAATATCGCGGTAGATACACGTCTAATGCGTAAAAAATTGCCTGAATATATTGTTAGTCTAAAAAGGCCATTTGATTATGCATTTTGTTCTGGTGATGTGAAAGAATGGAATTCTGATTATGCAATGGCTACAGATTATATTCGTCAATTATGTTCTTCTGCAAACGTGCCGTTGGATAGTTTCTTTATCGTTCCAGGGAATCATGATGTGAAAATTGGTGGAAAAGAGAGAAGTGCTTTGATTAAACGTCTTACGGATTGGAGTAATGATTACTATCAATCAAATCAAGGAGTAATATCTGAAAAAGACATGTCACTTTTGAAATCTGGTCAATGTGCTTTTCATGCATTTGCAAAAGAGCTATTGGGCAATGATCGTGCTGATATGTATCGTAAACCGCATTTTGTCATAACGACAAAACATTGGAATATTCTACACATTGACTCAACCATTACCTATGATAAAGAACATGATAGAGATTTCATTATCGGGACAGACGCACTCATGAATGCTCTTGAAGAATGCAATCCCAGTAAACTGACTATTATATTGACACATTATTCATTTGATTTTCTGTCTCAAAGCGAACGTAATGAAGTTGAAAATCTTCTTAGTACATATAACGTTCAGATTTGGCTTGCTGGGCATGAACATGAGAATTTGATTCGTTGGCAAAGGGAAAAGTTCATTGAATGCCAGTGTGGAAATCTGATGCTTCAAAAAGATGCAAGATCTTGTTTCCTAACAGGAGAACTTGATTTTGATACAGGGGATGGTAAGGTCGAGGTTCATGCATGGTATCAGGGGAAAAACTGGGCTGTTTATCCTTTTGTGCGATTAAATTCTGATAATGATTCTTTATTTCCTTTTCAATTAAAACTTTTTGAAGCTCAAAGGACTTTTGATGTATCTTTGGAACTTGCAAACGCAAAAGAGGCCTGTAATAGTCTGGCTGTTGTAGGTGGATTATTCTCTGATGTGGAAATAATGAAAGATATTCTCACAGATTTGGAAATAAATGGAGAAAATTATACTAATAATGAAGAGCATACTCCACTTTATAGAGTCATGAAGAAACTTTGGTCTGATAAGAGGAACCACCCTGAACTCTCGTGCAATGCGCTTATTCTGGGTGATGGAGGCATGGGCAAGAGCACGATGATGTTTCAAGAATGCAGGGAGTTGCTTTCACAACATCATCTTGCTGTCTATATATCTCTTCAGGCTAGGGAAGGAGCAAATAATGAAAGCATTTTTGAATATGTTCTTCATTCTCTTTACAAAGCAGAGGATAAATGTGCAAAGGATAAGTTTTTCAAATTGACTTCTTCAGCTCATTCAAATCCAGACCTTGTTCTGTTTATTGATGGATTTAATGAGCTTTCTGGAGAAGGTGCACAACGGTATGTCGCTGAGATCAAGTATTTATCAACATTTGAAGGCATTCAAATAATCGTTTCGTCCCGATTGGATTTTCTCCGGGATTATGGTCTCAGCCACTTCGGGATGATCAAAACTTGCGAACTCAGAGAACAGCAGATTCAGAAACTATTTGAAAAACGCGCAGAAGATTGGCGTAATATCTTAGCTCAAAAAAACTTGCGAATACTCCTCAAAAATCCGATGATGGCACTTCTTTATGCCAGCACTTGTCCAATTGTTGAACGGCACGCAGGACTGGAATATTTGGACTGGATTATGCCGATCACCAATGCATCAGATCTATTGCATGATTATTTTTTGTCCCAGATTGCAATTTTAGTAGAACGTAATCAAGTGGATGGCAACCGAATATATGACTGTATGGTGGCCATTGACCGTGTATTACCAGAGTTGGCGTATAATGTCGAGCGTAGAAATACGGTTTCATGGAAAGAGGATGATTTCGAAGCCGAATTGAAAAATGTAATTATTGATGTTAATGATCATTGCCTATGCAAGTTGATGCCAGGGAATCTGAAAAGAATTCGACGCAAATTTCGTGTTTGCAAAGACAGAGTTAATGACTTATATGATTTAATAATCACTGAGATGGTACTTTTAAAATCCGGTAGAGGCAGAATTTCTTTTGCACATCAGATATTCCGTGATTATCTTGCAGCTGTTCATCTCCATAATTGCTTATTGGATAATCTTTCAGTGGAGCGCACTTGGCATCATGAGAAGATTCATAAAGGAGTTGTTCAGTATCTGCGATTTATAGGAAAGGACGCGACATGGGGGACAAATGGAACAATCAATGAAATGCTCAAGCCTTATCGTGGGAAAGAAGGGATAGATGGGGATTGGTTTGTTCACAATGTTCTTAATTGCTGGCTTTCAGTCGGGGAAGGTGAGAAAAATTTGTCATCGCTTGATTTACGTAAGATTTCGCTCTCCGAACATCTCAAGACACAGTTCTTAGGAACAATCAATATCAATGATGCATGGATTACAAAGGAAACGCTGATCAATGATAAACATCATGATCGGATTGTCGGGATCAGTTTCTCGCATGACAACTGCACCATGGCTGTTATTTCTAAAAATGGTCTGGTATCCATCACAAATCTTCTGACGCAGAGCCAGATGATTATCGGTGAACTTGAGCGAGCGGATGATATTCAAATAGGCTTTGACAAACATGACTGCCTTATCATTAGTATAGACGACAGAATGTATAGATGGCCGACTATCAGTTATGATTTAATAGAAAAAGACGTCGAAGGAGAGATAATCTCCTTGTCTTCTGCTACTGAAGAGATGTCGAGGCTTGGAATTAAGCTTGAAGAACGGCTCAAAGAATCAAATATGGATGGAATCATAAGAAAGTTTTCAGAAAACGGATGTTATCTTGCTGTTGGATATGAAAGCGGTTTTATCCAAGTATGGGATGTGAACAATCAAGACTGTGTGGCAAATCTTTCTCTAAATGATAGTCAGATAGCAACAGTTGCCTTTACCAAGAACGGAGCCATCGCTGCACTGGGAGCAGGAGGCAAGTTAGTTCAAATATGGGATTTAATTCAAGAAAAATGCATTAAGACATTATATTTCCCACACCGTGTATATGCGGTTAGGCTTCCTGAAAATGGTGAGCTGCTTGAATGCCAATTCTCTGACGGAACATACTATAAAGTCGATTGGGAGACTGATACGAGATGCAAGATGGATTGTCCAGAAAATACACAACGATTTGTTTCCAAGTCTCTTCTTGGCAAACTCGATAAAGAGAAAATAGCGGAAATACAACCGGCTCCCGATGGAAATGCCATCGTATTGACTAAAAAAGGAGAGGCCTATACATGGGATGAAAAGCGAAAGCAACTGAATTATTGTGATGGGCATAATAGCGGAGTCAAGGCAATCGCCATGTGTACAGCTGATACGCGTTTTGCGGCAAGTTACTCGCCTGAGCGGTACATGGCTAATAGGAATGATCGTAATAGACGAGGAATATTGAATAATCAGAAATTGGTAAGAGTCAGAATTGTTAAAACAGGTCAGTGCCAATGGCGTCTGCCAACGAATGGAAGGAAAATAACGAAACTTCAATTCTTCACTTGTAATCGGATCATATTGGCCGGATATGCGACGAATGGTGATATTCTTCTTTGGGAACTCATAAACAAATGGATATTAGGTGAAGAACGTGGCCATTGGGAGACTGTTGAAATTGTGCATAATAATCAATCAGAACCTCTTGAATGTGCATTTCCGGATAATAAGAAGGATTTCATCAGTGCATACGCTGATGGAACAATTCAAATAAGACCGTTTGCTCATCAAGGGAGCGAAAAGCGTATTTTTACTATACCTGGAATAGATGCGGGAGTATTTCGTTGGAGTGACTTGAAATGTGATGAACAATTAAAACAAATGCTAATGGGGTATGAACATTGAATATTCGGGAAAGCTGTTTCTGGTATAAAAAATCGCCCGCAGTGTCTTTCATGACTCTGCGGGCGATTTCGTTATGGATGGCTCAATGGCTTAGAGGGCGGGCTTGACGGGGATGCCGCCGTTGTCCATGGACTCGTTGATGGCGAGCGTCAGGGCAAGACTCTTGATCGCGTCGGAGTAGGGGGAGAGGATCTCGTCGGCGTCGATTTCGCCGCGGACGGCGTCGATGAAGGTCTGGTCGCAGTCGAAACCATAGTCGTTAGACGGCGATCCCGTGAAGACCTGGTTGGGCTCTTCAATGCGGTAGTTGCCGCCGAGGCCGATGGACATCTTGCCCTTGCGGGTGTAGACGTTGATGTCGCCAGGGCCATTGCCGAAGCAACCCGTGTTGAAGGTGCCGATGATGCCGTTGGCGAACGTCATGATCGTGGAGGAGGCGTCTTCGACGTTGTTGTCGGGAATGTCCGTGATGACGCCTTTGCGGCAGGCGGACTGGACCTGGACGATGTCGCCGAAGAGATAGCGGCAGAGGTCGTAGTTGTGGATCGTCTGCTCGACGACCTGTCCGCCGGACTGCTCCTTCCTGCGCCACCACCAGACCATCGGGAAGCCGCCGAGGCGGTAGGCGGACAGCATGGCGATTTCGTTGCGGCTGATTTTCGCCCCGACGTAGCTCTTGATGAAATCAAAGGTGTCGGCATAGCGGCACTGGAGGCCGACGGCCGTGATGAGCTTCTTCTTCTTGACGCCGGCGAGGACCTTCTTGGCGTACTTGAGGTCGAGGGTCATCGGTTTCTGGCAGAAGAAGGGGATGCCTTTGTCGATGGCGATGAATTCCATGCCGTCATGGGCGCCGGGCTGGACGCAGATGTGGATGGCGTCCAGTTTTTCCTTTTCGAACATCTTCGTATAATCGGTATAGACGTGGCTCTTGTCGAATCCGAAGCGATCGGCGCAGGCCTGGGCGCGTTCGGGGATCAGATCGCAGGCGGCGACGATCTGTGCCTTGTCCTTCATTTTGTCGTAGTGGCTGAAATGGAACTGGGCGATACCGCCGCAACCGATGAAACCGAGTCTGACTTTCTTCATGAGAGATCCTTTTGTTTGTGTTTCAATTCATAATGCATAATGCATAATGCATAATTATGTGGCGCCCTTACGGGCGATGGGCCATGGGTTGTCACCCACGGCTGGGATTTGGCCTTCCGTGGGTTTCGCAGCGCCGAAGGCGCTTGCTTCACCCACGGCTAAATTCCAGTCGCCGCTACGCGGCTGGTTTGGCGGCTGGAGCCGCCGCGGGAGCGGGCTGCGCGGCAGGAGCCGCAGGCGCGGGAGCGGGCTGAGCCGCGGGAGCGGGAGCCGCTGCAGGTTTGGCGGCTGGTGCCGCCGCAGGAGCAGGTTGCGCCGCAGGAGCAGGTTGCGCCGCAGGAGCGGGTTGAGCCGCAGGCGCGGGAGCGGGCTGAGCCGCGGGAGCGGGAGCCGCCGCCGGTTTGGGCGCTTCAGCAGGTTTGGCTGCCGGAGCGGGAGCGGCCGCAGGAGCCGCCACAGGAGCGGGTTGTGCCGCAGGAGCGGGAGCGGGCTGTGCTGCTGGAGCGGGCTGAGCCGCCGGAGCGGGAGCGGGCTGAGCCGCGGGAGCGGGCTGAGCCGCGGGAGCGGGAGCCGCCGCAGGTTTGGCTACGGGAGCGGGAGCCGCCGCAGGAGCGGGCTGTGCCGCGGGAGCGGGCTGTGCCGCGGGAGCGGGCTGGGCCGCAGGAGCCGCCGGAGCAGGAGCTGGAGCGGGCTGGGCCGCAGCCGCCGGAGCGGGAGCGGGAGCCGCCGGTTTGGGCGGTTCGGGTTTCGGGGCGGGCGGCGGCGGTGGCGGCGTGTAGACGCCGTAGATCGGGATCCATGTGCCGCCGTTGAGATTGCCTGCCTTGTCCTTCGACTGGCAGAGGATCCAGCGGGAGCCCGTGGCGGTGAACTTCGCGCGGATCTTGTTGAGATCGATGGCGTGCTGGTCGGCGAAGGAGACGGTCCATTCGGGCTTGCCGTCCGGCGTGAAGGCCGTGAATTCGACGGAGGCGACGCCGCTGGCGTCGTACGTCTCGAGATTCATGACATCGGGCTTGGAGGCATCGTCCGGCAGGCCGTGGATGTAGAAGTCGTCGATGTCGAGCATGTCGTTGTGTTGCAGTCCGCGGCGCTGGAAGCGGACGGACGTGAAGGTGATCTTGTCGATGGTCTCCTGCGGCACGCCGCGTTCCTTGAGAAGCTGCGCGACATTGATGGTGATGGCCTTCACTTCGCCGGCCTTCCACGTGTAGTTCTCCTTCAGGTTCAGCTCGTTGGATTCACCACCGGCCTTGAAGAGGGAGTAGGTGTAGACGGAGCCGTCGGCTGCCGCGAGAATGAGATGGAAGGATGCGCCGTCGCGGATGACATGCTGGTTGGCGCGGAATGAGAGGAACGGATACCGCTTGACGTTCCATGACGTGGCGATGGTGACATCGCCGGCGCCGTAGTAGGAGCCGTTGCGTAGGTAGCCGCCGCAGTTCGGGAGATGGCAGGTCTGGATGTGGTTGTGCTGGCCCTGCGTCGCCTGGAGGGTGTCGCAGCGGAAGCCGTCCCAGTTCCAGTACCAACCGACGGACGAACCGAATTTCAGGTCGTACCAGTTCGGTCCGTTCTTGTCGGAGGCGTAATCGACTTTGAAGGAGGCGGTGTAGGCGGGAATCTTGTTCCCGGCGCCGTCCTCGATGCCGTCGATGACGAGATTGAAGGTATCGCCATTATTCGATTTGTCAAGATAATTCCTGAAAAGGAACGCATGATTCAGATTGAGATGGAGGGCGTTGCCGCTCATCGTGTGCTGCAGGTAGTTGCTCCACGCGGGGATGGCGACGGCCTTGGAGGAATCCTGCACGAAGAATTTCAGCTTGTCCACGGCGACGGGGGAGAGGCCCGAATCGGCGATCGTGACGATAAGCGACTTCTTATTATGGTAGTCGACGGCGGAGTCCCGCACGGCGTGGCTGATCGTCAGATTGGTCGTGTCCCACAGGAACGGGAGGTCCATCACGTTGGATTCGACGCCAGCGGCGTCCTTCGCCTTGATGACGATGTGGTTGATGCCGGGCTTGAGGCCTTCGGCGGGCGGGACGATCTTCGCGCCGGGCTCGACGCGCGTCCAGGCGATGGCCTGCTGTTCGGCGGGCGTGAGATCGTAGTAGGGAGAATTGACGTGTGTCACGCCGAAGAAGACGTCCTTTACGCCGTCGGCGTCATAATACGTCGGCGTGAAGGAGATCTGCTCGATGGTGTGGGCGGCGGGGCCGGCGATCAGATCGTCGAGGGCGAACTTGGAGAAGCGGCCGGTCTGGTCGGGGGAGCCGACGGAGCCGAAGCGCATGCGTGTCGGCAGATAGCGGGCCGTGTTGAAGGTGTTCGACGTGAAGGCGTCGGCCACGACGCCTGTCCACGAATGCCACTGTTCGTCGAGAATGAAATCCTTTCCAGCGCGGACGGCGACGGAGCCCGTGTAGTCGTTGTTGGCCAGTCTGACGTAGTGTGATTCGCTGCGGGAGAAGCGGAGGGAGATCTGCGCCATGTCCCATGCGCGGTAGCGGAACTGGACGATCGGATACTGCGCGACGGAGTAGGCCATGTTGAAATTGGTTTCAAGGGCCTGCCCGTAGCCAGTGTTGCGGACCATCAGATAGCGGTTCTGCCCGTTGGACGGATCGTGTTCGACGCGCATGCGCGGGAAGTTGGCGAACTGGAGCATGGGGGAGGGGCCGTCTTCGAAGGAGGTGAAGAACGGCGTGAAACCGTCGAGCTTCATGAGGGCGGGGGCGCCGTTCACGCGGTCCTTCGCGGCGGTTTCGAGGGCGATGTCCTTCGCGGGCTCTTCGCCGACTTTGACCTTGAAGTTGAGCTTGCCGGTCTTGGCGGCGGCGATCAGCTTGTCGTTGCGGGGGATGCGGAGGACGCGGGAACCGTCGATTTCCGGGAAGCCGTCCATTTTCTGGCCTGCGAAGGTGACGGAGCATTTCGCCATGCGCGGGTCCGGATATTCCGTACTGCAGGCGAGGCGGATGGCGTCGGGCAGGTTCTTGTCCCACGCGAAGGTGTAGGGGATGGCGTCCGCGAGCTTGATCCAGGCCAGCTTGCGGGTGAGCTTGCGGTCCTTCAGCGTCAGCTGGAGCGTGGCCGTGTTGAGGCCGACTTTGGAGACGGCGTCCAGCATGGATTTCAGCTGCTGCGGATTGGTGGCTTCGAGGGAGAATTTCGAATCGGCGACATCGGAGGACACCTTGAAGGATGCGCCTTCTTCGGCGGAAATGACGGGCGCGTCATAGAAGATCGGCGTGATCTCGCCGACGGCGTAGGCGGAGCCCGGGCCGTTGCCCCAGATGCCGTTCATCATGGCGTCCAGCTGTTCGATACCGAAGCCGACGAGGCGGACAAGTCGTTGCGATGTCGCGTCATCCGCTCTGCGCAGGCGGCCGGGGATCCAGACGGTGACGGTCGTCCAATCCTTGTCTTCCGCCGTGACCTGCGCGACGGGCGGCACATCGCTGTGGCCCATCATGCGCCACTGGTTGTCCGTGAATTCATCGCCGGAGACATGCTGGAAGCAATGGCGGTTGGCGGTGTATTCGCCTTTGTCGTTCTTGGAGCAGATTTCATACATGATGTTGAAGCGCGCCTTTTCGGTGCGTTTCAGCTTGATCTGCCAGCCGGCGATGTTGGAGAGCTTCTCCGCGGTGGCGCCGCCGGTGGTGGCCGTCAGCATATTGCCGGATCCCAGGCAGTTGTGATACAAGAAGGCGCTACCGCCGTCGGCCGTCTTGAACGGCGTGAACGTGCTTTGGCCGACCTTGTCGTTGATGGTCCAGTATGACGCCGCGAGCGGATCGACGTTGAACAGGCCGATGGCCGTGTTCCACTTGAACGGATCGGGGGCGGGCAGCGGCTTGGGATCCTCCAGCGGAAGCATCTTCACGAGGACGGGGCGCGGGCGGACGTCGTCGAACGTGATCTTGATCTGGGCGAGTGTCATGCTGTGGATGAACGTCCAGATGCCGACGATGCCTTCGTTGAGGACGTCGGTGTCCTTCTGCGTGAAGATTAGTTCGTCGTCGAAATAGTATTCGAGCTTGTCGCCGATCTTGCGCAATTTGATGTAGTACCATGCGCCGTGGTAGGGGCGTCCCTGCGCGATCAACGGATTCAAGACTTTGCGGACGAGGCCCTTGCGGCGGCGCGGAACCAGATACGCTTCCGACTTCTGGAGCGGGATGCCGTTCTTGTACATGGTTGTCCAGTTCTGGGAGAGGTTCTGATCCCATTCCGTGCAGGCGACGGTGTAGCCGGAATTGGCGGTGTTGTCCTGCGCCATGATGGTGCAGTTGAGGTTGCCCATCTCGTCGTAGGCGCCCTGACGGGAGCCCGCGTAGAATTCGAGAACCATGTCGCCTTTGAAGATCTGCTTCCTCCAGAAGGCGCCGAGGCTTTCATGGGCCTCGCCGATCATGTGGGACCACGACGGCGTGCACTGGAAGCGATTGATGATCTGCCAGTCGCCGCCGTTGGCGAGCCAGTCGTGGGGCGATTCGTTGAAGAATTCGTCTATCACGTTGGTACGGGTGACTTTGGAGCGTGCGAGCTCGGGGATGCCCATGCCGATGACGCGGGCGCGGGTGCCGATGGAGCGGAGGCTGCCCGTCAAGCGGTGGCGGAGGACGGTCTTGCCGGCGACGTCGATCCACAGCCAGTAGCCTTCGTGGTAGAGCTCATAGTCGAGCGTCTCGATGCCTTTGCCTTCCGGCGGGACGAGCGCGAACTCCTGCACGACGGCGTCCTTGTCTTTGAATTCCTTCACGGAGAAGACGATCTTGCCGTCCTTGATGACGATGGAGACGGGGCCGTTGTCCGCGTCGTCCGGAACGGCGACGTTGAAATCGCTGTTCGGGATGCAGGGCAGCTTGATGTAGAAATCGGAGAAGAAGTCGCCCTTGTGCCACATGGCGTTGGCCTTTCCGGCGATCCACTGGCCTTCGGGGGAGGCCCAATGGCGCATGAAGCTGTCCGTCTTGAAAATCGGATTCTTCTGTTCAAGCTCTTTGATCTGAACGCGTTCCGTATTGAGTTTCAGATTGGAGAAGATGGCCGTCGTGCCCTGCGCCGTCCAGAGGGCGTTGGCGCCGACGAAATCGTTGCCGCGCTGCCAGATGAAGACGAGCTTGCCGTCCTTCAACGCGCGGAGCTTGCCTTTTTCCGTGGCGTCCAGCATGAGCTTGAAGGAGGTCGCCTTCTTTTCGGCGTCCGTCAAAGCATGTTCGAACGTTTCGATGACTTTGTTCTCCTGACCGGGCGTGGCGGTATACAGGGTATAGGTTTCGGCGGAGTTGTCCGCCTTGCGGGCGATGGAGAAGCGGGTGGACGGGGCGGCGTGGGCGGTCCATTCGGTGGCGAGGCCGAGAGTCCAGCCGTTGCTCTTCGGCTCGACGGTCGCTTCGAAGACGCGGTTGACGGACTGCGTGTGGCCGAGGGCGAACAGGGCGTCGTCCGTCATCGTGATCTGCGGCTTCTTGGCGGCGTCCAGACCGTGGGCGACATTGCCTTCCGAATGGAGCATGTTGAACTGGATGCCTTCGGGCGTTTCGAGCTTGATGTCCGCGAAATGCTTGACGGTCACGTCATCCATGCGGGTTTCTTCGGGCGTGTTGAGGAACATGCCGAATTTGCCGCCGACGGGCAGCGGCTCGGTGACGCGGAAGAGTTCGTAATGGTCGAGATAGCAGATGATTTCATCGCCGTGGGCGGCGACGCCGGGCAGATACCACTGGTTGGCGTAGAGCGGGACTTCCGCGCGGGCGAGGAGGCGTTTCACGCCGTTCTTCTGATGCCAGAGGCGGACTTCATGCTGACCGTCCGACGGGACGTTCATGCGCATGGTGAAGGCGTAGAATTCGGCCTTGGCGGGATCGGGCTTCGGGGCCTCCTTGCCTTCGGCCGGCGGCGGGAGGACTTCGTCACGATGGTAGAAGACGACGCCGCCTTCGCCTTTCTCCAGCTGGATGGAGCAGGTGATGGAGTAGTTGTCGTAGAAATCGTATCCGGTGGTGATGACGTTGTCCACGTTGGCGCCGCCGCCTTTCAACGAATAGAAATTCGGCGACTTGTCGGCGGTCAGCGGGGCGCGCTTCGTGCTGGCCTGATCCGTTTCAGGACGGATAAGCGCCTGTTGCAGAGCGGTATGGAGACGCCATGTTCCCGTGTTGATGTTCCATGGATACAGTTCGTTGGGGGCGCCTTCCTCGATCATGAAATTCGTGAGGAAGGAGACTTTCGGGACGGGGAGGAATTTCGCCGCGCCCTGCAGGCGGGCAGCCTGCTCGTTCTGCACGCTGACGGTGCCGGGCAGGGCGAAGACCGACGGCATGATGGCGCGGAGCGCGCCGTCCACGAAGAACGACCATTCGTTGTCGCGGATCTTGACCGTGTATTCGACGTTGGCCTGCGGCGCGGCGGGCGCGGGATAGGTGCGGGTGATTTTCAGATCCGCCGTCTTGTTGGCCGCAAGCAGTTCGACAGCCTTGATTTCGTTGGGCGCGAGCGTGACTTTGACATTGCGTTCGCTGGCCTTGCCGCGGATGATGATGTCGAAAGGCTCCTGTCCGGAGACGGTTGCGGTGAAGTTGCCTTCGTCCTTGCGGCAGTTGGCGGCCTGTTTCCAGCCTTCCGGCATGGGGACGGCCAGTAGCTGCAAGGAGCAGACAAGGAGGAACGAGATGATTGAAAAGCGTCGTAGGAATTTGCAGTTCATGGTTTCATCCAGTTGTTATAGTGTTTGGTGTTGATGATGATCACATTGCAAAAGTCGGGGGTAGCAAGGCCGTCTCGGCCTTGTCAAGGGCGGGGACGCCCTTGCTACCTCCTGTTTCGAGGGACGCCCTTGCTACCTCCTGTTTCGAGTGGTAGCAAGGCCGTCTCGGCCTTGTCAAGGGCGGGGACGCCCTTGCTACCTCCAGTTTCGAGTGGTAGCAAGGCCGTCTCGGCCTTGTCAAGGGCGGGGACGCCCTCGCTACCTCCTGTTTCGAGTGGTAGCAAGGCC